>NZ_SDIF01000011.1 GCF_004122735.1 Streptomyces sioyaensis | reverse complement strand
GGGTGGGGCCGGGAGCGGGGACCGAGCCCGTGGACCACCGGTCCTGGAGCCTGCCGATCTCGCCGTCCATGGCGCTGTCGGCCCGTACGCCGGTCCAGAAGAGGAGATAGACCACGAAGAGCACGATGAGCGCGCCCACGGTGACAGAGGTTTCGCTGAGCGTCCGTACGATCCACCGCGCCGTCGTCCCGCCCCGCAGCGTCATCCGGCCCCGCCCCTCCCCGCTGCCCCGGGGGGCGCGGCTACGGCTTCACAGGCTGTGCGTAGTGGAGATCCACTGTGCCGGAGTAGCCGGGCAGAGTCACCGCCTCGTGCTGGTCGACTTTCCAGCCCAGGCCGTAGGCGTTCACGTACTGGAGGTAGTTCTGGATGGCGGGGGAGGCGGTCAGCGCGTTGGTGAGCGCCTCGCGGTCGCCCACGGCGGTGATCTTGTACGGCGGGGAGTAGACCCGGCCCTGGAGGATCAGGGTGTTGCCGACGCAGCGCACCGCGCTGGTGGAGATCAGCCGCTGGTCCATGACCTTGATGCCCTTGGCGCCGCCCTGCCACAGGGCGTTCACCACGGCCTGCAGGTCCTGCTGGTGGATGACCAGGTCGTTGGGCTGCGGCTCGGGGATGCCGGGGATCTTGGCGGTGGCGTTCGGCGGGGCGTCGGTGAGCGTGACCGTCACGCCCTGGCCCTTGACCGGCTTGGTGCCGGCGTTCTTCTCCAGCGCCTTGAGCTTGGCCTCCTCGGCCTTGGAGTTTCCGTTGTCGCGCTGGGCGAGGGCGTCGACCTCGGCGCGCAGCGTGGCGTTGGTTTCGTCCTGGGAGCCGTTCTTGTGGCTGCGTTCCTGGATGAGGTCGGACAGCCGCAGCATCGAGTCGTCCGAGCGCAGATTCGTGCCCCGTGCGGTGTCGAAGCTCAGCCAGAACAGCAGCCCGGCGAGCGCGAAGACGATCAGGGTGAGAAGACGCACAGGCCGCAGGCGGGAACGGGCGGGGCGATCGGGGGAGTCAGCGGAATTGCTCAACGTACCCTTACTCCTTACGGCGCCTCGGAAGCACTACGCTAACGGACGCCCGGGAAAGGAATCCGCTCCCCACCGCATCCGCGCCCCGGCGCACACCTCGTACCTCCCCGCGGATGGGGGCACCGCCCGCTCGAGCACGGACGAGAGCGGGGGAGCAGCGCATCGACAGGAGAGTTCCTCGTGCCGAAGTCACGGATCCGCAAGAAGGACGACTTCACGCCGCCTCCGGCGAAGACCACCAACCTGAAGATGAACTCAGGCCGTGGCTGGGTGGCGCCGTTGATGCTGGCGATGTTCCTGATCGGGCTGGTGTGGATCGTGACGTTCTATGTGTCCGAGGGCAGTCTGCCGATCGGGGCCATGGGCAACTGGAACATCGTCTGCGGCTTCGGCTTCATCGCGGTGGGCTTCGGCGTATCCACCCAGTGGAAGTAGCGCAAGCCCTGCCCAAGGCCATCCACACGGTTATCCACAGCCGGGGAAAACTTCAGAAGATCTGTGGATAACCCTCGGGAGGTTGACGCCGGTGTGATCGGCGACTCCTCCCTTCGGACCACGTCTCCCCCTGCCCCGACTGGGGAAACGCAGGTCAGCGCGGTGCGGAAGGAGAGTTCCGCACCGCATGCACAAGATCGGCCACGCACTGTGGACAACGTGCGGTACGGACTCCTCAGCCCACGAGCTGCAGGGTCCGTACCCACACCACGGCGCCGATCGCGAGCAGCGTCACCGCGCAGGTCGCGACGTGCACCAGGGTCCGTCGGTCGCGCGGCGCATGCACCATCCCGAACGCCACCGCGGCGCCCACGACCAGGCCGCCCACATGCGCCTGCCAGGCGATGTTCGGCCACAGGAACGTGAAGACGAGGTTGAGGCCGAGCAGGATCAGCACCGGCTTCATGTCGTACCGCAGCCGGCGCAGCAGGACGGCGGTCGCACCGAGGAGCCCGAAGATCGCGCCGGAGGCACCCAGCGAGGGCTGGTTCTGCGCGGCGAGGAAGTACGAGAGGGCACTGCCGCCCAGGCCGGCGAGCAGATAGAGCGCGATGAACCGCGCCCGGCCGAGCGCCGCCTCCAGGGGCGGGCCCAGCCACCACAGCGAGAGCATGTTGAACGCGATGTGCGCGATCTGCTGGTGCAGGAACATCGCGGTCAGCAGGCGGTACCACTCGCCCTCGGCGACGCCGACGAGTTGGTACCGGCCCGGTTCGGAGGCGAGGCCGACCAGGTCGAGTTGGTTGACCAGCGGGCTCAGCGCACCGCCGGTCGCCATCACGGCGACGAAGACGGCGATGTTGAGGCCCAGCAGGATCTTGGTGATCAGCCGGGGGTCGGCCGCGATCGTGCCGCCCGCGATCGTGCGCGGCGCCGTCGTCTGCGACGCACGGCCGGTGCCGCTGCCGCTGCGTACGCAGTCCGGGCACTGGAAGCCGACCGAGGCGCTGATCATGCACTCCGGGCATATGGGCTTGTCACAGCGGGTGCAGCGGATGCCGGTCGGGCGGTCCGGATGACGGAAGCAGCCCGGCAGGCCGTCGTCGCCCTGCGCGTCCCGCGGCTCCTGTGGGCTGCCTGGCACCTGGTCCATCGATCCCCTCGTCCTCTTCTCCGTCCGGGCGCCCGTCGCTCGCCCTCCCGCCCGGCTCCGGACGAGCGTCGCGCCCCGCCTGATGTACGACCGGGCGGGGCGCAATGGTTCCCCGGCGCGGGCCGGGGCACAAGACGCAGCTCAGCGGGTCTCGATGAGCACCGATTCGATGACGACGTCCTGCACCGGACGGTCGGTGCGCGGGTTGGTCTGGGTGCCGGCGATCGCGTCGACGACCTTCTTGCTCGCGTCGTTGGTGACCTCACCGAAGATGGTGTGCTTGCCGGTCAGCCAGGCCGTCGCGCCGACGGTGATGAAGAACTGCGAGCCGTTGGTGCCGGGGCCGGCGTTGGCCATGGCCAGCAGGTACGGCTTGTTGAAGGCCAGGTCGGGGTGGAACTCGTCCCCGAACTCGTAGCCGGGGCCACCGGTGCCGTTGCCGAGCGGGTCGCCGCCCTGGATCATGAAGCCACTGATCACCCGGTGGAAGACGGTGCCGTCGTACAGGCGGTCCGTGGACTTCTTGCCCGTCGCCGGGTGGGTCCACTCCCGCTCGCCGTTGGCGAGCTCGACGAAGTTCTTGACCGTCTTGGGTGCATGGTTCGGCAGAAGCCGAATCTCGATGTCGCCCTGGTTCGTCTTCAGGGTGGCGTAGAGCTGCTCAGCCACGATCTACCTTCCATAAGTCTGCACTGACGGTTCACGATCCTCGCATGGACCGGCCCGCCCGTCGCCCGACCTCACCCCTGTCGGGCCGTGCGCCACTCTTTCCCGCCGCCCGGCCGCCGTCTCCGCGGCACCTTCGATGCCCTGCGCGGCGCTGTGCGCCGGCGCCCGGCGACCGCTCCCGTCCGTGGCGTGCGCTGCATGTTCTCCGGTCATCCGACCGCGGACTCTTGACGGCCTTCGTACGGATTTCATGCGCCTGAAGCGGCAAACCGTGGCATTGTCGTCAACAAGGCTCCGGAAGGTCCGCAATGACCCGGATGCCCGCTCGCACATGCCGTATGACGTCTGAGCGGGCATGATCTTCAAACGGGTGGACAGGCGATACAGCAGACACGGGGGACCAACCCCCCTAGCCCCGGACATGCCACCGAGGAGGAGGATCCCGTGACCCGCAAGGACAGCGTGCGCGCCGCGACCGGTACGGCCAGGGACAGCGTGCGGCACGCCGCGGAGGTGGTGGCTCCGTATGCCGGTACGGCCAAGGACGCCGCCGTGCACTTCGCTCACGAGGCTCGTACCCGAGCGGCTCCCAAGGTGGCCGAGGCCGCCCACCAGGCGCGCGTGCAGTACGACGCCCATCTGCAGCCCCGGTTCGAGCACGCCCGGGGCACCCTGCCGCCCAAGGTGGACGCAGCGGCGACCCGGGCGGCGCGGCGGACCCGCAAGGCCGCCCGCCAGGCGGCCGACTACACGGCACCGCGGCTGGAGAACGCCGTGACCAGCGCGCGCGCCGCGGCCGAGCCGGTCCGCGAGGAGGCCCTCGCGCGCGGCACCGCCGCGCTCGCCGCACTCCGCGGCCAGGTGACGGCCAAGGAGATCGCCAAGCTCCAGAAGAAGCACAGCCGGCGGGCCAAGTGCGGCAAGCTCGCCAAGCGCCTCACCGTGCTGGGCATCCTGGCCGGCGGTGCGATGGCCGCCTGGAAGTGGTGGGACAAGCAGGCCAACCCGGACTGGCTGGTCGAGCCGCCGGCTCCGACGGAGGTCAGCGACCGCCGCCGGCTGAGCGCGGTCGACGGCAGCGAGGGCGCCGCGCTCGACCCCGAGGTCCAGGCCAAGCAGGCCGAGGCCGAGGCCGAGGAACGCGGTCGCGGCAACACCTGACCCGCCCGCCACCGGCTCACCGGGCCGTGTCCGCCCTCCCGTCACGGGGGTGGTGGACACGGCCCGTTCGCGTCCGGCCTCAGGGTCAGGATGCCGCGGGGGCCCGTGCGTACGTCCGCTGGGCGGCGGCCGGGCCCGTGCCTGCCTCCGCTCAGCGGAGGGCGGCGCGCAGCCGGGCGAAGGCCGTGCGCAGGACGGCCGGGTGGCTTGCCGCGTTGAGGCGGAAGCAGCGGTCGAACGCCGTCCCGCCGAAGCTCTCCCCGGCGAGGACGTGTATGCCGCTCGTGTCGAGCGCCTCGGCGAACCGGCGCGCGTCCCGCTCCCCGTCGGCCTCGGCCCACACCAGGTACGTGGCCTCGGGGGCGGTCGCGGAGACCCGCACGGGCAGGCTCGCCAGTTCGTCGAGGACGAGCCGTATGCGCTCGGCGAGTTCCTCGCGCAGGGTGCGCAGCCACGCGACGCCCTCCGGCCCGTAGCAGGCGACGGTGGCGACGGCGCCGAGGCTGCCCGGGCGCCCCAGGAGGCTCTGCGGCAGGTCGGCGAGGGCTGCCGCGGAGCGCTCGGAGCCGTAGACGGTGGCGCTCTTCAGCCCGGGAACGTTGAACGCCTTCGACGCGGAGGTGAGGCCGAAGGCGCGTACCCCGTGGATGGCGGTGTCCGCGAACGCCGAGGGCATCGCACGACCGGGCATGCCCAGCGGAATGTGCACCTCATTGGCGAGCAACAGCAGGTCGTGCTCCCGGCACACCGCGATGGCCTGCGACATCTCCGGAAGGGTCCAGGCCCGTCCGACCGGGTTGTGCGGCTGGCACACGATCCAGCCCCGGGCGCCCTCCCGGGCCGCGGTGGCCAGGGCCGCCCAGTCGTGCTGCCACTGCGCCCCGGTGCGGAGCAGGGGCACGGCCACCGGTTCGAGGCCCGCCTCGCGGACCACCGTGAACAGATCGCCGTACACCGGCGTCTCGACGATGACGGGGCTTCCCGGCGCCAGACCGGACCGCATCAGGGTGCGCAGCCCCGTCAGCACGTCCGTGGTGCAGCGCAGTCCGGCGACGCCGGCGTCATGGTGGGCGGACAGATAGCGCCCGCACGCCGCCTCCTGCGCCTCGGGCAGGCCGTATCCGGTCTCACCGAGGCCGAGCGCCTCGACCAGGGCGGAGCGCAGGAACTCCGGGGGATACAGGTCCATTTCGGCGACGCCGAGGCAGATGCGGTCGGGGGTGTCCGGCCCGAGCTGCCACTTCAGGGTGCGACGGGCGCGCAGCACGTCGAGATCGTTGATGAAGCGCGGCCGCTCCGGCAGGTGCACCGGGGAGGCCGGACGAGCGGAGCGGACCACGGGCTCCTGTGCCCGCGCCGCGCGGAGGTCATTCGGCATTCCGGTCCAGTTCGATGTAGAGCCGGGTGCCGCCCTTGCCCTTGGTGCGGCGGCGCACGGTCACCGTGCCCTGGATCTCCTTGGGGTGGCGGACGTGCGTACCGCCGCAGGGGATCTCCAGGTCTCCCGAGCGCCACACGAAGACGTCCTGCGTGCCGGGCAGCGGGTCGACGGTCGCCTCCGGGGAGTCGGCCAGCAGGTCCACGATGCGCTCCTGGATGCCGGGGACGACGTCCGTCGGAATCGCGCAGCTGAAGTCGAAGCGGGCGGAGCTGTCGCTGATGTGGCAGCCGCGCGTCGACCGGGTCAGGCCCTGGGACTCCAGGTACTCGCCGGTCGCGTGGAAGAGGAAGTGCGCCAGGGTGTGCATCTGCATGTTGTGCAGCCGCCGCTCCCAGTCGATCTCCATGGTGACCTGCTCGCCCACGGTGAGGGCACAGGGCTCCGCGAACTCGTGGTAGAACACCGCCTCGATGGTGGCGACTTCCCCGTTGGGCAACTGGAACGGGCGGCCACCGGCCTTCTGCACGTCGATGACGCGCTGCCCGTTGACGGTCCCCTGATCGGCGACCTGGCCGCCGGACTCGGCGTAGAAGACGGACTGGTCGAAGATCGCGTAGCGGTCACTGACCTGCAGGACCGTCGCGGTGCCCGTGGTCGCGTAAGGGTCGTGGTGGAAAAGCTGCTTGGTGGGCGGGCAAGAGCTCCACAGGGCGGCTTCAATCACTGCTGTCTCCCCAGTTCAGTAGCGTGGTGCCATAGAGTTCGCCGCGGTCGGCGAAGAAGGTGAGGATCTCCCCCTCGGCGTTCGGCCCCAGCGCGGCGGCGAGCCGGCGGGCTCCCATGTAGCAGACGCCGGAGGAGCCGCCCACGCTGATCCCGCGGGCCGCCAACTCCTGGACGCCGGCGCAGGCTTCGGCGTCGGACACCTCGAACACCCCGGTCACGCGGTCCCGGGCGGAGTCGATGACGGCCGGTATGCGGTTCTGATTGCCGGTGCCCCGCAGGATGCTGGGGGCGGGGTCGCCGCCGAAGGTGATGGAGCCGTGCCGGTCGGCGACGTAGGAGCGGATGCCCTCGGCCTCCAGCATGGCGGACAGCGCGGAGAAGTGGCCGCCGCTGCCGACGCAGAAGATGCCGGCGGCGATGCGCGCGAAGTCCAGGGTGCGCACGAGGTGGGGGACCACCCAGCGGGTGTAGACCTCGGGGTTGAGCGGGCTGTCGTTCTGGTTGGTCCAGTAGTAGTCGGGGTGTTCCGTCCGCAGCTGTTGCAGGAGGTCGTCCCGGGCCTGCTGGAAGCCGAGCACGGGGTGCGGCGCGGGCGCGAGGTGCAGCACGCCGCCCGCCAGCTCGATCTTGCGCCGGGTCACGGCCGGGATGCCGGGGTCGGACACCAGGTGGACCTCGTGGCCGAGTAAGCGGCCCGCGGCGGCGAGGCCCAGGCCCAGCGACCCGGACGTGGACTCGATCACCGGCTGGCCCTCGGCGAGCAGGCCGCGCTCCCTGGCCAGGAGCAGCAGGCCGAGGCCGAGGATCGACTTGAAGCTGGTTTCGGTGGCGGGGCTGCCGTGGACGGCGCGCAGCACGAGCCGGGTGTCGCCGAGGCGGCCGGCGGTGAGGGTGGTCAGTTGGCTGAGCCCGTCGAGGACGGCGTAGGGGTCGACGCGGTCCGGGGGCGCGGCGGTGATGTGCCCGACGGTCATGAGCGGCCCTCCAGAAGGTTTTTGGCCCAGAAGATCGAGATGAGGAGGATGGCGATGCCCGCCAGCTGGATCGGGCTGAGTTCCTGGCCGAACAGGACGAAGCCGTACACGGCCGCGGCGACCGGCTGGAGCAGCACGTAGACGGCGGCCAGTTGCAGCCGCAGGAACTTCACCGCGTGCGCCATGAGGGTCTGCCCGAGCACCTGGGAGGTCACGGCGAGCGCGATCAGCACCAGCCAGCCCTTGACCGTCGTCGGCCACAGGCGCTCGCCGAGGACCGCGGCGACCACGAAGCAGGCCACGGCGCACGCCAGGCTCAGGGTGGCCATGATGCGGGTCGCCTCGTAGCGCTCGCGCAGGCCCTTGGCCACGACGAGGAACAGCGCGTAGAACACGGCGGTCAGCAGGGCGAGTACGTCACCGCGCAGGTGCTCCGGGTCGAGGCCGGTGCCCAGAATGACGAGGATGTAGAGGCCGCCGAGCGCCAGCAGCGCGGGGAAGAGCAGCTTCCACGGAATGCGGTCCCCGAAGAGGAAGAACATCAGCGGGGCGATGATGAACGGCACGAGGTTGGCCAGGAGATTGGCCTCGGCCAGCGAGGTGTAGAGGAACGAGATGTTCCACAGGCACAGGTCGGCCGCGAGGAACAGCCCGCCGAGCACGATCAGGAGGCGGTCGCGCGGCGTCACCCTGGCCTGCTTGGCCGGGGCGGCGCCCGTCCCCGGGTCCCGGCCGTCCTTGGCCGTCCTGGTCGCGTGCCGGGACAGGGCGACGGACATCCCGAGGAGCAGCGGGACGGCGAAGAGCGAGCGGTACGCACCGGTCGCGACCGGGCCGATCTCACTGATCCGTACGAACACCCCGCCCAGGGCCAGGCAGCACACGGCGAGCAGCACCATGCCCTGGTAGTGGGCCTGGGACCGGGTACGGGGCGGGCTCGCGGCCTGCGCGGCCGGCTCGGGAGCGGCTCCCGGCTCCGGAGCCGTGCTGGTGGTGCTGGTCGTCAACGCTGGGCCTCTTTCAGGGTGAACGTCTCGCTGCTGTATCCGCAGGACTCCAGCTCCGCGCGGCATTCCCGGACCCGCAGGTCGTGGTCCGGCTGGTGGCGGGAGAAGATGAGCCCCGCGAGGGTTCCGCTGTGCGCGACGCAGACGCCCAGGGCGCCCAGGTCGCGCTGAATCCGCCGCAGGTCCTCCAGGGATTTCTTGGGCAGCCGGTCGTTGTGCAACTCGGCGCTGCGGGAGGCGACTTCGGCCGCGGCCGCGTAGTCGTCGGCCCGCAGGGCGGTGTCGAGCTGCGCGAAGAGCTCCGCGTAGACGCGCGCCTTGCCCAGGTCCTCGGGGCTCTCCTGGTGGAACTCCTCGGTGCGCACCCAGCCGCCCTCGTCGACGCCGACGAGGGTCCAGCGCAGGTCCGTGCGGTAGGCGGTCAGGAGCCGATGGGAGCGCTGGGCGCAGGCCGCGACTCCGGGGTGCAGGAGGTAGTCGCCGTACTCCAGCTGCCGGGCCACGGAGAGCGCCAGAGCATGCACGACCGGCTCCGGGGTCTCCGGGTGGCGGCTGCGTATGCAGAGCTGAGCGGTGGCCAGGATGTCCGCGGTGGAGCTGGCATAGCCCTTCGCCACCGGGATGTTGGAATCGATCTCGATAGTGCAGTCGGTAGCGCCGTATCCCAACTCGGCGCTCAGCATTTCAAAAGCGGAAAGGGCTTTGTCCCGGCCGCTCGGAGTGATGCCGAGCCGCTTCTCAGCCGTGCCGTCATGCGGGCACAGCCGAGCTTGGCTTTTCAACTCCTCGACGGGGGCAGTGAAAAGAAAATGCTCGAACCCATGCGCACCAAAGGTATACCCCTGGAGAATTTCTCCGAAAGTGCCATGGACCGTTGTGACGATCTCGGCAGGCATGCGGGCAGTTCTATACGGCCATGATCGGAGCCGCAATCCAAGACGCCCTTTAGGTATCCATAAAAGAATTTTTGGAGGCGGGAAAACGGTGTCCACTCCGTCCCTTTAATGCCCTTTGTTGCGGACAAGTCGCCGACCCCTCGCCCGGTTTGCGCCGCTTGATGCCACCGCCGAGCCCATCCGGATTTCCGTGCTCCATTTCTTCGCACCCCATCTCTTTACCTGGACTTGAATGATCCGGTTACTGCCGGCACCGCACGGAGGGTTTCCCGGGCCGCTTCCGGTCTTTCCCGGGACCGCCGATGGGGTTGATCGGAAACACAGCAATTCCGTATGCTCACCGCGTGATCGAGCCCCGCCACCTTCGTGTACTGCATGCCGTGATGAAGGCCGGTTCATTCACCGCAGCAGCACGTGAGCTGAGATGCACACAACCGGCAGTCAGCCAGCAGATAAAAGCCCTTGAGAAATCCGTGGGCACGCCGCTTCTGGCCCGATCAGGGCGGGACGCGCATCTCACGGAAGCCGGCGAGATCCTCGCGCGGCACGCCACCTCCATTCTCGCCAGGCTGACCGCGGCCGAGGAGGAGGTAGCCGCCATCGCCGGCCTGCACGCCGGCTGCGTACGGCTCGTGTCCTTCCTCAGCGGCACCTCCACGGTGATCCCGCCCGCCCTGGCCGCCCTGCGTGCCGCGCGGCCGGAGGTGGAGGTCACGCTCAGCGAGGCGACGCCGCCGCGCGCCATCGGCATGCTGCGCGACGGCGACTGCGACATCGCGCTGGCCTTCCGGTATCCGGAGCTCCCCGGCACCTCTCCGGGTGCCCCCGGCGCGCATCCGGAAGTCCCGGGCACGGAGGAGGAAGACGCCGACTGGAACGGTCTGGCCGCGCATCCCCTGCTGACCGACCGGCTCGTCGGCCTGCTCCCCGAGGGCCATCACCTCGCCGGCGCCGCGAAACTGGAGCTCGCCGATCTGGCCGGCGACACCTGGATCCTCGGCTGTGCGAGCTGCCGCCGCCATGTGGTGAAGGTCTGCCAGAGCACCGGGTTCACCCCCCGGATGGACCTGACCACCGATGACTACCCCACAGTGATCGGCCTGGTCGGCGCGGGCATGGGGGTCTCCGTGCTGCCGGAGCTGGCGCTGAGCTCCCTGCCGTCCGGGACGGTCCGACGGGTGCCGATCGTGCCCACCATCCAGCGGGAGGTGGTCGCCCTGACCCTGCCCGCCTACGAATCCGTGCCCGCCGTGCGGCTCATGCTCCAGCACCTGAAGAGCGCCGCCCGTCTTGCCGGGCAGGCCCTCGACGGCACGTCCTTGCCGCCCCGGTGACACGCACGCCGACGAACGGCCCTGCACGGCGCGGAAGACGTGGTGCACGCCACGGGGTGCGTGGCGCACACCGCGGGGTACGTGGTGCACGCCACGGCGAGAGCCGGGCGGCGCCGGCGGCCGTCAGCGGTCGGGCCGGGGACGACGCCGCGGCCCCGATCTCCGGCGCGACGTGTGCACACGTACGCCCCCCTGCACGCCAAAATGCCCTCCGAAGCCACGTTTCCGCAGTTCAGAGGGCATTTATACGTGGAGCCTAGGGGAGTCGAACCCCTGACATCTGCCATGCAAAGACAGCGCTCTACCAACTGAGCTAAGGCCCCTTCGCGCACCAGGGTACCCGGTGTCCGGACCCTTTCCCGACCGGGTATCGCCGCACACCGTCGCTCTCCGTAGGATGCTTCGCGAGATTCGCGGCAGCGAAGCGACCGGGGAGAACAGGGGAGACGGTATGGACGCAGCACAGCAGGAAGCCACCGCGCGGGCCCGGGAGCTGCAGCGCAGTTGGTACGGGGAACCTCTGGGTGCGCTGTTCCGCCGTCTCATCGACGATCTCGGTCTCAACCAGGCCCGGCTTGCCTCGGTGCTCGGTCTGTCCGCCCCGATGCTGTCCCAGCTGATGAGCGGGCAGCGCGCAAAGATAGGCAACCCGGCCGTGGTCCAGCGGGTGCAGGCGCTGCAGGATCTGGCCGGCCAGGTCGCGGACGGCAGCGTCAGCGCCGCCGAGGCGACCGACCGCATGGAGGAGATCAAGAAGACGGCGGGGGGCTCGGTGCTCAACAACACCGCGCAGCAGACGTCTTCGACCGGGGCGACCACGGTGCGGCGCGTGGTGCGGGAGATCCAGTCGCTGCTGCGGTCCGTCTCCGACGCCGGGGACATCATCGATGCGGCGAACACCCTCGCCCCCGCTCACCCCGAACTGGCAGAGTTTCTCCGGGTCTACGGCGCCGGCCGTACCGCGGACGCGGTCGCTCACTACGAGGCGCACCAGAGTTAGCCACAGGGGACCTTGCGAGTTCAGACAGCGGACGGGGCGCCATGGGTGAGATCTTCGCCGGCCGGTACGAACTGATCGACCCGATCGGTCGCGGCGGGGTGGGCGCGGTCTGGCGCGCCTGGGACGCCCGGCGCCGCCGCTACGTTGCCGCCAAGGTGCTGCAGCAGAGCGACGCGCACACGCTGCTGCGCTTCGTCCGCGAGCAGGCACTGCGGATCGATCATCCGCATGTGCTGGCCCCGGCGAGCTGGGCCGCGGACGACGACAAGGTGCTGTTCACCATGGATCTGGTGAACGGCGGCTCGCTGGCGCATCTGATCGGGGATTACGGCCCGCTGCCGCCGCGGTTCGTGTGCGTCCTGCTGGACCAGCTGCTGGCCGGGCTGACCGCGGTGCACGCGGAGGGGGTGGTGCACCGTGACATCAAGCCGGCGAACATCCTCCTGGAGGCCACCGGTACCGGCCGTCCGCATCTGCGGCTGTCGGACTTCGGTATCGCGATGCGCAAGGGTGAGCCCCGGCTCACCGAGGCCAACTACGTGGTGGGCACGCCCGGTTACTTCGCGCCGGAGCAGATGCTGGGCGCCGAACCGGACTTCCCCGCCGACCTATTCGCGGTCGGCCTGGTCGCGCTCTATCTGATCACCGGCGTCAAGCCGGACGCCGAGGCGCTGATCGACGTCTTCAGCGAGCGCGGTATCCCGAACGCGCCCGAGGGCGTGCCGGAGCCGCTGTGGCAGGTGCTGGCGTCCCTGGTGCACCCCGACCCGGAGGCCCGGTTCAAGACGGCCACAGGGGCGCGCAAGGCCATCCTCGCGGCCGTCGAGCTGCTGCCGGACCTCACGATCGAGGACGAGATCGTCGAGGTCTTCGACCACATAGGCCCGCTGCCGGCCGGCTTCGGGCCGGACGGACCGCTGAGAACCGCCGGGGACGCCCCGGGGCCCGCGACCGCCGGCGCCACCACAGGCACGGCGTCCACCGGGCACGTCTCCATGTCGGACACCGGCAGCTTCCAGCTGGCACCGCCGGAGCCCAGCACCTCGCCCACCCCCGCTCCTGCGCCCGCCCCCACGCCGATGCCGCTGTCGCCGCCGGGCGCCGCGCCCACGGGCCACGGCGCGGCGTCCACGGGCCACGGCGCGGCGTCCACGGGCCACGGCAGTTCGCCGACGGGACACGGCAGTTCGCCGACGGGCCAGGTGGGCGCCTCCACGGGACAGGTGGGGATGCCTACGGGCCACGGCGGTACGTCCACCGGCCATGGCGCCCCGGCCGGCCCGGCGGGACCCGTCGGGCCGGGCACCTCGTCCGGCATCCCCCTGACGCCGCCCCCGGCACCCGCGTACGAGCCGACGTCCGCCGTCCACCCGGAGCACGCCGCGACCCGCCCCTACACGGCGGCTGCGCAGCCGGTCCCCGGCCGGCCGCCGGCCGGGGCAGCCGTCGCCGCGCCGGCCGCGGCGCCCCCCGCCCCGTACCGGAGACCGGGACCACCCGCGAAGGTCGCGGTCCCGGTGCTGATCGTGGCCCTGCTGTGCATCGCGGTCGGCGTCTGGGCGCTGCTGACCGCCTGACGCCCCGCCACGGGCCGCTGCGGGACCGGCCCGTCCGCCCGCTACCAGCCCTGTGGCGGCCCGAACTGCGCGCCCCGCTGCCCCTGTTGCGTGGTCCGGGTCGACTGCCCCGGCAGCGCGGGCGGTGCCGGCGGCTCACCGGAGGCCCCCGCCACGCCGGCCGGACCCGCCACACCGGCCGCCCCCGCCGCCTGCCGCCGGGCCACCAGCGTCCACGTCCCGAGCCCCGCCAGCAGCACCACCCCGGTGCCGATCCCGGCGTACGCCACCGTCATCAGCGTGCCGCTGGTCGCCGCCTCCTGGGCGTTCTGCCCCTTGCGCGCCGTCTCCTGGTCCTCGGGCGTCACGGAGAAGGTGCCGGCCGGCTTGGTGTAGCCGGGCCCGGCCTTGGGGTGGAGCAGGACGTCCACCCGGAGCGTGAGGTCCGTGCCCTTGGGGAAGTACCGCGCGGCATCGGGGTGCAGGGAGACCGCGAGGTAGTACCAGCCCGCGAACCGCATCGCGCTGACTGCGTCGACCGGGTTGAAGCGGTTGCCGTAGTCGACCGGTGCGGTGAACTGCTTGGCGGCGGCGGGCTTGCCGGTGTACGGGACGAAGGTGGCGGTGCCGACCGCGCCGCGGGCCGGGTTGTAGACGCCCAGCCCCAGGGCGTTGCCGACGATTCCGGTGACGTTGCCGGTGGCGTTCGGCAGCTCCGCGCTGAGGTTGAGGCGCTGGCCCCAGTCCACCGGGACGCGGTAGAAGCGGGTCTCGCCGGGCCGGATCCGGTCCGTCCACACCCCGGTGGCGACCGAGCCGGCATCGTTGAAGCCGGTGCCTCCCTTGGCGGCGCGCTCGGTGGGATCCGTGCGCGGTGCGGGCGTCGCGGTGCTCCAGGTGCCCTGGCCGGGCCGAGCGGGCGTGCTGCCCTTGAGCGGGGGCTCTTCGAGGTAGTCCAGCTCGATCGGCCAGGTGTCGGGCCCGGAGGTCGCCGAGCCCTCCCGGGTGAGCACCAGATAGTACGGGCCGGCCTTCTGGCAGTCCGGGCGGTCGGCCCCGATGCGGCGGGTGGCGTAGTCGGCGATCGGATAGGCCATGCCACCGCCGCGGAAGAACGGGCTGGCTCCCGTGTCACAGGAATTGCCGTTGCTGTCCTGGACGTTGATGGTGAGCTTGTCGCCGTAGTCCTCGACCTTGGTGCCGGGCCGGGGCGCCGCGACGGCCGAGAAGTACGCGTTCGTCCTGTCGTCCAGGGTGACGGCGTAGTACTTCTGCTCGCCGCGCTTGATGGTGTCGGTGTGCAGTCCGGGCTTCAGCTGTGGTGCGTCCTCGTTGGTGGGGGTGCCGCCGATCTGCGTGGCGCCGTCCGCGGTGCGGTAGCCGGGGACCGCGTCGGCCGAGGCCACGCCCACCGTCCCCGGCAGCACCGCCACCGCGGCGAGCGTCGCCAGCACGGCGATGCCCCTGTGCGTCGTGCGCGCCGTCACCACGAGCCACCCCTCCTCGGATCCGCGGCCCTGTCGGCAGCGGCCGGCCGACGGCGGGGCCGTACGTAGGCCAGCGCCAGGCCGGCCAGCAGCAGTACGCCCACCCCGCCGACGGCGACCGCCACCACACGTCCTGTGGACCATCCTCCACCGCTGTCCTGCCCGACGTCCGCCGAGCTCCCGGATTCCCTCCGGGAGGCCTCGGCCACGGACGCCCCGGTCTGCGGACCGTCCTTCTCCTTGCCCAGCACGGCGACCCGCAGCACCACGCCGATCTGCGGATTCTCCGCGACCTGGGAGGCCCGGGCGCCCAGCGTCACCGCGATGTAGAAGTCGCCATTGAGGTGCACGGGACGGACGTTGGGGTGTGCCTCGTAGCGGTTGGTCCAGGCGACCGGGACCGTCCCCATGCTGAGCGACGCCGACCGGCCGGTGTAGGGCACATGGGGGCTGAATTCACCGGTGCCGTTGCCGACCGGGGTACGGAACGGTGTGTAGACCTGGGTGGCGCCGTAGGACGCAGCGGCGCGAGAGCCCTTGATCCTCGGCTCGTTGGCGAACTCCACGTCGTAGCGCAGCTGCTGGCCCCAGCCGACCGGCACCTTGTACCAAAGGGTCTGCGCCGGCAGGACCTTGTCCCGCCAGACGCCCGGGTGCAGCGTGCGGGCGTCGTTGAAGCCGGTGCCACCGGTGACGTCCTCAGGGGCGGTGGCGGGCAGCCTGGCGTCCTTGCCGCCCGCGCCGTACTCCGGTGCGGACTGCGCGGGCGTCACGCCCTTCTTCAGCGGATGTTCCACGTGAAACGTCAGCTCCAGCGGCCACCGTGTGGCGTCCGAGCCCCGGGCGGCCTTGCGCTCGACGACCAGCCAGTACCGCCCGGCCTTGTCACAGCTGCCGGTGCCGCTCTGCGTGGGGATCCGGCTGACGCCCGACGTCAGCGGTGCCGCGCCCTCCCGCTGTGCGAACAACCCGGTGGTGGAGTCGCAGACGCCACCGCTGCCGTACGCGATCCGGGTGTGCAGCGAATCGAGCAAGCCGACGGCCGCGCCGGACGGGGGCACCACGGTCGCCGAGAAATCGGCCGCCGAGGCGGCGTCCAGGTCGGTGGCGTAGTAGCGCTCCTCGTTGGGCCCGAGGGAATCCAGATACTGCCCGGGGACGAGGCCCGGTGCCCCGCCGCGGGTCGCCGTGCCGCGGACCTGCTTCCCCTGGAAACGGTAGCCGTCCGCGGAGAGTTGGCCGGCCCGCTGGAGCTGACGGGCGAGCGCCTTGGCATCCGGGGCGTCGTAGTACTGACCGTTGCCCGCCTTGGCGATGCACTCCAGCTGTGTCCGGGCCCTGCCCGCCACCTGGAAGCCGACGGTGTCGATGTGCAGATCGACGCCGGACGCGGCGAGTTGGGCGGCGACCTTGCAGGGCTGCGGCGTCCGGCAGGTGTCCTCGCCGTCGGATATCAGCAGGATCGTGCGCGTGCCGATCGAGCCGGCGGCGGGACGGGGAAGGTCCGCGGCCGCCTTGCGCAGGGAGAGCCCGATGGGGGTGTCGCCCTTGGGCCGGACGCCCGCCACGGCCTTCTTGAGGCCCGCCCGGTCAAGCGCGGCGACCGGCTGGGCGAGCCGGGTGTCGTCGCACCCCTTGGGCTTGTCGGCACCGTAGACCCGCAGGCCGGTGGGGTAGCCGTCGGGCATCGCGTCGACGACCGTACCGACGGCCTTACGGGCGGCGTCGATCCGGGTGCCGCCGGAGCCGTCCTTGCCGGCCATCGACCCGGAGGCGTCGAGCACCATCACCATCCCGCTGCCCTCGGCGGCGGGCACCCCGGCCGGTGCGGCCGCGGCCTGCAGCGGCCCGGCGGTCAGGGCCAGCAGCAGCCCCCCGAGCAACGCCGGCACCCCCCTGCGTGATCGTCGCGCCATGCCCTGCTCCCCCTTGTGTCCTGCTGGTCACTTCACCGACAGAATCTTTGCTTATGCAAGCTAATGGTGTGCTATAGCAAACCCAAGGGGGTCGCCGTCACGGTCCCACAACGACCATCAGCCGCCCCGGCGCCACCGCCGGCCACGCCACCGGAGACCGCTCCACCCGCCGCCGGATGCACGAAACCCCGACCACCCAGGGGCAGTCGGGGTCCGTACGAATGTGCTGTGCGTGTGGGGTCTCAGACACCCGAACCTGCGGGCACGGAGTCGGTCGCCTCCGTCCACAGATCCTGCTCGGCGCGATCCGCCTGGATCTGGCGGTACACGAGGAGCCCGCCGATGGCGGCCAGTGCGACCAGGAGAAGCTTCTTCACCGCGCGACCTCGTCTTTCGTTGACGTAGGGGACCTATGTCGGCCGATGATACACACCGGTTGATACCGATCGGTTACCTAGCCCACCGTCGGCAACACCTCGTCCGCGGCGCCTGTACGCGAGCCAACTTCCGCCCGCGTACAACGAATCGGCCCGGCCGGAGAATTCTCCGGCCGGGCCGACTGTGCAGTGCGGCTACCAGGACTTGAACCTGGGGCCTCTTCCTTATCAGGGAAGCGCTCTAACCGTCTGAGCTATAGCCGCGCGTTCGCTGCACCGAAAGATTAGCGCACTTCAGAGGCGTTCCCAAAATCGGTTCCGGGAGCCGTGCGCACACCCGTCCGCGAGGGCTCACTCGTCCTCGGCGAGGGTGAGCTCGACGCCGCCGACGAAGCCCGCCGACAGGTTGTAGATGAAGGCACCGAGCGTGGCCAGCGCGGTCGCCAGCACCACATCGATCACCGCGATGATCGAGGTGAACAGCAGCACCCGCGGCAGCGACAGGAAGGACTGCAGATCGAAGCCGGAACCGTCGCCGGAGCCGGTGGCGTCACTGATCGTCCCGCCGACCGTGGTGAAGACGCCCATGGCGTTCATGACCATCCACAGCACCGCGACGGCCACGACCGTGCAGATGCCCAGCGCGATGGAGAGCAGGAAGCTGACCTTCATCACCGACCACGGATCGGCGCGGGCCACCCGCAGCCGGGCCTTGCGGGTGCGCGGGGCCGTACGGGCGCCCGTACGCGGCAGGCGCACCGCGGACCCGCCCTGTGATCCGCCGCCGGTGGCATACGCCTGAGGAGGCTCGTACGGCTGTGTGGAGCCGCTCTCCGGCCGCCCCTGGGGCTGCGGTTGCGGCTGACGGGTATCGGTCACGGGTCCCCCCTGGTGAGAGCCCTCGTCTCGGGGGCCGGTGGCAGAAACGGCGGAGCCACGGGCGCTGTCATCCGTCACGGTGGCGGGTCCGGACGAGGAGCCCTTTCCGGCTCCCGGTCCATCCGCTGCAGCGCCCGTGGCTCCACTCACGACCTACTCCTCGTGCTACTCCGCCGCGGGCTGCTCGCCCTCGGCCACTGTGGGCTCGGTCCCCTCGGCCGCGTCGGTCTCCTCGGGCGCCTCGCCCCCGTCGACCTCTTCGGCCTCACGGCCGGCCTCTGCGTTCCGTGCGATGCCGACGACGGCATCCCGCTTGCCCAGGTTGATCAGTTGGACGCCCATGGTGTCACGGCCGGTCTCGCGCACTCCGTTGACCCGCGTACGGATCACGCCACCGCCGAGCGTGATCGCGAGGATCTCATCGGTGCCCTCGACCACCAGCGCGCCGACCAGGGAACCCCGGTCCTCCACGATCTTGGCGGCCTTGATGCCCAGACCGCCACGGCCCTGGACACGGTACTCGTCGACCGGAGTGCGCTTGGCGTAGCCGCCGTCCGTCGCGGTGAAGACGTACGTACCGGCGCGGACCACGTTCATCGAGAGCAGTTCATCGCCCTCGCGGAAGCTCATGCCCTTCACACCGGAGGTGGCCCGGCCCATCGGGCGCAGCGCCTCGTCGGTCGCGGTGAACCGGATCGACTGCGCCTTCTTGCTGATCAGCAGCAGGTCGTCGGTGTCCGACACCAGCTCGGCGCCGATCAGCTCGTCGTCCGTGCCGTCCTCCTGCTCGCGCAGGTTGATCGCGATCACACCGCCGGAGCGGGGCGAGTCGTAGTCCTTGAGCGGCGTCTTCTTCACCAGGCCGGCCTTGGTGGCGAGCACCAGATACGGCGTGGCCTCGTAGTCGCGGATCGCCAGGATCTGCGCGATCTGCTCGTCCGGCTGGAAGGCGAGGAGATTGGCCACATGCTGACCCCGGGCATCGCGCCCCGCGTCCGGGAGCTCGTACGCCTTGGCGCGGTAGACCCGGCCCTTGTTCGTGAAGAACAGCAGCCAGTGGTGGGTCGTGGAGACGAAGAAGTGGTCGACGATGTCGTCTTCCTTGAGCTTCGTGCCCCGGACGCCCTTGCCGCCGCGCTTCTGCGAGCGGTAGTCGTCGGTCTTGGTGCGCTTCACATAGCCGCCACGGGTGATCGTGACGACGATGTCCTCCTCGGCGATCAGGTCCTCGATGGACATGTCGCCCTCGAAGGGCACCAGCTTGGAGCGCCGGTCGTCGCCGAACTTCTCGACGATCGCGGCGAGTTCCTCGCTGATGATCTGGCGCTGGCGCTCCGGGGAGGCCAGGATCGCGTTGTACTCGTTGATCTTGCGCTGCAGCTCGTCGTGCTCGGCGGTGATCTTCTGGCGCTCCAGGGCGGCCAGCCGGCGCAGCTGCATCTCCAGGATCGCGTTCGCCTGGATCTCGTCGATCTCCAGCAGGCCCATCAGGCCCTCGCGCGCCACGTCGACGGTCTCACTGCGCCGGATCAGCGCGATGACCTCGTCGATGGCGTCCAGCGCCTTGAGCAGACCGCGCAGGATGTGCGCCCGCTCCTCGGCCTTGCGCAGCCGGAACTTCGTCCGGCGGACGATGACCTCGACCTGGTGCGTGACCCAGTTGCGGATGAACGCGTCCAGCGAGAGCGTGCGCGGCACCCCGTCGACCAGCGCGAGCATGTTGGCGCCGAAGTTGGTCTGCAGATCGGTGTGCTTGTAGAGGTTGTTGAGGACGACCTTGGCGACCGCGTCCCGCTTGAGGACGATGACCAGGCGCTGGCCGGTACGCGAGGACGTCTCGTCGCGGACGTCCGCGATGCCGCCGACCTTGCCGTCCTTGACCAGGTCGGCGATCTTCTGCGCGAGGTTGTCCGGGTTGACCTGGTAGGGCAGCTCGGTGACCACCAGGCACTGGCGGTTCTGGATCTCCTCGACCTCGACCACCGCACGCATCGTGATCGAGCCGCGGCCGGTGCGGTAGGCCTCCTCGATGCCCTTGCGGCCGACCACCAGGGCGCCGGTGGGGAAGTCGGGGCCCTTGATCCGCTCGATCAGCGCCTCCAGCAGCTCCTCATGAGAGGCCTCCGGGTGCTCCAGCGCCCACTGGGCACCGGCGGCGACCTCGCGGAGGTTGTGCGGCGGGATGTTGGTGGCCATACCGACCGCGATACCGGCCGAGCCGTTGATCAGCAGATTGGGGAAGCGCGCCGGCAGGACCGTCGGCTCCTGGTTACGGCCGTCGTAGTTGTCCTGGAAGTCGACGGTCTCCTCGTCGATGTCCCGGAGCATCTCCATCGACAGCGGCGCCATCTTGCACTCGGTGTACCGCATGGCCGCAGCCGGGTCGTTGCCCGGAGAGCCGAAGTTGCCGTTGGAGTCGACCAGCGGCATCCGCATCGACCAGGGCTGCGCCAGGCGGACCAGGGCGTCGTAGATCGAGGAGTCGCCGTGCGGGTGGTACGTACCCATGACGTCGCCGACGACGCGGGCGCACTTGTAGAAGCCCTTCTCGGGGCGGTAGCCGCCGTCGTACATCGCGTACAGCACGCGGCGGTGGACGGGCTTGAGGCCGTCCCGGACGTCGGGCAGCGCACGCGAGACGATGACGGACATCGCGTAGTCGAGGTAGGAGCGCTGCATCTCCGTTTCGAGCCCGACGGGCTCGACGCGCATGCCCACGCCTTCGATGGCGGCGGGCGTGCCCTCGGCGGTCACGCCGTCCGGGGTCACGGGGGTGTTCTCGTCGGCCATGGTGGTTCAAAGTCCTTTCGAGCTGCGGCTGTTGTACGGGCCGACAGGGCTCAGATGTCGAGGAAGCGGACGTCCTTGGCGTTGCGCTGGATGAACGAGCGACGTGCCTCGACGTCCTCACCCATCAGCACCGAGAACAGGTCGTCCGCGCGGGCCGCGTCGTCCAGCGAGACCTGACCCAGGACACGGTGGTCGGTGTCCATGGTCGTGATGCGCAGCTCCTCGGCGTTCATCTCACCGAGACCCTTGAAGCGCTGGACCGAGTCGTCCTTGATGCGCTTGCCGCTCCGCTTGCCGAGCTCGATCAGCGCGTCCCGCTCCGGGTCGGAGTAGGCGTACTCGAAGTCGTCCCGGCCCCACTTGATCTTGTAGAGCGGCGGGCGGGAGAGGTAGACGTGCCCGGCCTCGACCAGCGGCCGCATGAAGCGGAAGAGGAAGGTCAGCAGCAGGGTGTTGATGTGCTGGCCGTCGACGTCGGCGTCCGCCATCAGGATGATCTTGTGGTAGCGGAGCTTCTCGATATCGAAGTCCTCATGGACTCCGGTGCCGAAGGCGGAGATCAGCGCCTGGACCTCGTTGTTCTGCAGGATCTTGTCGACCCGGGCCTTCTCGACGTTGAGGATCTTGCCTCGGATGGGCAGGATCGCCTGGTACTCCGGGTTACGGCCCGACTTGGCCGAGCCACCGGCGGAGTCACCCTCGACGATGAAGATCTCGCACTTGGTCGGGTCGTTGGACTGGCAGTCGCTCAGCTTGCCCGGCAGCGACGCGGTCTCCAGCAGGCCCTTGCGGCGGGTCAGATCCCGCGCCTTACGGGCCGCGACCCGGGCCGTCGCCGCCTGGATGCCCTTGCGGACGATGTCTGCGGCCTCGTTGGGGTTGCGGTCGAGCCAGTCCGTGAGGTGCTCGTGGACGACCTTCTGCACAAAGGTCTTGGCCTCGGTGTTGCCCAGCTTCGTCTTGGTCTGGCCCTCGAACTGCGGCTCGCCGAGCTTGACCGAGATGATCGCCGTCAGACCCTCGCGGATGTCCTCACCCGTGAGGTTGTCGTCCTTCTCGCGCAGCAGCTTCTTGTCGCGTGCGTAGCGGTTGATCAGACCCGTCAGCGCCGCACGGAAGCCCTCCTCGTGCGTACCGCCCTCATGCGTGTGGATGGTGTTCGCGAAGCTGTAGACACCCTCGCTGTACTGGGTGTTCCACTGCATCGCCAGCTCGACCGAGAGCAGCCGCTCCTTGTCCTCGGCCTCCACGTCGATGACCGTGGGGTGCACCAGCTCGCCCTTGCGGGAGTTCAGGTACTTCACGAAGTCGACGATGCCGCCCTCGTAGTGGTAGCGGACCGCGAGGGGCTTGCCCTCCTCGTCCACATGGTCCGGGCGCTCGTCCGTCAGCGCGATCGTCAGACCCTTGTTGAGGAACGCCATCTCCTGGAAGCGCCGGGACAGCGTCTCGAAGCTGTACTCGGTGGTCTCGAAGATGTCGCCGTCGGCCCAGAACGTCACCGACGTGCCGGAGTCCTCCCTGGCCTCGTGCTTGGCCAGCGGCGCCGTCGGCACACCGAGCTTGTACTCCTGCGTCCAGCGGTAGCCGTCCGTGCGGACCTCGACCGCCACCCGCTGCGACAGCGCGTTCACGACGGAGACACCCACGCCGTGCAGACCACCGGAGACCGCGTAGCCGCCGCCGCCGAACTTGCCGCCGGCGTGCAGCACCGTCATCACGACCTCGACGGCCGGCTTGTTCTCGGACGGCACGATGCCGACGGGGATGCCGCGGCCGTTGTCCACGACGCGGACGCCGCCGTCCGGCAGGATCGTCACGTCGATGGTGTCCGCATGGCCTGCCATCGCCTCGTCGACGGAGTTGTCGACCACCTCTTGCACGAGGTGGTGCAGACCGCGCTCGCCCGTCGAGCCGATGTACATGCCGGGGCGCTTGCGGACCGCGTCCAAGCCTTCGAGGACGGTGATCGCACTGGCGTCGTACGACTTCTCCACCGAGGAGTCGCCCAGGGCGCCGGCAGGAACCCCCTCTTCTGTAGAAGCCGTGTTGTTCTCGTTGAGGTCGCCGGAGTCGGCCACGAAGCGCCCTTTCTGGCACAGCACGAGCCCTTCCGCGCCTGTGGGGATCACCCCAGGGAAGACAGGCGGGAGCGGCTGCGTCGTTCGACATGTTCCGCGAGTGGGCGGGATTGCCATCAGTCTACCGGTAGCGCCGACACTCATGGGGGTTTGCAGGCACCTGAGTCGTCATGTGCCGCCCTGAACTGGCGTCCGCCGACTCCCCATATCCGAGAAGGGGCCCCAGGACGCTCACACGGGCACTCAGCGCTTCCGGCTGTCAACCGGCGGCTACCGTGAGCGGAGTCTCACCCGCCTCACCCGTATGCAGGGGTTCCGCCGCACGTCACCCACGGGCCACGGGGCTCAGCCGTAGGTGTCGCCGGGGCCCTTGCTTCCCGGTGCCCGCAGCGCTCCGTAGCGCCGGGCGGGACCGCCGGGGCCCAGCACCTTGATCACCTTTACGGTGCCGTGGCCCAGGTCCCCGTTGAGGCGTGCCACCAGCGTCGGGGCCAGCAGCCGCAGCTGCGTCGCCCACGCCGTCGAATCGCACTGCACGGTCAGCACCCGGGCGTCCTCGTCGTACTTCTGCGGCTCGCAGTGCTGCGCCACCTCGGGCCCCACCAGCTGCGGCCAGCGCCCCATCACTCCGCCGACCGCCGCCGGGGTCTCCCAGCCGCGCTCCGTGATCAGCCGGTTGATCGCCGCGCCGAGCGGCAGCGGATCGCGGCCGTCCGCCCGCGCGCCCGACCGCAGCCCCCCGCGCCTGGCCTGCTTCTTCTGCTGCGCGGCCGCGCCCCGCGCGCGCGCCTGCTCCTTGGCGGCCACCAGTGCCTGACGGGCCAGATCCACACCGGAGAGCTCCGGGGCCTTGGGCCGCTCGGGCTGCGGGTCGCTCACGGGGTCACCTTCTCCACGGCGCCGTCGGACACCGCGTAGCGCGCGCCGGCCAGCACCTCCGGCACATCGTCGGCCACCGCCGCCGTCACCAGCACCTGCTCGCCCGGCGCCACCAGCTCCGCCAGCCGCTCGCGGCGCCGCGCGTCCAGTTCGGCGAAGACGTCGTCGAGGACCAGGACCGGTTCATTGCCCTCGGCCCGCAGCAGGTCGTACGACGCCAGCCGCAGCGCCAGCGCGTACGACCAGGACTCGCCGTGGCTGGCGTAGCCCTTCGCCGGGAGCTGGCCCAGCTTGAGCACCAGGTCGTCGCGGTGCGGGCCGACCAGCGTCACCCCGCGCTCGATCTCCTGCTTACGGGCCTCGCCGAGCGCGGCCAGCAGCACGCCGTACAGCTCCTCGCGGGTCCCGGCGGCGGCCATCGCCTCGCCCGCGGAACCGCGGTACTCCAGCGCCAGCGGTCCGCCGCCCGGCGCCAGCTGTTCGTACGCCTTGTCCGCGAGCGGCTGCAGCGCGGCGATCAGATCGAGCCGCTGCGCCAGCAGCTCGGCGCCGGCGCGCGCCAGATGCTGGTCCCAGACGTCCAGCGTCGACAAGTCCATCTGGCGGCCCCCGTGCCGGCGTGCCAGCGCGGCGGTCTTCAGCAGGGTGTTGCGCTGCTTGAGGACGCGGTCGTAGTCGGACCGCACCCCGCCCATCCGCGGTGCACGCGCGGTGATCAGCTCGTCCAGGAAGCGCCGCCGCTCCCCCGGATCGCCCTTGACCAGCGCCAGATCCTCCGGCGCGAACAGCACCGTGCGCACGATCCCCAGCACGTCCCGCGGCTTGACCTGCGAGGACCTGTTGATCCTGGCGCGGTTCGCCTTGCCCGGATTGAGCTCCAGCTCGATCAGCTGCTGCCGCTCGCCCTGGACGACCGCGGCCCGGACGACCGCTCGCTCGGCGCCCATCCGCACCAGCGGCGCGTCCGAGGAGACCCGGTGGCTGCCGAGCGTGGCGAGATAGCCGACGGCTTCGACCAGATTGGTCTTGCCCTGTCCGTTGGGTCCCACGAAAGCCGTGACGCCCGGTTCGAGCGGAACCTCGACCCGGGCGTACGAGCGGAAGTCGGCGAGGGACAGATGCGTGACATGCATGACGGAGCGCCGACCTCCCCCGGCTGTTCCTGCGGTTTCGTACTGCTTCGAGCTGCTGCGTGCTACTTCTTGCTCTCGACCGCGTGGCCGCCGAACTGGTTGCGCAGCGCGGCGATCATCTTCATCTGCGGGGAGTCGTCCTGACGCGACGCGAAGCGGGCGAAGAGCGAGGCCGTGATCGCGGGCAGCGGCACGGCGTTGTCGATCGCGGCCTCGACCGTCCAGCGGCCCTCACCGGAGTCGGCGGCGTAGCCCCGCAGCTTCTCCAGGTGCTCGTCGTCGTCGAGGGCGTTGACGGCCAGGTCGAGCAGCCAGGAACGGATGACCGTGCCCTCCTGCCACGAGCGGAAGATCTCCCGGACGTCGGTGACGGAGTCGACCTTCTCCAGGAGCTCCCAGCCCTCGGCGAAGGCCTGCATCATCGCGTACTCGATGCCGTTGTGGACCATCTTGGCGAAGTGGCCGGCGCCGACCTTGCCCGCGTGCACCGCACCGAAGTCGCCCTCGGGCTTGAGGGCGTCGAAGATCGGCTGCACCGTGGCGACGTCGTCCTTCTCGCCGCCGTACATCAGTGCGTAGCCGTTCTCCAGGCCCCAGACGCCGCCGGAGACGCCGCAGTCGACGAAGCCGATGCCCTTGGCCTTCAGCTCCTCGGCGTGCTTCTCGTCGTCGGTCCAGCGGGAGTTGCCGCCGTCGACGACGATGTCACCCGGCGACAGCAGCTCGGCCAGCTCGTCGATCGTGGACTGGGTGGCGGCACCGGCCGGCACCATGACCCAGACCACCCGCGGACCCTTGAGCTTGTCCACAAGCCCCTGCAGGCTGTTGACATCCGCCAGGTCCGGGTTGCGGTCGTATCCGATGACGGTGTGGCCGGCGCGGCGAATGCGCTCGCGCATATTGCCGCCCATCTTGCCGAGACCGACGAGACCGAGCTCCATCAGAGACCCTCTTTGCACGTAGTCGTTGCTGTCGTACCCGAGTCCGAGCCTACGCCCGCAGGTCCGCGCACACCTGTGGGCTCAGCCGCTCATCAGGGGCCCTTCAGCCGGTCGCCGCACGGGGCGGGGCCAGGGCACCGCGACCCACGGCGGCTGCCCGCCGCGGGTCGCACGCACGGCCGTCAGCCCGACAGCCGCACCGGCATGATCAGGTACTTGTACGCGTCGTCCGCTTCGGCGTCCTTGGCCGGCCGGCCGCTCAGCAGCGCGGGCTTGGTCGAGGTCGTGAAGGACAGCTGCGCCACCGGGGAGTCGATGGCCGACAGGCCCTCCAGGAGGAAGCCGGGGTTGAAGGCGATCGAGATGTCGTCGCCGTCCAGATCCGCGTCCACCCGCTCCACAGCCTGTGCATCATCGCTGGAGCCGGCCTCCAGGATCAGCACACCCTGCTCGAAGCTCAGCCGGACCGGGGTGTTCCGCTCGGCCACCAGCGCCACACGCTTGACGGCCTCGACGAACGGGGCGGTCTCGATCACGGCGACGGAGTTGAACTCGGTCGGGAAGAGCGTGCGGTACTTCGGCAGGTCGCCTTCCAGCAGCCGCGTCGTCGTCCGCCGTCCGGCGCCCTCGAAACCGATCAGACCCTCGCCCTGCCCGGAGCCGGACAGCGCGAGCGTGACGGTGTCGCCGCTGCTCAGGGACTTGGCGGTGTCCAGCAGGGTCTTGGCGGGGACCAGCGCGACCGCGGAGGCGTCGGGGCTCTCCGGCTTCCACAGGAACTCACGCACGGCGAAGCGGTAACGGTCGGTGGAGGCCAGCGTGACCGTGTCGCCCTCGATCTCGATCCGTACGCCGGTGAGCACCGGAAGGGTGTCGTCACGGCCGGCGGCGATGGCGACCTGGGCGGCGGCCGCGGCGAAGACCTCACCGGGGACGGTGCCGGTGGCGGTGGGCATGGCCGGCAGCGCCGGGTACTCCTCCACAGGAAGGGTGTGGAGGGTGAACCGCGAGGAGCCGCAGACGACGGTCACCCGTACACCGTCGGTGGAAATCTCCACCGGGCGGTTGGGGAGGGCGCGGCAGATGTCGGCGAGCAGCCGGCCGGAGACGAGGACCGTGCCCTCCTCCTCCACCTCTGCGTCCACCGAGACCCGTGCGGAGACCTCGTAGTCGAAGCCGGAGAGGCTCAGCGCGCCGTCCTCCGCCTTCAGCAGCAGGCCCGCGAGGACGGGCACCGGCGGACGGGCCGGGAGGCTCTTGGCCGCCCAGGCCACTGCCTCCGCGAGTACATCGCGCTCCACCCGGATCTTCACCGGAACCGCCTCCTGCTGTTGCTGGCTCTCGCCCTGCTGGCCTTCGTCGTCGGCTGAGTTGCCGGAGACCAGTCTGACGCACACCACCGACAGTCGGTGCGGCTCGGGGTCAAGTCGGATCGACCGATGCCGGATGCCCGGCGGCCAACTTGTGCACAGGCCCCGTTTCCGAACGAGTTCCCCGGTAGATATCCGTGGTCGTAGTAGTAGGGCCTGTGGAAACCGTGGACAACTGCTTTTGCGCAGGTCAACACGGATTTTTTGTCCACTGCTCCTGTGGGCGGCGGCCGTGGATAAGCCGGCGACTCTGTGGACCGCGGGAAGTTCTGCACACCCGATGCACAGGGGACGGCTACTTCTCCCCAGTGCCATCCCCAGCTTTACCCCGGTTCCCCACAGCCCAACCAGCCAACTTGGTGTGACGGCTTTCACTCGCCCCGGTGAGAGCGGGTGTTGCGTTGCCGAACAGTGGACAGGGGTGTGGAGAAGCTGGGGACAACAGCGGCCTGCCTGTGGGCGGCCGGTGGACAAGACCGTACCTCCCCTGTGGACGAATCCGCTGTCCACATCCTGTGGAGGGCGGTTGGTCACAAATCCACACGCGGCTGACCTCCCCCGATGCACCGTCAGCTCATCGTCCTGTGGATCCCACAGGGATAACTTTCCCTTCCCCAGGATGTGGAAGGAAATTTGTTGCCCAATCTGTGGAGAGAGGCCGTGACCGGGCCGGGATTCGAACACGGCCGGCACGCTCCACAGGTTTGGGACGCCCGCGGGGCGGATCGATCCGTGGCGGAAGCACCTCCGAGACGGCTCGGGACGGGCTCGGAACCGGCTCGCAAGGGGCTCGGGAGAGCGTCGGCACGAGCGCGGGAGCCGCTCGGGAAGCTCACAGGACCGCCTGGAGAAAGCTGGGCGGCGCCGGGACAGCCGGGAGCGCGACGAAATGACTCGCGGTGCAAAGGACTGCGCGACGCGAGGACTCGCGACGCAAGCCCGGGAGCCCCAGAAGGGAGGTCCCCCGCCGTCTCCCCTCTGTACGACGAAGGGCGCTCCGGGAGCGGTCCCGGAGCGCCCTGGGCGTCCTGTGGTGGCCGGTGCGGGGCCGTCGCGCCGGCCTCAGCCGTTCTTGATGCGGTTGGTCAGCTCGGTGACCTGGTTGTAGATCGAGCGCCGCTCGGCCATCAGCGCGCGGATCTTGCGGTCGGCGTGCATCACGGTCGTATGGTCCCGGCCGCCGAACTGCGCGCCGATCTTCGGCAGCGAGAGATCGGTCAGCTCGCGGCACAGATACATGGCGATCTGGCGGGCGGTCACCAGCACCCGGCTGCGCGAGGAGCCGCACAGATCGTCGATGGTCAGCCCGAAGTAGTCGGCCGTCGAGGCCATGATCGCGGTCGCGGTGATCTCCGGCGCGGCGTCTTCGCCCCCGGGGATCAGATCCTTCAGCACGATCTCGGTCAGCCCCAGGTCCACCGGCTGCCGGTTGAGCGAGGCGAACGCGGTGACGCGGATCAGCGCGCCCTCCAGCTCACGGATGTTGCGCGAGATCCGGGACGCGATGAACTCCAGCACCTCCGGCGGCGCGTTCAGCTGCTCCTGGACCGCCTTCTTGCGGAGGATCGCGATCCGGGTCTCCAGCTCGGGCGGCTGGACGTCGGTGATCAGACCCCACTCGAAGCGGTTGCGCAGCCGGTCCTCCAGAGTGACCAGCTGCTTGGGCGGCCGGTCACTGGAGAGCACGATCTGCTTGTTGGCGTTGTGCAGCGTATTGAAGGTGTGGAAGAACTCCTCCTGCGTCGACTCCTTGCTCGCCAGGAACTGGATGTCGTCGACCAGCAGGATGTCCATGTCGCGGTAGCGCTTGCGGAACGCGTCCGCCTTGCCGTCGCGGATGGAGTTGATGAACTCGTTGGTGAACTCCTCCGAGCTCACATACCGCACCCGGGTGCCCGGATACAGACTCCGTGCGTAGTGCCCGATCGCATGCAGCAGGTGGGTCTTGCCCAGCCCCGACTCCCCGTAGATGAACAGGGGGTTGTAGGCCTTGGCAGGCGCCTCGGCGACGGCGACCGCGGCGGCGTGCGCAAAGCGGTTCGAGGCACCGATGACGAAGGTGTCGAAGAGGTACTTCGGGTTCAGCCGCGCGGTCGGCTCCCCGGGGCCGGTCGCCGGCGCCGGCTGGGCCGCGAGCGGGCTGGGCGCACCGCTGGGTGCCGGAAGGACGGCGCCGGGGCCGGAGCCGGGAATGCCCGAGCGGCCACCGTGCCCGCCGGGCTGGTGCTCGGAAAGATCGCGGCGCGGCTGGTCGTAGCGGGAGCGTGGATCGTCGGAGTGCTGTGACGGCCCGCCGCGGTCGGGCGCCTGCCCGCGGTAGTCGTTCTGCCGCTGCTGGTGCTGCGCTACATGGGACGACGGGGAGGCGTACGGATCGCGGTCGGGGAAGCCGCCCAGGTGCTGCTGCCAGCCGTAGTCGTCGCGCGGGCCGGGGCCGCCGGCCATGGGGGAGTGCTGCGGCCAGCCGCCGGGCTCGTGCCGGGGCTGTGGGTAGTCCGGATAGGCGGGCCGGACACCCGGCAGGTCGTCGCCCTGGCGCCCGTAGCCCTGCCGGCTGTCGTGCCGGGGCTCGTAGCTGTCGTACTGCTCATGCTGTGGCGACTGACGCGACTGCTGGTGCGACTGCTGAGAGTGCGGGGCCTGCTGCTGCGGCTGGTGCTGAGGCGGCTGGTGCTGCTGGGGGGCAGCGGGAGCGGACGGTGCCGCGGGCTCCTCGGAGGAGTCGTCGACGGTGATCGCGATCCGGACCGGGCGGCCGCACTCATGGCTGAGGGCCTCCCCGATCAGTGGCGCCAGCCGTCCCTCGAGCACGCCCTTGGCGAATTCATTGGGCACGGCGAGCAGCGCGGTGTCGGCGACCAGCGCCAGCGGCTGGGTGCGCTTGAGCCAGTCCTGGTCCTTGGGCTTGAGGCCGTCGGCCTCCGCACGAAGGAGATGATCGAGTACCCGCGGCCACACTGCGGCAAGATCGGCAGGGACATCAGCCACAGGGCACGCTCTCTCACAGTCCCACGAATGTGTGATTCTCAGGACGGGCGGGAAGGAATCGGAGTTCAGCCACGGTAGTCAGGGCGGGCCTGGGTATTCAAGTTGTTGTCCACAGGCTGTGCATAGTGTGTCCCGGCGCGGGGCCGGCAGGGGCTGCCGAGGAGCCGGTTTGACCGGATGGCGTAGCCGCGCGTACCGTGACCAGGTCGAGTTGTCGATGGCTGCTGCCGCCTGCCTCCGATGGGCAAAGATCACGCTCGAGTGATCGTGTAGCGGTGCACTTAGGCGTTGCGAGCTACTCGTGGGCGCACGGTGACAGCCAGTCGACGCCCCACATCTGTCTCTCCTTGAGACAACAAGCATTCCTGGAGCCCCCGAGTGAGCAAGCGCACCTTCCAGCCGAACAACCGCCGCCGCGCGAAGACCCACGGCTTCCGTCTGCGCATGCGGACCCGTGCCGGCCGCGCGATCCTCGCGTCCCGCCGTGGCAAGGGTCGCGCCCGTCTGTCTGCCTGAGCAGCCTGAACCTAGGTCCATGACGTGCTGCCTACCGAGCATCGGCTGAGGCGGCGCGAGGACTTTGCGACCGCGGTACGCCGGGGACGCAGGGCCGGGCGCCCGCTCCTTGTCGTTCATCTTCGCAGCGGTGCAACGGACCCGCACGGGTCGGGGGAAAGTGTTCCCCCGGCACGTGCGGGTTTCGTCGTGAGCAAGGCAGTTGGCATCGCTGTCGTCCGGAACAAGGTCAAGCGCAGGCTCCGCCATCTCGTGCGCGACCGGCTGGACCGGCTCCCCGCCGGTAGCCTGGTTGTCGTACGGGCCCTGCCCGGTGCGGGTGATGCGGAGCACGATCAGCTGGCCCGCGACCTGGACGCCGCCTTCGAGCGGCTGCTGGGAGGGGTGCCGAGAGGCTGCAATCCCCCGGGGTCTGCGACCGGCAGCAGCCGCGCCGCAGGCTCCCGGAACCCCGGACGGGACCCGGGAGGGAGCGCACAGTGAAGTACCCGCTGCTGCTTTTGATCAAGATCTATCAGTGGACCATCAGCCCCCTGCTGGGACCGGTCTGCAAGTACTACCCGTCGTGCTCGCACTATGGCTACACGGCCATCGACCGGCACGGCGCGGTGAAAGGGACTGCGCTGACAGCCTGGCGCATCCTGCGGTGCAATCCGTGGTCGCTCGGGGGCGTCGACCACGTCCCTCCCCGGAAGCGTCCGGTTTGGCATCAGCGGCTGAGGAGCCGCCTGGGCGGGCCCACCGTCCCTGAGCCTGTCGCCCAGCCCGAGACTCAGCCCAACGCCCAAGGAGCCTGATTCGTGGACACGATCCTCGGTCCCCTCTATATCGCTGTTTCCTGGATCATCGTCCAGTTCCACTCGTTCTACAGCCTCATCTTTGACAAGGACAGTGGCGCGGCGTGGGGTCTGTCCATCGTCTCGCTGGTGGTGCTGATCCGTATCTGCCTGATCCCGCTCTTCGTGAAGCAGATCAAGTCGACGCGGAACATGCAGGCGCTCCAGCCGAAGATGAAGGCGATCCAGGAGCGCTACAAGAGCGACAAGCAGCGCCAGTCCGAAGAGATGATGAAGCTCTACAAGGAGACGGGCACCAACCCGCTCTCGAGCTGTCTCCCGATTCTGGCCCAGTCGCCGTTCTTCATCTCGCTGTACCAGGTTCTGAGCCACATCGCGCAGAACAAGACGGTCGGCGTCATCGACCAGCCGCTGCTGGAGAGCGCGCAGAAGGCGCACATCTTCGGTGCCCCGCTGGCGGCGAAGTTCATGGACAGCGCGGAGAAGATCCAGAGCCTCGGCGCTTCGGTGCTCGACGTCCGCGTGGTCACGATCATCATGATCGTCCTGATGTCGGCGTCGCAGTTCTACACGCAGCGCCAGCTGATGACCAAGAACGTCGACCTCACGGTGAAGACGCCGTTCATGCAGCAGCAGAAGATGCTGATGTACGTCTTCCCCATCATGTTCGCCGTCTTCGGCATCAACTTCCCCGTCGGTGTTCTCGTCTACTGGCTGACCACCAACGTGTGGACCATGGGCCAGCAGATGTTCGTCATCCGTCGTAACCCGACGCCGGGCAGCAAGGCGTTCGCCGAGCGTCAGGAGCGGCTGCGGGCCGCCGGCAAGCTCGTCGAGGACCCGGCCGAGGTCGCGGCGAAGCAGGCCGCCGAGGAGGCGCGCCACAACCGTCAGCAGCCCAAGCGCCAGACGAAGGCCAAGCGGCAGACCGGCGGCGCCCCGGCCGGCGGTGCGCAGAGCCGTACGCGGGCCGGATCCGCGGCGCGTGGCACGGACGCCGGCACGGCGGGCTCTGGTCAGGGTGCCGGGAAGAAGCAGTCGCTGGAGAAGAAGGACGCGCAGGGCGGCAAGGAGAAGGGCGGCGCCTCCGGGTCCCGCACCACCAAGTCCGGACAGCGCAAGGGCCAGCAGCCCAAGCACCCGTCGAAGAAGTAAGAAGGAGTCCCTTTCGTGACGGACACGACCCCTGCCGCCGAGGGCACCGACACCCTGACCCGCCTGGAACAGGAAGGCGAGATCGCGGCCGACTACCTCGAGGGCCTGCTGGACATCGCGGACCTCGACGGCGACATCGACATGGATGTCGAGGCCGACCGTGCCGCCGTGTCGATCATCAGCGACTCGACCAGCCGTGACCTGCAGAAGCTCGTGGGCCGCGACGGTGAGGTGCTGGAGGCGCTGCAGGAGCTGACCCGGCTGGCCGTCCACCGCGAGACCGGTGACCGCAGCCGTCTGATGCTGGACATCGCCGGCTTCCGGGCGCGTAAGCGTGAGGAGCTCGCGGAGATCGGTGCGAAGGCGGCCGAGGAGGCCAAGGGCACCGGTGAGCCGGTGAAGCTCGACCCGATGACGCCCTTCGAGCGCAAGGTCGTCCACGACGCGGTGGCCGCCGCCGGGCTCCGGAGCGAGTCCGAGGGCGAGGAGCCGCAGCGCCGAGTGGTCGTCCTCCCGGCCTGACCGCTCAGCGCTCCCGTTTTTCTTTGGCCCCGTCTGCTCGCAGGCGGGGCCAAAAGTTGTCAGCGTTCTGTGTTATCCCGGGTGGTTGACCCGGGTTCCCGGCAGGAAAAGCAGTCCAAAGGAAGGGCGGTTCCCGTGACGGAGGCAGCAGCGGAGCTCCCTCCTCCGCCGAAAGCGGCGGAGGAGGTATTCGGCGAGCGCTTTGCGGAGGCCGTGCGGTACGGCGAACTGCTCGCCGACGCCGGCGTGACGCGAGGGCTCATCGGCCCGCGCGAGGTGCCGCGCCTGTGGGAACGGCATCTGTTGAACTGCGCGGTGCTCTCCGAGGTGGTGCCCGAGGGCGTCTCGGTCTGTGACGTGGGCTCGGGGGCGGGGCTGCCCGGCATCCCGCTCGCTCTGGTGCGCCCGGATCTGAAGATCACGCTCCTGGAGCCGCTGCTGCGACGTACGAACTTCCTTCAGGAGGTCGTCGAGCTGCTGGGGCTGGACCATGTCACGGTCGTGCGTGGCCGGGCCGAAGAGGTCATGGGCAAGCTTCCTCAGGTGCATGTGGTGACGGCGCGCGCGGTGGCTCCGCTCGACCGGCTGGCCGGCTGGGGCGTTCCGCTGCTGCGTCCGTACGGAGAGATGCTGGCGCTCAAGGGCGATGCCGCGGAGGAGGAGCTCAAGGGTGCCCGGGCGGCGCTGAGCAAGCTCGGCGTGGTGGAGACCTCGGTGGTGCATGTCGGCGAGGGCATCGTGGATCCGCCCTCGACCGTCGTGCGGGTCGAGGTAGGTGAGAGCCCGGGCGGAGTGCGCTTCGCGGCGAAGCGGGCGAAGGCGGCCCGTGCGAGCCGGGTGTCGAGGGGTCGCCGACGTTGATGCCCGAGTGATACAGATCAGCACTGATTGAGGCGCGGAGTCTGCCGGTCCGTGAATGGGGATCGGCAAATTCCGTAAATGCCACCAAAACGACACAAGACGGAGTGTCGCGGCTCATTCAGACGTGACGCTGGCATCGTGTTTCACGTGAAACGTCGTTCTCTGCTGCAAGGGATCATCGGCCGTGGTCGTGCGGCCGCCGCGCCGCGCGACCGCAGGCCCACAAGGGTCACGGAAGTATCCACAGGAGTGGGTTCGTCCACAGGAGAACGGACCTCACTGGTTCACGACACCGAAAGCATGGCAGGCTCTGAACATTGCGAGCCCTCTGTCGAGGAGAGTGAATCCTTGCGGTCCGACGCCAACATCGCGGGACCGATGACCGATCCGGTCCCCGGTCCCCGTAGTGAGTCGTTCGGGGACGACGTTTCACGTGAAACGCCGCCCCCGATGGACGACACCCCGATCGGTCGTGCAGCTCAGCTGGCGGTGGAGGCACTTGGCCGCGCGGGTGAGGGGCTGCCCCGGCCTGAACAGACTCGGGTCATGGTGGTTGCCAACCAGAAGGGCGGGGTCGGGAAGACCACGACCACGGTGAACCTGGCGGCCTCCTTGGCTCTGCACGGCGCACGCGTGCTGGTGATCGACCTTGACCCCCAGGGCAACGCCTCGACGGCGCTGGGGATCGACCATCACTCCGAAGTGCCGTCCATCTATGACGTTCTGGTGGAGAGCAAGCCGCTCTCCGATGTGGTGCAGCCGGTCGTGGATGTGGAGGGCCTGTTCTGTGCGCCCGCCACGATCGATCTGGCCGGCGCGGAGATCGAACTGGTCTCGCTGGTGGCACGCGAAAGCCGGCTGGACCGGGCCATCAAGGCGTATGAACAGCCGCTGGACTACATCTTCATCGACTGCCCGCCCTCTCTCGGTCTGCTGACGGTCAACGCTCTGGTTGCCGGCGCCGAGGTGCTGATCCCGATTCAGTGCGAGTACTACGCCCTTGAGGGGCTGGGCCAGCTGTTGCGGAATGTCGACCTGGTGCGGGGACATCTGAATCCCGCGCTCCATGTCTCGACGATCCTGCTCACCATGTACGACGGGCGCACCCGGCTGGCCTCTCAGGTCGCCGATGAGGTGCGCAGCCACTTCGGCCACGAGGTGCTCCGTACGAGCATCCCCCGGTCGGTGCGCATCTCCGAGGCACCCAGCTACGGGCAGACGGTGCTCACCTATGACCCGGGATCCAGCGGCTCGCTTTCCTACCTCGAAGCGGCCCGGGAGATCGCATTGCGTGGGGTCCCGCAGACCGGGGGCCAGGGCCTCAGCGTGAACTATGAAGCACAGCACAGCATCTCGGAGGGGACGCAGTGAGCGAACGACGTAGAGGCCTGGGCCGTGGGCTCGGTGCGCTGATCCCCGCAGCACCGCAGAGCACGGACCATGTCGGAACCGCAGGACAGGGTGCGACGTCACCGTCCGCCGTACCGGTCTTGACCCCGGAGCGAGGAGTAGCGGCCGCCAAGGTGACCTCGCTGCCGGCGCACGGTGTTTCACGTGAAACGGAAGCACCGGCCGGGAGGGAGACATCGGAGACGGGCGTCTCGGAAGTATCCGGCGCGCACTTCGCCGAGGTTCCCCTGGATGCGATCAAGCCGAACCCCCGCCAGCCGCGCGAGGTCTTCGACGAGGATGCCCTTGCCGAGCTGGTGACCTCCATCAAGGAGGTGGGTCTGCTCCAGCCGGTGGTGGTCCGCCAGACGGGACCGGGGCGGTACGAGCTCATCATGGGCGAGCGCCGCTGGCGGGCCTGCCGTGAGGCCGGCCTGGAGAAGATCCCCGCGATCGTGCGGGCCACCGACGACGAGAAGCTGCTGCTCGACGCGCTGCTGGAGAACCTCCACCGGGCACAGCTCAATCCGTTGGAAGAGGCAGCTGCGTACGACCAGTTGCTCAAGGACTTCAAGTGCACCCATGACGAGCTGGCCGACCGGATCGGGCGTTCGCGTCCGCAGGTCTCCAACACGCTGCGGCTGCTGAAGCTCTCGCCGTCCGTACAGAAGCGGCTTGCCGCCGGTGTGCTTTCCGCGGGACACGCCCGCGCGCTGCTGTCCGTGGAGGACTCGGACGAGCAGGACCACCTTGCCCGCCGCATTGTTGCGGAGGGGCTCTCGGTCCGTTCGGTCGAAGAGATCGTGACACTGATGGGGACGACACCCCAGAGTGCGAGCAAAGCCAAGGGGCCCCGTGCGGGTACTCGGGTGTCCCCCGCGCTCACGGGTCTCGCCTCCCGGCTGTCCGACCGCTTCGAGACCCGGGTGAAGGTCGATCTGGGGCAGAAGAAGGGAAAGATCGTCGTCGAGTTCGCCTCGATGGATGATCTGGAGCGCATCCTTGGCACCCTCGCCCCTGGTGAGGGGCGCGTCCTGGGCCAGACACTGGCCGAGGAGAGCCACGAGGACGAGTGAGCTGACCCCTCGGTCCTGGGCGGGCCGTGTTCCGGAGTCGATACCGGAACACGGCCCGCCCTTTGCTCTCTTGCGGTACCGGTGCCCGTAAAGGCTGGTTACGATGCGTTCGGGTATGGCACGCATCCATGTGGAGACACCTCATACCGAGGAGAGGGCCATGCGATCGGTGAGCCGCACCGGACTGTTGGCCGCGGGGTTCAGCCTCGCAGCCGTCGGAGGATTCGTTGGAGGACTGCTCAGAGAGCAGGCGGCACTGACGGTGCTGCGCGGTGCGGCAGGCGAGGGAAGTGAGGACCTGGGTTCATGGGCCGTCGGTTCGTACCGCTCACGCTGGACAACCTTCCGGATCTCCCCAAGCGCTGCCGCTCCTGTGTCTTCTGGGAGCTCGACCCCGTCAGCGGCGAGGCCGCGGTAAAGGCGGGTCGCCCCGAGCTGGAGAAGGAAGCCTGGATCTCGGCAGTACTGCTGGAGTGGGGGTCCTGCGGGCGGGTGGTCTATGTCGACGAGGTGCCCGTGGGCTTCGTGATGTACGCCCCACCGGCTTATGTGCCGCGCTCCACGGCCTTCCCCACGAGCCCGGTATCGCCGGACGCGGTGCAGCTGCTGACGGCCTGGCTCATTCCCGGCTACCAAGGTCAGGGGCTGGGACGGGTGATGGTGCAGACGGTCGCCAAGGACCTCATCCAGCGCGGCTTCAAAGCCATCGAGGCCTTTGGCGATGCCCGCTGGAGCGAGCCGGCATGTGTGCTGCCCGCTGATCATCTCCTTGCGGTGGGCTTCAAGACCGTACGCCCTCACCCCCGCTTTCCCCGGCTTCGCCTTGAGCTGCGGAGCACCATCTCCTGGAAGGAAGACGTCGAGCTGGCGCTCGACCGTTTGCTGGGAGCTGTGCAGAAGGAGCCCGCGCTGCGGCCGCTGTGAGGCGCTGTTTCCCGTGAAACAGAGAACGGGCCCACCCCCTCGTGGGGTGAGCCCGTTTCCCGTGAAACGTGACGGCGTGCGTCAGGCGAGGTAGTCCTCCAGGTCGCGCACGATCGCGGCCTTCGGCTTGGCGCCGACGATGGTCTTCACGACCTCGCCGCCCTGGTAGACGTTCATCGTCGGGATCGACATGACGCCGTACTTGGCGGTGGTCGCCGGGTTCTCGTCGGTGTTCAGCTTGGCGATGACGATCTCGTCATGCTCGGCGGCAATGGCCTCCAGGGACGGGGCGACCTGGCGGCACGGACCGCACCAGGTGGCCCAGAAGTCCACGAGAACGGGCTTGTCGCTCTTGAGGACGACCTCTTCGAAGTTGTCGTCCGTGACGGTCACCGTGGCGCCGGCCATGGCAATCTCCTTACTGGGTGGGTGGTGGGAAAGCTGGGTGCGAGGATCAGACGGTGGCGGTCTTGTCCGGCTCGGCCGTCGCCTCGCCGTCCGACAGCGCAGCGAGGAACCGCTCGGCGTCGAGGGCGGCGGAGCAGCCGGTGCCGGCCGCGGTGATCGCCTGGCGGTAGGTGTGGTCAACGACATCGCCGGCGGCGAAGACACCGGTCAGGTTGGTACGCGTGCTGGGCGCATCGACCTTGAGGTAGCCGTCGTCGTCGAGCTTCAGCTGCCCCTTGAACAGTTCGGTCCGCGGGTCATGGCCGATCGCGATGAACAGTCCGGTGACGGGAAGCTCGGCGGTCTCGTCGGTCTTGAGGTTGCGCAGCGTCAGGCCCGACAGCTTGCTCTCGCCGTGGATCTCGGCGACCTCGCTGTCCCACACAAACTTGATCTTCGGGTCGGCGAAGGCACGCTCCTGCATCGCCTTGCTGGCGCGCAGGGTGTCACGGCGGTGGACGACCGTGACCGACTTGGCGAAGCGGGAGAGGAACGTGGCCTCCTCCATCGCGGTGTCGCCGCCGCCGATCACGGCGATGTCCTGGTCCTTGAAGAAGAAGCCGTCGCAGGTGGCGCACCAGGAGACGCCGCGGCCGGACAGCTCGTCCTCACGGGGCAGACCGAGCTTGCGGTGCTGGGAGCCGGTGCTGACGATCACGGTCTTCGCGCGGTGCACGGTTCCGGCGGAGTCGGTGACGGTCTTGATCTCGTCGGAGAGGTCGACCGCGATGACGTCGTCCGGCACCAGCTCGGCGCCGAAGCGCTCGGCCTGGGCGCGCATGTTGTCCATCAGGTCCGGCCCCATGATGCCGTCGCGGAAGCCGGGGAAGTTCTCCACGTCGGTGGTGTTCATCAGCGCGCCTCCGGCGGTGACAGCACCTTCGAAGACGAGCGGCTTCAGGGACGCGCGGGCGGTGTAGAGCGCTGCGGTATAGCCCGCGGGCCCGGAGCCGATGATGATCACGTTGCGGACGTCGCTCACGGGTGTCTTCCTTGTCTCTGCCGACTGCTTGCTGGGGCTCTCGGAATCTCTCACCCCACCCAACGGATCCTACGGGGCGAGCATTCCCGGAGTGTCACAGTGCACGTCTCGTCACTCAGTCTCGCTGGTACGAGTGCGTCAGCAGGACCTTTCCGGGAGCGGGTGGTGTGGCGGAGACGCACGAGGACGCGATGACATACGCAGAGACACGCTTCGTGTCGGCCGGGTCCGGCAGCACCACGAGGTAGGCGTCCTTGCCCTGGTAGCGGGTGTGGCTGGACGCGAGCGGAGCTTCCGGACGCCCGGTTCCCTGGCGTACACACGACGGAACGGTGTCGGCACTGCCGCGCAGGGGGCTGTCGGGGGAGCTTCGAGTGCCGAGGTCCGGGGTCTTGTGCGAGCCCTTGGCCGCGAGCAGATCGTGGACATGTGAGCCAAGGTTGGCGGCGGTCAGGTCGCCTGCCGCAGTGGTGCTCTTCTCGGTGGTGGCATGGGGGTGGGGGGTGCTTGCCTGGGTGCCGTCGAGAGCGGCGTTCTGGAGAAGGAAGCCACCGAAGCTCAGGACCGCCGCGGCCGCTGCGGTCCCGAGCAGGATCCGGGGCCAGCGCCGAGCACGGGAGGAGCGACTCCCCAGCGATGGCCGACCCGGACCCGAGGAGCCCCGGGGGCGCCCGGCGGGCCGGGTGGGCGGCGTGGCGCGGCTGGGCGGCTCGTCCTTGGTTTCACGTGAAACGGTGACCGGAGCGGCGACTGTTTCACGTGAAACAGTGACCCTGCCGGCGGGAGCAGTGGCATCCAGCAGCGCCTCGGCCGCGAGAGCGGCATCGATGCGACCGGCGACATCGGCCGGCATCCGCACCGGGCCGGGGAGTGTGCCCAGCAGCGCCCGGATCTCCTCCAGGGAGGCGTAGACGTCCGCACACAGTGCGCAGGTGGCGAGATGGTGGCGCAGATCCGCGGTGCGGGTGGGGGACAGCAGCCCGTCCGTGAGGTCGGAGATCTCGGCGACCTCCGGGTGCTCAGTGGGGTGCTCCCCCGTGCCGGTAGTCGATGTCACGCTCGCCCACCTCCGCCCTTCACGGCACCTGTGTCCTTCGGTCCTGCCGTCGGTGGGACGGATGTCCCCTGCGCCCGGTTCCTTCCCCCGCTCGCGGCATTGCTACCCCCGTCGTCGCCGCGCAGATGGGTGACCAAGGGAAGGAGTCGAGCACGGCCCCGTGCACAGCGGCTTTTCACCGTTCCGGTGGGGATATCCAGAATCTCTGCGGCTTCCGCGACGGGGTAGCCCTGCATATCGACGAGGACCAGGGCGGCACGCTGCTCCTCGGGGAGGGTGCGCAGGGCACCGAGCAACTCGCGGTGCAGGTCCTCACGCTCGGCCGGCACCGCGGCGGATTCCTCAGGTTCGAGAAGCTGCTCCAGCCGCTCGGTCTCGGCGACGGGCGAGGTACGCCGAGAGGCGGCCTTGCGGGCTCGGTCCAGACACGCATTGACCGTAATGCGGTGCAGCCAGGTGGTGACGGCGGACTGGCCGCGGAACGTATGGGCCGCGCGATAGGCGGACACCAGGGCGTCCTGTACGGCGTCGGCGGCATCTTCACGGTCCCCGAGGGTGCGCAACGCCACCGCCCAGAGCCGGTCGCGATGGCGCCGGACGATTTCCCCGAACGCATCGGGGTCGCCGGCAACGTGGCGGCTGAGGAGGTCTTGATCGCTGCAGTCGTCCAGCGAGCTCATGAAAAGACCCCCTCCCTTTGGGACTGACTTGATCTCACCAAGATCGTTCCTCGGTCGCAAGGCCCGCCGCACAGCTTATGGCACTACTTCGACCCTGTCTGGGGCCACATAGCAACCTGGCGCCGAACCGCGTGGGTTCGGCGCCAGGTCTCTGCGCAGTCAATGCATCGCTTGCCGGGTCAGCGGCGACTCAGCCGGTGACCTTCACATCGGAAATTCCGCCTCGGAACCAGCCGGACTCCCCGTCGCTGGGCAGCGCGGTGATGTGGATCAGGACGTACTGGGTCTTCACCGGCTTGTCCAGCTTCACCGTCAGCTTGTCTCCGGCCTTCGACGACGTCGCGAGCCGCTGGGAGAAGTCACTGAGAGAGGTCGGATTCGATGCGGAGGGGGCGGCGGCCAGAATCTCTGCGGTCTGGCCCGGGCGGTACATGCTGACCTGCACGCCGGAAACGTCCTTGGCGCTACCAAGGTCTATGACGACGCCGCTGCCGTCCTTGCGGTTCGGCAGGTTCCCGAAGTTCGGCCACCCCTTGAACCGCTTGGTGATCCACGCGGTCGACGGGTCGCCGTCCGCCGCGGCGGAGGCCTTGTCCCCGGAGAACGCCTCCCCGAGCGGGGAGAACTCCGTGGCACCGGCGATCGGCAGGGGCTTCGCGGGCTTCTTCTTGGCGCCCTGCTGCGGCTGGGAGTTCTGCGGCTCGTCCTGATCGTGCTCCCGCTTCAGCAGCGTGTCCGCCAGCTGCCAGCTGCCCAGCCCCAGCGCCGCGATGAGCAGGGCGGAGACGGACCACTTCAGGGCCCGGCCGGTGCGGCTCTGCAGCGGGGGCGGAGGCGTGGCGACCGGCTGCGTCTGCCGGGCGGACGGGCCGTTGTGGACCGACGTCTGCCGGTGACTGCCCTGCTGGTACCCCGTGCGCTGGTACGGCGGGGGCGTGGTGAATGCCGTCTCCGGGGGCCGGATGCGCGGCATGGTTGCGACGGCCTTGGCCAGTTCCTCGGGGGTGGTGCAGGGCTGTTCCTGGCGGGAGGCCGTGGCGCCATCGTTGATCAGAGCGCGCATGGCGAGCTCGGACAGCCCGCGGTGCACGCCGGCCCGCACCTGGTCGGGCGCGATGAGCCCGACGCCCTTCGGCAGGCCGGTGAGGCCGTGGGCGTCGTTCTCGTACGGCCAGCGCTGGGTCAGCGCGGCGTAGAGCAGCGCGCCGATCGCTTCCGTGTCCGTGCGCTGTGGGTGCTCGCAGGTGATGCCGCGCAGTGCTGCCATGACGGCCAGGCCGCGGATGCGGTACTGCCCGGACTCCGTCCGCAGCACCGAGCCGGGGGTGATCCGCAGATGGGACAGCCCCTCGCGGTGTGCGGCGGCCATGGCCTGGGAGACCTGGCTGACGAGCTGGTAGGCGTCGTGCGGCTCCAGCGGGCCGTTGGCGAGCACCGTGGTGAGCTCGGTGGCGTCCGGCAGCCACTCGTGGACGACATAGACGAGGTCGTTCTCCTCGACGGCGTCCAGGACCTGGACGAACCGTGGGTCGCCGAGCAGTGCCGAGGAACGGGCGGCGGACAGCACCGGCCGGGCCCGTGGGTGTTCGGCGGGCAGGATGTGTACGCCGACGGCGCGGCGCAGCTTTTCGTCGACCGCGCGCCAGCTGCTGAATCCGTCCAGACGGGTGACGCACTCCTCGAGGCGATAACGTCTGGCAAGCTTGTGGCCGCTGTGCAGTTCCGGTGGCTGGGCTTCGATCGCCTCGGCACGCTCCTCGTCGGTGCCTGCGGCGTCGTTTTCCCTGCCGGATACCTTCTCGGCCTTAGCACCGTCGTCCGTGGCCTTACCCGCCTTGGCGGTCAGCGGTTCTTCACCGCTCGTGTCAGCCACGTCGACGGCAGCCGTGCTCCGTTCCGCCACCGTCGTTCCTGCCTCCCCATCCGTTGCAGGCTCAATGAGCCAAGACAATTGTGCCCACAGTCCGCCACTATGCACGACACACGGTGGCAGTCGATGGTTGTGCTCTTTCAGCGCCCCAGCTTCGACCGGACCATGCCGACCAGGGCGTTCAGTTCCTCGATGCGCATTTTGCGTGCGGCGACGTAGAACACGGCCAGAAGTGCGGCAGCGCCGACGACCAGAGCGGCCAGCGACCCGAGGACCCCGCTGCCGAGCGACTGCATGATGCCGTAGACCGCGGCCCCGGAGATGATCGTGGCCGGGATGCTCGCGCCGGCCAGCCGCGCGTAGGTCCGGACGACGTGCGCGGTGTCGAGATCGCCGTCCATCCGCTTGCTCAGACGCTGCCAGGCCACGCCGACGCCGATGATGTACGCCAGGCCGTAGGAGGCAGCCATGCCGACCACAGCCCAGCGGGCGGGCAGGACCAGGAAGCACAGGGCGGAGGCCGCGGCGTTCACGGCGGCGACGATCACCGTGTTGTAGAAGGGGGTGCGGGTGTCCTCGTACGCGTAGAAGGCGCGCAGGACGACGTACTGCACCGAGAAGGGGATCAGACCCACGCCGAAGGCCATCAGCATGTAGCCCATCGGGACCCCGGCGCCGGACGAGCCGTAGACCAGCGTGCACAGCGGGATACCGAGGGAGAGGAAGCCGAACGAGATCGGGACGATGGCGACGGCGGAGGTGCGCAGGCCCTGCGACATGTCGTCGCGGACGGCTCCGGCGTCACCGTCGTGCGCGGACCGTGCCAGCCGTGGCAGCAGCGCCGCCATCACGGAGACGGTGATGATCGCCTGCGGCATGTTCCAGATCAGCTGGGCGCTGGCGTACGAGATGAAGCCGGTGCCCGGGTGTCCCTGCTGGTCGGCGGTGTTACCGGCCCAGGTGGAGAGCTGGGTGACGACGAGGACGCCCGCCTGGTTGGCGAGCACGAACAGCACCGTCCACTTGGCGAGCTTGGCGGCCTTGCCCAGGCCGTGGCCCCGCCAGTCGAAGCGCAGCCGGAGCTTGAAGTCGGCGTCGCGCAGGTACGGGATCATGGCCAGCGCCTGGACGACGAGCCCGAGGAGGGTGCCGATGCCCAGGAGCCGGATGCCCTCGTCGGGGATGGTGGTGACGCCGATGTGCGAGGTCTTCGCGGTGCCGTAGACCCAGATGAACAGGCCGAAGGTGGCGATCATGACGATGTTGTTGAGGACCGGGGTCCACATCATCGCGCCGAAGCGGCCACGGGCGTTGAGGATCTGGCCCATCACCACATGCAGGCCCATGAAGAAGATCGTGGGCACGCAGTATCGGGTGAACGCGACCGCGACCTCGTTGGCTGCCGGGTCGCGGGAGATGTCGAAGGAGACCAGTTTCACCAGGAGCGGCGCGGCCACGACCGCCAGGACCGTCAGCACGCCGAGGACCACGATGACCAGGGTCAGCAGCCGGTTGGCATAGGCCTCGCCGCCGTCGTCGTCCTCCTTCATCGCGCGCACCAGCTGCGGGACGAAGACGGAGTTCAGTCCGCCGCCGATGGTCAGGATGAAGATCATCGTCGGAAGTTGGTAGGCGACCTGCCAGGAGTCACCCAGCACCGCACCACCGAGCGCCGCGACGATCAGCGCCGAGCGGACGAAGCCCGTCAGACGGGACACCATCGTGCCGGCGGCCATCACCGCGCTGGACTTGAACAGGCCGGAGGCCCGGCCACCGGACGGCTTGCCGGCCGCCGCCACGGGGGCGGGCTCCGGCTCCGGCGCGGACTGCTGCGGTACGGCCTCGGGGCCGGGTGCTGCGGGCGGGTGTTGGGGCTCGTAGTGCTGCTGGTCCCGGTAGAGATGCGCAAAGGCATCCGGCTCCGGACGTTCCTGGGCGGCCTGGGTGATCAGGTCGTCGACGCCCAGGAACTGGGTGGTCGCCGCGGCGTCGCCATACGGGAGATTGCGGCTGGGCCCCTGGGGCTCGGGCGGCGGAGGTGAGGCCCACAGCTGCGGATCGGGGGCGTGCCGGCCGGCGGCAGGCTGCTGGTAGAGCGGCTGTGTGGGCTGCCCCGGCGCCTGCCCCTGGGGCGGCGGGTGCGCGGCGCGGTCGTAGAGCGCCTCGGTCACCGGGTCCTGTGCCGTCGGGTCCTGTGCGCGGTGCGGATCGTTGCGGTAGGCGTCCTGGACGTAGGGGTCCTGGTCCGCGGGCAACGGGGGCGTCGGAGGGACCGGCCCGTTGGGGTCGCCACTGGCGCCCCGGCCCCGGTCACCGTCGTACGGCGAATTCATCGCTGCCCCACCTCATCCGTAGCCGGCCGTCCGGCCCCGCCATCTATCAACGGTCCACTTTCTCACCTGAGCCGGACGGGTCGGAGCTTTCCGAACCGGTGTCCGGCGTGGGGTCACTCGGCTGCTCGGGTTCGTCGCCGTCCGTGCCGCCGTTGTCGCCGTCCGTGCCCGTATCGCCGTCCGTGCCCGTATCGCCGTCGGTCCCGTCTCCGTCGGATCCGTCCCCGTCGGTTCCCTCTCCGTCGGTTCCGTCCTCGGCACGCCGGCCGGCTGCCCGCTTGCGCTGGAGGTAGATCCGGACGCCGGCGAGGACGAGCAGCAGCACGCCGCCCGCGATGACGAGCATCACCGTCGCGGTGATCTCCGTGACGTTCACCTGGAACATCATGGGCTTACCGTAGGGCTTTCCGTCCGAGGTGTAGAGCTGGGCGGTCACCCACGCCCGGCCGTTCGCATTCGCTGTGGTGTCGAACTTGAACGACTGGCTGTGCCCGCCTTCCACCGTGATCGTCTGCGGCTTCCCCGCGTCCAGTCGGTTCGGCTGCGAAGAGGTCAGCCTCAGCGTCATGTCCTTGACGCCCTGGAACAGGTTGTTCTGGACCGTCACCGGAATCGTGGCGCTGCGCCCGGAGAGCGTCGCCTCCGACTTCTGGATCAGGTGCACCTTCTTGGTCAGGCCGTCGAGGTAGCTGCGGACGGAGTGACGGAACGCCTTGGCGTCGGTGGGATCCCGTCGCCACTGCGTCGACATCTCGCGCATTATGGCGTTGCCGAACGGGGTCACCACGCGCTCCGGCTGGGCCAGGATCACCTGGTAGTCGTCCAGTGCGGCCTGGGTGCCCTGGATCTGCCGGAAGGCCCCCGTGGGGAGCTCCTGCCGCCGCAGCGACGACGGGTAGGCGCTGCCGCTCGGGACGTGCCGGGTGGCCGCGCGGTCGGGCTTGGCCTTGGCCGCGCCGCTGAGGTTCAGCGGCTGGGTCCAGCGGTCGGACTGCTTGAGCTCCCGCAGCGCGGTGGCCATCGCCTGGGCCTGGCTGACCGACGGCATGCGCTGCGGTGCGACGACGATGCTGCGCTGCCGGCCGGGGTCCTCAAGGTTGATCATCTCTGTCTGGGCGAGGAACTCCTGGACCGCGTGGGCGGAGTTTCCCGCCTTCGACATATCGCCTTCGAAGGCCCGTGAGAGCTGCGCATCCGCGACGACGGCGGTGTTGCCGCCGCCGATGGGCCGGGCGGCCGTCGGGGTGTAGGGCAGCCCGCCGGCCTCGCGGAGGCTGTCACTGCGGGTGATCACGTTGTGCGCACCGGCCGAGGTCGCGACATCGACGATGGAGGAGTCGATCGCGCCGTCGACGGGCCAGGCGAAGTCCGTGCGCGGTTTGACGCCGAGGATCGTGTCCACGGTCTTGTCGGCAAGGTCGGTGGCCGGACCGAGGTGGCTGAGTGCGCTGGGCACGCTCTTTCCGTGGTGGGCCAGCGAGGCCAGGTCAGGGTCGGCGAAGGGCAGCGCGACCACCTCGTGGGTCTTGACCGCTTCCTCGAGTTCGTGGAGCCACTGCTTGGCGACCGCCTGGTTCTTGCCCATGCGGCCGTCCGGGCCGTTCACCCGGTACGACTTGGTCATCGCGTCGACCGTCGCGAGCAGGTCGGGATCGATGACGAAGGTCACCGGGAGGTTCTTGCCCAGCGCGACCATCTGCTGCAGCCGGCCACCGGGCGCGAGCTCGGCCGCGAGATCGTCGTCACGGAAGACCGGGGTCTGCTGGGCGTCGGGGTTGGTCTCCGCCGTGAGGTGCGTGGAGGAGATCAGTGGCCACATGTACGTGAGCTGCGTCTTCTTCTCGGCGTCGGACTCCTGCCAGGGGAGGAACGTCCGGTCGAAGCCGAGGACCTGCCCGGCCGGCGCGGACGCGGAGCGCCCTGACAGAGAGATACCGAGCTGGTACACCCCGTCCTTGCCGAGATCGAGATCCTTGACCGGCACGCTGAGGCTGAAGGGCTGGCTGACGCCGGGCTCCAGCTTGCCGATCTTCTCCGTGTGCCCGTCGACCGCTTCGCCGTCCGCGCCCGGCAGATAGCCGGTGCGACGGGACAGGCTCTCGATGGAGCTGCGGCCGCCGATTGCGGCGCCGCGGTGCATGGCGACCTTGGCGTCCGTGATCGTGCTGCGGCCGTCGTTGATCAGCGTGCCGGAGACGGTGACCGTATCGCCCTTGGACGGGGCGGACGGGGACATCGAGTCGATCGTCACGTCGACGGTCCGGGAGCCGGTGGGAGCCGCCTGGGCGGAGGGAGCGTGCGGGACCTGGAGCAGCCCCACGAGAAGGAGCACTCCAGTGAGCAGTGTCACGGTCCTTCGCAGCCATCGACCACGCGGCCGTTCAGTCGCCTGGAACCCTGCCGCCTCGGCCACGCGCTCGCCCGTCCCTCGTCGTCGTCTGTGGTCGTCGGAATGTGCGTCCACGAATGGTAACGAGGCCCGCCGCGCCGGAGTGCCAGGGACTGCTCCACATGATGGCGACGCAGCGGGCAGTGTGCCCAGCCTGTCCCCTTTATTACGTGACGCCTGGGGCTGCGCGGCCACGTACCCTGTTTTGTTGTGCCGAACGCCAACAATGACCTCCCCGCCCCGCTCTCCGAGCGGACCCCGCAGTCGACGAACGCGCTGAACCATGTGCAGCGTCGTGCCGTGAGCGAGCTGCTGCGGGTGTCCCCGGTTGCGGATGACCTGGCCCGTCGATTTCAGGAGGCCGGGTTCACACTTGCCCTGGTCGGCGGGTCGGTCCGGGATGCGCTGCTGGGGCGGCTCGGCAATGACCTGGACTTCACCACCGATGCCCGCCCCGAGGACGTCCTCAAGATCGTCCGCCCCTGGGCCGATGCGGTCTGGGAGGTCGGTATCGCCTTCGGGACGGTCGGCTGCAAAAAGGACTCGTTCGACATCGAGGTCACGACCTACCGCTCCGAGGCATACGACCGCACCTCCCGCAAGCCGGAAGTGTCGTACGGGGACACCATCGAGCAGGACCTGGTGCGCCGGGATTTCACGGTGAACGCCATGGCGGTGCTGCTGCCGCAGAAGGAGTTCGTCGACCCGCACGACGGTCTGGAGGACCTGGCGGCGCGCGTACTGCGGACGCCGGGGACGCCGCAGGAGTCGTTCTCCGATGATCCGCTGCGGATGCTGCGCGCGGCCCGTTTCGCCGCGCAGCTGGACTTCGAGGTCGCGCCCGAGGTCGTCGCCGCGATGAAGGCGATGTCGGCTCGCATCGAGATCGTCTCCGCGGAGCGTGTGCGGGACGAGCTGAACAAGCTGATCCTGGCGCCGCACCCGCGCGAGGGGCTGCGGCTGCTGGTCGATTCGGGCCTGGCCGACCAGATCCTGCCCGAGCTGCCCGCACTGCGGCTGGAGAGTGACGAGCATCACCGTCACAAGGACGTCTACGAGCATTCGCTGACGGTCCTGGAGCAGGCGATCGACCTCGAGGAGGACGGTCCCGATCTGGTGCTGCGGCTGGCGGCCCTGCTGCATGACATCGGCAAGCCCAGGACGCGACGCTTCGAGAAGGACGGTCGGGTCTCCTTCCACCACCACGAGGTGGTGGGCGCGAAGATGACCAAGAAGCGGATGACCGCCCTGAAGTACTCCAACGACATGATCAAGGACGTCTCGCGGCTCGTGGAGCTGCATCTGCGCTTCCACGGCTATGGGACGGGCGAGTGGACGGACTCCGCGGTCCGCAGGTATGTGCGGGACGCCGGCCCGCAGCTGGAGCGGCTGCACAAGCTCACCCGCTCGGACTGCACCACCCGCAACAAGCGCAAGGCCGGTGCCCTGTCCCGTGCCTATGACGGGCTTGAGGAGCGCATCGCGCTGCTGCAGGAACAGGAAGAGCTGGAAGCGATCCGCCCGGATCTGGACGGTAACGACATCATGCAGATTCTGGGTCTTCGCCCGGGCCCCGAGGTCGGCAAGGCCTACAAGCAGATGCTGGAGCTTCGGCTGGAGCACGGCCCCATGGACCGTGAGGCGGCCATCGCCGCACTGAAGGAGTGGTGGGCTACGCAGAGCTGATGTTTCACGTGAAACGTGCGGTCGATCAGCCGGCACGTTTCACGTGAAACGAGGAGCGGTGTTTCACGTGAAACACCGCTCCTCGCCTATCCGATGCCTTCAGGCCGGCTACTTCGCGGCAGTCAGGCAGAGCACCATGGCGGTGTCGGCGCGCCTGCGGCGGTGCGTTTCCTTGACGTAGGCCGGCTGACCCGCGGGGCACACGGACGTGTCCGAGGTGCCGTTGTGCACGGCGGTCACCTTGTACTGGGCCTTCGAGGTCCCGCAGTCCACCACTTCGAGGCCGTCATCGAGCGAGCTGCTGGACTTGTGCACGCAGTCGCCGACCTCGGCGGATTCTGCGTCGTCCATGCTGCTGATCCAGCCGACGGCGATGACGATCAGCCCGATGACGAGCCCGATGCCCTTCAAGATGGCCTTGGGGGAACGGCTCTTGGCAGGCCGCGGCGGCGGCACGGGAGGTCCGCCCTGCATGTACGGCTGCTGCGGAGCCATGGGGTAACCCGGCGGTGGCTGCTGTCCGTACGGAGCCTGCGGCTGCGCGGGGTGGGCGTAGCCGCCCTGGGGCTGGCCATAAGGAGCCTGCGGCGCTTGTGGTGCCTGCGGATAGGGGTTCTGCCCGTAGGGCGGCTGTCCGTATGGCTGTTGTCCGTACGGCGCCTGGCCGTACGGATTCGCGCCCTGAGGCGGCGTGGTCATGGGATTCCCCCGGTTTTGATGTGTACAGGCTTGTGTAGGACGCCCGTAAGGTATCCGGTCCGGGTGCCCTGCCGCAGAAGCCGGGGTACTCACCGCACGGGGGAGGGCCTCGCTCCGCGACCGAAGCGGACCCCGGCCGCGGCCACCAGCGCGTACAGCACGGTCACCACGCCCAGCAGCGCGGTGGACCGTCCGTCCGGAGGCAGCATGAGGGCCGCGACCGCGGCAGCGCCGACGTAGGCGACGTTGAAAAGGACGTCGTAAATGGCGAAGATCCGGCCGCGGAAGGCGTCGTCGACGGAAGACTGGACGATGGTGTCCGTGGAGATCTTGGTCCCTTGCGTGGTGAGGCCGAGCACGAACGCGGCAGCCAGCATCGGCCCCGGCGTGAAGAACAACCCGAGGGACGGCACCAGCACTGCGTCCATCGCGGCACAGCAGACGATCCAGCCGAACGCGGTCAGCCGTGTGACGGCCCAGGGCGTGACGACGGCGGCGGTGAAGAAACCTCCACCGGACACCGCGACGGTGATCCCGAGCAGTGCCAGGCCCTCGGATTCGGTGTCGGACCAGGAGTACCGGCACAGCATCAGCACCATGACCGTCAGGGCTCCGTAGCAGAACCGGATCAAGGTCATCGCGATCAGCGCGCGCGCCGCGGTGCGCCGCTCGGCGAGATGGCGCAGACCCTCCGCCAGTCCGCGCACCGTGCTCAACAGGGCTTCCCGCAGATGCGGTTGGAGGCGTGCGGGGTCGGGACCGAGCAGCTGCGGCGTCATGCGCAGCGAGGTGAGGGCCGAGCAGAAGTAGAGGGCCGCGGCGAGCAACACGACGAACGCGTCCACATCCGAGCCGGCCAGCCGGATGGCGAAGGCGAGCCCGCCGCCGGCCGTCGCGGCGAGCGTTCCGGCAGTGGGGGCAAGGGAGTTGGCCATGACCAGCTGTTGTCCCCCGTCGACCACTCTGGGGAGCGCGGCCGAGAGCCCGGCCAGGACGAAGCGGTTCACGGCGGTCACGGCCAGGGCCGAGACGTAGAAGAGCCCGTCAGGGACATCCGACACGATCAGCGCCGCGGTCACCATGGCCAGCAGGGTCCGCAGCAGATTGCCGTACAGCAGGACCTGTCGGCGCCGCCAGCGGTCGAGCAGCACCCCGGTGAACGGCCCGAGGAGTGAGTACGGCAGCAGCAGGATCGCCATGGCGGAGGCGATGGCTTCGGGCGAGGCCTGCTTCTCGGGTGAGAAGACGACGAACGTCGCGAGTGCGACCTGGAACACCCCGTCAGCCGCTTGGGACAGAAGCCGTGCGGCAAGGAGCGAACGGAAGTCGCGGAGCCGGAGTAATACGGACAGGGCGCGCACCGCATGCATGAGGCACAGCCTCACACAGCCCGCAGGCCTCCGGGTGGAATACCCGGAGGCCTGCGGAGGGAGAGTGCGTCGGGCGTCTCAGCGCTCGACCTCGCCGCTGATGAACTTCTCGACGTTCTCCCGCGCCTCGTCGTCGAAGTACTGCACCGGCGGCGACTTCATGAAGTACGAGGACGCGGAGAGGATCGGGCCACCGATGCCCCGGTCCTTGGCGATCTTCGCGGCGCGCAGGGCGTCGATGATGACTCCGGCGGAGTTCGGGGAGTCCCAGACCTCGAGCTTGTACTCCAGGTTCAGCGGGACGTCACCGAAGGCACGGCCCTCGAGCCGGACGTAGGCCCACTTGCGGTCGTCCAGCCAGGCCACATAGTCCGAGGGGCCGATGTGGACGTTGTCCTCGCCCAGTTCACGGTCGCGGATCTGAGAGGTGACGGCCTGCGTCTTGGAGATCTTCTTGGACTCCAGGCGCTCGCGCTCGAGCATGTTCTTGAAGTCCATGTTGCCGCCGACGTTCAGCTGCATCGTGCGGTCCAGGATGACGCCCCGGTCCTCGAAGAGCTTGGCCATCACACGGTGTGTGATCGTGGCGCCGACCTGCGACTTGATGTCGTCACCGACGATCGGGACACCGGCCTCGGTGAACTTGTCCGCCCACTCCTTGGTGCCGGCGATGAAGACCGGGAGGGCGTTGACGAAGGCGACCTTGGCGTCGATGGCGCACTGGGCGTAGTACTTCGCCGCGTCCTCGGAGCCGACGGGGAGGTAGCAGACCAGGACGTCGACCTGCTTGTCCTTGAGGACCTGGACGACATCGACCGGGGTCTCGGCGGACTCCTCGATGGTCTGGCGGTAGTACTTGCCCAGGCCGTCGAGGGTGTGGCCGCGCTGGACCGTCACGCCGGCGTTCGGCACATCGCAGATCTTGACGGTGTTGTTCTCGCTGGCGCCGATGGCATCCGCGAGGTCGAGCCCGACCTTCTTGGCGTCGACGTCGAAGGCGGCCACGAACTCGATGTCACGCACGTGGTAGTCGCCGAACTGCACGTGCATGAGGCCGGGCACGCGGCTCTTCGGGTCGGCGTCCTTGTAGTACTCGACGCCCTGTACCAGCGAGGCGGCGCAGTTGCCCACGCCGACGATGGCTACGCGAACCGAACCCATTCCGGTTGCTCCCTGTGATCTCGATGAGGCTCCGCACGACGGAACCTCATGTGGTGGTGTCATCGGACGGATCCGGCCGGGAACCACCCCGGTGCCGGGGCAGGCCGCCCGTATCTCTTGACTGGTGCTTGCTGTCCTGTGCTGCGGGATCCGGTGCGCGCTGATCGCGCCCGGCACGCTCACTTTCGATGAGCTCGTTCAGCCAACGGACTTCGCGCTCCACGGACTCCATGCCGTGCCGCTGCAGTTCGAGGGTGTAGTCGTCCAGCCGCTCGCGGGACCTGGCCAGGGAGGTGTGCATCCGCTCGAGGCGCTCCTCCAGCCGGCTGCGGCGGCCTTCCAGCACACGCATCCGCACGTCCCGCGACGTCTGGCCGAAGAATGCGAAGCGGACGCCGAAGTGCTCGTCCTCCCACGCGTCCGGTCCGGAGTGGCCGAGCAGTTCCTCGAAGTGTTCTTTGCCCGCTGCGGTCAATCGGTAGACGATCTTGGCTCGGCGCCCTGTCAGAGCCGCGGCCGGTACGGCCTCCGGGGCGCCGTCCGTCTCCTCGATGAGCCAGCCGTTGGCGACCAGCGCCTTGAGGCAGGGGTAGAGGGTGCCATAGCTGAACGCACGGAAGACCCCGAGCGAGGTGTTGAGCCGTTTCCGCAGCTCATAGCCGTGCATCGGGGACTCGCGGAGCAGGCCGAGGACGGCGAACTCGAGGATGCCGGAACGTCTGCTCATCCTCCACCTCCCTGGTCTGTGCCTTCTTTATGTCGTGCTGATGTATCGACTCGATACATCCAGACGATAGAACGGTCACCTGGGTGGAACAAGAGGGGGGATGGTGAACGGCGTCACATCACTGAATCGTGCTAATCAACCTGACTGATTTGGAGTGAATTTCAACACTGGGCAGGTTTTGGACGTGCGTAGTCTGTGCGGCATGCAGACTGCCGGGAACCGCGGGCCGATATCTGACGTCCCCGTCCTCGGTGTATTGCGGTTCGCGCCTCAGGAGCGAGCCGTGCATCGGGGGGACCTGAAGACAACTGCCGCCTTCAGGCGACGAGATAGCGCGCCTGCCCGAGGAGTATTCGTTCCATGAGCGAGCACCGTCGCAAACCGCCACAGCCGCAGAGTGGCGGACGTGCCGCGGCCCGACGCGCCGCACAGCCACCAGGGCGTCGTGGCGCCCCTTCGCGTGGCTCCGCTGCCGGCCCTGCCTCCCCCTCCGAGTCGTACGGCGACGAGCCGCGGCAGGGTGGGCGTGCCGAGGCCCGCAGAGCCGCTCAGCGCAGCGGCCGCCGCAGGGCGCCCGAGTCTGCTGGGATGGGCTCCGGTGCCGGAGCCGGCGGCCGCGGTGGCGGAGGCCGGCGCGGTGGTGGCGGCGGCCCCGAGGGAGGCCGCGGTCGCGGCAGCGGAAAGCCTGCCAAGAAGCGTCTGATCGATTACCCGCGCGCCAACCGCAGCGGCTGGCGACGCTTTGTGCCGTCCTGGAAACAGGTCGCCAGTCTGTGCGTCGGTTTCATAGGGCTGATCGTCGGCGTTTCCGGAGTCGCGCTGGCCGTGGTGCACGTTCCCGACGAGAGCCTGGCGGCCAAGTCGCAGAACAATGTCTATCTCTGGGCCAATGGCAAGGTCATGGCTCGCGACGGTGAGACAAACCGGCAAAACGTCACGATCAATGAAATTCCGCGTTCGATGCAGAATGCGGCAATCTCCGCGGAGAATGCCTCGTTCCGGACGGACTCGGGCGTGGACCCGATGGGTATCGCGCGCGCCGTGTTCAACATGGCCAAGGGTGGCGAGACCCAGGGCGGATCGACGATCACCCAGCAGTACGTGAAGAACGCGATGCTGAGCCAGCAGCAGACCATCGACCGCAAGTTCAAGGAACTGTTCATCGCGATCAAGGTCGGCTGGTCGAAGAACAAGGACCAGATCCTCCAGGGGTACCTCAACACGAGCTACTACGGACGCGGTGCCTACGGCATCCAGGCCGCGGCTCAGGCGTACTACGGCGTGGACGCCGCCAAGCTGAAGCCGGACCAGAGTGCCTTCCTGGCCACGGTGCTCAAGGGTGCGGATCTGTATGACCCCGCGGGTGGTACCAGTCCGGGAGCCACCCGGGCGGCGAACACCAAGCGTGCCGAGGCGCGCTGGTCCTGGATCCTCGACCGCGAGGTCGCCAATCACCTCATGTCGAAGGCGCAGCGGGACTCGTACCGGGGGAAGTTCCCCAAGCCGAAGCTGCCGAAGCCGGTGGCCAGCAAGAGCGGTCAGATCGGCTACATGATGGACACCGCGAAGAAGTATGTGCTGAAGCACTCCGGGCTCAGTGAGGCGCAGTTCGACAAGGGCGGCTACACGATCCGGACGACCTTCGACGAGAAGCGGACCAATCAGCTCGAGACCGCGGTCAAGAAGGTCGACAAGCGGTACATCGACCCCAAGAAGCGCGCGAAGGACAAATACGTCCAGTTCGGTGGCGCCTCGGTGGTACCGGGAGACGGCAAGATCGTCGCCCTGTACGGCGGTGAGGGCTACGACAAGGGGCACTTCAGCAACAACGCCGATACCTTCGGTGTGCCGGTCGGCTCGACCTGGAAGCCGTTCGTGCTCGCTGCGGCGATGAAGTACGGAACGGCCAAGAGCGAGGGTCAGCCGATCTCGCCGGACAGCCGGTACAACGGCAATGACCACCTCAAGGTGAAGGACGCTGAGGGTAACTTCGTCCGGAAGCGGGACAACTCGGTCTTCTATCAGGAGAACGAGAGCAACCACCCCTGGGGCTACATCCCCTTGACCAAGGCGATGGAGCAGTCCGTCAACACCCCCTTCGTGCAGCTCGGCATGGATGTCGGGATGAGCAAGGTCCGGGACATGGCGCAGTCGGCGGGCATTGCGCCGGCCAGTTTCGACAAGAACCTGAACCCGTCCTTCGCGCTGGGCACCTCCACGCCGAGCGCGATCCGGATGGCCGACGCCTACGCCACGTTTGCCGAGTCGGGCACGAAGGTCGAGCCGTATTCGGTGACCAAGGTGACGTTCGAGGGCGAGGACCTGCCGGGCTTCGACAAGCCCAAGTCCGAGACGGGGATGGACGCCAACATCGCCAACAACGTGACCAAGGTGCTGAAGAACGTCATCCAGAACGGCACCGCGACGGAAGCCAAGAAGCTGAACATGCCGGCAGCGGGCAAGACCGGTACCACCGACCAGAACAAGTCGGCCTGGTTCGTCGGCTACACCAAGCAGCTGTCGACGGCCGTGTCGATGTTCCGTGAGGACGCGCAGAACCCCCGTCAGCTGTCCATGAACGGTGTCGGTGGCTTCGACTCGATCCACGGTGGTGCGCTGCCCACCGAGGTGTGGACCGAGTACATGCTGCAGGCGATGAAGGGCGTCACCCCGGAGGACTTCCAGCCCGCCACGCCCATCGGGGACCGGGTGGACGAGGACGGCATGCCGACTCCGAAGCCGACCCCCACGCCGTCGGACACGCCGTCGAACACTCCGTCGGAGACTCCCAGCGAGTCCGCTCCCCCGACGAACTCTCCCAGCCCGAGCCCGTCGCAGTCCTGCTCCCCCTGGGACATCAACTGCAAGAACAGCGGTGGTGCCAGTAGCGGCGGAGGCAACGGAGGAGGAACGGGCGGACCTGGTGGTCCGGGCGGTGGCACCGGAGGCACCAGTCCGACGCCTGCCCCGACGGACGCAACCGGTGGTGGCGGCTGGTTCGGTGGCCCGACCGGTTGACGAGCACCGACCGTTTCACGTGAAACGCTGAATGTTTCACGTGAAACATGGAGCCACGAAGCCCCCGCCTGGATTGTCCGGGCGGGGGCTTCGCCGTTTTCCGTCCACGGCCGTACGGCAGGATGGGGCCATGACGAGCGTGCGACGGGACGAGTCGGTGCGGCCGACGAAGCGGGATGAGGTGGCGGCGGCCGGCAGCGAGCTGATCGGAGGGCCGATCGGCCGGCACGCGCTGCTCGGAACGAGTTGGCTGACGCCGGTCCGGGTCATCGCGCTCGTGGCCATCGGCATGTTCGCGCTCGGCATGGTGCAGAAGCTGCCGTGCTACAACGGCGGCTGGTTCTTCGGGGCCACCAGCCAGTACACCCACGCCTGCTACTCCGACATCCCCCACCTCTATGCGGGGCGGGGCTTTGCCGAGGGGCTGATCCCGTACTTCGACCGGCTGCCCGGCGATATGGAGTATCTCGAGTACCCGGTGCTCACCGGTGTCTTCATGGAGGTGGCCTCCTGGATGACGCCGCACGCAGGTGGCATTCAGCAGCGCGAACAGATCTACTGGCTGGTCAACGCCGGCATGCTGATGATCTGCGCCGCCGTGATCGCCGTGTGCGTGACCCGCACCCACCGGCGGCGCCCCTGGGACGGCCTCCTGGTCGCCCTGGCGCCCGCCGCCGCCCTCACCGCCACTATCAACTGGGATCTCCTCGCGATCGCCCTGACCGCTGCCGGGATGCTGATGTGGTCACGCAGCCGGCCGCTGGCGGCCGGTGTCCTCATCGGGCTGGCCACCGCGGCGAAGCTGTATCCGGTACTGCTGCTGGGCCCGCTGCTGGTGCTGTGCTGGCGCGCGGGAGCCTGGCGCGCCTACCGGAAGGCGGTGGCCGGTGCCCTGGTGTCCTGGCTGGTGGTGAATCTCCCGGTGATGATCACGCATGATGCCGCGGGATTCCACATCCGGGAAGGCTGGGCGAAGTTCTACACGTTCAGCCAGGAACGGCCCATCGACTTCGGATCGGTCTGGCTGCTGATCTCGCAGCGCACCGGGAATCCCCTGGAGAACGCCAATACCTACGCCACCCTGCTGATGATCCTCGGCTGCGGTGCCATCGGCCTGCTGGCCCTTTATGCGCCGCGCCGGCCGCGCTTCGCCCAGCTGGCGTTCCTCGTCGTTGCGCTGTTCATCCTCACCAACAAGGTCTACTCGCCGCAGTACGTCCTGTGGCTGACCCCACTCGCCGCGCTGGCCCGGCCGCGCTGGCGGGACTTCCTGATCTGGCAGGCCTGCGAGGTCATGTACTTCCTGGGGATCTGGATGTACCTCGCCTACACAGGAAACGGCGACAAGCACCAGGGGCTCCCCACGGAGGGATACCAACTGGCCATCGCCCTGCACCTCTTGGGCACCCTCTACCTGTGTGCCGTGGTGGTACGGGACATCTGGCTGCCGGAGCGCGACGTGGTCCGCAGGGACGGGGACGACGACCCCTCGGGCGGAGTCCTGGACCACAGTCCTGATGTGTTCGTGCTCGGCAGGAGCCACCACCAGCCGCGGCACGCGATGCAGTTCGAGGCGGCGCCACGGGTGCGCTGGGGCGTCGTACGGGAATGAGCCGGCACCGGCGTGGTGCACCGAGGGCCCGGTGCCGCAGGGAATGTCTGCGGCACCGGGCCCTCGGTCTGTCCGGGCGGGGTCTGGGACGGCTCAGCGGTCCACGAGGCGGTCGTACTGCGTGGTGGTGTGCCGCAGATGGGCCACGAGCTCCTCGCCGACCTGCGGCTGTGGGGCATCGCCCGGCACGAACAGGATCGACACCTGCATGTGCGGGGGCTCCGCGAACCAGCGCTGCTTCCCGGCCCACACATAGGGCGCGAGATTGCGGTTGACGGTGGCCAGGCCGGCCCGCGCCACGCCCTTGGCACGCGGCATCACCCCGTGCAGAGCCTTGGGTGATTCCAGGCCGACACCGTGCGAGGTGCCGCCGGCCACCACGACCAGGTAACCGTCGGAGGCCGCCTTCTGCTGGCGGTAGCCGAAGCGCTCGCCCTTGGCGATCCGGGTGACGTCGAGCACCGAACCGCGGTACTCGGTGGCCTCGTGGTCGCCCAGCCACAGCCGGGTACCGATCCGCGCGCGGAACCGCGTCTGCGGGAACTGCTGCTGGAGACGGGCGAGTTCATCGGCCTTGAGGTGGCTGACGAACATGGTGTGCAGGGGGAGGCGGGCCGCGCGGAGACGGTCCATCCAGCCGATGACCTCCTCGACCGCATCGGACCCGTCGGTGCGGTCCAGCGGCAGGTGGAGCGCGAAGCCCTCGAGCCGGATGTCCTCGATGGCCGTGGCCAGCTTCGGCAGGTCCTCCGGCTTGACGCCATGGCGCTTCATGCTGCTCATGACCTCGATGACCACGCGGGCGCCGACCAGGCCACCGACGCCCTCGACGGAGGAGACCGAGCGGATCGCCCGGTCGGGCAGCGGCACCGGCTCCTCGCCGTGTCGGAACGGCGTCAGGACGAGCAGGTCGCCGCTGAAGAAGTCCTTGATACGGGCCGCCTCGTAGGTGGTCCCGACCGCGAGGATGTCGGCACCCAGGCGGGTCGCCTCGTCGGCGAGGCGCTCATGGCCGAAGCCGTAGCCGTTGCCCTTGCAGACCGGGACGAGCCCGGGGAACTGCTGGAGAACGCTCTGCTGATGCGCCCGCCAGCGCGCGGTGTCGACGTAGAGGGTGAGCGCCATGGCCGGGCCCGGAACCTTTCTCGTGGCTGCGGTGTGTCAGGAGTACGAACGGTGCGGTGAAGCGGATCAGCGGCGTGCCATGTACATATCGAACGCCTTGTGCAGAAGCTTGTTGAGCGGGAAGTCCCACTCACCGAGGTACTCCGCTGCCTGCCCGCCTGTGCCGACCTTGAACTGGATCAGGCCGAAGAGGTGGTCGTTTTCGTCCAGCGAATCGCTGATGCCGCGGAGGTCGTAGACCGAGGCGCCGAGCGCATAGGCGTCCTGCAGCATCCGCCACTGCATCGCGTTCGAGGGGCGGACCTCACGGCCGATGTTGTCCGAGGCGCCGTAGGAGTACCAGACGTGCCCGCCGACGACGAGCATCGTCGCCGCGGAAAGGTTCACGCCGTCGTGGCGCGCGAAGTAGAGCCGCATGCGATTGGGATCCTCGGAATTGAGGGCCGTCCACATGCGCTGGAAGTAGCTGAGCGGCCGCGGCCGGAACTGGTCACGGACCGCGGTGATCTCGTAGAGGCGCTGCCATTCGGCCAGGTCCTCGTATCCGCCCTGGACGACCTCGACGCCGGCCTTCTCGGCCTTCTTGATGTTGCGGCGCCACAGCTGGTTGAAGCCCTTGTGGACCTCCTCCAGCGAGCGGTCGGCCAGCGGCACCTGGAAGACGTAGCGGGGCTGTACGTCGGCGAAACCGGCGCCGCCGTCCTCGCCCTGCTGCCAGCCCATGCGGCGCAGCTTGTCGGCCACCTCGAAGGCGCGCGGCTCGATGTGCGTCGCCTCGACGTCCCGCAGACGCTTCACATCCGGGTTCTGGATGCCGGCCTTGATCGCCTGGGCGTCCCAGCGGCGGATGATCACCGGCGGGCCCATCTTCACGGTGAAGGCACCCTGCTGCTTGAGATGCTTCAGCATCGGCTGCAGCCAGTCCTCCAGGTTCGGCGAGTGCCAGTTGATGACCGGTCCCTCGGGGAGGTACGCCAGGTAGAGCTTGACCTTGGGGACCTGGCGGTAGAGCACCAGACCCGCGCCGACCATCTCGCCGCTCGCGTCGAACCAGCCCAGGCTCTCCGACCGCCATTCGGCCTTGACGTCCGCCCAGGCCGGAACCTGCATGTGGCTTGCCGCCGGCAGGCTCTGGATATACGCCAGATGCTGCTCTCGGCTGATGGTCCTCAGGGTCAGGCTCATGCGGGGCGCTCCTCGGCAGGTGTGTCCCCATGGTCGGGGCTCCGGCTCTCGCGCCGAAGCCTACTGTGACCGTGGAGCGCCCCGTCTGGGCCGTACCTGCGCGGGCCCTATATGCCGCATCGTCGCGGGGCCCGTCGGGCGGGCTCTAGCCGATGACGCCGCCGAAAAGGCCGCCGTGCGCCACGCCCAGATAGAAGCCGACGGCCGAGGCTCCGAGGCCGATGATCAACAGGAAGCGTTCGCCTGTCGTCGAGGAGATGAACTGGCCCCAGAGGCCGGTACCGATGCCGATCAGACCGACCCAGGAACTGATGAGGTGCAGGCTGGGAGAGAGCGTGGTGAAGACGGCGATCGCGCCGAGCACGATGGTCACGAGGGCGAGGGTGTTCTCGACGGGATGGTCCTTGCCGTCGCTGTTGAGAAGCGAGAGCAGATTGCGCTGGGTCCTTGCCTGTGCCATGCGGCACCTCCGATGACAGGGCGGCGCACTGTAACGCCGCTCACACCCGTTGTGTTCCAGATTGAGGGGTGCACCGGCCGGATTTCAACCGGAAGGCCAGAGGCAGGTACTCTGTACGGTCTGCGCCTATGTCTGTCCGGATGACCGGCCGGGCACGGCGCGGAAACGCATATGACCCTCCTGCCACGGAACGACCGTGGCCGCTGAGTCCAAAGGAGGTGGGTTCCACATGCGTCACTACGAGGTGATGGTCATCCTCGACCCCGATCTCGAGGAGCGCGCTGTCTCCCCGCTGATCGAGAACTTCCTCTCCGTCGTCCGCGAGGGCAATGGAAAGGTCGAGAAGGTCGACACCTGGGGCCGTCGTCGTCTCTCGTACGAGATCAAGAAGAAGCCCGAGGGCATCTACTCGGTCATCGACCTGCAGGCCGAGCCTGCGGTCGTCAAGGAGCTCGACCGTCAGATGAACCTGAACGAGTCGGTCCTCCGGACCAAGGTTCTCCGTCCCGAGACCCACTGAGCGCGACAGCGCCAGCGGTAACCGGGTCCGAGTAGCAGCAACACCAGCAGCCAGCAGCACACCCGCCGAGAGGTTCCCCTAATGGCAGGCGAGACCGTCATCACGGTTGTCGGCAATCTTGTCGACGACCCCGAGCTGCGCTTCACCCCGTCCGGTGCGGCGGTCGCGAAGTTCCGCGTCGCGTCCACTCCCCGCACGTTCGACCGCCAGACCAATGAGTGGAAGGACGGCGAGAGCCTGTTCCTGACCTGCTCGGTGTGGCGTCAGGCGGCGGAGAACGTCGCCGAGTCCCTTACGCGGGGTACCCGCGTGGTCGTCCAGGGCCGCCTCAAGCAGCGGTCGTACGAGGACCGCGAGGGCGTGAAGCGCACGGTCTACGAGCTCGACGTCGAGGAAGTGGGCGCGAGCCTGAAGAACGCCACGGCCAAGATCACCAAGACCAGCGGTCGCGGTGGCCAGGGCGGCGGCTTCGGCGGCGGTCAGCAGGGCGGTGGCCAGGGCGGCGGCGGTTGGGGCGGCGGCTCCGGCGGCGGCCAGCAGGGCGGCGGCGGTGCTCCCGCCGACGACCCGTGGGCGACCAATGGCCCGGCCGGCGGCGGTCAGCAGGGTGGCGGCGGCGGTGGCTGGGGCGGTAGCTCCGGCGGTGGCTACTCGGACGAGCCGCCCTTCTAGGTCCATGAGCCGGTCCGACGCCGCGCGGTTTCACGTGAAACAGCGCCGCGGACGGCCGGAGGCCTGAGGGCGTCAGCACAAACTTCTTGAACTCATTGGAGAGAGACAATGGCGAAGCCGCCTGCTCGCAAGCCTAAGAAGAAGGTTTGCGTGTTCTGCAAGGAGAAGATCTCCTACGTCGACTACAAGGACACGAACCTGCTGCGGAAGTTCATCTCCGACCGCGGCAAGATCCGTGCCCGCCGGGTCACCGGCAACTGCACTCAGCACCAGCGTGACGTCGCCACGGCCGTGAAGAACAGCCGTGAGATGGCGCTGCTGCCCTACACGTCCACCGCGCGATAAGGGAAGGGTGACCGAATCATGAAGATCATCCTCACCCACGAGGTCTCCGGCCTCGGCACCGCCGGCGACGTCGTTGACGTCAAGGACGGGTACGCCCGCAACTACCTGGTCCCGCGTGGTTTCGCGATCCGCTGGACCAAGGGTGGCGAGAAGGACGTCGAGCAGATCCGTCGCGGTCGCAAGATCCGCGAGATCGCCACGATCGAGCAGGCCAACGAGGTCAAGGGCCAGCTCGAGGGCGTCAACGTGAAGCTGGCCGTGCGTGCCGGCGACGCGGGTCGTCTGTTCGGCTCCGTCACCCCGGCCGACGTCGCCTCGGCGATCAAGGCTGCCGGTGGTCCGGACGTCGACAAGCGTCGTGTCGAGCTCGGTTCGCCGATCAAGACCCTGGGCGCGCACCAGATCTCCGTGCGTCTGCACGCCGAGGTCGTCGCGAAGCTCGGCGTCGAGGTCGTCGCCGCGTAATCGCAGTACCGCGCCGAAGGGCCGCATCCCGTCACCGGGGTGCGGCCCTTCGCCGTGTCCGGGGCCTGCTCCCCGGATCGGCCTCGTCGTGCGGCCGGCCGCGAGAGCCCGTTCTCAGTCCTCGTCCTGGGCGTGCTTGTAGAGCTTGGCGATGTCGTCGTCGAAGTACGCGGCGTACGACACATCGTCTTCGTCACCGCCGCCTTCGTGGCCGCCCAGGACACCGATGACCGTGCCGGTGTGGCTCTTGGGGTCGTAGTCGGCCAGCCAGGGGCTGCCGCTCGTACCGCCCTCGAAGTCGGTGCACTGGATACGCAATTGGGTGTCGCTGAACTTCGTGGTGCGGTTCTGGCAGGAGATCGGCATGTTGCGGCTGGTGGGGTAGCCGGTGATCTTGACTTCGTTGTCGAAGCCACGGTCTATGCCGAGGGTGTTGCCGCCCAGGACGTCCTGGATCTGCTTGCCGCTCTTCTTGTCGAGCACGAGGAAGGCGACGTCGAGATCCTCGTCCTGGGACTTGGCCCAGCGATTGTCGACGATCACCTTCTTGACCTTCCACAGGCCCGTGGGACCGTCACCGTTGCGGTAGTCGGGGGCGAAGACCAGATCGTCGACCGTGCTGCCGGCGTCGATGTCGTAGGCACAGTGCGCCGCGGTGATGAGCATGTTCCGGCCCGGGCTCTGCACCACGCTCGCGGTGCAGAAGTGGTCGCCGGAGTCGTCCTTCTCGAAGACCGCGCCGACCCGCGAGTTCTGCTCGGTTCTGCGCGGGGTGTACGCATTGCCGTCATCGGCCGGGGCCGTCGCCTTGGGATCCTGGTCCTGCGGGTCCTGGCTCGACTCCCCGGACTTGCCGAATCCGCTGCGGCCGATGCTGCTGCCGCTGCTGATGTCGGTTTGCTCCGTGGCGTAGCCCACCACGGCAGCAGCCATCATGACGACAGACGTCAAGGGCAGCACGGACTTCCTGGCAAGCGAGCGCACAGGGTCATTATTGACATGCGCTGCGTGTGACGGGAGGTGGTTCAGCGGGAGGCTCCGGTCACAATCCACCGACCGGAGCGGGTGCGCAGCCACAGGGTCAACAGTCGCACGGTCATCATCAGGGCCATAGCCCCCCACAGCGCGACCAGTCCGCCGCCGAGGGCCGGTACGGCCAGCGCGGCCGGAGCGAACAGCGCCAGTGTCACCACCATGGCCCAGGCGAGATACGGGCCGTCCCCCGCGCCCATCAGCACCCCGTCGAGGATGAAGACGATGCCGGAGACCGGCTGGGTCACGGCCACGACCAGGAGTGTCGCCAGCAGCGGCCCTTCCACGGCGGGGTCGGAGGTGAACAGGGGGATGAACAGCGGGCGGGCGAGCGCGACCAGCACGCCGAGGACCAGGCCCGCGGCGATGCCCCACTGGACCATCCGGCGACAGGCGGCCTTGGCGCCGTCGCGGTCCCCCGCGCCGAGGTAGCGGCCTATGATGGCCTGCCCGGCGATGGCGATCGCGTCCAGCGCGAAGGCCAGCAGGGACCACAGCGTGAGCACGATCTGGTGGGCGGCGACCTCGGCGTCACCGAGCCGGGCGGCGACGGCGGTGGCGATCATCAGTACGGCGCGCAGCGAGAGCGTACGCACCAGCAGCGGGACCCCGGCCTGGGCCGAGGCGCGGATCCCCGCGGCATCGGGGCGGAGCGAGGCGCCGTGCCGTCGCGCGCCGCGGACGACCACGGCGAGGTAGACCGCGGCCATGCCGCACTGGGCGATGACCGTGCCCCAGGCGGAGCCTGCGATACCGAGGCCGGCGCCGTAGACCAGGCCGATGTTGAGCGCGGCGTTCACGGAGAAGCCGCCGATGGCGACGTGGAGCGGGGTCCTGGTGTCCTGGAGGCCGCGGAGCACGCCGGTGGCGGCCAGCACGACGAGCATCGCGGGGATGCCCAGCGCGCTGATGCGCAGGTAGGTCGTGGCGTACGGGGCGGCGGTGCCGGAGGCGCCGAAGGCTTCGACGAGCCACGGGGCGGTGGGCAGCACGGTCGCGATGACGGCGGCGCCCAGCAGCAGCGCGAGCCAGATGCCGTCCATGCCCTGGCGGATGGCGGCGGGGAGGTCGCCGGCGCCGACCCTGCGGGCGACCGCCGCGGTGGTGGCGTAGGCGAGGAAGACGAAGACGGAGACGGCGGTGGTCAGCAGGGCGGCGGCGATACCGAGGCCGGCGAGCTGGGGAGTGCCGAGGTGGCCGATGACGGCGCTGTCGGCCATGACGAAGAGCGGTTCCGCGACCAGTGAGCCGAAGGCCGGCAGGGCAAGGGCGATGATCTCGCGGTCATGGCGGCGGTCGGTGCGCCGCGGCATCGCGGGAGCCTGTGTCATCCGCGCAATCTAATCTTCCACAGGTAAGAGATGCAAGTCCCTTGCAGTCCTTACTTTCCGCTGTGTGGGGGTGTCATCCGTGTGCCGTTTGTCGCGATCTTGAACACCTGGGGAAAGTTTTTCTCCCCCACAGCCTATGGACGAGAAAGGTGCAGGTCAGAAGGGTGAGGGTGGGGTGATTGTGTGCTTGTCCACAGAAGTTTCCCCCGTGCCGTGCACAGGATCCGGGGACTTCTCCACAGCTGTAGGCCAGTCATCCACATGGCCTGTGGATAACCAGATTGGCGGACGGTGCCCACGGGCCTACCGTGGTCCGGCACCCGCCGCCCGTTCCGGCTTGAGACAACGTCCGAACTCGACGCGCCGTAACCGGAGTCGGGCGTCTCGATTGTCAGAGCTGTGCCGTAAGAAAGAACCGCACAGCAAGGTCCGCGTCGCGGACGGGAGGAGGTGCCGGGGTGAGCATTCCCGAGCCCATGGAAGACCCTTGGGCGGACTCCGGTCCCAGCGACCTGCTGCCGGCCGCCCGCTCCCGGCGTGGCGAGGGCAAGGGCCGCGGCCGCGGCGACCGGCAGGAGCGTGACGACGACGGTGGCGGCTCCTGGGCCGGCGGTTTCGAACGGGTGCCTCCGCAGGATCTGGACGCCGAGCAGTCCGTGCTCGGCGGCATGCTGCTGTCGAAGGACGCCATCGCGGATGTCGTCGAGGTCCTCAAGGGCGAGGACTTCTACCGTCCCGCCCATGAGCTGGTCTTTCAGGCCATCCTCGACCTGTACGCCAAGGGCGAGCCGGCCGACCCGATCACCATCGCCGCGGAGCTGACCAAGCGCGGCGAGATCGCGCGGGTCGGCGGCGCTTCGTATCTGCACACCCTCGTCCAGTCCGTACCGACCGCCGCGAACGCCGAGTACTACGCCGAGATCGTCCATGAGCGTGCGGTGCTGCGCCGGCTGGTCGAGGCCGGCACCCGTATCACGCAGATGGGATACGCCGCGGACGGCGACGTCGACGAGATCGTCAACAGCGCCCAGGCGGAGATCTACGCCGTCACCGAGCAGCGGACCAGCGAGGACTACCTTCCGCTCGGCGACATCATGGAAGGTGCCCTCGACGAGATCGAGGCGATCGGTTCACGCCAGGGCCAGATGACGGGCGTGCCGACGGGCTTCACCGATCTGGATTCCCTCACCAACGGCCTGCACCCCGGCCAGATGATCGTGATCGCGGCCCGTCCCGCCATGGGTAAGTCGACCCTGGCGCTGGACTTCGCGCGGGCTTGCTCGATCAAGAGCAATCTGCCGAGCGTGATCTTCTCGCTGGAAATGGGGCGCAACGAGATCGCGATGCGTCTGCTGTCCGCCGAGGCGCGGGTCGCGCTGCACCACATGCGCTCCGGCAGCATGACCGACGAGGACTGGACGCGGCTGGCGCGCCGGATGCCGGATGTCTCCGCCGCGCCGTTGTACATCGACGATTCGCCGAACCTCTCGATGATGGAGATCCGCGCGAAGTGCCGCCGGCTCAAGCAGCGCAACGAGCTGAAGCTGGTGGTCATCGACTATCTGCAGCTGATGCAGTCCGGTGGCTCCAAGCGTGCCGAGAGCCGCCAGCAGGAGGTCTCGGACATGTCCCGAAACCTCAAGCTGCTGGCGAAGGAGCTGGAGCTCCCGGTCATCGCGCTCTCCCAGCTGAACCGTGGTCCGGAGCAGCGCACGGACAAGAAGCCGATGGTCTCCGACCTGCGTGAATCCGGTTCGATCGAGCAGGACGCCGACATGGTCATCCTGCTGCACCGCGAAGACGCCTACGAGAAGGAATCCCCGCGAGCCGGCGAGGCCGACCTGATCGTGGCCAAGCACCGTAACGGCCCCACCGCCACGATCACGGTGGCGTTCCAGGGCCACTACTCGCGGTTTGTCGACATGGCGCAGACCTGAGCTGTCCTGAACGGCGGCGTGCGTCGCGCCTCATGGCCGTCATTCGCGGCGTAGAAGTGTGCTGAACGGGACCGGCGCGAGCACGACGGCCCGGGCCCGGTCAACGAGGGAGCGCCGGCCGGGGCTTCACCCTCGGGCGGCCGGGTCAGAGCGACCGACAGGACGATCTTGCCGGTGGTGCGGCCGGTCTCGCCGAGAACATGGGCCTTGGCGGCGTCCTCAAGCGGTACCACCGCGTTGACGTTGATCTGCAGCTTTCCGCTGTTCACCAGGCCGGCCACGGCCTGCAGCCCGGACCGGTCGGACTCGACGAGCATGAATCCCGCGCGGATCCGTGCGTCGCGCGTTTGCTCGTCGGCGGCCGCCGGCTGCCGGAGGGCGAGCAGGCGGAGTTGGGCGCGGTGATCGGGTCGGCAGCGCTGCGGTGATACGGCGAGGATGGGCCCGGCCGAGTCGGATCCGCTGTGGAGGAGCGCCATGACCATCGCACAGTCCGGGCAGTCACATGAGCCCGGGACGAACGGGCCGGGGGCGGTTGCCGCGCCTGACGAGTTCGCGGAGCTGTTGCCGCAGACACGGAGGGCGTTGCTGCGCCGGCTCGCGGTGGGGCAGTCGGAGGGCCGGGCGCCCTCGATGGTGGGTGCGGTCGTCCGCGACGGGCGGGCGATGTGGACGGGAGCCCGCGGTGCGGTGGACGGCGAGGCGCCACACGGCGCGGTGCAGTACCGGATCGGTTCACTCACGAAGACCTTTGTCGCCGTGCTGGTGCTGCGGCTGCGGGACGAGGGGCTGCTGCGGCTGGAGGACCCGCTCGGCAGGCATCTGGACGGGACTCCGGTGCCGGACGCGACGATTGCGCAGCTGCTCGCGCACAGTTCGGGGCTGACGGCCGAGGCGCGGGGCCCGTGGTGGGAGCGGACCGACGGTGGGCTGCGGCCCGCGCCGGCCGACCTCTTCGGCGAGCGGCCCCAGCGGCTGCCGGCCGGCCGTCGGCACCATTACTCCAACCCTGGCTATGCGCTGCTCGGGACGCTGGTCGAGAGGCTGCGGGGCGACACCCCCTGGTACGAGGTCCTGCGCCGCGAGGTGCTGGAACCGCTCGGCATGAGCCGTACGACGCTGTGTCCGCAGCCGCCGTTCGCCGGCGGCTGGGCGGTGCATCCGTGGGCCGATGCGCTGCTGCCGGAGCCGGGCGAGGACACCGGACTGATGGGCCCGGCAGGGCAGTTGTGGTCGACGCTTGCGGACCTGTGCCGATGGGCGGCGTTCCTGCTGCGGGGCGACGGCCGGGTGCTGTGCGCGGAGAGTCTGGCCGAGATGCGGATGCCGGCCGTGCCGCCGGAGGGGAGTGCCTGGGATGCGGCGTACGGGCTGGGCGTTCAGCTCGTACGGCGGGACGGGCGGCTGCTGGCCGGGCACCTCGGCTCGATGCCCGGCTACCTGGCGGCGCTGTGGACCGATGTCGACGAGGACGTTGCCGGAGCCGTGCTCACCAACTGCACCTCGGGCCCGGTGGTCTCCGCCATCGCCGCCGACCTCACTGCCATCGTGACCGAGCACGAGCCGAGGATTCCCGAGCCCTGGCGCCCGCTGCCCGGGCCGCTGGACCGGGAGCTGCTGGCGCTGACCGGGCCCTGGTACTGGGGCGCGAACCCGCACGTCCTGCGGCTGCGGGCCGAACGCGGGCTGGAGCTCGCGCCGCTGTCCGGGGTGGGGCGATCCTCGCGATTCCGGCCGGAGGAGGACGGCACGTGGACGGGGCTGGACGGCTACTACGCGGGCGAGACGCTGCGGGTGGTGCGCGACGAGGACGGTTCGGTCAGCCATCTGGATCTCGGCACCTTCGTGTTCACCCGCGGGCCGTACGAGCCGTCAGATCCGGTCCCCGGCGGGGTGGATCCGGAGGGCTGGCGGGTGTGAGGCCCCTACCCGAGGGTGCGGGGGCCGGCCGTACAGTCGAACCAGATGTCAGGAGCCGCGCCGCGTCGGCTCGCCACCGCTGGAAGGCCCTGTGACTGCCGTGTCTGACCCGACCGCGAACCCCTCCGCCCCCGTCCTGCTCGATCTGCCGCCGCTCACCGCGGCCCATTTCGCGCGGATCGAGGACAAGGTCGCTGCTCTCCTGCACACCCGCTGCGATGTCGTGGCGATGCAGGGCGAAGCGCTGCTGCCGCTGGAGGCCTGTATCCGCTCGGCCGTCCGCCCCGGCAGCACCGCGCTCAACATCATCACAGGGCCGTACGGCGAGACCTTCGGCGGCTGGCTGCGCTCCTGCGGTGCCGATGTCGTCACCCTCACTGCGCCGTTCACGGGCGCGGCCGACCCGCAGCAGGTGGCCGATGCCCTGCGGCAGCACCCCGAGATCGACTTTGTGAGTCTGGTGCACGCCGAGGCGGCGACCGGCAACACCAACCCCGTCGCCGAGATCGGCGCGGTGGTGCGGGAGCACGGCGCGTTGCTGATGCTGGACGCGGTCGCCTCGGTGGGCGCCGAGCCGCTGCTCACTGACGAGTGGGGCGTGGACCTCTGTGTGATCGGCGGGCAGAAGGCGTTGGCCGGGCCCGCCGGGGTCTCCGCGGTATCCGTCAGTGCCCGGGCGTGGGAGCGGATCGCCGCCAATGAGCAGGCTCCGCGGCGCTCGTACCTCTCGCTGCTGGACTGGAAGGAGCGCTGGATCGACGGCGGACGCACCGCACTGCCACACGCTCCGGCGCAGCTGGAGATGCTCGCGCTGGAGCAGGCCGCGGACCGTGTCGAAGCCGAGGGCCTGGCCGCGGTCATCACGCGGCACCGGGCGGCGTCCGCGGCGACCAGGGCCGGTATCCAGGCCCTGGGAGGGCTCGCTCCATACGTCGTACACGACGAGGACGCGGCGCCGGCCGCCACGACGCTCCGTGCGCCCGAGGGAGTGGACGCCCGGGAAGTGGTGGCCGCAGCGGTCGCGGCGGATGCTGCGGTGCCGGTGCAGGCCGCGGCGGGCGCACTGGCCAAGGAGAGGATCCGGGTGAACCACTATGGCCGTGCCGCCGAGCGGGCCGTGGTCACGGCCTCGCTGATGGCGCTGGCAGGTGGGCTACGCGCGCTGGACGTGCCGGTGGATGCCGAGGCTGCGGCCCTGGCAGCGGGCGCGGCGTGGGACACGGTGGTCGCCGGCTGAGGCTGGTCGGCGCCCGGTGGCGGGCGAGTTGTCGACGTGGGGTCGTGTTTCACGTGAAACACGACCCCACATCCATGTCTGGGTGCGGTGTCGTTTCACGTGAAACGGCGGTAGGACCCGGTGAGTCCGGCGGTGGATGTCGCGGCTCCGGGAGGTCCTGATCCATGAGCCTGTTGCCACCCAAGTTCCTTGCGTGGCACGTGAGTTGGTGCTGTGGGCGGGAGGGGGAGGTGAGGTCCGTACGCCCGTAGAGCCGGTCGCATCGGCGAAAGCGCGGCCGCGTCCCGTCCGGAGTAGTCCAGTAGCGCGCCCCGGGCACCGGAGGCAGGCTGGACGCTGAAGCCGCCGTGTGCGCTGTCGAGTCGGACCTTGCGCGGCGGGTCGGTTATGTCGGCGCTCGGGCGTCTGTGTCGCGCGCTGTGCGGACGGCGGCCCGGACTCCGGAGTCGTGGGAGCGGGCGCACGCGTGCACGGCCCGGCGGTCCGCTGGCTGTCGGCGCCCGGCCGCACCGCAACGCCGATTCATCAACGCGGCGGCCAGGTCATTAATGATCTTGTTTGAATCCTCCTCTAGAATCGGAACGAGCGACCCGTTTGTATGGGTGGATCTTTCGACCCGGAGGTCGACGATTCTCAGGAGGCCGAGCGATGTCGGACGGCGGAGTCCCGCCCTCGCGTGCGGATGCGCGGCGCAACCGGGCCCTGGTGCTCCAGGCGGCCCGATTCGCCTTCGAGGAACAGGGGTTGGGGGTTCCGCTCGGAGAGATCGCACGTCGTGCGGGGGTCGGCGCGGGCACCGTCTACCGGCACTTTTCTTCCAAGGAAGCCCTGTTCAGGGCGACCATCGTGGACCGGATCGAACTCTTCACCGACACCGCAAGGGACTTGGCTGATGTCACCGATCCCGGACCGGTCTTCTTTCGCTTTCTGGCGTCGGTCGTACGGCTCGCCTCACGGAACAAGGCGTTGTGCGACGCACTGGAGGCGGCCGGCGCGGGCCGCTTCGAGCCGTCGCCCGGGGTCGGGAAGGACTTCGATGATGCGCTGGAGGTCTTGCTCGGCAGGGCCCAAGAGGCAGGCGCCGTACGGCAGGACGTCGGGATAGCGGACGTGCGGGCGCTGCTGGTGGGCTGTCTTTCGATGGAGCGGGCCCGGGCGGGTGCCGGCACGGAGGACGAGGTGGAGGGCCGGATGACGGCGCTGATGTGCGAGGCACTGCGGCCGGAGCGAGCCGTAACGAAACTGGCGTCAGATCCTGCAAAACGTAACGGATCGCGGTGTGAGATGTGCGGAGCAGCGCTTGCTACGGCACGCGCGGGCCGCCCGGCGCGCTACTGCGGTGGTGCCTGCCGGCAGAAGGCTCACCGGGGGCGTGCCCGACAGCGGTGATCAGGCGCGGCCGGAAGCCGGCCGGCCGCCGTGCCGCCTCAGAGCATGCGCTTGAAGCCCAGGTGGGAGGCCTCGAACCCGAGGCGCTCGTAGAAGCGGTGCGCATCGATCCGGGTCGCGTCCGAGGTGAGCTGGACCATCTGGCAGCCGAGCGTGCGGGATTCCGCGACCGCCCACTCGATCAGCTCGGTACCGAGGCCGCTGCCGCGCTCGTCGCGGTGGATCCGCACGCCCTCGATGATCGAGCGGGTGGCGCCGCGCCGGGACAGGCCGGGAATGACCGTGAGCTGGAGCGTGCCGATCGTCCGCCCCTCGCGGACCGCCACGACAAGGTGCTGCTGCGGGTCGGCGGCCAGCGCTTCGAACGCGGCACGGTACGGAGCCAGGTCGTCCGGCGCCTCGCGGGCGGCGCCCAGCGGGTCGTCGGCGAGCATCGCGACGATGGCGGGGAGGTCGGCTTCGGTCGCGCGGCGTATCTCGATATCGCTCATGGGCGCGACCCTATGCCGGGGAGCCTCAGGAGACTCAGGGGCGGCAGGTGGTCGGCGACACCGTCCGACCTGCCGCCGGGCCCCGCCCGTGGGCCTCACTCAGACGGAGCGAGCGATTCGACGGCGGTGACGAGCGGTGCCAGCTCGGGGCGCTGTGCGGCGTCCTGGAGGGCCTCGCGCAGAGCCCCGTCATGGGTGGGCCGGGCCTCCACCAGGAGTGCGAGGCCATCGGACGTGACATTGGTATAGATGCCGCGCCGGTCGTCGGGACACAGGAAGCGCGAGAGCAGGCCACGCTCCTCGAGCCGGGTCACCAGGCGGGTGGTGGCGCTCTGGCTCAGGACGACGGATTCCGCGACCTGGTGCATCCGCAGATGGCCGCCCGGCCCGTCGTGCTGCTCACTGAGCACGTTGAGTACCGAGAACTCTCGGACGCTGAGGTCGTGCTGAGCCTGCAGCGCGCGCTCGATGTGCGCCTCTATACGGCCGTGCAGCGCGGAGAGCGCGCACCAGCTCTGTGCCAGTGCGGGAGCGGCAGCCGGCGGGCAGTCGGGCGCGGGGGCTGCCATGTCCTGCGTCTCCTGCTTCTCGCGCGTCTGCTGCGGCATCACAGACCTCCTCATGGGACGTACGCGCCAGTATAGGGCACCCGCAATATCCCGCGCTTGCAATTTATCCGCGTCTGCAATTATTGTGGACGCTCGTAAAGCATGGGCGCAATCATTCGAAGGGATCCGTCATGCCTCTCGCACTCCTGGCTCTGGCCATCGGTGCCTTTGGGATCGGAACGACCGAGTTCGCGGTCATGGGCCTGCTGCCCGACATGGCGGCCGGCTTCGGCATCTCCATCCCGCTCGCCGGATACGCGACCACGCTCTACGCCCTCGGCGTGGTCGTCGGGGCGCCCCTGATGACGGCTCTCGGCACGCGCTTCACCCGCAAGCAGATGCTGATGCTGCTGATGGGCCTGTTCATCGCGGGCAATCTGCTCACCGCCGTCGCGCCCACCTTCGGGGTCCTGCTCGCCGGGCGGATCGTCGCCGCCTTCACGCACGGCGCGTTCTTCGGCATCGGTGCGCTCGTGGCGGCCGACCTCGTCGCGCCCCAGAAGCGTGCCACCGCCATCTCGCTGATGTTCAGCGGCCTGACCATCGCCAACGTCGTGGGTGTACCGGTCGGCACGCTGCTCAGCCAGCACTTCGACTGGCGCACCACGTTCTACGCCATCACCACGCTCGGCGTGATCGGGCTGCTGGGCATCGTCAAGCTGATCCCGGCGCAGCGGGCGAAGGCAGCCACGTCTATAGGCAGCGAGCTCGCCGTGTTCCGCAACCCTCAGGTCGGCCTGGCGATGCTGATGACGATCCTGGGCTTCGGCGGTGTCTTCGCGGCCGTCACCTACCTCGCCTCGATGATGACCGAGGTCACCGGCTTTGCACCGTCCTCCGTGATCTGGCTTACGGCCGTCTTCGGCCTCGGCATGGTCGGCGGAAACCTGGTTTCCGGTCGCTTCACGGACCGCGCCATGATGCCGATGCTGTTTGTGTCCATGACCGGTTTGGCGCTCTCACTGGCCGCGTTCACCTTCACCGCGCACAGCAAGATCGCCGCAATCCTCACCATCGCGCTGATCGGCATCTTCGGCTTCGCCACCGTGCCCCCGCTGCAGAAGCGGGTGATGGACCAGGCGGCCTCGGCCCCCACCCTCGCCTCGGCCGGCAATATCGCGGCCTTCAACTTCGGCAATGCTTTGGCCGCCTGGCTCGGCGGGCTCGTCATCTCAGCGGGTCTCGGCTACACCGCGCCCAACTGGGTCGGTGCGCTGATGACCGCTGCGGCGCTCGGGGTGGCGATACTCGCCACTGCCCTGGAGCGGCGGGATAAGGGCCGCGGCCAGGTGGCGGCCGCCGGCGGACCCGCCGCGTTGGCCGACGAGCCCGTGCCCGCGTCACGCAGCTGACCTTGGTGCCGCACCCCCGGTCAACAGCCTGACCGGCAGCGGCTTACCGGCACTGACCTCGTCGACCTCGTACGGCCCGAAGGGCTCTTCCACACACTGCCGACGGCGCTGGACCGGCCGCTGCTCTTCCTCGCCGGCGGTGTGCCGCTCCACCGTGACGGTCGCCTGATCGGCGCGCTCGGCTTGGGCGGCGGCTCCCCCGAGCAGGACCACCGGATCGCAGTCGAGGCGATAGCAGAGAGCGGTCTCGCCTGAGGGCGGTCACCGTCCTCTGCTGGTGGACGCCCGCTGCCGGCGGATGCCCACGCCCGCGGGATCGCTCGTCCGCGCCCGGCCGGCGCGGTCCCCGGCCGACCGTGCCGCGCGCAGTCGGCTGCCGCGCTTGGTCGGCCCCCAGGGCTTGAGGACGGAGATCGTGGTGAGGAAGAAGTAGGTGGCCGTGGCGACCGCCGGCGCGATGACGAGGTGGATGCCGGGTGCCGGGGCGCCCGCCGCGGCTGCGGCGGCGAGGTGGTTGATGCCGGGCCGGAGTGCGAAGACCGACAACAGCAGCGTGAGGAGTGTCAGCCAGAACTTGATGACGACCCAGCGGTGTCTGGCCAGCCCCCACGGCGTGCCCAGCGACAGCACCAGCCCGCTGACCAGCGACATCAACGCGATGGGGAGGACCAGCCAGTCGCCGAAGACCTTCATCGCCCGGTAGGCGGCCGTCGCCATATCGGGCGAGCCGGTCGTGTAGCCGGTGAGACCGAGCGCGAGCAGCCCCAGGGTGAGGCCGAGCCAGCTGACGGATACGGCGACATGGAGGACGAGAACGGCCCGGCGGGCCGGACGGCTGAGCTTCTGCATACCGTCCACGGTGGTGTTCCGCGCCCCGCGGTACATCTGCCGGCGGGAGTATCCGCGCCTACGCGGGCTTGAGTACGTACGTCCGGCGTTATGGTGCCGGCGGCCACCCATTCCCGCGGACCGTACGCGGACCGTACGCGGCCCGTCGTAGCAGGCGGTCGTAGCAATCCCCGGTTCCGTCCGCGCCTTCCGCCGGACAGCCCCCTTAGGCTCCGGGGCATGAGCAAGCTGCATCTGTTCGACATGGACGGGACCCTGCTCTACGGGTCCGCGGCCGCCGTCGAGATCTCCCGCCGGCTCGGGCTGGAGCGGGAGATCGCCGAGCTGGAACGGGGATTTGCCGCGGGTGAGCTGACGCCCGTGGAGTTCGCACAGCGGGCATGTGAACTGTGGGCCGCCGAGCTGACCGAACTTCAGGTGGCCGCGGCCTTCGAGGGTGCACCCTGGCTGACCGGAATCCAGGAGGTCTGGGCGGACATCCGGGCGCGCGGCGAACGGTGCGCGGTGATCTCCCTGTCGCCGGCCTTCTTCGTCGAACGGCTGCTGGCCTGGGGCGCCGACACGGCGCACGGCTCACGCTGGCCCGCGGTGCCCATTCGGCAGGCGGTGGACCCGGCCGGCATCCTCTCGTCGGCGGCGAAGGTGCGGATCGCGGACGAACTCTGCGTGCAGTACGGGTTGACCCGGGCCGACTGTGTCGCATACGGCGACTCCATGTCGGACACCGAACTGTTCGCGGCAGTTCCGCAGTCCGTTGCCGTGAATGCGGATCACCATGTTAGTGACCTGGCCTCATATGCCTACGTGGGACGGGATCTGCGTGAGGCATACGAACTGATCCGTACTGGCCGGTAATTCTGACGTCGCCGGCGGAATCGCCCGCTGTATCCAGTGAAATAGAGCTCTGTGGGAAGGATCACTGATATCGCCGGGCTGCGCGGCGTGCTTCAAGATCAGGTCTTGTGGTTTCAACCGCTGCCGGTATGGTCGACTCCGGCTTGGCGGAGTCAAGGCTTCCGCGAGTGCACGAAGGTGCCGGGCAAAGCTCGTCAGCCTAGCGGCGAAGTAGCCCTCGATACCCAGACTTCCGGCAATTTGTCCGGTGGGTGAGCAGGGGTGGCATGCTGCTGGCGCGGCATCTGCTCCGCATTGTCGCGAGGACGTGAGATTTGTCCGCTTTGGAGGATGTTGCCGGGATCGCTTGAGTCGATTAACAATTCCGGGGCAGGGCGGGGGAATTCCGGGCAGTTCCGATCATGGAAGTGCGAAGACAACCGAAAGACGTTCGAGGCGAGGCAGACCATGGACGCTCCGACCACCACGTCGGCCGATAACGGCTCTTCCGGCGGGAACAGTGGAGATTGGGGTTGGTTCACTCCGTCGGCGAAGAAGTCCTCCGGAGAACCGCAGGAGCGGCAGAACAGCCAGGACCGGCAACAGGGCCAGGACGGCCAGGCCGAAACCGACGAGCGGGGTGCACCCCACGATCGCGGCGAGTACAGAGATCGCCATGAGCGGCAGGAAAGAGCGGAGCGGAACGACCGGGAGCACATACCCAGTCGTCCGGTCAATCCGATCCGGCCGGTAGGCACCGCGGCCGAGCGCGAGCGCGAGACGGAGCCGCCGCAAGCCGCGCAGTCGCGGCCCGGCGAGGCGGCCCGGCAGCACGCCGCCCCCTCCTCCACCGAGTACCCCGCAGCCACGGCCCATCCGGGTCAGTCCACCGCGGCACCCGGGTACACCGCCTCCGCCTACACGACACCGCGCCACGAGGCCGAGCCCACGCCCTCCCCGCACGCCGATCCGTTCCAGGGCAGCTGGCCGGTCTGGGAGCGGGTGTCCGCCCCGGAACCCGAGCCCGAGCCCGTACACGAATCGGCGCGCGCCACGCAGGCGCAGGCCGCAGCGGATAGCGCCCCCACCGGAGCCGCACCCGTCCAGGAACCGGCGGTCCGGACACCGGCCACTCAGGCACCGCCCTTCCAGCAACCGACTGTCCGAGCCCCGGCTCCCCAGGAACCGACTGTCCGGACACCGGCCGCCCAGGCACCGCCCGCCCAGGCATCACCGGCCCACGCGCCCGCCGGCCAGAACGAGGCCCCCGCTGCCTCTGTCTTCGCCCCCAAGGCGCGTCCCGCCGCTCCCGCCCCCGAGGCCTCCCTCGACGCGCTGCAGCAGGCCTCGGCCTCCTCGGCCACACCCGCCTCTCCCGACGCGGTACTCATCCGTCGCACCATGGCGGAGATCGAGCCCGTGGCCGACAAGGTCACCTCGTACTTCTATGCGCTGCTCTTCGTCCAGCACCCCGATCTGCGGGCACTGTTCCCCGCCTCGATGGACACCCAGCGCGACCGGCTCTTCAAGGCGTTGCTCACCGCCGCCCAGCATGTCGACGACGGCGAGGTGCTCACTGCCTATCTTTCGAACCTCGGCCGCGGTCACCGCAAATACGGCACCCTGCCCGACCACTACCCGGCGGTCGGCGAATGCCTGCTCACCTCGCTCGGGCGCTATGCGACGTCCAGCTGGGGGCCGGAGACCGAGGCCGCGTGGGTGCGCGCGTACACCGCGATCTCGCAGATCATGATCGATGCGGCGGCCGCGAACGAGGCCGTGGCCCCCGCGTGGTGGCAGGCCGAGGTCGTCTCGCACGAGCTGCGCACCCCCGACATCGCGGTGGTGACGGTCCGCCCGGACCAGCCCTACCCGTTCCTCGCGGGCCAGTACACCAGCGTGGAAACCCCCTGGTGGCCGCGGGTCTGGCGGCACTACTCCTTTGCCTGTGCACCGCGCTCCGACGGCCTGCTCTCGTTCCACGTCAAGGCGGTGCCGGCCGGCTGGGTCTCCAACGCCATGGTCCACCGCGCCCGTCCCGGCGACGTCATCCGGCTCGGTGCACCCGGCGGCTCGATGACGGTCGACCACACCACGCGCAACGGTCTGCTGTGCGTCGGCGGCGGCACCGGCATCGCGCCGCTGAAGGCCTTGGTCGAGGACGTCGCGGAACACGGCATCCACCGCCCCGTGGAGGTGTTCTACGGCGCCCGCAGCGACCATGACCTCTACGACCTCGACACCATGCTGCAGCTGGAACAGGCCCATCCCTGGCTCTCCGTCCGCCCGGTCGTGGCGACCGGACCCGCGGCCCGTGGCGGGACGAGCAGCGAAACCGGACAACTTCCGGACGCAGTACGGCAATACGGGCCGTTCCGGGAATACGACGCCTATCTTTCCGGGCCGCCGGGGTTGATCCGCAGCGGTGTGGACGCTTTGGTGGGGGTCGGCGTCCCGGCCGATCGCATACGGCACGACTCCGTGGAAGAGCTGGTCCCGGCAGGAGACTGAGGCTGAGGCTCGGCGGCGCAGGGCGAATCCGGTCCAACAGGGGAGAGGTAGAGGTGGGGCATGGCGCAGCAGGAACGCCCCGGGAGCGACGGCGAACACCTGGTTCAGCAGAGGCTCGGTACCACCGAGCGCGCAGACCGTTTCTACGGGGATCAGGTCCTGGACCATCTCAACGTCCGTATGCAGGAGTTCGTGGCCCGACAGGAGATGTTCTTCCTGGCCACGGCCGACCGGCACGGTGAATGCGACTCGACGTTCCGGGCCGGGCCGCCCGGTTTCGTCCAGGTGCTCGACGACCGGACGCTGGCGTACCCGGAATACCGTGGCAACGGTGTCATGGCGTCCATCGGCAACATCTCGGAGAACCCGCGCCTGGGCATCATGATGATCGACTTCACCCGTGACCGCATCGGGCTGCACATCAACGGACGCGCCCGGGTCCTCATGGACGAAGAGATGCGGGCGCACCACGACGATCTCCCGGTCGACCCGGTCCCCGGGCGGCGCGCCCAGCTGTGGGTCACGGTCGAGGTCGAAGAGGCGTACATCCACTGCGCCAAGCACATCCCGCATCTGCAGAAGGTCCCGGCGCAGCAGCGCGGGGCGCGGGCCTGGGGCACCGATGACGTCAAGCGCAAGGGCGGGGACTTCTTCGGCGCGGCGGCCGAGGCGGGTGAGCGGCCGCCCTTCCGGCGCGCGGCGCACCGGAACGAACACCTCCGTGGCGGACTGCACGAGGACATCGAGGACGCGGTGTACCAGGATGCGGCTCCGCTGCCCGCCGCCACGTCTCGTGCCGCACAGGCCGGTCCGGCGGCCGGGGCCGGGCCCCGGGTGGCCGGCCGGGAGGATGTCGTCGAGGAGCTGAATGCGGAGTTCCTCGACCGGGTCGAGCAGGTGCTCGCCCGGGCCCGGCCCCGCGGGCCCGTGGAGGACGACCCTGCCTTCCGGGGATGGTTCGGCCGGCGCGACGCCTGAGCCGGCCCGCCGCCGTGGTTCGTCAGCCCAGGTCGGGGGCGTGCATCGCCCGTACGCCCTCGATATTGCCGTCCAGGTAGTGCCGTAGCGACAGCGGTACGACCTCGACGGAGGCGATGCCGACGCGGGTGAAGGGCACCCGCACGATCTCGTAGTCCCCGCAGGGTTCGTCCACCTCGGGGCCGTGTCGGCGGGAGAGATCCATGGAGTCGAGCCGGCAGACGAAGAAGTGCTGCACCTTCACGCCGTCCACCCCGCCGTCGCTGAAGTGCTCGACGGTGTCGACGAAGACCGGCACCACGTCCTTGATCTTCGCGCCCAGCTCTTCGTCCAGCTCACGGTGGAGGGCGTCGATGACCGTGGCGTCCTCGGGCTCGACACCGCCTCCCGGAGTGATCCAGTACGGTGCCCGGCCCGGCTTGGTGCGCTTGATGAGAACGAGGTCCGCTCCGTCCAGCAGAATCGCGCGGGCGGTGCGTTTGACGACAGGCCGTACGTTCATAGGGGACAGATGCCGCAGCCGAGGCCTGGTGAAACCCGTGCCTCGCTCACCAGGAGGCCGCGGCCCGCAGCAGCCACTCATGCGCCCGCGCGATATGCGGCAGCCCGAGCGTCCCGTGCCGTACGGCCAGGAAGTAGGTCCGTAGCGGAGGTACCGGAGGGTCGAGCAGGGCGACGATCTCGCCGCTGTCCAGCGCGTCGGCGCACAGATAGCGGGGCAGTACGGCGATCCCCGCACCGGCCGCCACGCAGGACAGCACCGCCCGGAGGTCGGCAGCGATCACGGTGGCGGAGGCAGCTGGCTTGGCGTCGAAGACCGCGGACCAGTAGCGCGAGATCAGCGGCAGGCTTTCGTGGACCTCGACGAGCGGTACGGGATCCAGCACCCGCGCGCCCCCGGCCTGCAGTTCCGCAGGTCCTCCCAGTTGGTCCATCCATAACGGTGCGGCGATCAGTACATGCTCCTCGTCGCACAGCGGGGTGGCGGTGAGCAGTCCGCCGCGGGGCCGGGCCGTGGTGACCGTCAGATCGTGATGGCCGGAGGACAGGCCGGTCAGCAGCTCCTCCGCGGAGCCGAAGGCGGTGCGTATGGACAGGCCCTGGGCGATCAGCGGGGTCAGCGCGGGGAGCGCGCGCTCGGCGAGGAACTCCGGGGGGCCGGCGAGATGCAGGGTGCGGGTGACGGAGTCCCGGTCCAGGCCGGCCTCGGTGATCTCGGTGAGCGCGTCCAGGTGCGGCGCCACTTTGTGCGCGAGTTCATCGCCGATGGTGGTGGGGGTGACGCCGCGGGCGTAACGGAGGAAGAGCGGGCGGCCCAACTGGCGTTCCAGCGCCCGGATCTGGCTGGTCACCGCGGGCTGGGAGAGGCCGAGTAAGGCCGCGGCGCGAGTGAAGGAGCCGGCTCGGTGCACGGTGACGAAGGTGCGCAGCAGGGCCAGATCCATCGCGTACCTCCTGCGCCCGTCGGAAGCCTGGTCGCGGGCCAACTATAAATTTGTCGATAGGGCTGTGTCGCTAGCGTGATTGGACACTGACGCACAGTCAACTAGCCTTGTTCGAGCGGTCGTTTCACGTGGAACATTTGGTTTCACGTGAAACGCGTGGGCTCGAGCCACGTGGAACCGCAGGCCGGCAGGGTGACGAGGGGGGATACCCTGCCGGCCTTCTTTTGTTGCTTCAGGTGCGCCGGGCGCAAGGCTCACTCGTTTTGTTCGAGCCGTTCCGTCGTGTGCAGTTCATGCTGTGTGTGCAGGTCATCCCGGTCGGTTGGGTCAGTTCCGCGTGGCCGCGTCCAGTGCCCGGGTGACATCCGCGATCAGATCTTCCGGCTCCTCGATGCCGACGGAGAAGCGGATGAAGCCTTCCGGCACCGCATCGCCGCCCCAGCGGGCCCGGCGCTCGGCGCTGGACCGCACACCCCCGAAGCTCGTCGCGTCGTCCACCAAGGTCAGCGCCGCCAGGAACCGCTCCGCGCAGGCCTTGTCGGGCAGCGTGAAGGACACCACGGAGCCGAAGCAGCCCGGGCGCATCTGCCGGGCGGCGAGCGCGTGGGCCGGGTCGGACGGCAGCCCGGGGTGGCGCAGGCCGGTGACCTCGGGTCGGTCGGCCAGCGCGGCGGCCAGCGCCAGAGCGCCCGCCGACTGCTGGCGGACGCGCAGCGCGAGCGTGGCGAGTGAGCGATGCGCGAGCCAGCTCTCCATGGGGCCGGGGATCGCGCCCACGGTCTTGCGCCACAGCTGTACGGCATCGGCCAGCGCGGCATCACGGGTGCTGGCGTATCCCAGCAGCACATCGCCATGGCCGGTCAGCGCCTTGGTGCCGCTGGCCACCGAGAAGTCCGCGCCGAGTGCGAGCGGCCGCTGGCCGAGTGGGGTGGCGAGGGTGTTGTCGACGGCGACCAGTGCGCCGCGACGGTGGGCCTCGTCGGACAGCCGCTGGATGTCGCAGACGTCGAGGCCGGGGTTGGAAGGTGACTCGATCCACAGCAGCCGGGCGCCGTCCAGGGCATCGAGCTGTGCGTCGTGCGCCGTCGGCGCCGTACGGACCTCGATGCCGTAGCTCTCCAGGCGGGTCCGTACGGCCGGCAGCAACTGGTAGCCGTCGCTGGGGAGCACCACGGCGTCGCCGGTGCGCAGTTGCGAGAAGAGGACAGCCGTGATGGCCGCCATTCCGGAGGCGAAGGCGACGGTATGGGCGGTTTCCTCCGGCGATTCGAGCTCGCCGATGGCCTGTTCCAGACGGGTCCAGGTCGGGTTGGCGTCGCGGCCGTACGTATACGGGCCGACGGCATCGCCGGGCAGGTGGTAGTGGGCCGCGAACACCGGCCCGGGGAGCGTCGGCTCGTATGCCTCGGGCTCCGGAAGCCCGGCCCGTACGACGCGGGTGCCGTCGCCCGTCATGCGCGCTCCTTGGCCCGCGACCTGTGCGGGTCCCGCGGGGCGTCGTGCCCTGGCGCGCCGGCCGCGACCACGGCGCGGGACGTGAGCGCGGTACGGACCGCTGCCAGCAAATCCTCGCTCGCGGTCTCGATCATCTCCAGGCACTCCTCGAAGCCGGCGAAGCCGCCGTAGTACGGATCGGGTACGTCCAGGTCACCCGTGAGGTCGGAGTCGGAGGAGTCGGAGATGAGGCCGGGGAGTTCCCTCGGGCCGGCGTCCGCCGCCGCGCCCGCCGCGCCCTTGGCATATGAGCGCAGCAGCCGGACCTTGGCGGCGTCCTGCTCGGTGGGGGCGAGGCTGCGCAGCGCGCGCAGATGGCCGGAGTCGAGCGCGATGACCAGGTCGAGTCGGTCGAACCAGGAGGCGCGGAACTGCCGGGCGGTGTGGGCGTGTGCGTAGCCGCCCGCGCGCAGTACGGCGACCGTGCGCGGGTCGGCTCCGTCGCCCTCGTGCCAGCCGCCGGTGCCGGCGCTGTCGACCTCGACCAGGCCGTCGAGTCCGTCCTCCGCGAGGTGGGCGCGGAAGACGGACTCCGCCATCGGCGACCGGCAGATGTTGCCGGTACACACGAAGCAGATGCGGAACGGGGCGTTCAAAGGTCAGTCCTCGTCGGGAAGGATCACGTGCATCGCCCAGGCCACGATGGAGACGATCACGCCGCCGACCAGTGCCGCCCAGAAGCCGCCCACATGGAAGGCGAGGTCGGCCTTGCCGGCGAGCCAGGAGGTGAGCAACAGCATCAGGGCATTCACGACCAGCGTGATCAAGCCGAGGGTGAGGATGAACAGGGGGAAGGAAAGCAGCTTCACCACGGGCTTGACGATGAAATTGACCAGCCCGAAGATCAGCGCGACCAGGATCAGGGTGAGTATTTTGCGGCCGGTGTTCTCACCGGTGAGCGTGATGTCCTTGAGCAGCCAGATGGCCACGGCAAGCGCCGCGGCGTTGGCGATCGTCTTGACCAGAAAATGCTTCATGGTGAGATCGTCGCAGACGATTCTGAACTATCGAGGGGTGCGAACGGCATGAAGGCTTTCCGACTGGATGAGCTGGAGGCGGAGCGGGCCGCGAACGACGGTGCATATCTGCAGTTCATCCGGGAACGCAACATGTCGGTCGGGCTGTATGCGCTGGACGCGGGCAGTATCGATCCGCAGCAGCCGCACGCCCAGGACGAGGTGTATCTCGTGGTCAGCGGCCGCGCGGCGATCACCGTCGGGACGGAGACGGAGTCGGTGGCGCGCGGCAGCGTGGTCTATGTACCGGCCGGGGTGCCCCACAAGTTCCACCACATCAGCGAGGACCTCCGGGTGATGGTGGTCTTCTCTCCTCCTGAGAGCTAAGGGACGGGCCCCGGGACCCGTAGGGGAAGGGTCAGGGGAGGGTGGGGGCTGTGCGGCTCCCACGGCAGCGGTCAGCGTCCTAGCATCGTGATGGAAGGGAACGGAAGCGGGCGGCGGCCGACACGCAGCACGCGGAACGATCCCTCGGCGCGACATACGGCGCAGCAGGCGGACAACGCAACGAACAGATGGCGCGGTGCACACAGCGACAGCGCGACAGACAGAAAGCAGGGCAGAGCAGTGGCTGGTAAGGGGATATTCACAGGGCTTCCGTGGTGGGTCACCTGGGTCGTGGTGCCCGTCATCCTGATCGTTGTCTTCGGCGGACTGATTGCCACCGCGCTCGGCATCCTGATCGGCCTGCTGTTCAAGGTCCTCATCGCGGCGGCCCTGATCGCCGGAGCCATCTACCTGGTCCGCAGGTTCACCGGCTCGTCCTCGTCCTCGTCCAAGAGCGACTGGTAGGCCGCAGACCGGGACGGCCGGCCTGACCCCGTCGCCCGCCCCCGTCCGTCCGACCCCACGGCCCGCGCGTCGCACCCTGCCTCACACGGCTGACGTCTGACTCCGCACGCCCCGCGCGGGCCGTCCCACACTCACGGCAGCCTTCGGGCGTCACGGCATCACACGGCGGTCGCCGCGCGTACGGCACCACATGGCAGTGGCCGCGTCCGGCGCAGCCCGACTGGCACGACGCAACTGACACGCTCGACCGACCGCCACCGGCTCACCGCGCCGATTCACCAACGCCCATGAGCCGCAACCGATTCACCAACACCCCTGGGCCGTCACCGCCACCGACTCACCAACACCGACAGGCCACCAACGACTCACCACCACCCACCGGCCGCCACCGACACCCATCACGTCCGATCGGCACCGCACCAAATCGCCCAAGGGTGGCGCAATCGATTTCGATGTCGAATCCATCCCGCCCACTCAAGTCCACACATGCACTGGGTGAGGTAACTCCCTGAATTTCCCCATACCGCCCGGATCGACCGAGTTAGAGTGCGGCGCGCAGGCGTCTTCCGGATGGTGGTATTCCGGAAATTCGAGTGAGGCGAGACCGGTCCGGGCGGCATCGCGGGGGTCTGGGAGACGCGCGCGGTTGCGGGAGTGGGTCCCGTGACCGGGGCCCCGTGCCCCACTGCGAGCGGATCTGGGGGTTGGCATTGTCAGTTGTGAATGGCGAATCCGCCGCTCATCCCACCTTGATCGGATCGGTGCAGCGGGCGCTCCGACTCCTGGAAGCGGTGGGCGCGCATCCTGGCGGTGCGCCCGCCAAGCAGCTCGCCAGGGAAACCGGGCTGCCGCTGCCGACGACCTACCACCTGCTGCGGACCCTGACGCACGAGGGCTATCTGCACCGCGAGCAGGGTGTGTTCGTTCTCGGTGCGGCGGCCGAGGCCATCGGCCGGGCCGGGGCCGGGCGCCGGCAACGGGCACAGATCTCCGAAGCTCTGGCGGTGGCCGGGCGGGAACTGCATGCCGCCGTCTACTTCGCTGTCTACCGCGAGGGTGAAGTCGAGGTGGTGGCGGTCACCGATGATCCGGCGCGGCCGCCCGTGGAGGAGTGGGTCGATTTCCGCACCACGGCCCATGCTCATGCGATGGGGCAGTGTCTGCTCGCGCAGCTTGACGAGGCATCCAGGAAGGAGCATCTTGCGCGCTATCCCGTCCAGTCGATAACGCCCTTTTCTGTGCGAACTGAGGACGATTTGCTGCACCGCTTGGATACAGTGCGTCGCGGTCAAGTCGCTTATGAGCGTCAGGAATATGCCCTTGGCACGGTGTGTGCGGCCATCCCCATTCAGGTCGGGGCGGCCTCTGCTGCGCTGGCGATTTCCTTGCCCGCGAACGAACTGCATCGATTGCGGTCCGTTACAGACCGACTACGGAAAATGGCGGAGGCGACACTAACGACACTCGCCTTCTCTATCAGTATCTGAAAACTCACTCCTTGTGATCTGCTGGCACCTGGCAGACGATGGCGCCAATAGGGCTACGGGGGATGTTTCCCGGCCATCTCCGATCAAGTGCGGGGCAGTGGTTGATGACCGACACAGTTCAGGCAGAAGTGATCATGAGCTTCGTCGTCTCGGATGAGCTTGCGTTCCGGATTCCGGTGGAGCTGGACTTCGCCAGCGCCGATCCCTTCGCCGTCCGCCTCACCTTCGATCTGCCCGGCGATGCCCCCGTGACCTGGGCGTTCGGCCGGGAGTTGCTGCTCGACGGGCTGAGCCGACCGTCCGGTGAGGGCGATGTGCGTATCGAGCCGGCCTCCCCCGAGCACCTCAGCGACGTCTTCATCAGCCTTCAAGTCGGCTCCGAGCGTGCGCTGTTCCGGGTGAGCGCGGCACCACTGGTGGCTTTCCTGGACCGTACGGACCGGCTCGTACCGCTCGGCAAGGAAGAGGTCTGCGACACCCTGGAGGCCGTACTGGACCGGATCCTCACCGAGGCCCCGGCCGGCTGAGCTCGGCCGGCCGACCCCGCCCGCGCGCCCAGCCCCGACTCCGCCCCGGCGTCCTCCCGCAACTCCGCCCCCGCACCGACCGTCCAAGCCGGGGTCATAGCGGGTACGTAGGTCATCCCGCGTACCCGTCCGCCCCTCCCCGCCTGGGCCGCGCACCCCTCCCGCCTGCGGTCACCCTCACCGCTTGCGTCGTCTGCCGTGTCCCCCGCGCCGCCGCTTCGGGCCGGCCATCGCGTCCGCCAGCCCTCCGGCGGCAATCGGCTCCCCGGTGTGCGTACCGACTCCCGAGCCTTCTCCCTCTGCCGACATGTCGGCGACCTCGGCCAGGCCCGGCTCCCTGCGGTCCGCGGAGACGACCAGCGCCGCCAGCAGCGTCGTCAGCGGTACCGCGGCGACCAGCCCGATGCTGCCCACCAGCGTGCGGACGATCTCCTCCGCGACCACTTCGCTCGTGGCGACCGTGCCGACGCTGCTCTGTGCGATCGAGAACAGCAAAAGCAACGGCAGTGCAGCGCCCGCGTAAGCCAGCACGAGGGTGTTGACGACGGACGCGATGTGATCCCGGCCGATCCGCATCGCGGCGCCGTACAGCTTGCGCCAGCCGGCCGACGGGTCCGCCTCCTTGAGCTCCCAGACCGCGGCGGTCTGCGTCACGGTCACGTCGTCGAGCACACCGAGCGATCCGATGATGATCCCCGCCAGCAGCAGACCGCGGATCTCGATGTCCGGGAAGAGGCCGTGTACCAGTCCGGTGGTGTCGTCCGTATTGCCGGTCAGCAGCGCCCAGTTGATGAACACCGACCCGAGCAGCCCGATCAACAGCAGTGACGCCAGGGTCCCGAGCACGGCCACCGACGTGCGAGCCGTCAGCCCATGGCACAGGTACAGCGCGATCAGCATGATCGCGCTGCCCCCGACCACCGCCACCACCAGCGGGTTCGAACCCTGCAAGATCGCCGGGAGGATGAACAGCGTCAGGACCACGAAGCTGGCCGCCAGCGCCACCAGCGCGAGGACGCCGCGCAGCCGGCCGACGAGCACCACCGCGAGGGCAAAGATCGCCGCCAGCACCCACATCGGGAGCGACCGGTCGACATCGCTGACCGCGTACTGCAGTTCCTTCGGTGCCTTGGGGGAGTACGCCACCACCACGTCCTGGCCGGTGGTGTAGTGGCGCAGGGCGTCCGGCGTGACCACCGTCTTGAAGGTGCGCCCGGCGTTCTCCCCCGTGGTGACCTCGATCGTCGCCTGCTGACAGGGCTTGCCCTTGTCCGCTCCCCCGGTCGGTGGTTGCCCGCCCGGCGACGGCGGCTGGGGTTGCTGCTCGGCATGGACGTCCGCGCAGTTCACCTCCGCCACTTCGGTCACTCTCGCCCGCTCGGTGGGCTGGTCGAAGCCGACACCGGACGGTTTGTGGGGCGGTGCACCGCCGGGCCAGAGCACGAGCAGACCGACGGCCACAGCGGCGGCGAAGGGGATCAGCACCGCCGCGATGACCTTGCGCAGATGCCGGGAGACGGGCGCCGCAGGACCGTGGCCATGACCATGGGAGTGCGGGGCGGAGTGGCGGTGGGACTCGTGAGGAGGCACCGCCCGATCATCGCAAGAAGTCCGGGCCCCCTGTTCACCGCGGCGGACCGGCCGCTACCGTGGTGCCACCTTTGCAATCGCGGGAGCTCGGAGCACCGGGCTGAGAGGGCGCTGACCTTCGTCCCAGCGGCGTTTCACGTGAAACGCCCATGGACGGAAGCCGCTGCGTCGACCGCCGAACCTGTTACCGGGTAATGCCGGCGTAGGGAGTTGGGTCATATGACTCTGCAGGATGCACGCACGCCCGAAAACGGTGCCGGCGACGGCAACGAGCCGCAGATCGGCTGGCACAAGGGCTATGTCTCCGGATCGCGCCCGGACCTTCGGGTTCCGGTGCGACGGGTGCATCTCACCAATGGCAAGGACGTGACGCTCTACGACACGTCAGGGCCATACACCGACCCCAATATCGAAACCGATGTCCGCCGCGGCCTGGCGCCGCTGCGGGAGAACTGGATCATCGGCCGCGGCGACACCGAGGAGTACGCCGGCCGCCCCATGCGTCCGGAGGACGACGGCCTCAAGCACACCTCCCCGCGCGGCGGGCTCAAGAACCTCGACGCGGTCTTCCCGGGCCGCCCCCGCCAGCCGCGCCGTGGCCGCGACGGCGCGGCGGTCACCCAGCTCGCCTATGCGCGGCGCGGGGAGATCACCGCGGAGATGGAGTACGTCGCCGTCCGCGAGAAGGTCACCCCCGAGTTCGTGCGCGACGAGATCGCGGCCGGGCGCGCGGTGCTGCCGTCGAACATCAACCACCCGGAGATCGAGCCGATGATCATCGGCAAGAACTTCCTGGTGAAGGTGAACGCCAACATCGGTAATTCGGCGGTCACTTCCTCCATCGAGGAGGAGGTGGAGAAGATGACCTGGGCGACCCGCTGGGGCGCCGACACGGTCATGGACCTCTCCACCGGCCGCAACATCCACACCACCCGCGAGTGGGTGCTGCGCAACTCCCCCGTCCCCATCGGCACCGTCCCCCTCTACCAGGCGCTGGAGAAGGTCGACGGCAAGGCCGAGGAGCTGACCTGGGAGATCTACAAGGACACCGTCATCGAGCAGGCCGAACAGGGCGTGGACTACATGACGGTGCACGCCGGCGTGCTGCTCCGTTATGTCCCGCTCACGGCCCGCCGTAAGACCGGCATCGTCTCCCGCGGCGGCTCGATCATGGCGGCCTGGTGCCTGGCGCACCACAAGGAGTCGTTCCTCTACACGCACTTCGAGGAGCTCTGCGAGATCCTCGCCTCCTACGACGTCACCTACTCGCTCGGTGACGGTCTGCGCCCCGGCTCCATCGCGGACGCCAACGACGAGGCGCAGTTCGCGGAGCTGCGGACGCTCGGCGAGCTGAACACCGTCGCCAAGCGGCACGGCGTGCAGACGATGATCGAGGGCCCCGGGCATGTCCCGATGCACAAGATCAAGGAGAACATCGACCTTCAGCAGGAGATCTGCGAAGAGGCGCCGTTCTACACGCTCGGCCCGCTGACCACCGACATCGCGCCCGCCTACGACCACATCACCTCCGGTATCGGCGCGGCGATGATCGCCTGGTGGGGCACCGCGATGCTCTGTTACGTCACGCCCAAGGAGCACCTGGGTCTGCCGGACCGCGACGACGTCAAGACCGGCGTGATCACGTACAAGATCGCGGCCCATGCGGCGGACCTGGCCAAGGGCCACCCGGGTGCCCAGGAATGGGATGACGCGCTCTCCGACGCACGCTTCGAGTTCCGCTGGGAGGACCAGTTCAACCTGGCCCTCGACCCGGACACGGCCCGTGCCTTCCACGACGCGACGCTGCCTGCCGAGCCGGCGAAGACGGCGCACTTCTGCTCGATGTGCGGGCCGAAGTTCTGCTCGATGAAGATCAGCCGGAGCATCACCGAGCAGTTCGGCGGGGAAGCGGACGCGACGCCCGAGGAGGTCGAGGCGGGGATGCTGGAGAAGTCCAAGGAGTTCGCCGCCGCTGGGAACCGGGTGTACCTGCCGCTGGCCGACTGACCCGGCCTTGCCGTTCGCGCTGTCCGGGCGGGAAAACCTCCTGTTTTCCCGCCCGGACAGCGCTTCGGCATTCCTGCCGGGGATTCCTGCCAGGGGTGGTTCCGACGTCGATGGCCCCCGGTGTCGGGACGGGACGTACGCCGCACCGATGCCCGTATCGGCACGGCCTGCCCCGGCACGGTCTGTTCCGGTGCGCGGCAATCCCGGCGCGGCCCTACTCCGGCTGGTGGTCCGGCCCGCCGTATTCCGGGCTGGTGAAGTCCGGGCTGGAGTAGCGCGGACGGGAGCCGGAGGAGCCGCTGTCGGGGCTGGTGAACTCGGGGCGGGTGTAGCCGAGGGTCGGAATACGGCTCTCGGGAGAGGTGCTGCGGCGGGGGACGTAGCGGGTGGGGTCGTCGTCGGGCGTGGCCGCGGGGTCGGCGAGGGCCTCTCGGAGAAACGGCAGCAGCCCACGCTCCAGGAGGGCGCTGCGCCAGGCCTCGCGGGCCAGCTGCAGCGCCTCGCCCACGTCATCGGCTCCGGCGGTCTGGGCGGTCGAGCCGTTGCGCAGCGCGGTGACGAGCAGACCGCCCATCGCGACGAGGGTGCCCGCGGCGGTCAGCGCCGCGAAGATCCAGCCGACGCTGATCAGCGGCCGGGCCAGGGACTTGTCGGGGCTGATGGCGCTCAGCACATATCCGATGAGGAGGAAGAGGACGGCGGCGATGCCTGCGAGGACCGGGGCGAGCACGGCGATCATGGCGGTCAGCCCGGCGCCGGTGGTTTCGGCCTCGTCCATCGCGGCGGCGGTGGCCGGTCCCGCACTCGCGTCAGCGGCCCCGGTCGGCTCCGTGCCGTCCGTAGTAGCCACGGACGGCGCACGCGCCGGCGCGCGCACCTCGGCGCGGAGCTGCACATAGCGCTGATATTCGGCCGTCGCGCAGGCGGCGATGGCGGTGGTGGCGCTGAGCGCCATCGCGCGCAACTGCTCGGTGCTGAGCTGTTTTCCCGCGGCGCCGGTGAGGTCGCCCGGGCGGTATTCGGCGGTACGCAGCGCCTCATCGAGGATGCGCGCAAATTCCGCGCGGTCCTCGTTCAGCAGGTGCGGAGCGCTGTTCATATGGATCCCCCGATGCTCCGTAGGGCCGTACGGCCGGCGTGGGCCGGGTAGTGGGCGGAAACGGAGGAGAGCCTGCTACGGATAGACCGATGGTAGAGCGACTCCGGCGCGGCGTGACAGAGAGTTTGCGGAATTTGAGTAATGCCGCGACCGGTTTCCGCCCGTGTCGTCACCCGCTTCCCTCCTGGCCTCCGGCCTCCCGCCCCGTGTCCGGCTGACCCGATAACGCTCAGCCGGCCAAAGGAAGTTGAACGACCAGCAGCTTCCCGGCCATCGTGATACCGCCGTCCATGGCGATGGCCAGACCGTCGGCGTAGACATGCGGACCGTCGACCGCGACACTCTCGCTCTCGCCGTCCTCCGCGCCGACCTCGCCCAGCAGATACGGGATCGGGCTGTGGCCGTGGACGACGCGGTCGCCGCCGTACGCGTCGAGGAGTTCCCGCACGGCCTGGGAGCCGGACTCGTCGCGGAAGGCGAAGCGCTTGGTGAACTTGCGGAACAGATCCCAGACTTCGTCCGCCTCGCTGCGGGTGAGCACGTCGTGCACGGTGTCGTTGACGGCCTCGATGGAGTCGCCGTAATCCAGGTAGGCGGTGGTGTCGGAGTGCACGAGCAGATGCCCGTCCTCCTCCATCACGGCGTCCAGCCGGGCCATCCACTGGAGGTGGTGGTCCTCCAGGCGGTCCATGTCGGTCTTCTGGCCGCCGTTGAGGAGCCAGGCGGCCTGGAAGGAGGCGGTGCCGGCACCTGACTGGACGGGGGTGTCGCCGAACCGCTTGGCGCCCAGCAGCAGCAGTTCGTGGTTGCCCATCAGAGCCTTGCAGTAGCCGCCGGCGGCCGCGGCCTCGGCGGAGAGCTGCATGACGAGGTCGATGACGCCGATGCCGTCCGGGCCGCGGTCGGTGAAGTCGCCGAGGAACCAGAGCCGGGCGTTGCCGGCCGCCCAGCTGCCGTCGGCGTCGATCAGGCCCTCGGCGGCGAGCGCCTCGCGCAACTCGTCGTAGTAGCCGTGCACATCGCCGACGACGTACAACGGGCCCAAGCCGTCGGGCGCGTCGGGGTCCGGGGCCGGTTCGGGCACCGGGACGACGGCCGGGCGGTCGATCAGGGTCTCGGTCCGGCCGGGCTCGATGATGGGCAGGTCACGCGCGGTCGGCGTGTACTCCTCGGGCATGTCGGCCGGCGGGGCGGCGGGCGGCACCACGGGGGGCGCGGCAGGCGGCGCGGCCGGGGAGCCGGCGGGCAGATGGAGCGGAGGGCCGGCCGGCGGCACGGGGGACCCTGCGGACATGCCGGAGGGCACTCCGGGCGGCGGTACAGACGCCGGAGTTTCTCCCGCCATGGTCCACACCATGGGTCCCTGACTGGCCCCCTGAGTCATCGACCCCTCCACCGTCGCGCCGCCGTGCACCTCTCGGACCTTTGCCTGGTCGACGGCGGTCCGCGGTGTCGTGCGCCCATCATAGGAATGCCGGTAGCGGGTTGTGACGCACCCGGGGGTGGTCAATCCGCCGGAGCCCGGCGTTCGCGGATGATTTATCCCGGGATCGCCCTGTTTTTTCCGTGCGCAAGGGAGCGTTCGGTCCTCCGTATGTGCGATCAAGGTCAGTCGCCGGTGGGTGCCCGTGGTGGACTGACGGTCGTTCGGGGAGAGCGTCGCTGGGACGAGGCCCGGATGATCAGGTCGGTCGGTATGACCTGTTCGATGGGCCGGCCGGTGTCGAGCCCCTCGATGGCGTCGATGAGGATCTGGACGACGGCGGTGCCGATACGGCGCGGCTTGAGGGACAGCGTGGTGACGGGCGGTTCGGTGGCGGCGTAGAGAGTGGACTCGCTGCAGCACACCAGCAGCAGGTCCTCCGGCACCCGCAGCCCGTAGCGCCGGGCAGCGGCGAGCAGGTCCGTGCCGTTGGGGTCGAAGAGCCCGTACACCGCGTCCGGGCGGTCCGGGCGGGCCAGCAGCCGGTCGGCGGCGACTGCCCCCGCGCACGGGTCGTGTGCCGGGTAGGACTCGTACACCGGGTCCTGGCCGACCCGCTCGCACCAGTGCAGATAGGCGGTGGTCGACAGTCGTGTGTAGGTGTCGGTGGTGTTGCCGGTGAGCAGCCCGATGCGGCGGGCGCCGGCGTCGGCGAGGTGGTCGAGGAGACCGAGGACGGCTGCCTCGTGATCGTTGTCGACCCAGCCGGTGACCGGCAGCGCGCCGCCGGGCCGGCCGTCGGAGACGACGGGGATGCCGTGCCGGACGAGCTCGGTGACGACGGGGTCGCCGTCGGCGGGGTCGATGACGACGGTGCCGTCCAGGGCGACGTTGGACCACACGTCGTGGCGGGAGGTCGCGGGGAGGATGACCAGCGCATAGCCGCGGGCCAGGGCCGCGGAGGTGGCGGCTCTGGCCATCTCGGCGAAGTACGCGAATTCGGTGAAGGTGAAAGGTTCATCCCCGTACGTGGTCACGGTCAGGCCGAGGAGGCCCGACTTGCCGGTACGGAGGGTGCGGGCGGCTGCGGACGGGCGGTAGCCCAGCCGGTCGGCCACCTCGCGGACATGGCTACGGGTGGCATCCGGAAGCCGGCCCTTGCCGTTGAGCGCGTCGGAGACAGTCGTGATCGACACACCGGCTGCGGCGGCCACGTCCCGGATGCCCGCACGCCCCAGCCGGCGACCGGTTGACCGGCTCACCTGGTGCTTCCCTGCTGCTGTCATGGCGAGCCGATAGTAGGGCTCATGAGAGCCCTTCACGGGGGTTGGGTGACGGCTTCGGAAAGACACGTTTCTGCATGGCGGAAAGCCGCCAAGTAGCCTTAATTCGCAGGTAGTTGGTGAGGGAAGCAGTTATTCCGGGGGAGATGCGGCGGCTTTACCTCTCGGTCGGTTCAGGTCTCGGAGTGGCCTCAAGTCACCTTGACGGGGGACGCGCGCCACGGCGCGAGCCACCGGCGCGCACCGGATCGGGCAGCGCCCTTCGACGGCGTTGCGCGGGGCCGTCCGGGTGAGGGTGCCAGGGGCGCGCGGTGCGCTCCGGCAGCGTCGGGGCTGCCGCCGAACGGGTCAATCCTCATAAGGTGTGCAGTATTGGAGACGAGCGGACGGTCGAGGAGGACCTGCGGTGAGCGAGAAGACCCCCAAGCTGCGTACTGCGCTGGACGGCATCCCCACCTACAAGCCGGGCCGGCCGGCGGCGACCGGCGGCCCCGTCACCTACAAGCTGTCCTCCAACGAGAACCCCTATCCGCCGCTGCCGGGTGTCCTGGAGAGCGCGGTGACCGCCGCCGGTTCCTTCAACCGCTACCCCGACATGGCCTGCACGGGCCTGATGGCGGAGCTGTCCGAGCGGTTCTCGGTGCCGGTGGAGCATCTGGCGACCGGCACCGGTTCGGTGGGCGTGGCCCAGCAGCTGATCCAGTCGACGGCCGGGCCCGGCGATGAAGTGATCTACGCCTGGCGGTCGTTCGAGGCGTACCCGATCGTCACCCAGGTCTCCGGCGCCACGTCCGTGCAGGTCCCGCTGGACTCCGATGAGGTGCACGACCTGGAGGCCATGCTCGCGGCGATCACCGACCGGACCCGGCTGATCTTCGTCTGCAACCCCAACAATCCCACCGGCACCGTCGTACGCCGTGCGGAGCTGGAGTCCTTCCTGGACCGGGTGCCGGACGACGTGCTGGTGGTGCTGGACGAGGCCTACTGCGAATTCGTGCGCGATGCCGAGGTGCCGAACGGGCTCGACCTCTACCGGGACCGCCCCAATGTGTGTGTGCTGCGCACCTTCTCCAAGGCGTACGGCCTGGCGGGGCTGCGGGTCGGCTTCGCGGTGGCGCACGAGCCGGTGGCCGCCGCGCTGCGCAAGACGGCGGTGCCGTTCGGTGTGAGCCAGCTCGCGCAGGAGGCGGCGGTGGCCTCGCTGCGCAGCGAGGCGGCGCTGCTGGAGCGGGTGGACGCGCTGGTGGCCGAACGGGCGCGGGTGGTGGAGGGGCTGCTCGGGCAGGGCTGGACGGTTCCCGAGACGCAGGCCAATTTCGTCTGGCTGCGGCTGGGCGACCGGACGACCGACTTTGCGGCGGCCTGTGAGCGGGCCGGCGTGGTGGTCCGGCCGTTCCCCGGGGAGGGTGTGCGGGTGACGATCGGCGAGAGCCCGGCGATGGATCTGTTCCTCCAGGCCGCGGAGGAGTTCCGCAAGGCGCTCTGAGGCGTCGTACGACCTCCTCCGAGGCCGTGGGTCCCTTCCCTGGACCCGCGGCCTCGGAATTTTTCTGCCCGGCGCACCATGGATTCGGGCGTGACCGCGGTCACGCACCCCCCATAGGTAAGGCGGAAGACCGGTAGGAGATAATGCTTGTGAATGTGAACGCGTTCACAAGCGCGCCTTTATGTGCCGCTTTATCTGGTGCAAAAAGGGCACTCGTGCTGTGCAACGGCGACGTAAGGAGGAAGCGGCGTGGAACTGGCGCTGGCGCCGGAGACTCTGGCGCGATGGCAATTCGGCATCACGACCGTCTACCACTTCCTGTTCGTCCCCCTGACGATCTCCCTCGCCGCTCTGGTGGCCGGACTGGAGACCGCATGGGTACGCACGGGGAAGCAGCAGTACCTCAAGGCCACGAAGTTCTGGGGCAAGCTGTTTCTGATCAACATCGCGATGGGTGTGGTCACCGGCATCGTCCAGGAATTCCAGTTCGGGATGAACTGGTCCGACTACTCGCGGTTCGTCGGGGACGTCTTCGGTGCCCCGCTGGCCCTCGAGGCACTGATCGCCTTCTTCTTCGAGTCCACATTCATCGGTCTGTGGATCTTCGGCTGGGACAAGCTGCCGAAGAAGATCCACTGCTTCTGCATGTGGATGGTCTCGATCGGCACGATCCTGTCGGCGTACTTCATCCTGGCGGCGAACTCCTGGATGCAGCACCCGGTCGGCTACAAGTACAACGCCACCACCGGCCGCGCCGAGCTGACCGACTTCTGGAAGGTGCTGACCCAGGACACCACCCTGGTCGTGGCCTTCCACACGCTGACCGCGGCCTTCCTGACCGGCGCCGCGTTCATGGTCGGCATCGCCGCCTTCCATCTGATGCGCAAGAAGCACATCAAGGTCATGCGCACCTCGCTGCGGCTCGGGCTGGTCACCCTGGTCATCGCCGGCGTCCTCACCGCGATCAGCGGTGACTCGCTCGGCAAGGTCATGTTCCAGCAGCAGCCGATGAAGATGGCCGCCGCCGAGGCGCTGTGGGACAAGGAGGAGCCGGCGCCGTTCTCGGTCTTCGCCTACGGAGATGTCGAAAAGGGGCACAACGACGTCGCCATCGAGATCCCGGGTCTGCTCTCCTTCCTCGCGCACAGCGACTTCACCTCGCCGGTCCCCGGCATCAACGACGTCAACAAGTCCGAGCAGCAGAAGTTCGGGCCCGGTGACTACCGGCCCAACATCCCGGTCGCCTACTGGGGCTTCCGCTGGATGATCGGCTTCGGGATGTCGTCGTTCGCCATCGGGCTGGCCGGCCTCTGGCTCACCCGTAGGAAGTTCTGGCTCGCGCCGGGACTGAGGACGGGGGACGAGGAACCACCCCATCTCGCGCTCACCAAGAACAAGGTGCTCGGTGCCCGGCTGAGCAGGGCGTACTGGTCGCTCGCCTTCGTCACCCTCGGCTTCCCGCTGATCGCGAACTCGTGGGGCTGGATATTCACCGAGATGGGCCGCCAGCCCTGGGTCGTCTACGGCGTGCTGCGCACCTCGGACGCGGTGTCCCCCGGCGTCTCGCAGGGCGAGGTGCTCACCTCGATGATCGTCTTCACCACGCTCTACGCGATCCTCGCCGTGGTCGAGGTCAAGCTGCTGGTGAAGTACGTCAAGGCAGGCCCGCAGGAGCTCACCGACTCCGACCTCAATCCGCCCACCAGGATCGGCGGCGACAGCACGGACGCCGACCGGCCGATGGCCTTCTCGTACTAGGAGGCGACCGTGCAACTCCACGACGTCTGGTTCGTCCTCATCGCCTTCCTCTGGGTCGGGTACTTCTTCCTCGAAGGGTTCGACTTCGGGATCGGCGTCCTCACCAAGCTCCTCGCCCGCGACCGGCGCGAGCGGCGCGTACTGATCAACACCATCGGGCCGGTCTGGGACGGCAACGAGGTCTGGCTGCTCAGCGCGGTCGGCGGGACCTTCGCGGCCTTCCCCGACTGGTACGCCACCCTGTTCTCCGGCTTCTATCTGCCGGTGCTGCTGATCCTGGTCTGTCTGATCCTGCGCGGTGTCGCCTTCGAGTACCGCGTCAAGCGGCCCGAGGAGCGCTGGCAGCGCAACTGGGAGCAGGTGATCTTCTGGGCCTCGCTGCTGCCCGCGGTGCTGTGGGGCGTCATCTTCGGCAACGTCGTGCACGGCGTGAAGATCAATGCCCACAAGGAGTACGTCGGCAGCCTGCTCGACCTCTTCCACCCCTACGCGCTCCTCGGCGGGCTGGTCACGCTGACGCTGTTCACCTTCCACGGTGCGGTGTTCGCCTCGCTCAAGACCGTCGGCGACATCCGGGAGCGGGCACGTCGGACGGCGACCGTCGTCGGGCTGACCGCCGCGGTGCTGGTGATCGGCTTCCTGGGCTGGACCCAGACCGCCAAGGGCGACCGCACCAGCCTGGTCGTCCTGCTGGTCGCGGTGATCGCGCTGGTCGCGGCGTTGGGAGCCAACCGGCTGGGCCGCGAGGGCTGGGCCTTCGTGTTCTCCGGCGTCACGATCGTGGCCGCGGTCTCGATGCTCTTCCTGACGCTCTTCCCGAACGTCATGCCGTCCACGCTGAACGCGAGCTGGAGCCTCACCGTCAGCAATGCCTCGTCCAGCCCGTACACCCTGAAGATCTTGACCTGGGGTGCCGGGTTCGCCGCGCCCCTCGTGATGCTCTACCAGGGGTGGACGTACTGGGTCTTCCGCAAGCGCATCGGCACCCAGCACCTCGCCGATGCCCACTAGCCGAGCGGCCGCCCTTCGGGGCGGCCTCGGCAGGAGGGGATGTTTCACGTGAAACCCGTCGACCCGCGTCTGCTCCGCTACGCCCGCGCCACCCGCGGCTTCCTCGTCGCGGTGGTCGTGCTCGGGCTTGCCGGAGCGGGCCTGGTCGTCGGCCAGGCGATGCTGATCGCCGAGATCGTGGTCGGCGCCTTCCAGCACGGTCTCGGTCCCGGAGGCCTGACCACCCCGCTGGTCCTGCTCGCCGCGGTCTCCGTCGGACGTGGTCTGGTCTCCTGGCTCACCGAGCTGGCTGCTCACCGTGCCGGTGCGGCGGTCAAGTCCGAGCTGCGGACGCGGCTGATCGAGCGGGCGGCGCGGCTGGGCTCCACCCGGCGCCCGGCCACCACGTCCGAGGAAGCGTCGTACGGTGCCACGTGGCACACCGGTGAGCTGACCAACCTTGCCACCCGCGGTATCGACGCCCTGGACGACTACTTCGCGCGCTATCTGCCGCAGCTGGGGCTGGCGGTCGTGGTCCCGGTGGCGGTGCTCGCGCGGATCGTCACCGGCGACTGGATCTCCGCCCTCACCATCGTGCTCACCCTGCCGCTGATCCCGCTGTTCATGGTCCTGATCGGCTGGGCGACCCAGTCGCGGATGGACCGCCAGTGGCGGCTGCTCGCCCGGTTGTCGGGTCACTTCCTGGACGTCGTGGAGGGGCTGCCCACCCTCAAGGTGTTCGGCCGGGCCAAGGCCCAGGCCGCCTCCATCCGGTCCATCACCGGTGCCTACCGCCGGGCGACGCTGCGCACGCTGCGGATCGCCTTTCTCTCCTCCTTCGCCCTCGAACTCCTCGCCACCCTCTCCGTCGCGCTGGTCGCGGTCGGCATCGGTATGCGCCTGGTGAAGGGCGAACTCGATCTCTACACCGGCCTGATGGTGCTGGTTCTGGCCCCCGAGGCCTATCTGCCGCTGCGGCAGGTCGGCGCGCAGTACCACGCCGCGGCCGAGGGGCTGGCGGCCGCGGAGGAGATCTTCGCGGTCCTGGAGACGCCGCTGCCGGTGCCCGGCACCGCACCCGCGCCCGGGGGCACCGCGCTGGCCGTCGAGAATCTGGTCGTCCGACACCCCGGGCGGAGTGCCGCCTCGCTCCCCGCGACCTCGTTCGAGGTCCGGCCCGGCGAGACCGTCGCGCTGGTCGGGCCCTCCGGCGCCGGTAAGTCCACGCTGCTGAGCGTGCTGCTCGGTTTCACCGAACCGGCCGGGGGCCGGGCCCTCGTCGACGGACGGGACATCGCGTCCCTGGACCCCGAGAGCTGGCGGCGGCGGATCGCCTGGGTGCCGCAGCAGCCGCACCTGTTCGCCGGCAGCATCGCCGAGAACGTACGGCTGGCGCGGCCGGACGCGGAGGACGCCGCGGTGCGCACCGCCCTGGCCGACGCGGATGCGCTGCACTTCGTCGACGCCCTCCCGGACGGTATGGCGACCCGGCTCGGCGAGTCCGGTGCCGGGCTCTCCGCCGGACAGCGTCAGCGTCTCGCGCTCGCCCGCGCCTTTCTCGCCGACCGCCCGATCCTGCTGCTGGACGAGCCCACCGCGAATCTGGACGGCGCGACCGAGGAGGCGATCGTGGCCGCGGTCCGCCGGCTCGCGGCCGGCCGTACGGTCCTGCTCGTCGTCCACCGGCCGGCGCTGCTGGCGGTGGCGGACCGGGTGGTGCGGCTGCCGGACCCGGCGGCGCCGGCAGGTGGGGCTGAGCCGGCCGGCGCCGGGGAGGCGGAGCCGCGCACCGGCGCCGGAACGGGAGCGGCGGTGCCCCCGGAAATGGCGGTGATCCCCGCTCCCCGGGACCCGGACGCCACCGAGGCCACAGCAGCGGAGACGGCGGGCCCCGCCCGCGGGGCGGCGCTCGCCCGGCTGCGCGGGACGGCCCGCGCCCGCCGGGCACGGCTGGGGCTGGCGCTGCTGCTGGGGAGCCTCGCGCTGGGCAGCGCGGTGGGGCTGATGTCGACCTCCGGCTGGCTGATCTCGCGCGCGGCACAGCAGCCGCCGGTGCTGTATCTGCTGGTGGCGGTGACCGCGACCCGGGCGTTCGGCATCGGGCGGGCGGTCTTCCGGTACGCCGAGCGGCTGGTCGCCCATGACGCGGTGTTCCGGATGCTCGCCGACGTACGCGTCGCCGTCTTCCAGCGGCTGGAGCGGCTGGCGCCGGCCGGGCTCACCGGTCGCCGCCGCGGTGATCTGCTGTCGCGGCTGGTGGCCGATGTCGATGCGGTGCAGGACTACTTCCTGCGCTGGCTGCTGCCGGTCGGGGCGGCGGTGGTGGTCGGTGCGGGCGCCGTCGGCTTCACCGGATGGCTGCTGCCCCAGGCGGGGGCGATCCTCGCCGCCGGGCTGCTGCTCGCGGGGGTGGGCGTGCCGGTGCTCTCGGGCGCCCTGGCCCGGCGGGCGGAGCGTCAGCTGGCGCCGGCGCGGGGCCGGCTCGCCACCCGGGTCGTCGAGGTGCTCACCGGCACCGCGGAGCTGACGGTGGCCGGCGCGCTCACCGCTCGTACCGAAGCGGTGCGGCGCGCGGACCGGGACCTGACCGTGCTCGCCTCCCGTTCGGCCGCGGTGGCCGGGACCGGCGCCGGGCTGTCGGCGCTGCTGTGCGGGCTGACCACTGCCGCGGCGGCGGTCGCCGGTGTCCAGGCGGTGCACGCGGGCCGGCTGGACGGGGTGCTGCTGGCGGTCGTCGTGCTCACCCCGCTCGCCGCGTTCGAGGCGGTCACGGGGCTGCCGCTCGCGGTGCAGTACCGCCGGCGCACCCGGCACGCCGCCGAGCGGGTCTTCGACGTGCTGGACGCCCCGGCGCCGGTGCGCGAGCCGGCCGCCCCGGCCGCCGCGCCCGAGACGCCGTTCCCGCTGGTGGTACGGGATCTGACCGCGCGCCACCCGGGGCAGGACCGGCCGGCGCTGGACGGGGTCGGCTTCACCCTGCGGGCCGGGCACCGGCTCGCCGTCGTCGGCGCGTCCGGCTCCGGCAAGACCACGCTGGCGCAGGTGCTGCTGCGCTTCCTGGACCAGGAGTCGGGGACGTACACACTGGCCGGCACGGAGGCCCGGGAGGTCGACGGCGACGCGGTCCGGCGACTGGTGGGGCTGTGTGCGCAGGACGCGCACCTCTTCGACAGCTCGCTGCGGGAGAACCTCAGGCTCGCCCGCCGGGACCGCGAGACCCCGGACGGCGCCGACCGGGACCTGTGGGACGCGCTCGGCCGGGCGCGGCTCGCGGACTGGGTGCGGGGGCTGCCCGACGGTCTGGACACCATGGTCGGTGAGCACGGTGCCCGGCTGTCCGGCGGCCAGCGGCAGCGGCTGGCCCTGGCGCGTGCGCTGCTCGCGGACTTCCCGGTGCTCGTCCTGGACGAGCCCGCCGAGCACCTCGATCTGGCCACCGCCGACGCGCTGACCGCGGATCTGCTGGCCGCGACCGAGGGCCGGACGACGGTGCTGATCACCCACCGGCTCACCGGTCTCGACGCGGTCGACGAGGTGCTGGTGCTGGACGGCGGGCGGATCGTGCAGAGCGGGAGCCCGGCCGAGCTGGCCGCGGCCGAGGGTTCGTTCCGGCGGATGCGGGAGCGCGAGCGGGCCGTGGAGGCGGCGTACGGGGCGGCACAGCCGGTGGCATAGGGCGCGGTCCGCGGAGTTCGTCCTATACGCGGACTTTCCTCAGAAAACAGCCGTTATTAGGCTCATGGCATGGCAGCCACGGCAGAACCACCACTCCCGGACCCGGGGGACCTCGGGGCCGGTGGCGAGGGTGCGGCCCCGGACCCCATCGACGCCGCCACCGAGGCCACGCGCAGCCTGCAGGGTCTGTCGCCCGAGCTGACCGCGCGGGTGCCGCACCTGCTGGAGGCGATGCGGACGGTCGGGGCGGGGCTCGACCTGCACGTCACCCTCGACCGGATCGTGGCGACCGCCGCCGAGCTCGCCGACGCCCGCTATGCCGCGATCGGGATCGTCGACGAGACCCGCGCGGGGCTCTCGGACTTCGTGACGTACGGCGTGACCACTGCGCAGCACGAGCAGATCGGCGCACTGCCCGACGGCCACAAGGGCCTGCTCGGTGCGCTCATCCACGATCCCGAGCCGCTGCGCCTGGGCAACCTCACCGAGGACGCCCGCTCGGTCGGGTTCCCGCCCGGGCACCCGCCGATGCGGACGTTCCTCGGGGTGCCGATCCGGGTGCAGGGCGAGGTCTTCGGCAACCTCTATCTGACGGAGAAGCGCGGCGGCGCGGAGTTCAGCGAGGAGGACCTGCACATGGTGCGGGTGCTGGCCACCGAGGCCGGTATCGCGATCGGCAATGCCCGGCTGCATGCGGCAACCCGGCAGCGGGAGCGGTGGATCGACGGTTCCGTGGCCGTGACCACCGAACTCCTCGCCGGCAGCGATGTCGACGATGCCCTCGCGGTGGTCGCCGAGCAGGCCCGGAAGCTGGCGGATTCGGCGGCCGGCATCGTGCTGCTGCCGGATGACGAAGGCGGTCTGGAGATCGTCGCGGTGTCGGCGGACGAACCCGCCGGGATCATGGGGACGCAGATCCCGAACGACAGCCCGGTGGTCGAGCAACTCCTCACCGGGGAACCGGTGTTCGTGGAGGACTCGGCCAGCGACCCGCGCATGGTCACGGACATCGCGCAGCGCTTCGGCCCCAGCATGATGCTGCCGCTCAAGAGCGGCGGACGGGTACTGGGCACCCTCGCGACCCCGCGGAGCCGCGGTGCCCGCCCGTTCACCGCCGCCGAGCGGACGCTGGCCACCCAGTTCGCGGCGCAGGCCGCACTGGCGCTGGTGCTGGCCGACGCCCAGCGCGACCGCGAGCGGCTGGCCGTCTACGAGGACCGCGACCGGATCGCCCGTGACCTGCACGACCTCGTCATCCAACGGCTGTTTGCGACGGGCATGATCCTGGAGAGCGCCCAGCGCAGAACGATCGTGCCGGACGTGGCGCTGGGCGTCGGCAAGGCGGTCGACGAGCTGGACGTCACGATCCAGGAGATCCGCACCGCGATCTTCGCCCTGCAGCAGGGCCCGGCCGAGGCACCGTCGGGGCTGCGGACCCGGGTCCTGCGCGAGATCGGCACCGCCGCCGTACCGCTCGGCTTCCAGCCCTCGGCCAGCTTCATCGGGCCGGTCGACTCCCGGGTCGGCGAGCTGACCGGCAAGAACCTGATCGCCGCGCTGCGCGAGGCGCTGTCGAACGCCTTCCGGCACGCCCAGGCGACCCGGATCGAGGTCGTCGTCGACGCCACGATCAGGCTGTCGGACGGCACCCGCGGCGTCCGTCTGACCGTCGCCGACGACGGCATCGGCATCCCGGACGGCGGTCGCCGCAGCGGCCTGAAGAACCTCGCCAAGCGCGCGGAGTCGCTGGGCGGGCGCAGCACCTACGGCCCGGGGCTGGGCGAGGCCGGCACGGGGACGACGGTGCGGTGGGAGGCGCCGCTGTGAGGCGGCGTGGGGGCGCGCTCAGCGCTGCCGGTGGCCGTCCTGGAGGATCCGCTCGATGACGACCGCGACGCCGTCGTCGTTGTTGGACGCGGTGCGGCGCGCCGTGGCGGCCAGTACATCCGGGTGGGCGTTGGCCATCGCGTACGCGGTGCCGGCCCAGGTCAGCATCTCTATGTCGTTCGGCATGTCCCCGAAGGCGACGACCTCCTCCGGGGCGATGCCGCGCTCCGCACAGCAGTGGGCGAGGGTGCCCGCCTTGCTGACTCCGGGCCCGCTGATCTCCAGGAGGGCGGTCGGGCTGGACCGGGTGAAGGAGGCGAGCCCGCCCGCGACCGTACGGGCCAGCGCGAGAAAGGCGTCGGGGTCCAGCTCGGGGTGGTGCGCGAGCAGCTTGATCACCGGCTGGTCCGGGAAGGCGGGGGCCTCGGGGGCACCGGCCGGGTCCTCCGGCAGGGACCCCTCCGGGCCCAGCGGGGTGACGAAGTCCTCGGCGAGCAGCTTCTCCGCCGGCGCGACGACCGCGGCCGGGTCCAGGAGCAGGGGCGGGTACTGCGGCTCGTAGTGGATGCCGCCGGTGCGCTCGACCGCGAACGAGGTACCGGGCGCGGCGCCGCGCAGCGCGTCCACGACGGCCAGCGCGACGGTCCGCTCCAGGGGGCTGACCTCGACGATCCGGCCGCCGCGGTGCAGATCGACGACGGCCGCGCCGTTCGCGCAGATCGCCAGGCCGTGTCCGTGCACATGGTCGCTGACCACGCCCATCCAGCGGGCCGGCCGGCCGGTGACGAAGAACACCTCGATGCCGGCTCGCTCCGCGGCGGCGAGCGCGGCGATCGTCCGGTCGGAGACCGTCTTGTCGTCGTGCAGCAGCGTGCCGTCGAGGTCGGTGGCGATCAGCCGGGGCGCAACGGCCGTATCGGGGCCCCGGGATGGCGTGGCGGAGGCATCAGTCACGGGGCCATCTTCGCGCACCGCCGTGCACAGGCGGGCGGTGGGTTGCGCGCATGAGCCACCGGCGGGGCGCTGTAGTGGACCGCACCGCCGCCGCAGCGGATCGTCCGCCGCCCCCGGGCGGCCGTACGCTCGGGGGCATGCGACTGAGCACCGTGATACTCCCTGTCCGCCGTTGGTCCGAAGGCGGGCGGGAGGTGTGGCAGCGCGCCGAGGAACTGGGTTTCCACGCCGCGTACACCTATGACCACCTCTCGTGGCGGAGCTTCCGCGACCAGGCCTGGTTCGGCGCCCTGCCGACGCTGACCGCGGCCGCGGCCGCCACCTCCCGGCTGCGCCTGGGCACCCTCGTCACCTCCCCGAACTTCCGGCACCCGGTCACCCTCGCCAAGGAACTGATCTCCCTGGACGACATCAGCGCCGGCCGGATCACCCTGGGCATCGGCGCCGGCGGCAACGGCTTCGACGCCACCGCGCTGGGACAGGACCCCTGGGAGCCGCGGGAACGGGCCGACCGTTTCGCCGAGTTCGTCGGGCTGCTGGACCGGATGCTGACCCAGGACGTCGTCTCCTACCGGGGCGAGCACTACTCCGCGCACGAGGTGCGCAACATCCCCGGCTGTGTGCAGCGGCCGCGGCTGCCGTTCGCGGTGGCGGCCACCGGTCCGCGCGGGCTGAAGCTGGCGGCCCGCTACGGCCAGGCCTGGGTGACGACGGGTGATCCCAAGGTCTCCAACGGGGGCGGTACGCCCGACGAGTCGCGCGAGGCGATCCGCGGGCAGCTCGAACGGCTCGGGAAGGCCTGCGCCGACCAGGGGCGGGACCTCGCCGAGCTGCGGAAGATCATGCTGACCGGCTTCACCCCGGACCGTCCGCTGGACTCCGTGGACGCGTTCGTCGACTTCGCCGGACGCCACGCCGAGCTGGGCTTCGACGAGCTGGTCCTGCACTGGCCGATCGCCGATTCGCTCTTCGAGGCCGATCCCGCGGTCTTCGAGCGGATCGCCACGGAGGGGCTGGCGCAGCTGGGGGCGGGCCGGTAAACGGGGCTTCTCCGGGAGCGGCCCGCCCCTCGGCGTGCGGGGGACCGGCCGCTACGACGCGCCCGGTGGTCTTCTGGCCTGGGCTTTACCCCGCATATAGCTGCGAAGAGGGAGAATCGGGGCAGCGGCGCAGTGTGAGGTACGCGGCGCGCGGTGCGAAGACGGCGCGCGAGCGGGCCGGCGCACTGCGCGAAATGCGGCGTGTGGAGGAGTCATGGCACAGACCCGATTCGCCCCGGACCGCGGGCTGACCTCACGCATGGTCACGACGATGTTCTTCATCGGACTGCTGTACGTGGTGGTCGTCGGCGTGCTGGTGGTGCTGCTCAAGGGCGCCTGGGTGGTGGTGCTGCTGATCGCCGGTGCCCTGTTCGTCGCGCAGTTCTGGTACAGCGACCGGATCGCGGCATTCAGCATGGGGGCCCGTGAGGTCACGCCGGAGCAGGCGCCCGAACTGCACGGCGCCGTCGACCGGCTGTGTGCGCTGGCCGACATGCCCAAGCCCCGGGTCGCGATCGCGGAGTCGGACGTGCCCAACGCGTTCGCCACCGGCCGCAACCAGAAGAATTCGATGGTCTGCGCCACGACCGGGCTGCTCCGGCGGCTGGAGCCGGAGGAGCTGGAGGGCGTGCTGGCCCATGAGCTCTCGCACGTCGCGCACCGCGACGTCGCGGTGATGACCATCGCCTCGTTCCTCGGCGTGCTGGCCGGGATCATCACCCGCGCCGCCCTGTGGAGCGGGGTCGGCCGCAACAACCGTGACCAGAACGCGGCCATCGCCGTGCTCATCGTCACCGCCGTCAGCGTGGTCGTCTACGCGATCAGCTTCCTGCTGACCAGGCTGCTGTCCCGTTACCGCGAGCTGTCCGCCGACCGGGCCGCCGCGCTGCTGACCGGCCGCCCGTCGGCGCTGGCCGCCGCGCTGACCAAGGTCACCGGCCAGATCGCGCGGATCCCGACCGAAGACCTGCGCAAGGCGCAGCCGTTCAACGCCTTCTACTTCGCCCCGGCGTTCAACAAGGAGAGCTTCAGCACGCTGCTGTCCTCGCACCCGACGCTGGAGCAGCGGCTGGACCAGCTGGGCCGGATCGCGGCGGAACTGGGACGGCCGTGACGCACGATGCCGCCCGTAACGAGCAAGGAGTACCTCGCGCATGGGATTTCTGGACGCCCTCCTCGGCCGCAGCAAGCCGGTACGCCCCGATCTCGACCAGCTCTTCGCGCTGCCGGCCGCGGCGGTGACGCTCCAGGCCGCGGCCGGATTCGAGCCCACCGGCCTGGGGTCGGTGTGCTTCGCGAGCGTCGAGGGCGGGACGTTCTCGCGCATCCAGGAGGACGCGCAGTCCCTGCTGGACGGCTCGGTGGAGTTCTCCCAGGACGCGTACGGCTACTCGTGGCTGCTCGCGCGGCATCCGGCGGAGGACGTGGCGGGCCTGGTCAATGACCTGCACGCGGTCAACACCTCGCTGGAGGAGGCGGGTTTCGGCCCGCAGCTGCTGTGTTCGCTGCTCGGCTTCCGCGATGAACGGCAGCGGCCGCTGGCGCTGGTCTACCTCTACAAGCGCGGCACGTTCTACCCCTTCGCCCCCAGGCCGGGCGCCGGCGAGAAGCGCGACAACCCGCTCGAACTGCAGGTGCGGGCGATGCTCGGGAACGACCTGACGATCGAGCAGGACCTGTCGCGGTGGTTTCCGGTGTGGGGTGCGCCGGGGCTCTGAGGCTGGGTGGGGCGCGCCCACCGGGTGTGCTCACGGGGCGCGGGCTCATGGGGCTGCGGACTCACGGGGCTGTGGGCTTCGGCCCCGGGCGGCGGGGAAGTCTCCCGGCTCCAGGAGGGCTCAGCCCGGGAAGCGGAGGTATGCGGCCGGTACCCGGTCGGTGAGCCACACGCCGTTGGCGCTGACCTGGAAGACGTGGCCCTCCCGGTGCATCGCGGCCGCATCGACGGTGAGTACCACGGGCCTGCCGCGGCGCGCGCCCACCCGGGTCGCGGTCTCCCGGTCGGGCGAGAGATGGACGGCATGCCGCGACATCGGCCGCAGCCCCTCGGCCCGGATGGCGGCCAGCCGACGGCCCACCGTGCCGTGGAAGAGCCGGTCGGGCGGTACGGCCGGCTCCAGATCGAGCTCCACCCGCACGGAGTGGCCCTGGTTTGCCCGGATCCGGTCGCCCTCGATGGCGTAGCGCTGCTTGTCGTTGCCGGCGACCACCTGCTCCAACTCCGCCCGGGAGAACCGGAATCCATGCCGTGCGGCCGCCGTCATGAGCGCGTCCACGGGCACCCAGCCCTGGGCGTCGAGGGTGATGCCGATCCGTTCCGGCGCATGGCGCAGATGCTTCGCCAGGTACTTCGAGAGGCGCACGGAGCGCTGGCTGTCCATGCCTCCAGGGTGCCGCGCCGGGCGTCCGGCGGCACCTGAATTGCGGGCCGGTGGCTATCCGGCCTGGAGGAGATCCGGTCCGGGGGCCGTCGGGTCCGCGGACGGCCGTGGTGCGTCAGTCCCCTTCGGGCCGGGCTCCGTCGGGCTGCCGGCTTTCCTCCTGCGGACCCGCTTCCTCGTGCTGCCGCCGCGCAAGTTCGCCCGCTTTTCTCGCCTTTGCGCTGTTGACCTCTTCGGCCGCCCATCGCGCCCACTCCTCCTGGGTCGCCGACATCCGCAGGCCGTACTCCAGCGCGATCCGCCCGTAGACCGAAATCATCTCCTCGTCCCACTGGGCGGTCTCTTCGAGGTGCTCCAGCTCGGCGCGGGTGCGCGCGGCGCGGTCGGCCTGATGCAGGAGGTACGTCTGCGCCTCCAGCGGCGTGACGATGCCGAGGAAGAAGGTGCGCAGCAGGCCGTCATGGCGCTGCTGCCCCGTGGGCTCGACCTCGATGAGCCAGCGGCGCAGCTCCGCCAGGCCGTCATCGGTGATCGCGTACTCCTTGCGTCCGCGGGGACCGTGGGCGGCGACCTCGACGAGACCGGCGGTCGTGAGCTTGGTGAGCTCGCCGTACACCTGACTCTGTGTGGCCGGCCAGACATTCGACAGCGACACGTTGAACAGCTTCATCAGGTCGTAGCCGCTCGCCGGGGATTCGGCCAGCAGGCCCAGCACGGCATGTTTCAGGCTCATGGCCCTGACTTTACCTTCCACTGTTGACATGTCAAAGGTGGAGCTTCTATGTTCGACATGTCGAGATTGGAATGTACCGCAAGGCGACGGTCTCGTCGGTGCGTCGAGCGCCGGCGGGAGCGGGTGATGAGGGGGAACCATGAACTATCTGCGGAGCTTCATTCCTTGGCTGGTCTTCGCGGGGGTGTCCTCGGCCGGCTGGCAGTGGGGTGCGCTCGCCGCTCTGGTGTCAGCCGTCGCGCTGCTCCTCACCGACCGTGCGGCGGGCCTCTCGCTCGACTACCGACTGCTGGAGTACGGCACGCTCGTGTTCTTCGCGGCCCTCGGAACGCTGGCCTTCCTCCAGCCCGACAGCGGTCTCAAGAACTACGGCAGCGCCCTCTCTATGGGCTGGCTGGCGCTGATCGCCTGGGTGTCGATCGCCGTGCGGCGGCCCTTCACTCTGGGGTTCGCGCGCCGGGTGGCTCCGCCGGAGGTCTGGGACGCTCCGCTGTTCCGCCGTATCAATGTCGTGCTCACCGCCGCCTGGGCGCTGTCCTTCACTCTCACCGCGATCGCCCAGACCGTCGTCTCCTCCCTTGGGTGGAGCGTGGCCTTCTCGATCCTTATCCAGATCGCCGGATTCATCCTTCCCGCCCGCTTCACCGCCGCCTATCCGGAACGGGCCCGGGCCCGCTTCATGCAGGAGTCCGGCACGCGGGCCGACATTCAAGGAGGCCTGGCCTCATGACCACCACATCCCCGACCACTGCATCCGCATCCGATGCTCCCGCACCGCACATGGCCGGCAACTTCGCCCCGGTGACGGATGAGCTGACGGCCTACGACCTCCCGGTCACGGGCACGATCCCGCCCGAGCTCACCGGCTGGTTCCTGCGCAACGGCCCCAACCCGCGGGACGCCGCCACCCCGCACTGGTTCTTCGGCGACGGCATGGTCCACGGCCTGCGTCTGGAGGGCGGCCGAGCCGTCTCCTACCGCAACCGCTGGGTGCGCACCTCCGCCCTCACCGAGGGCGCGCGGGCGGTGGACGCGCAGGGACGCCGGAATCTGGCGGCGGGCGTGGCCAACACCCATGTCGTCCGCCATGCCGGACGCACCCTCGCCCTGGTCGAGTCGGCGTTCCCCTACGAGATCGACTGCCGCCCCGGCCATGAGCTGGAGACCATCGGTGCCTATGACTTCGGGGGCCGGCTCACCACCGCCATGACCGCTCACCCCAAGACCTGTCCGGTGACCGGTGAGCTGCACTTCTTCGGATACGGCGGCCCCACCCCGCCCTATCTCACCTACCACCGTGCCGATGCCTCGGGGGAGTTGGTGCTCAGCCGCCCCATCGATGTTCCGGGGCCGACGATGATGCACGACTTCCATCTCACCGCGAGCCATGTCGTCTTCATGGACCTCCCGGTGGTCTTCGACCGCAGCCACCCCGGCATGCCGTACCGCTGGGACCCGGAGTACGGGGCCCGGCTCGGTGTGCTGCGCCGCGACGATCCCCATGGTGAGGTCCGCTGGCTGGCCATCGACCCTTGCTATGTCTTCCATGCCCTGAACGCTCACGACGAGGGCGACCAGCGCATCGTTCTCCATGTCGCCCGCTACGCCGAATTCGGCGGCGTGAGCCCGGCCCATCTCTGGCGCTGGACGATCGATCTCGCCACCGGCACCGTCGCCGAGGAACAACTCGACGACCACTTCTGCGAGTTCCCCAGGGTGGACGACCGCCTCGCCGGGCAACCGGCCCGCTTCGGCCATGCCACCACCGCAGAGCTGCCGGGCAGTGGTCCGATACCCGGCGCCCTGCTCCGCTACGACCTGCAGACGGGTGCGGTCGTCCGGCACGAATTCGCTCCGGGGCGCACTCCGTGCGAGGCGGTCTTCGCCCCGGCCGATGACCGCCCGGGAGGGCCCGGCTGGCTGATCACCTATGTCTACGACGCGTCCACCGACACCAGCGATTTCGTCGTACTCGACACGGAGGACATATCCGCCGACCCGGTCGCCACGGTCCATCTCCCCCAGCGGGTGCCCTACGGATTCCACGGCAACTGGCTTCCGGATCCTGCCAGTTGATGTAACAGAGGTGCGGGTGAGCCCCGCCCCCGCCTGAACCTTGACAACTCAAAAGGGATACGACGGCCTGGGCGGGCTGCGGACGGCACGGGAGCGCGGCCGGGGGGCCTGCTGCGGGCGAGGGTCAGAGCCGCCCGTCCGGGTGGCCCCGGTCGTCCACCTCGGCGGACGGCCCATCCGGCCGCCGGCCACCGGCCTCCGCGTCTGCCGGTGCGGGCCTGCTTCCGCCTGCCGGTACAGGCTCGCTTGCGCCCGCCGGTGCGGGCTTGCTTCCGCCCGCCGCCAGCGCGTCCATCGTGCGGGCTTGGACCTCCCGCTGCGCGGCGGCGGCGATGAAGGCGGCCGCGTTCTCCGGGCCCACCAGAGCCCGGACGGCCCGTACGGCGTCGGCGGGGAGCAGCACCTCCTCGCACGCTGCCGCCGGGCCGGTCTCAGGACGGGGGTTCGATACCGGCCCGGCGGCGGCCGGTGACCCGACGGCGCCCCGGGGCCCGGGGACACTCCCGAGGCCCCGGGCCGCCCCGGCCACTACGTCGGTCGGCTTCCGCGCCTCCGCGGGCCGTGCGTCGCTGAGGTGATGGCGCAAGTACCGGGTGGCCAGGGTGCGCATGGCGCGGGCGAGTTCGGCGTCGACGGTCTGCTGGGCCAGGGGGCGCAGCCGGCGTACGAGGGTGGCGGCCTCCGCTGCCTCGGCCCCGGTGGGCGGATGGTCCAGGAACGGCTGGAAGACGTGCTCGGTGGTGAAGTCCAGGAAGCGGGCGGCGATGTGCTCGACCTGGCCGCGCACCTCCCGCAGATGACCGGAGATCGCCCGGAGCGGGACCCCGGCGGAGTGCAGTTCGGCGGCGACGGCGAGTTCCTGCGGGCTGGGGACGAGGAACTCGTCGTCCCGGCCGGGGACCCGTTCCAGGACGCCCAGTTCGACCGCCTCGGCGATCGCCGTCTCGTCGGAAGTGCCCCCGAAGGCAGCGTCCAGTTCGGTGCGGGAGAGGCGGGAGGGCTCCTCGTCGGTCCACGGCCCGTCGATCTCGGCGACCAGACCCAGGACGCCGCCGAGGTCGAGGCCGGCGTCCCAGGCCTGGAGGAGTTCCTTGATGCTGGCCAGGGTGTAGCCGCGGTCGAGCAGACCGGAGATCTGGCGCAGCCGGGTCAGATGAGCCTCGCCGTAGACATTGGCCCGGCCCCGGCGTTCCGGGCGGGGGAGCAGCCCGCGGTCCTGATAGGCGCGGATGGTGCGGACCGTGGCGCCGCTGAGGTGAGCCAGGTCCTCGATGCGGTATTCGGCCGGCTGCGGCTGCTCGGTCACTATGGTTGCTCCTCACCCCATGGCCGCGCGCTACGAGAGGGCCGCTCGGCCCACCGCACCCGCCGCGGCCCGCGCGGCCGGGGAGGACGCCAGGTAGGCGACGGCCGTGCGCAGCGACCCTTCCTGCGAGGGATGGTACGACCGCCGCAGATACCGCGGTATCGCCGCTCCCAGCTCACGCCAGGTGGGCAGCAGCCCTTTGCGGACGGCCTGGTTGTGCGCGCGCAGGGAGTAGCGGGAGCGGGCGGCGAGCTGTGGGTCGTGCCGCAGGAGGTAGGCCGCGCCCCAGCCCCAGAGGTAGAGCAGCACGGGGGCGGTCACGGCCATGCCCAGGGCCCGGCGGAGATAACGGGCGGGATCCGCGCCACCGGTGTGCTGGTACATGTCGAAGGCGACCGCGCGGTGCTCGACCTCCTCGGCACCGTGCCAGCGCAGCAGATCGAGCATGACCGGGTCGGGTCCGGCACGGTCGAGGCCCTCGGCGTCCAGCACCCAGTCGCCGAGCACCGCGGTGAACTGCTCGATGGCGGCGATGAGGGAGAGCCGGAAGCGCAGCCACTCCTGGCCGGTGATCGGGATGCCGAAGGGCGGCTGCTCGCCCAGGAGGCGGGCGAAGAGGAAGTCGATGCGCCGGGTGTAGGGAGCGGTGTCCAGGCCCTGGTGGGCCAAGTGGTCGAGGACGGTGGAGTGCTGGACGCTGTGGGTGGCCTCCTGGCCCATGAAGCCCTTGACGTCCGTGCGGAGTTGCTCGTCCCGGACCAGTGGCAGGGCTTCCTTGAAGACCTTCACGAACCATCGTTCGCCCGCCGGCAGCAGCAGATGCAGCACATTGATGACGTGGGTGGCGGTGGGCTCGTCCGGTATCCACAGCAGCGGCGTGGCATGCCAGTCGAACGAGACCCGGCGAGGCGCGATCGGGTAGGGCTCTTGGGGGTGCGAGGGGAGGTACGGGGTGCTCATGCGCGGCTCCTGAGGTGCGCAGTTCTCTGGTTCACGGCGGGGCGCCCGGGGCCCCGGGCCGGGCAGAAGCTGCACCGGCGGCCCGGGAGAAGTGCCGTGCGCGGCGGACACCCGACGGGCGCCTGTGCGCGGCGGACACCCGACGGACGTCCGTGCGCGGCGGACACTCGACGGGCGCCCGGCGCTACATCCGGTGTTACCGGGGTTCGTAGGGCACTACAGCCGGGGCTCGTAGCGGGCGAAGGCGCGCAGCATGCGCGGGGCGAAGCGGGACAGCAGGCGGGCGCCGCGTGCTTCGGGGGTGACCGGCACCACCGCCTGGTTGTGGACCACCGCACGCAGGATGGCATCGGCGACCTTCTCCGGCGGGTAGTTGCGCATCCGGTACCTCCGCGCGGCCGATTCCTGGCGGCGCTTCTCCTCCTCGGCCGGGACTCCGGTGAAGCGGGCGGTGTTCGTGATGGCGGTGTTGACCAGCCCGGGGCAGATGGCGGTGACGCCGATTCCCTGCCCTGCCAGTTCGGCGCGCAGACACTCGCTGAGCATCAGGACGGCCGCCTTGGAAGTGCTGTAGGCAGGCAGCAGCTTCGACGGCAGGAAGGCGGCGGCCGAGGCGGTGTTGACGATATGGCCGCCCTGTCCGCGGTCCGCCATCCGCCTGCCGAAGATCCGGCAACCGTGGATGACCCCCCAGAGGTTGACGTCAAGGACCTTCTTCCAGTCCTCGGTGGTGGTCTGGAAAAAGGAACCGGCCAGCCCGATGCCGGCGTTGTTGACCAGCACGTCGACGGTGCCGTACTCCGCGTCGACCCGGTCGGCCAGCTTCTCCATCGCCGTCTCGTCCGCGACATCGACCACCTCCGCCCAGGCCTGGGGTGCGCCGATCAGCCGGGACATGTCCGCGGTCCGTGCCGCGCCCTCGGCGTCCCGGTCGACGGCGATGATCCGGGCGCCGGCCTCCGCGAAGGCGAACGCCGTCGCCCGGCCGATGCCGCTGGCCGCGCCGGTCACCAGCACCAGCTGTCCGCCGAACCGGTCGGCGTGCGGGCCGGACGCCACGACCCGCTTCGCCGGATCCCCCTCCTCCTTGGCGGTGACGAACTCACCGATCCAGGAGATGAGTTGGTCGGGGCGGGTGCGCGGGACCCAGTGCTTGGCCGGGAGGGTGCGGCGCACCAACTGGGGCGCCCACTCCTCCAGGTCGTCATAGAGCCGCTCGGAGAGGAAGGCGTCGCCGGTGGGGGTGATCAGCTGGACCGGGCAGTGCGCATAGGCGTCGCCGCGCGGGCGGCGGAGCCGGGGGAGCACATTGTCGCGGTAGAGCCAGGCGCCGTGAGCCGCATCCCTCGGCAGCGAGGCGGTGGGGTAGTCCCCGCCCGGCACTTTCTCCATCCGCTCCAGAATCCGCGGCCACTGCTTGCCGAGCGGGCCCTTCCATGCCAGCTCGGGCAGCACGGGGGTGTGCAGCACGCCGACGTACCAGGACTTGGCGCTCTGATGGAGCAGCTGGGCGGCGCGCCGGGGGGTGGGGCGCGTCATCCGCTTCTTGATCCAGTGGCCGAAGTGGTCCAGGGACGGGCCCGACAGGGAGGTGAAGGAGGCGATCCGGCCCTCCGTACGCCGCACGGTGGCGAACTCCCAGGCCTGTACGGAGCCCCAGTCGTGGCCGACGAGATGGACCGGGCGGCCGGGGCTGACGGTGTCGGCGACGGCCAAAAAGTCGTCCGTCAGCTTCTCCAGGGTGAAGCCGCCCCGCAGCGGCCGCGGGGCGGTGGACCGGCCGCAGCCCCGGACGTCGTAGAGCACCACATGGAAGCGGCGGGCCAGGCCGCGGGCGACCTCGGACCACACCTCCTTGCTGTCGGGATAGCCGTGCACCAGCAGCACCGTGGGTTGTTCCGGATCCCCCAGCTCCGCGACGCACAGCTCGATACCGCCGGTCCGCACCCAGCGCTCCCGCGCCCCCGCGATCCCGGCACTGGCCCCGGCCCCGGCCGCGCCCCCGGCACCGTCGCCAGCCCCGTC
>NZ_SDIF01000109.1 GCF_004122735.1 Streptomyces sioyaensis | reverse complement strand
CCTCAACACCCCCCACCGCAGCACCCCTTCCCCCTCCGTTCGACCAAGGGAATCGCCGTGACTCATCTCAGCGTCGAGATGCTCGCAGCGGATGCGACCGAGCCGATCACCTCGGCCGGTCACGCCCAGCTGGGCATCGCCGTTCTGGCCGGCATAGCCGTCATCGTCCTGCTCATCACCAAGTTCAAGCTGCACGCCTTCCTGTCGTTGATCGTCGGCTCGCTGGTGCTCGGTGCGGTGGCCGGTGCGCCGCTCGACAAGGCCATCACCAGCTTCACGACGGGGCTCGGTACGACGGTCGCGGGCACCGGCGTGCTGATCGCGCTGGGTGCCGTCCTCGGGCGGCTGCTCGCCGATTCCGGCGGCGCGGACCAGATCGTCGACACGATCCTGGCGAAGGCGGGCCGGAGGGCGATGCCCTGGGCGATGGTGCTGATCGCCGGGATCGTCGGGCTGCCGATCTTCTTCGAGGTCGGCATCGTGCTGCTGATACCGGTGGTGCTGCTGGTCGCCCGGCGCGGCAACTTCTCGCTGATGCGGATCGGCATCCCGGCGCTGGCCGGACTGTCCGTCATGCACGGGCTGATCCCGCCGCACCCCGGGCCGCTGGCGGCGATCGACGCGGTCGGCGCGAACCTCGGCGTGACCCTCGCGCTCGGTGTGGTCGTCGCCGTCCCGACCGCGATCATCGCCGGTCCGGTCTTCTCCCGTTACGCGGCCCGCTGGGTGGACGTCCGCCCGCCGGAGCAGCTGGTGCCCGCGCGCGGCTCCGACGACCTGGAGCTGCGGCCCGGCTTCGGGATCACGGTGGCCACCGTGCTGCTGCCGGTCGTGATGATGCTGGCCAAGGCGCTGGTGGACATCGTCGTCGACGATCCCGCGGCCGGCGTGCAGCGGGCCTTCGATGTCATCGGCTCGCCGCTGATCGCGTTGCTGACCGCCGTCATCGTCGCGATGTTCACACTGGGGCGGGCGGCCGGGTTCACCCGTGGCCGGATCGCCACGACCGTCGAGAAGTCGCTCGGTCCGATCGCCGGTGTGGTGCTGATCGTGGGTGCGGGCGGCGGCTTCAAGCAGACGCTGGTGGACGCCGGCGTCGGCCGGATGATCCTGGACCTCTCCAAGGGCTGGCACGTCTCCGCGCTGCTGCTGGCCTGGCTGATCGCGGTCGCCATCCGGCTCGCGACCGGCTCCGCGACGGTGGCCACCATCTCCGCCGCCGGGCTCGTCGCCCCGCTCGCCGCGGAGATGAGCACCACCCACGCCGCGCTGCTGGTGCTGGCCATCGGCGCCGGGTCGCTGTTCTTCAGCCATGTCAACGACGCCGGATTCTGGCTGGTCAAGGAGTACTTCGGGCTGAGCGTCGGGCAGACGCTGAAGACCTGGTCGGTGATGGAGACGCTGATCTCGGTGGTCGGGATCGTCTGCGTCCTGCTGCTGTCGCTGATTCTTTAGGGCCCGGTCGTTCAGCTGGGTTCCGGTCGGTTCAATTGGGCCCCGGTCGGTTCAGTTGGGCCCACGGGTAGTTGGGACCCGGGCGCCCCACTCCCCCTCAGGCGCCCGTTCCCCGGCACGGGGCCGCACCGGCGACTGTTCGACGGTGCGGCCCCGTGCGCAGGAGGTCATCCGGCCGGCTGGAGCGCGGCGGTGCCGACGATGTCCGCCAGGGCGGCGGACATCCGGGCAGTGGCGCCCTCCGCCGGTGCGCCGAGGGCGAGATAGCCGTCGGGGCGGACGAGGAGGACGGCCGGGCCGCTGCCGTACGCGTCCTGGACATGGCCGTCGGCGTCGAGCAGATCGGGGGCCGGGCCACCGACGCGGACGACCCGCAGCAGGGCGGGGTCGGCGGGCAGTTGGGCCTCCTCCAGCTCGACGTCGCCCAGGGCGAGCAGGGTGAAGTGCGGGCCCCGGAAGGCGTCGAAGAGCCGGGTGGGCCGGCCGTCGGCCGTGCGGCACGGGGCGTCGGGGGCCCGGTCGCCGGCGACGGGCGTGCCCTCGGCGAGGTCCGTCCGCAGCTCCCGCGTCAGCGGGCTGTCGGGGTAGCCGATGTCGAGCTGGTGCAGATCCCGGCCGCGGCGCAGGCTGCCGGAGCGGTGCAGCCGGGTGCTGGTGTCCAGGATGTGCGCGGCGATCGGGCGGCGCTCGGTGCCGTAGCTGTCGAGCAAGGAGTCGGGGGCGCCGTACCGCAGCACCTGGCCGAGCTTCCAGCCGAGGTTGTAGGCGTCCTGCACGCTGGTGTTGAGGCCCTGGCCGCCCGCCGGGGAGTGGACGTGCGCGGCGTCGCCGGCGAGGAAGACCCGGCCGGTGCGGTAGGAGTCGGCCATGCCCGCGCGGGGGCGGAAGACGGAGGACCACACCACCTCGCGGATCTGCTCGGGTGCCAGGTGGGTGCGCGTCGAGAGGAGGGTGCGGATGGTCTCCGGCGAGGTGTCCGTCGTCCCCTCGGGGGCCGCGATCAGGGTCTGGAAGAGGTCGGTGCCGGCGAGCGGGAGCAGGGCGGTGAAGCCGCCGTTCGGCAGGATCCAGCGGTGCCAGTGGTCCCGGTCGAGGCCGTCGATCCGGACGTCCGCGAGCAGCGCGACGCCCGGCTCCAGCGACGGCCCGCTCATCCCGGTGCCCAGCTCCCGGCGTACGGTGCTGCGCCCGCCGTCGGCGGCGACCAGATAGGCGGCGCGCACCGTGTGCGGTGCCCCGGCACGTTGCAGACGGACCGTCACCCCGTCCGCGTCCTGGGTGAAAGCGGTGAGTTCGGTGCCGAGGAGCACGCTGCCGCCGAGCTCCGTCAGCCGGGTGTGGAGCACCTCCAGAGCGCGGAACTGCGGCACCATCAGCGCGGTCGAGTGGGGCACGGCGGGCGTCGGGTCGACCCGCTCGATCATCTCGCGGACCTCGGTGATCCGGCCGTCCTCCCAGAGGCCGAGCGGCGGGTAGAGCCCGCCGACCGCACGCATCGCGTCCAGCACCCCGAGGTCCTCGTAGACCTCCTGGGTGCGCGGCTGCACACCGGTGCCGCGGGCGCCGGGGGAGAGGCGGTCCTGCCGCTCGACGACCAGGGCGCGCACCCCGCGGCGGGCCAGGTCGATGCCGAGCGCGAGGCCGGTCGGGCCCGCGCCGGCGATCAGTACGTCGACGGTCGTGGGGAGGTCGTCCGCCACGCCGGCACTGTCCTTAACGTTGTTAAGTTCCATGTTCCGAGGATGTCCTTAACGGTGTTAAGTTGTCAACATGGTTTCTCGCATCGACCGGAATCAGGTGGTGGACACCGCGCTGCGGCTGCTGAACGAGGTGGGCCTCGACGGCCTCACCCTGCGCCGCATCGCCAAGGAGCTGAACGTCCAGGCTCCCGCGCTGTACTGGCACTTCAAGAACAAACAGGAACTGCTGGACGAGATGGCCACCGAGATGTTCCGGCGGATGGTCGCGCCGATGCTGGGGGAGGGGCGCGAGGGAGCCGGTCCCGGCCGCGGCTGGCAGGACGTCCTCCGCGGCGCCTGCCGGGGTATGCGCCGCCAACTCCTCGGCTACCGCGACGGCGGCAAGGTCTTCAGCGGCACCCGGATGACCGACGAGAGCTACGCCCGGCCGCTCGACAACCTCCTCACCCGGCTCACCGCGGCGGGCTTCTCGCCGAGCCTGGCGGCGCGGGCGTGGTGGACCGCGTACAGCTACACCATCGGCGTGGTGATCGAGGAGCAGTCCGTCTATCCCGAGCCGGGCGAGCCGGAGGCCCGCCGCCCGGAGGACCGCGATCCGGCCTACGACCTGGAGAGCCGCGCGCGGAAGATCGGCGAGCGCTATCCCCTCGCGGCGGGGGCGGGGGTGGAGATGTTCGGCGACATGGAGCGGAACTTCGAGGCCGGGCTACAGCTCATCATCGCGGGCGTCGAGGCCACTGCCGCGGGCGGGTGAAGCCGGCGACGCGGTGTCCTCGGCGGTCTGCCGGGGGCCACGCCGGCGGCGCCGGACGGCGATCGGCACCGCGCCCGCGAGGCCCAGCGCCGCCGGAGTCGCCGCGACGGCCGTGTTGAGTGCGGGCTGGTCGAAGGTGTCCGGCACCGGCAGCCACGACCAGCGGTTGATCGGCCATGCGATCGTGAAGGCACGTCCCACGACCTGCTTGGTCTCGACGGTGCCGTTGCCCTTGAGGTTCATGTGGTAGCGGGAGTCCTGGGATTTCTGACGGTGGTCACCCATGACCCAGATGCGTCCCTTGGGAACCTTGATCGGCCCGAACGGCTTGTCACCGCAGGGGGTGTTGCCGGGGAAGAGGTACGAATCCTCCTTCAGCGCCTTGCCGTTGACCTTGACCGGGCCGGTGCCGTGGCACTCGACGGTGTCGCCGCCGACCGCGATGACCCGCTTGATCAGGTCCTTCTCCTCCGCTGACGGCATCAGGCCGATGGAGCTGAGGACCTTCTGGACGGGGTTGGGCTCGGGGGTCGGCGTCTCGTTCAGCCAGCCGCCCGGGTCGTGGAAGACCACGACCTCGCCGCGCTGGGGCTCGGAGCCGAACCATGGCGTCAGCTTGTCGACCAGGACCCGGTCCCCGCGCTGCAGGGTGTCCTGCATCGAGTCGGACGGGATCGAGAACGCCTGCACCAGGAAGGTCTTGATCAGCAGGGCGAGGAGGAGGGCGATACCGATGAGAATCGGCAGCTCTTTCCAGAAGCCACGCTGCTTTTTGGCCTTCTTCACGCTGCCGCTCGCTTCCTCGTCCCATGGTCGTCCCATGGCGGTTCCTGGTCCGTCGACACTCCCGGACCGGTCGGCCGCCCCCGGGCCCCCGACCGTCCCGCGCCCCCGCCCGTGCCGACCGACCGGAGCTGTTTCCGGTGCCGGAGCCGGAGCCGTTTCCGGTGCCGAAGACAGCACGCATTCCGCACGTTAAGCGGCACCTGTTTCGATCGTCCCGAGGTCATGTATCAGGCACATCTCGGTCCTTTCCCGGGACCGTGACAGTCACCGGGAACGGCGTCCGGCCTTATGCGATTCCTACGCGGTTCCTGGACGTCGACTCCCCGCGGAGTGGAACCTCCCGGCCGTCAGCGGCGCGGGTCGATCGCCTGCTTCAGTACGGGGGTGAGCGGGCGCTCCAGGAAGCGGTGCAGCAGCCACGCCAGCAGCAGCATCAGCCCCACGGTCAGGAGCAGCGTGGCGTACGAGGGCAGTCCGAGGGTGTGGTGCAGGGCGCGGACGACCACCCAGCCCAGGTGTTCATGGACGAGGTAGAACGGGTACGTCAGCGCGCCCGCCACCGTCAGCCAGCGCCAGTTCGCCCAGCGCAGCAGGCCCAGGGCGACCGCCGCGACGAGGGCGAAGCCGAGGGTGACGACGAAGATGATGCCGGCCGTCGACCGGTAGGAGAACGCGGTGGCCGACGGCGCGTGCCAGAGCCCGGCCACCGCGTAATGCTGCCCGACCAGCCAGCTGACCAGCACTATCGCCCAGGCGATCGGATCGCGGGCGCCGTAGCGGTGCAGCAGGTACAGACCGATGCCGCCGATGAAGAACGGGGCGTACTCGGGCATCAGGACGGTGTCGAGGAAGGGCTCGTGCGCGGCCTGGGCGAGCGCGGCGGCCAGGGTCCAGCCGGCGCAGAAGAGGACCACCCGGCTGCGGGTGGCGCCCGGCAGGACGACGCAGAGCGCGAAGAGGGCGTAGAACCGCATCTCCGCCCAGAGGGTCCAGCACACGCCCAGCACCCGGTCCACGCCCAACGGCTGTTGCAGCATGGTCAGGTTGGTGAGCACCTCACTGGGCGGCAGCGCCTTGTAGGCGACCCAGGGGAGCGCGAAGACCGCGGTGATCAACAGGATCGCGGCCCAGTACGCCGGATAGAGGCGGGAGACGCGGGAGGCGATGAAGGCGCGCAGCGTCCGGCCCCAGCCGCTGAGGCAGATGACGAAGCCGCTGATCACGAAGAAGATCTGTACGCCCAGACAGCCGTAGGCGAACAGCGGTGCCAGGGTGGGGAATTGGTGGGCGGGCGAGCCGCCCCAGGCCTGGGATATCTCGCCGCTGCGCCCGCCGTAGTGGTACGCGGCGACCATCAGCGCGGCGAGCAGCCGCAGCCCGTCCAGGGCGCGCAGCCGCGACGAACTGTCACGGCTGCGCCCCCGTATCGCCGCCGGCCCCGGGGCGGTGACGGCAACCGGCGTGACGGGTGGTGCGCCGGTTGTCAGCTCGGTGGTGGTCATCCGAACGCGGCCCGCTTCTTCAGCCGCCGCTGCACCGCGCGCGCCTGGCGGGCGACCCGGCGGACGGCGGCGTTGCGCGGGATGAACGCCAGCTGGGACGGGATCGCGCCGGGCAGCGCCAGCGCGGTCAGCCGGCGGCGCTTGAAGTAGCGCCAGGTGAACTGGTCGAGATGGGCCGCGAGATAGCGCTCGGCGTGCGGTCGCAGCTGCGGGTACATCTGGTGCTGCATCGCATAGCCGACCGCCGCGACCAGGCCCTGGACGTGCTCCGCGGTGGCGGCGGCGCGCGGCTGCTCGCTGCGGTCGCCCAGGTCGGGCACCAGCGCGTCCACGAGCGTGACCGGGATCCGGTTGCTGTTCTGGTACGGGGTGAGCCGCTCCAGCAGCAGACCGGTGCCGGTGCGCGCCGTCGGCAGGTCGTAGAAGGTGGCCGCCGTGAGCAGCGCGGTGGAGAAGCAGCCGACGACCAGCGCGGGCCGCATCCGCTGGTAGAGCACCTCGGCCAGCACCGGGCGCTCCAGCACGGTCAGTGCGAGGTCCAGTTTCTCGGCCTCCCGCTCCAGCAGCCGCGACCAGCGGGCCGGCGCGGACGGGTGCGGTTTGAAGACGACCGTGCGGTGGCCGCGCTCGGCCGCGCCGCGCAGCATCCGCACATGCAGCTCCTCTTCCTCCTCGGGGGTGAGGATGCCCAGCGCGGAGAGGTACTGGCCGAGCAGCAGCGCGGCACCCTCCGGCAGGTCCAACTCGCCGCTGGCGTCGGAGAGTTCGGAGAGCACCTTGAGGAAGGTGTCGGCCGGCACGGTCCGCGGCTCGACCTCGAACTCGGTCAGCAGGAGCGGCGTCAGGCCCGGTACGAGGTCCAGGTGCAGCAGCCGGTTGATCCGGGTGCCGATCAGCGGGTCGAGCTTGTTGCGGGTCGGGCCGTAGCTCATCAGGCCGTCGGCGTAGACGTCGATCGGCGCGTCGGGGAACAGCTGGGCGACCGCCAGCGCCGGGTTGACCTGGATGGACTCCACGACCAGCTCGACGCGGTCGTCGCCCAGGCCCCACAGCAGCCGCAGATGCCGCTCCCACAGCGGGGCGTCGTCCGCGCGCGGGGACCAGCCGCCGGGGTGGAACGGGCTGATCGTCTCGTTCCAGGACAGCACCCGGTCGAAGCGGCCGCGCAGCCGCTCGAAGCCGGGCATGGTGTCCAGCGAGGCGCTGGTCTCCGGGGTCGCCGCGTTGTTGCTGAGCAGCAGCAGCCGGCGGTCGGCCGGGGCGAAGCAGTCGGCGTCCAGCGCGGCGGCGAGCGTCGCCGCGCCGTAGAGCGTGGACGCCATGAAGATCTGGGTACGCGGTCGGGTGGACATCAGGCGGCGACCTCCGCCGGGACGGGGCGACGGCGCAGTCGCCGCAGCCGGGACGCGCGCTGCACATCCATCGAATCCAGGGCTTCCTTCAGTACGTCCTGCGGCATGCGTTTCATGGCCGCCGCGCTCATCGCGCGCAATTTACGGGCGACCTGCGGTTCGAAGCGTTCGATCGAACCGAGGTGGTGGGAAATGATCGCGCAATAGGTGCGCACCGCCTTGGGCAGCAGGAATTCCGCATCGCGATCTTGCGCGGTCTCCTCGATCACCTGATCGAAGGCGCGAATGAAGTCCAATTGCCGCACATCCCCGATCTGGGTCAGTGAGGACGCCACTCCGCGCCGGTAGAAAACGCCGAGCAGTCCGACCACCGCCATGGACTGCGCCTCGCGGTGCAGCCGCCAGATCCAGGGGCGGTCCTCCGCGGTGCGCAGCCCGTCCCGGAAATGCAGCACCCCGTCGTCCAGCAGCCGGCGGTGGTACATCCCGGCCCAGGCGTAGGCGTAGTCGACGGAGGTGGAGCGGTCGGCGGGCAGGATCACCGCGCGCGGGTCCAGCACCACCCCGCGCCGGCCGTGCGGGACCCGGTGGACGCTGCGCGCCCGGGCGGTGCACTGGACATGGTCGGTGCGGACGAAGTCGCACCCCAACTCTTCGATGGTCGAAAGGAGCTGGGGGTAGTAGCCGGGTGCGAGCCAGTCGTCGCCGTCCAGGAAGGTGACGTACTCGCCGCGGGCCTCGTCCAAGCCGGTGTTCCGGGCGGTGGCCAGCCCGCCGTTCTGCTCGTGCCGCAGGACTCTGGCGCCCGGCAGCTCGCGCTCGGCGCGCGCGAGGATCTGAGGGGTCTCGTCGCGCGAGCAGTCGTCGACGAGCAGGAATTCAAAATCCTCGCGGGCATTGGCCGCCAGGCTTTTCAGGGTGTCGGGCGCGTATGTCTGCACGTTGTAGAACGGCACGATGACGGAGAGCTTAACCACCCGGTTGACGTTAGGCGCGGCGTCCGGCTTTCGTCTTTACGGGGTGCGGACCCCAGGGTGAACGAAGAATGGCGGGATGGTTAACCAGGCCGACAATCGGGCCGGTTCGTCATTCGTCGACCCGCTGTTAACCCTTTGTTGCGGCCCAGTTGGCCCGCCAAACGGAATGCCTTCCTAGCGTCTTCGACGTGCCATCACGTACCGCTTCCACGCCGCGAGTCGCCGTGCTCGCCGACTCGGATACCCGGTGGAAATGGGGCGCTTTGACAGCGTACCGGATCCAATCGGACATTCGACTCGACGGATACCTCCTCCGCGGCCGCGCAACCCCCACGGTCCGCCAGCTCGACGAAGTCGGCGCCCGTGCGGACTCGCTGCGCGAAATCAGGGGCGTCGACTTCGTGCGTTCCGTCGACCGTACGCGCTATGACGTCATCGTGCTGGCCTGTGTAGGCGGAGCGGTGCAAGCCGTGCTGCACGGCCTGGCCCGCGCCTGGCAGGCGGGGACGCCGGACGCCGCCACCGGGCAGCACCGCCCGGTCGTCGTCACCGGCTACGTCGGAGTGGTCTACGAGAAGCTCGCCGACGGGCTGCTGCTGCGGCACGGCGCCGATGTCGTACTCGCCAACTCCCGGCACGACGCGGACCGGTTCCGCGAGGTCTACCGCGGCGTCGGCGCCGACGACCACAGCGTCGTCGAATGCGCCCTGCCCTTCCTCGGCGGCGCCCGCTACACCGGCGAACACGCCCCCTACACCGTGGTGTTCGCCGCCCAGCCCTCCGTCCCGGAGAGCCGCGCGGACCGTACCTACCTGCTGCGCCGGGCGGTGGAGCACGCCCGTACGCACCCCGACCGCGAGGTGCTGATCAAGCTCCGCAGCAAGCCGGGCGAGCACACCACCCACATCGAGGAACTGCCCTACCAGAAGCTCGCCGCCAAGGCACCCGGCGGGCTGCCCGCCAACTGCCGCCTGGTGTACGGCAACATGGGCGAGGTTCTGGACCGCACCGACCTGATGGTCACGGTCAGCTCCACCGCCGCCCTGGAATCCCTGCACCGCGGCATCCCCACCGCCGTCCTCACCGACCTCGGCGTCCGCGAGGCCCTCGGCAACCACCACTTCCTGGGCTCCGGCTGCCTGGCCTCCTGGGACGAGCTGGACGCCGGACACCGCCCGGAGCCCGACCGGGAGTGGCTGGCCCGGCAGGGGGTCGCCGCCGACGGGGAGTACGAGCGGGCCTTCGACGCCGCCCGCGCCCGGGTCACCGTGCTGCGCGAGGCCGGCCTGCTGCCGCCGCTCGCCCCCTACTACACGCCCCGCACCGCCCCCGGCTACCTCCCCGGCATCCTCGCCCGGCACGGCCTGGACCCGCACGGCGAGCCACTCGCCGGCTACGACGGGGCCCCCGAGGAGACCGGCGGACTGCGCCGGGTCGCCCGCGAGACGGTCCGCGAGGCCGCCCGCGGCGCCTACCGCCACGGCGTCCAGCGCGTCGCCCCCGCCATCCGCCGCTGGGGGCAGCTGTGACCGCCCGCCCGTCGCCCGCCACCTCCGATGGCCCGAGCCCTACCGAGGAGCCCGCAATGTCACCCACTGTTGTGGCCGTCATCCCCGCCCGCGGCGGATCCAAGGGCGTGCCCGCCAAGAACCTCGCCGCCGTCGGGGGCGTGCCCCTGGTGGCCCGCGCGGTCCGTGAGTGCCGCGCCGCCCGCCTGGTCACCGATGTCGTGGTCTCCACCGACGACGCCGGGATCGCGGCCGCCGCCCGCGGCGCCGGAGCCGTCGTCGTCCGCCGCCCCGGCGACATCGCGGGCGACACCGCCACCAGCGAGGCCGCCGTCCTGCACGCCATGGACGCCTACGAGGCCGAGCAGGGCACCACGGTCGACGCGGTGCTGCTGGTCCAGTGCACCAGCCCGTTCATAGTCCGCGAGGACATCGACGGGGTGGCGGCCGCGGTCGTCGAGGACGGCGCGGACAGCGCGCTGACCGTCGCCCCCTTCCACGGCTTCGTCTGGCGCGAGGCCGAGGACGCCGAGCACGCCGTCTCCGGCGCGACCGACGGCGGCCACGGCGTCAACCACGACAAGTCCTTCCGGCCGCGCCGCCAGGACCGCCCCCAGGACCTGCTGGAGACCGGCGCCGCCTACGCGATGGACGCGGCCGGCTTCCGCACCAGCGGCCACCGCTTCTTCGGCCGCACCGAGCTCGTCCGCACCGACCCCGCCCGGGTGCTGGAGATCGACGACCCGCACGATCTCGCCCGCGCCCGCGCGCTGGCCCCGCTGCTGGACGCCCCGCGCCCCGGCGCCCTGCCCACCCGCGACGACATCGACGCCGTCGTCCTCGACTTCGACGGCACCCAGACCGACGACCGGGTGCTGATCGACTCCGACGGACGGGAGATCGTCGCGGTCCACCGCGGCGACGGCCTCGGCGTCGCCGCGCTGCGCAAGGCGGAGCTGAAGCTGCTGATCCTGTCCACCGAGACCAACCCGGTCGTCGCCGCACGGGCCCGCAAGCTCCAGGTGCCCGTCCTGCACGGCATCGACCGCAAGGACCTCGCCCTCAAGCAGTGGTGCGAGGAGGCCGGCATCGCGCCCGAGCGCGTGCTCTACGTCGGCAACGACGTCAACGACCTCCCGTGCTTCGACCTCGTCGGCTGGCCCGTGGCGGTCGCCGGCGCGCACGACGTGGTGCGCGGCGCGGCCCGCGCCGTCACCGCGACGCCCGGTGGCAGCGGCGCCATCCGCGAGATCGCCGCCTGGCTGCTGGGCCCGTCCCTGTAACCGCTCCCATCCGCCCCGGCCGTCACCCCAGACCCCACCCCGCACACCCTGATCAACACGAAGGAATCTCCCCATGAGCAGCAACTCCCGCATCCGCACCCTCGGCAACCGCGAGGCCGGCCCCGGCCGCCCCGTCTACGTCACCGGTGAGATCGGCATCAACCACAACGGCGACCTGGAGAACGCCTTCGCGCTGATCGACGCCGCCGCCGACGCCGGCTGCGACGCGGTGAAGTTCCAGAAGCGCACCCCGGAGATCTGCACCCCCCGCGACCAGTGGGACATCGAGCGCGACACCCCCTGGGGCAGGATGACCTACATCGACTACCGCCACCGCGTGGAGTTCGACGAGGACGGCTACCGCGCCATCGACGAGTACTGCAAGAAGCGCGGCATCGCCTGGTTCGCCTCCCCGTGGGACGTCGAGTCCGTCGCCTTCCTGGAGAAGTTCGACGTGCCCTGCTACAAGGTCGCCTCCGCCTCGCTCACGGACGACGAGCTGCTGCGCGCCATGCGCGCCACCGGCCGCACCGTCATCCTCTCGACGGGCATGTCCACCCCCAAGCAGATCCGGCACGCCGTCGAGGTCCTGGGCAGCGACAACATCCTGCTCTGCCACGCCACCAGCACCTACCCGGCCAAGGCCGAGGAGCTCAACCTGCGCATGATCAACACGCTGCAGGACGAGTACCCCAACGTCCCGATCGGCTACAGCGGCCACGAGACCGGTCTGCAGACCACCCTCGCCGCGGTCGCCCTCGGCGCCACCTTCATCGAGCGCCACATCACCCTCGACCGCGCCATGTGGGGCTCCGACCAGGCCGCCTCCGTCGAGCCCGGCGGCCTGTCCCGTCTGGTCCGCGACATCCGCACCATCGAGGAGTCCCTCGGTGACGGCGTCAAGAAGGTCTACGAGAGCGAGCTCGGCCCGATGAAGAAGCTGCGCCGCGTCACCGGTGTGGTCGCCGAGGCCGAGGCCGCCGAGCCGGCCGCCGTCTGAGCACCACCGACGAACCGACGGGAGCCAAGGTGAGCTCACCTGAAGGGGCCCGCGCCGTGCCCGTCACGCCCGGTGCCGAGGTCCCGCCCCCGGAGACGGCGGATACTCCCGCCCGCCGTCTCCGGGGGGTCCCGCGCCAGCGCCACCGGACCGCCGGCGACGGCAAGGACCCGGCCGCCCGGGGCAGGGGCACCCTCGCCTTCGTCGAGAGCCCGGTGCAGCTGCTGAACGTCCTGGAATGGGCGCACACGGCACAGGCCACCGCACTCACCGTCGTCGTGCTCTCCCCGCACGACCCGATGACCCGCGGCCAGCTGCGCCGGATGGCCGAACTCGCCCGCGACGAAGGCCATGCGGTGCGCTGGGAGGAGGCCCGCGGCGGCCCCACCGCCCCGGTGCGCACCATCGGCGGGCTCACCCCGCTGCTGCGCCGCGCCCGGCGCATCGTCATCGGCGACCCGTTCTCCCGCTACGTGCAGCTGCTGCTCACCCTCACCAAGGCGCGCGATCTGGTCGTCGTCGACGACGGCACCGCCACCATGGAGTTCATCTCCCAACTCGCCCGCGGCGAACGGCTGGTGCGCTGGCACCGCAACGGCAGCGGGCGCGGCGCCCGGGACCTGGCCTTCGCGCCGTTCTCGGCGACCGCCCGGCGCCGGCTCACCCCCGCGCCCGAGGGCGGCCGGCGCACCGTCGGCCTGTTCAGCGCCATGCCCGTCGAGGTACCGCCCGGCGTCGAGGTCACCGCCAACGACTTCGCCTGGACCCGCGGCCGCTTCGGCCCGCCCCGGCTCACCCGCGCCGCCGACATCGTCGGCACCTCGCTGGTGGAGACCGGCGTCGTGGACGCCGACCGCTATCTGGCCGCGGTCGGCGCCCTGGCCCGTACGCACGACGCCACCCGCTACTTCGCGCACCGCAAGGAGAGCACCGAAAAGCTGAGACGGCTGTCCGACGAAACCGGCCTGGAGGTCGTCCGCCCGGACCTGCCGCTGGAGCTGATCGCCCGCCGCGGCCCCATCGGACGGCTGATCGTCAGCTTCCCCTCCACCGTCGTGCACACCCTGCCGCTCGCCCTGCTGGGCACCGAGGTCAAGGTCGCGGTCTGCGACATCGATCCGCAGTGGCTGACCGCCCACGCCTCACCGCGCGCCCAGGGTTTCCTCGACGGGGTCACCGGCACCGCCCGTGACGTCCAGCGGCTGCCGTTCACCCAGCAGATGGCGGCCGGCTGAAGACCGGCCGGGGGCGGTCGCTGAGGACGGTGGCTGACGACCGGTCGAGGACGGCGGTACCGCGCACGAAGCCTTACTGCATACCCTTCGCATAATCCGTCCATGCGCCGAGCGGCCTAGATTTTCTTCCCCTAACGGGCTGAACTTTTGTTGATCGAGGGACAGTTGCCCCACCCGGGCCCGTAACCTTCCCCAGGTGAACCATGTGATGTCCCGCGATACCGGTCCCGCCCGCACCCCCGCCGGAGACCAGCTCCCCGGCGCGCTCCCCGACGGGCTGCGCGCCGAACTCAGCCTGTTCCGGCGTGACTTGCACATGCACCCCGAGCTCGGCAACCAGGAGCTCCGGACCACCGCGGCGATCAAGGACCGGTTGGAGCGGGCCGGGCTGCGCCCCCGGGTCCTGGCCACCGGAACCGGCCTGATGTGTGACATCGGCACCCCGGACGCCACGGCCGGCGGTCAGGCCGTCGCCGCGGACCCCACCCGCCCCCTGCTGGCCCTGCGCGCGGACATCGACGCCCTGCCCATCCCCGACACCAAGAACGTCGACTACGCCTCGACGATCTCCGGCCGGGCGCACGCCTGCGGCCACGACGTCCATACCACCGTCGTCCTCGGCGCCGGCCTGGTCCTCGCCGAGCTCGCCCGCACCGGCGCCCTGCCGCGCCCGGTCCGGCTGATCTTCCAGCCCGCCGAGGAGGTGCTGCCCGGCGGTGCCTCCGACGCGATCGAGTCCGGCGTCCTGGACGGCGTCGGCCGGATCCTCGCCGTCCACTGCGACCCGCGCGTCGACGCCGGCCGGATCGGGCTGCGGGTGGGAGCGATCACCTCCGCCTGTGACCGTCTGGAGGTCGGACTCGACGGCCCCGGCGGCCACACCGCCCGCCCGCACCTGACCACCGACATGGTCACCGCCGCGTCCCGGGTCGCCCTCGACGTCCCGGCGCTGCTCTCCCGCCGGGTCGACGCCCGCGCCGGGCTCGCGGTCACCTGGGGCCGCCTGGCCTCCGGCCACGCCTGCAACGTGATCCCGCAGCACGCCGAACTCTCCGGCACCGTCCGCTGCCTCGACCTCGACGCCTGGCGGCAGGCCCCGGACCTGGTCCATGCGGCGATCGACGAGGTCGCCACGCTGCACGGCGCGAAGTCGCAGATCACCTACGTCCGCGGGGTGCCGCCGGTGGTCAACGAGCCGGTCACCGTCCAGCTGCTGCACTCCGCGATGGCCGCCCGCCGCGGCGAGGGCGCCGTCGAGGACACCGAGCAGTCCCTCGGCGGCGAGGACTTCTCCTGGTACCTCGAACACGTCCCCGGCGCCATGGCCCGCCTCGGCGTCCACCCACCCGCCGAGACGACCCGCCGCGACCTGCACCGCGGCGACTTCGACGTCGACGAGCACGCGATCAAGGTGGGCGTCGAACTCTTCACCGCCGCGGCTCTTCTCGACGGGGACCTCGCGGACTGAGTGCGTTCCGTCCCGGCACTCAAGATCGACTACGGATAACAGGCCTCCGACCGCAAAGTGCCCATATCGGCCCGTTCCCACGAGTAATCGGGACGGACTGCACATATCGCCCGGCTGTGTTACGCGAAGGGGTCCTACGCCTCGAATCGATAACGTCCACGCAGCGGAGGGTTTTGCACCAGGTCTACGCGCGTTAATCTCCCTCAAGCCAGCGCCAAAGGGGGCGCTACGAGTCGAAGGGGCCCTCGTGCACCGGGTATCCAAGATCGCTGCCGCGGGCATAGCCACCGCGGCCCTCACGCTCTCGCTGAGCGCCTGCGGCGCGTCGTCCACCGAGTCCGGTGGCAAGGACAAGGGCCTCGGCCTCGCCTTCGACGTCGGCGGTCGCGACGACCACTCGTTCAACGAGGCGGCGGCTCGTGGCGCGGACAAGGCCGAGAAGGACCTCGGCGTGAAGTCCAAGATGATGACCGCCAAGAACGGCGAGACCGAGGCGGACCGCGAGCAGCGGCTGACCTCGCTGGCCGAGGCGGGCTTCAACCCCGTCGTGGGCGTCGGCTTCAACTACGGCAAGTCCGTCAACAAGGTCGCCAAGCAGTTCCCGAAGACCACCTTCGGCGTCGTCGACTCCCCCTCCCAGGCCAAGAACGTCTACGGCATGGTCTTCGCCGAGAACGAGGCCTCCTACCTCGCCGGTGTCGCCGCCGCGCTGAAGAGCAAGACCCACAAGGTCGGCTTCATCGGCGGTGTGAACAACGCGCTGATCCAGAAGTTCCAGGCCGGCTTCGAGCAGGGCGTCAAGGACACCGACGCAAAGGCGAAGGTCACCTCCGAGTACCTCTACGCCAACGACGACAAGGGCTTCAACGACCCGGCCGCCGCGAAGGGCAAGGCCAAGGGCATGCTCGACGCCGGCATCGACGTCATCTACACCGCGGCGGGCCAGTCCGGCAACGGCTCGATCGAGACGGTCGCCGGCAAGAAGGGCACCTGGGCGATCGGCGTCGACTCCGACCAGTACCTGCAGCCGGGCCTGTCCCAGTACAAGGGCTCGATCCTCACGTCGGTGATGAAGAACGTCGACGTGGCGGTGTACGACCTGGTCAAGAGCGTGCACGACAAGAAGCCGCTGACCGGTACCAAGAGCTACACGCTCAAGGACGACGGCGTGCGCCTGTCCACCTCGGGCGGCTTCATCAACGACATCCAGGCCAAGATCGACGCGGCGAAGAAGAAGATCGCGTCGGGTCAGGTGAAGGTCAGCGACACCCCCGCCAAGTAGTAAGGGCCTCTGTGATCCGGTCCGGCGCGGCGGCCACCACGCCGCCGCGCCGGGCCCGTTCGCCGGAGAAACCCGGCAGGTATTCCGGCTTTTTTCGGCGTCAACACTACGCGCGTAGCGTGGAGTTGGCGCGATATCTTCGCCTCCCCGCTCCTTCGTACCACTCCCTGTCCCCCGAGGAGAGTGCGCCATCAAAGCGTCCAGCAGCCCCCAGGCAGACAGCGCCCCCGCCGCAGCACCGGCGGTGGAACTCCGCGGGATCACCAAGCGGTTCCCGGGAGTCGTCGCCAACCACGACATCGACATCACCATCCACCGCGGCACCGTGCACGCGCTGGTCGGCGAGAACGGCGCGGGCAAGTCCACGCTGATGAAGATCCTCTACGGCATGCAGAAGCCGGACGAGGGCACCATCAGCATCGACGGCGACCAGGTCAGCTTCCACAGCCCGGCCGACGCCATCGCCCGCAACATCGGCATGGTGCACCAGCACTTCATGCTCGCCGACAACCTCACCGTCCTGGAGAACGTCGTTCTCGGCGGCGAGAAGCTGCACGGCATCGGCGGCAAGGCCCGCGCCGAGATCATCAAGATCTCCGACCGCTACGGCCTCGGTGTCCGCCCCGACGTCCTCGTCGAGGACCTCGGCGTCGCCGACCGCCAGCGCGTGGAGATCCTCAAGGTCCTCTACCGCGGCGCCCGCACCCTCATCCTCGACGAGCCGACCGCGGTCCTGGTCCCGCAGGAGGTCGACGCGCTCTTCGACAACCTGCGGGAGCTCAAGGCCGAGGGTCTGACCGTCATCTTCATCTCCCACAAGCTGGGCGAGGTGCTCTCGGTCGCCGACGACATCACCGTCATCCGGCGCGGCACCACCGTCGCCTCCGTCGTCCCCGGCGAGACCACGCCCAAGCAGCTCGCGGAGCTGATGGTCGGCAGCGAACTGCCCTCGCCGCAGACCCGCGAGTCCACCGTCACGGACGTGGAGATGCTGAAGGTCGACGGGCTGCGGCTGAGCACCGCCGACGCCGAGGGGGTCGAGCGCACCGTCCTGGACGAGGTGTCGCTGACCATCCGCAAGGGCGAAGTCCTGGGCATCGCGGGCGTGGAGGGCAACGGCCAGGCCGAACTGGTCGAGGCCATCATGGGCATGCGCGACCCCGACGGCGGGACCATCACGCTGGACGGCGTCGACATCAGCCATCGGCCCACCCGCGCCCGGCGTGAGGACGGCATCGGCTACATCCCCGAGGACCGCCACCGGCACGGCCTGCTGCTGGAGGCCCCGCTGTGGGAGAACCGCATCCTGGGCCATGTCACCGAGAAGCCCAACGCCAAGGGCCGGCTGCTCGACCTGAAGGCCGCCCGTGCCGACACCGCGCGCATCGTCGCCGAGTACGACGTCCGCACCCCCGGCATCGAGGTCACCGCGGCCTCGCTCTCCGGCGGCAACCAGCAGAAGCTGATCGTCGGCCGCGAGATGAGCCACCACCCCAAGCTGCTGATCGCCGCGCACCCCACCCGGGGCGTGGACGTCGGTGCCCAGGCGCAGATCTGGGACCAGATACGCGCCGCCCGCCGCGAAGGTCTCGCCGTCCTGCTGATCTCGGCCGACCTGGACGAGCTGATCGGCCTGTCCGACGGCCTGCGGGTGATGTACCGCGGCCGGCTCGTCGCGGACGCGGACCCCGCCACCATCACCCCGGAGGAGCTGGGCTCCGCCATGACCGGCGCCGCCAGCGGCCACCTCACCCATTCCGACAGCGACACCGCCGCAGACTCGGAGCCGCGCCCGTCCCAGGAGGGGGAGTCCGAGTGAAGAAGCTCGACAAGAACAAGCTGATCCTGGGCATCGCCGCCCCGGTCCTGGCGATCGTCGCCGCGCTGCTCATCACCTCGGTGATCATCCTGGCCACCGGCAAGGACCCGCTCCACGCCTACGCGGTGATGGCCGACTTCGGCTCCAAGAGCGACAGCCAGGTCTGGATCATCAACAAGGCGGTCCCGTACTACCTGTCCGCGCTGGCCGTCGCCATCGGCTTCCGGATGAACCTCTTCAACATCGGCGTCGACGGCCAGTACCGGATCGCGGCGTTCTTCGCGGCGGTGGTCGGCGGTGCGCTGACGCTCCCCGGCTTCCTCCAGATCCCGCTGATCATCCTCGTCGCGATGCTGGTCGGCTCGGTCTGGGCGGGCATCGCGGGCGTACTGAAGACCACCCGCGGCGTCAGCGAGGTGATCACCACGATCATGCTGAACGCCATCGCGGCCGCGGTCATCGGCTACTTCCTCCAGGACGGCCGGCTCGCGGTCAAGGACGGCAACCTCTTCCACACGCCGAACCTCCCGGCCTCCAGCCACTTCTTCACCATCCCCACCCAGCCCGCTCCCCTCGACGGCTTCCTCGTCATCGCGGTCGTCGTCGGCTTCGCGTACTGGTTCGTGCTCAACCGCACCCGCTTCGGCTTCGACCTCCGTACGGTCGGCCAGTCCGAGTCCGCGGCCGAGGCGGGCGGCGTCAGCGTCAAGCGGATGATCGTCACCTCCATGCTGCTCTCCGGCGGCGCCGCGGGCCTGATCGGCATGCCGACGCTGCTCGGGACCTCGTACAACTACGGCACCGACTTCCCCATCGGCATCGGCTTCACCGGCATCGCCATCGCGCTGCTGGGCCGCAACCACCCGGTCGGGATGGCCGTCGCCGCGCTGCTGTGGGGATTCCTCGAACGCACCGGCACCCAGCTCGAATTCGAGGACTACCAGCAGGAGATCGTCGGCGTGATGCAGGGCGTCATCGTCCTGTGCGTCGTCGTCGCCTACGAACTCGTGCGGCGCTACGGCCTCAGACTCCAGCAGCGGCAGGTCGGCGAGGAGCTCGCCGCGCAGGCCCGTAAGACCGAGAAGGCGGAGGTGTCCGCATGAGTACGAACCTCACGGCTCCGGTCGGCCAGAGCCCCAGCCACCCCCAGAAGCCGAAGACCTCCCGGGCCAAGCTCAGCTACCCCAAGGTCCTGCTGATCATCTCCGGCGGCCTCATCCTGCTGTCCCTGCTGCGGATCGTCACCGGCGCCAACAACCTGACCGAATCGGGCCAGTACACCGCCGCGCTCAACGCCGCCGTGCCGATCGGCCTGGCCGGCCTCGGCGGTCTGTGGTCCGAGCGCTCCGGCGTCATCAACATCGGCCTCGAAGGCATGATGATGCTCGGCGCCTTCTCCGCGGGCGCGGTCGGCTGGGAGCACGGCCCCTGGGCCGCGGCGCTGGCCGGCGTCATCGGTGGCGCGCTCGGCGGACTGCTGCACGCCGTCGTCACCGTCACCTTCGGCGTCGACCACATCATCTCCGGCGTCGCCATCAACATCATGGCGCTCGGCCTGACCCAGTTCCTCGCCAAGCTGTGGTTCGGCGCGGACGGCAGCGCGGCGGCAGCCGCCGGCGGCAACGACAAGCAGTCGCCGCCGATGCCCGACATGCCGACGTTCACCGTCCACGGCCTGTCCGAATGGCTCTACTCCGTCGAGCAGCACCACTGGTTCCTGGTCTCCGACGTGGCCGGCATCCTCGGCTCCCTGGTCACCAACGTCTCCTGGCTGACCCTGCTGACCGCCGTCCTGTTCGTGCTCACCTTCTTCGTCCTGTGGCGCTCCTCCTTCGGCCTGCGGCTGCGCTCCTGCGGCGAGGGCCCGATCGCGGCCGAATCGCTGGGCGTCAACGTCTACCGCTACAAGTACGCGGCCGTCGCCGTCTCCGGCGCGCTGGCCGGCCTCGGCGGCGCGTTCCTCGCGATCTACGTGCACATCTACCAGGACGGCCAGACCGGCGGCCGCGGCTACATCGGCCTCGCCACCATGATCTTCGGCAACTGGCGGCCGGGCGGCGTCGCCATGGGCGCCGGCCTGTTCGGCTTCATGGACGCGCTCCAGCTGCGCGGCGGCGGCCCCACCGTCCACGCGCTGCTGCTCCTGCTCGCCGTGCTGCTGGTCGGCCTGGCGGTGTGGAAGCTGCGCGGCGGACAGCGCACCCAGGCGGTGATCAGCCTGGTCGCGGCCGCGCTGCTCGCCGTCTGGTACGCCACCACCCGAACGGTTCCGCTGGAGATCGTCGGCGTTGCCCCGTACATCGCCACCCTGTTGGTGCTCTCATTGGCCGCGCAGCGCCTGCGGCCACCGAAGGCCATCGGCAAGATCTACAGAAGAGGCCAAGGTAAGTGAGCGAGGGCAGCGAGAGAACAGTTGAGAGGTGCGCGCCGAGCGAGTGCGAGGCCGAGCGGAGCGAGGTTTCGGCATGAGCACACCTCCCGACTGGGAGTCGCTACGGCGGCAGGCCCGGGACGCGATGTCCCGGGCCTACGCCCCGTACTCCGGCTACCCCGTGGGTGCGGCCGCCCTCGTGGACGACGGCCGCACCATCACCGGCTGCAACGTCGAGAACGCCTCGTACGGCCTCGGCCTGTGCGCCGAATGCGGCCTGATCTCCGCCCTGTTCGCCAGTGGCGGCGGCCGCCTGACCGCCTTCACCTGCGTCGACCGCACGGGAGACCTCCTCGTCCCGTGCGGCCGCTGCCGCCAGCTGCTGTGGGAACACGGCGGGCCGGAGCTCCTGGTCGACACGGCGGCGGGCATCCGCCCGCTGTCGGAATTGCTGCCCGACGCGTTCGGGGCGGGGCATCTGAGGGGGTAAGGGGGCGGCGGGCCGGCCAACGGGCTCCGGGAGCGTCAGGACCGCGCAAGCCGCAGGTCGATCCACGGAGTGCTGTCGCCCGGCAGCAGATATCGCTCGGTCTCGACGAACCCGTGCTTGAGCGCGAACCGCAGCCCGTCCTCGTTGGAGGACAGCACGACGGTCTCGATCACCTCGGCCCCGAGCTCCCGCGCCCGGCCGAGCCCGCGCGCATACAGCTCCTCCCCGAACCCCTGACCACGATGACCTTCGAGCACCCGGGCAATCACCGTGGCCGTCAGCGTGCCCTCGGCAGGCGGACGCACCGTGCTGCACCCGATGAGCTCGTCACCGGTATACGCGACCTCCAAATGGTGTCTCTGTGCCCGCTCCCGCACCTCCTCCAGCGAGAGGAGATGCGTAGGAATGATCACGTTATGGACGTGCCGCCAGTCCTTGAGGGCGACGTCCCCGACCGGCTGCTGAATGCGAAGATCAGACATCGCAGCAGGAGACCCGAGTCGCCTTCGGACGTCAACTCCGTTTGCCATGACGGCGATCCGCCGGTGGCCGCCGAAGGTGCGCAGCCAGGAAATCCATCGACGTTCGGTGACTGAAGGGCAGCGGTGACTGAAGGCGGAGGTTTCGGGACTTTCTGCCCTGTTGGCGGTGGTGGACCTCTTGATTAACTCCTCTGCGGCTTAAGGGTTCTTGCTGGTCGAGAGGGGTTGGCTGGTGGCGTCCGTGGAGCGGAGCGCATATCCGTGGTTCACGCGGCTGACGCCGGAAAGATGACACCTTCCCGGCCCCGGTCCCGGTTCCGTGCACCGTCCGCACGCTTTGCGCTCACCGTAAGGAGTCCTTTGTCCCATGGCTGCCCGCAGAATTCTGCTCCGTTTGGCCACCGTCTCGTCCGTCCTGGCCCTCGCCAGTACGGTCACCGGCGTCGCCGCGGCTGGAGATATGTCATCCACCCCTCCGCAAGCACCGCTGAAGGTCTGCACCACGGGTGACTACATGCCGCTGACTTACCGTGACAAGGCGAGCGGGAAGTACAGCGGCTTCGATATCGACATGGCCAAGAGCCTGTCCGAGCACCTGGGGCGCAAGGCCCAGTTCGTACAGACGAGTTGGCCGACGATGATGCAGGATCTCCTCACGCCGGGGAAGTGCGACATCACCATGGGGGGCGTGTCTGCCACGGCCGACCGGCGGGAGAAGGCCGATCTGACTGCCTCGTATCTCGTCGACGGCAAAGCCCCGGTGGTCAGGTCGGGCGAGGAGAGCAAGTATCAGACTCTCGACCAGATGGACCGGAAGGACGTCCGTGTCATCGTGAACCCGGGCGGCACGAACGAGCAGTTCGTCAAGGACCGCCTCCCGCACGCGACCGTCATCACCTGGCCGGACAACGTGACCATTTTCGACGAGATCACGTCCGGGCGTGCGGATGTGATGATCACCGACGCCCTGGAGGGGAAGTACCAAGCCAAAATCCACCCTGGGCTGGCGGTCGTGAACCCGGACAAGCCGTTCACCAAGGTGGAGAAGGTGTACATGCTTCCCAAAGGAAGCCCTCTCACTTCACCGGCCAACTCCTGGCTCACCGAGGTGAAGAAGGACGGGACCTTCGACGAGCTCTACGACAAGTGGCTGAAGTGACACATTGTCATCGACGGCTCCCGCCACCCTGAGGGGCTCCACCTCCCCTCGGGGGCATGCCGGACGGCTGATGCCGGGCGCCGGGCCTCCGGGACCTCCCTACGCGCCCGGGGGTGCCCTGCGCGCCGGGGGGGTGCCCTGCGCGCCCGGGGTGCCTTGCGCGCCGGGGGGTGCCCTACACCCGGGAGTGTCCTGCCCTCGGAATGCCCCGCACTCCGATCCCGTTGTGGCCCGACAAGGGGGGCTTGGCATCCCCTACGGGATGTGTTCGCCCGCCCCCTACGTGCCACCACGGACTCCCGCTCGC
>NZ_SDIF01000108.1 GCF_004122735.1 Streptomyces sioyaensis | reverse complement strand
CGAACGGTCATGCCGACCGTGCAGCCGGCGCCGGCGGGCCCGCCGGCGCCGGCTGCACGGTCGGCATGACCGTTCGGGCCCCGGCGGCCCGGCGGCCGGGGGCGTCCGGCGCGGTCGGGGTCTGCTCGCTTGCGTAGGTCATGTGCGGGTGCGTCCTTCCACTGTGGGGGAGTGGGCCAAGCGGGCGCCGACGACGGCGTCCGCACGTGCCGCGGGACCGCCGCCCCGGTGGCTTCGGGGGCGGTCGGCTCCGTACGGCGAGCGGCCCGGCCGGCTCGGCGAGGTCCGTGCGGCCGGCCGGGGCGGCGCACGGCCGGGGACGGCACCCGGCTGGCGTCGGACCGCCGCGCTTCATCCGTGCCACGCCTCGGCCCGGCTCTCCTCTCCCGGGCGGCACGGTCACCCGGTCGACTCCTCCCGGACGACGTCGCGGGACCGGGTCCGCGACGCCGCCGACGGGCGTGTGACCCGGATCTCATCGCCGACCTCGGGGAAAAACCGCAGGTCAGAGCGGTAAGTTCGGCCTTCCTTGCTAGCGGCGGAGGGTAATGGGCGCATAAATTCGAGGCGTTGAAGGGGGAAGCGCCGCCATCGGCCCACACCTCGCTCCTGGGAGTAGGTACCGATATGTCCGTCATGGAGATCATGGATGCCGCGGCACCGACGCATGTGGCGCACCGCGACAACCACACCCACCGCGATGTGAACGGCGGCTGGCTGCGCCCCGCCGTCTTCGGCGCGATGGACGGGCTGGTCTCGAACCTCGCCCTGATGACCGGTGTCGCCGGCGGCGCGCTCTCGCAGCAGACGATCATCATCACCGGCCTTGCGGGCCTCGCGGCCGGCGCCTTCTCGATGGCCGCGGGGGAGTACACCTCGGTCGCCTCGCAGCGGGAGCTGGTCCAGGCCGAGCTCGCGGTCGAGCGGGCCGAGCTGCGCACGCACCCGAAGGACGAGCTGGACGAACTGGCGGCCCTCTACGTGTCGCGGGGCGTCGAGCCGGCGCTCGCCCGGCAGGTCGCCGAACAGCTCTCCTCGGACCCCGAACAGGCCCTGGAGATCCATGCCCGCGAGGAACTGGGCATCGACCCGTCGGACCTTCCCTCGCCCGCCGTCGCCGCCATTTCCTCCTTCGGATCCTTTGCGCTGGGCGCGCTGCTGCCTGTTCTTCCGTACCTGCTGGGGGCCTCCGCGATCTGGCCGGCGGTGCTGCTCGCCCTGGTCGGGCTCTTCGCCTGCGGGGCGGTCGTGGCCCGGGTGACGGCGCGCTCCTGGTGGTTCAGCGGACTGCGCCAGCTGGCCCTCGGTGGCGCCGCGGCGGGTGTGACGTACGCCCTGGGAGCACTGTTCGGAACCGTCGTAGGGTGACGTGTCATGCGAGTGACTGCATAATTACCGCGTTACCCAGCGGTTTCGAATCGATGACGACGGGGCATAAGGCCCAGGCGTCGCGGGCAATGTCGCTCGCCGAACGCCGCCCTGTGGGACGGCTCCCGATTCCGTCCGCGTCCTGACCCACCGCACCCGCGGTGTCCGCATGTTGGAAGCCCCTTTTCGACTTTCGAGAAGCGGCCCATCCTGTAACCTGCACGAAATTTCGCGGAGGGCCAACGTCGTCCCTCGGCAATTCCTATGCCACGACGACGTTGGGAGAGCTTGATGCGCTTCGCGTCCACGCACTCCGCGACCACCAGCAGCGCCGGCGACGCCGCCTGGTCGCCCATGGACGGCCGCCCCGCCCAGCAGGGCATGTACGACCCGCGCAACGAGCACGACGCCTGCGGCGTCGGCTTTGTGGCCACCCTCACCGGTGAGGCCAGCCACGCACTGGTCGAGCAGGCGCTCACCGTCCTGACGAATCTGGAGCACCGCGGTGCCACCGGCTCGGAGCCCGACTCGGGCGACGGCGCGGGCATCCTGCTCCAGGTGCCGGACGCGTTCCTCCGTGACGAGGTCACCTTCGAGCTCCCCGAGGCCGGCGCCTACGCCGTCGGTATCGCCTTCCTGCCGTCCGATGCCCAGGAAGCGGCCAAGGCCGTCTCGCGCATCGAGACGATGGCCGGCGAGGAGGGCCTGGACGTCCTCGGCTGGCGAGTGGTCCCGGTCGCCCCGCAGCTGCTGGGCAACGGCGCCCGCGCCACCATGCCGGCCTTCTCCCAGCTGTTCGTGGCCGATGGCAAGAGCACCGGGCTGGCGCTGGACCGCAAGGCCTTCGCGCTGCGCAAGCGCGCCGAGCGCGAGGCCGGGGTCTACTTCCCCTCGCTGTCCGCCCGGACGATCGTCTACAAGGGCATGCTGACCACCGGCCAGCTGGAGCCCTTCTTCCCGGACCTGTCCGACCGCCGCTTCGCCACCGCGATCGCGCTGGTCCACTCGCGGTTCTCCACCAACACCTTCCCGAGCTGGCCGCTGGCCCACCCGTACCGCTTCGTCGCGCACAACGGTGAGATCAACACGGTCAAGGGCAACCGCAACTGGATGCGTGCGCGCGAGTCCCAGCTCGCCTCGAAGCTCTTCGGCAGTGAGGACCTGGAGCGGATCTTCCCGGTCTGCACCCCGGACGCCTCCGACTCCGCGTCCTTCGACGAGGTCCTGGAGCTGCTGCACCTCGGCGGCCGCTCGCTGCCGCACTCGGTGCTGATGATGGTCCCGGAGGCCTGGGAGAACTCCACCTCCATGGACCCGGCCCGGCGCGCCTTCTACCAGTACCACTCCACGATGATGGAGCCCTGGGACGGCCCGGCCTGCGTCACCTTCACCGACGGCACCCAGGTCGGCGCGGTCCTCGACCGCAACGGTCTGCGCCCCGGCCGCTACTGGGTCACCGACGACGGCCTGGTCGTGCTCTCCTCCGAGGTCGGCGTCCTGGACATCGACCCCGCCAAGGTCGTCCGCAAGGGCCGCCTCCAGCCCGGCCGGATGTTCCTCGTGGACACCGCCGAGCACCGCATCATCGAGGACGACGAGATCAAGGCGCAGCTCGCCGCCGAGCAGCCCTACCAGGAGTGGCTGGACTCCGGCCTGATCGAGCTCGCGGACCTGCCCGAGCGTGAGCACATCGTGCACACCCACGCCTCGGTCACCCGCCGCCAGCAGACCTTCGGCTACACCGAGGAAGAGCTGCGCGTCATCCTCGCCCCGATGGCCAAGGCCGGCGCCGAGCCCATCGGCTCGATGGGCACCGACTCGCCGATCGCCGCGCTCTCCGAGCGCCCCCGGCTGCTCTTCGACTACTTCACCCAGCTCTTCGCGCAGGTCACCAACCCGCCGCTGGACGCCATCCGCGAGGAGCTGGTCACCTCGCTGATCTCCTCGCTCGGCCCCCAGGGCAACCTCCTGGAGCCGAACGCCGCCTCCTGCCGCAGCGTGACCCTGCCCTTCCCGGTCATCGACAACGACGAGCTGGCCAAGCTCGTCCACATCAACGCCGACGGCGACATGCCCGGCATGAAGGCCGTGACCCTCTCCGGCCTCTACCGGGTCTCCGGCGGCGGCGAGTCGCTGGCCGCCCGCATCGAGCAGATCTGTGCCGAGGCGGACGCCGCCATCGACGACGGCGCCCGGCTGATCGTGCTCTCCGACCGCCACTCGGACGCCGAGCACGCGCCGATCCCGTCGCTGCTGCTGACCGCCGCGGTCCACCACCACCTCATCGGCACCAAGGAGCGCACCCAGGTCGGTCTGCTCGTCGAGGCCGGCGATGTGCGCGAGGTGCACCACGTTGCGCTGCTGATCGGCTTCGGCGCGGCCGCGGTCAACCCGTACCTGGCCATGGAGTCCGTCGAGGACCTGGTCCGGGCCGGCACGTTCCTGCCCGGCGTCGAGCCGGAGACCGCGATCAAGAACCTGATCAAGGCGCTCGGCAAGGGCGTCCTGAAGGTCATGTCCAAGATGGGCATCTCCACCGTCGCCTCCTACCGGGGCGCGCAGGTCTTCGAGGCCGTCGGCCTGGACGAGGAGTTCGTCGCCAAGTACTTCCACGGCACCGCGACCAAGATCGGCGGCGCCGGTCTGGACGTCATCGCCAAGGAGGTCGCGGCCCGGCACGCCAAGGCCTACCCGGCCTCCGGCATCGCCGCCACGCACCGTGCGCTGGAGATCGGCGGCGAGTACCAGTGGCGCCGCGAGGGCGAGCCGCACCTGTTCGACCCGGACACCGTCTTCCGGCTCCAGCACTCCACCCGCGCCCGGCGCTACGACATCTTCAAGAAGTACACCGAGCGGGTCAACGAGCAGTCCGAGCGGCTGATGACGCTGCGCGGCCTGTTCTCCTTCGCCTCCGACCGCCCCTCGATCCCGATCGAGGAGGTCGAGCCGGCGTCGGAGATCGTCAAGCGCTTCTCCACCGGCGCCATGTCGTACGGCTCCATCTCCCAGGAGGCGCACGAGACCCTCGCCATCGCCATGAACCAGCTGGGCGGCAAGTCCAACACCGGTGAGGGCGGCGAGGACGCCGAGCGTCTCTACGACCCGGCGCGCCGCTCGTCCATCAAGCAGGTCGCCTCCGGCCGCTTCGGTGTGACGTCCGAGTACCTGGTCAACTCCGACGACATCCAGATCAAGATGGCCCAGGGCGCCAAGCCCGGCGAGGGCGGCCAGCTGCCCGGCCACAAGGTCTACCCCTGGGTCGCCAAGACCCGGCACTCCACCCCGGGCGTCGGCCTGATCTCCCCGCCGCCGCACCACGACATCTACTCCATCGAGGACCTGGCTCAGCTGATCCACGACCTCAAGAACGCCAACCCGGCGGCCCGCATCCACGTGAAGCTGGTCTCCGAGGTCGGCGTCGGCACGGTCGCCGCGGGTGTCTCCAAGGCGCACGCGGACGTGGTCCTGATCTCCGGCCACGACGGCGGTACGGGTGCCTCCCCGCTGACCTCCCTCAAGCACGCGGGCGGTCCCTGGGAGCTGGGCCTGGCCGAGACCCAGCAGACGCTGCTGCTCAACGGCCTGCGCGACCGGATCGTGGTGCAGACCGACGGCCAGCTCAAGACCGGCCGCGATGTCGTCATCGCCGCCCTGCTGGGCGCCGAGGAGTACGGCTTCGCCACCGCACCGCTGGTCGTCTCCGGCTGCGTCATGATGCGCGTGTGCCACCTCGACACCTGCCCGGTCGGCATCGCCACCCAGAACCCGACGCTGCGCGAGCGGTTCAACGGCAAGGCCGAGTACGTCGTCAACTTCTTCCAGTTCATCGCCGAGGAGGTCCGTGAGATCCTCGCCGAGCTGGGCTTCCGCAGCCTGGACGAGGCCATCGGCCACGCCGAGCTGCTGAACACCGCCCGCGCGGTGAACCACTGGAAGGCGCAGGGCCTGGACCTGGCCCCGCTGCTGCACGTCCCCGAGCTGGCCGAGGGCGCCGTGCGCCACCAGGTCATCGAGCAGGACCACGGCCTGGAGAAGGCGCTCGACAACGAGCTGATCAAGCTCGCCGCCGACGCGCTGTCCGCGGACACCGCCGAGGACGCCCAGCCGGTCCGGGCACAGATCGCGATCCGCAACATCAACCGGACCGTCGGCACCATGCTCGGCCACGAGGTCACCAAGAAGTTCGGTGGCGCGGGCCTGCCCGACGACACCGTCGACATCACCTTCACCGGCTCGGCCGGCCAGTCCTTCGGCGCGTTCCTGCCGCGCGGCGTCACGCTGCGCCTGGAGGGCGACGCCAACGACTACGTCGGCAAGGGCCTGTCCGGCGGCCGGGTCGTCGTCCGCCCGGACCGCGGCGCCGACCACCTCGCCGAGTACTCCACCATCGCCGGCAACACCCTCGCCTACGGCGCCACCGGCGGCGAGCTGTACCTGCGCGGCCGGGTCGGCGAGCGCTTCTGCGTCCGCAACTCCGGTGCCACGGTGGTCTCCGAGGGCGTCGGTGACCACGGCTGTGAGTACATGACCGGCGGCAACGCGGTCGTGCTGGGCGAGACGGGCCGCAACTTCGCGGCCGGTATGTCCGGCGGCTTCGCCTACGTCATCGACCTGGACAAGGCCAACGTCAACAAGGAGCTCGTCGACGCGGTGCACGCGCTCGACGACGCCGACAAGCAGTGGCTGCACGACGTGGTGCGCCGCCACCAGGAGGAGACCGGCTCCACCGTCGCCGAAAAGCTCCTCGCCGACTGGGATGCCGCGGCCGCGCGCTTCAGCAAGGTCATCCCGCCCATTTACAAGGCAGTGCTCGCCGCCAAGGACGCCGCTGAGCAGGCCGGGCTCTCCGAGTCCGAGACCCACGAGAAGATGATGGAGGCGGCGACCAATGGCTGACCCCAAGGGCTTCCTGAACCACGAGCGCGAGGTCGCCAAGACCCGCCCCGTCGACGAGCGCGTCAAGGACTGGAACGAGGTCTACCAGCCCGGCTCCCTGCTGCCGATCATCAGCAAGCAGGCGTCGCGCTGCATGGACTGCGGCATCCCGTTCTGCCACAACGGCTGCCCGCTCGGAAACCTCATCCCCGAGTGGAACGACTACGCCTACCGCGAGGACTGGACCGAGGCCAGCGAGCGGCTGCACGCGACCAACAACTTCCCGGAGTTCACCGGTCGGCTGTGCCCCGCGCCCTGTGAGTCCGCCTGTGTGCTGGGCATCAACCAGCCGCCGGTGACCATCAAGAACGTCGAGGTCTCCATCATCGACAAGGCGTGGGACAACGGCGACGTCACCCCGCAGCCGCCCGAGCGCCTCTCCGGCAAGACCGTCGCCGTCATCGGCTCGGGCCCGGCCGGCCTGGCCGCCGCCCAGCAGCTGACCCGGGCGGGCCACACCGTCGCCGTCTACGAGCGCGCGGACCGTATCGGTGGTCTTCTCCGTTACGGCATCCCCGAGTTCAAGATGGAGAAGCGCCACATCAACCGCCGCATCGAGCAGATGCGCGCGGAGGGCACCAAGTTCCGCACCGAGGTGGAGATCGGCCGCGACCTCGACGCCAAGAAGCTGCGCAAGCGCTACGACGCCGTCGTCATCGCCGCCGGTGCCACCACCTCCCGCGACCTGCCGGTGCCCGGCCGCGAGCTGAACGGCATCCACTTCGCGATGGAGTACCTGCCGCTGGCCAACAAGGTGCAGGAGGGCGACCTGACCGTCGCCCCGATCAGCGCCGAGGGCAAGCACGTCGTCGTCATCGGCGGCGGCGACACCGGCGCGGACTGCGTCGGCACCGCCCACCGCCAGGGCGCGGCCTCCGTCACCCAGCTGGAGATCATGCCCAGGCCGGGCGAGGAGCGGCACGCGGGTCAGCCCTGGCCGACCTTCCCGATGCTCTACAAGGTCACCTCCGCGCACGAGGAGGGCGGCGAGCGGGTCTACTCCGTCTCCACCACCCACTTCGAGGGCGATGAGGACGGCAACGTCCAGTGGCTGCACCTGACCGAGGTGGAGTTCAAGGACGGCCGGCCGGAGCCGAAGCCCGGCACCGAGCGGAAGATCCCGGCCCAGCTGGTCACCCTCGCGATGGGCTTCACCGGCACCGACCGGGAGAACGGCCTGGTCGAGCAGTTCGGCCTGGAGCTCGACGAGCGCGGCAACGTCGCCCGCGACGCGGACTTCGCCACCAACGTCCCCGGCGTGTACGTCGCCGGTGACGCCGGACGCGGCCAGTCGCTGATCGTGTGGGCCATCGCCGAGGGCCGCTCCGCCGCCCGCGGGGTGGACCGCTTCCTGACCGGAGTCAGCGCCCTGCCCGCTCCCATCAAGCCGACGGACCGCGCACTGGCCGTGTGACGGACCGTCCCCCAGATGTCCCGTACAACGTCGTGCGGAACAACCGCGGCGCCTGTCCCCTCCCCCCGACCGGAGGGCAGGCGCCGCGGATTTTTGCCGTCGGCGCCCCACGGGAATACGCCCCGCCCCCTGCCCCGTTGTGGCCCCGCAGGGGGCGCTCGCTTCCCCTACGGGATCTGTTCGCCCGCCCCTACGAGTCGCCGCGCCCGGCGGGGAAGCGCCGCCCCAACTGCCGTGCCAGCTCCCGCGCGGGCGCCGGTACGGGCTGCGGCGGGGGAGTGGCCGACGGCCGGAAGTCGTGCACCGGCGGCTGCCAGACCCCCGCGTCGCCCCGCCCCTCGCCGAGCGGCAGCACGACCCGCGGATCGGCATGCACCCGCAGTACCTGGGCCTCGATCTGGGTCCATGCCCCGTCGGTCACCGCCGGCTCGCCGACCCGGCGGGCCTCCAACTGCACCGGGCAGTGCGTGAGCCGCGGCGGCCGCACCAGCTCGGACCGTTCCGTCCACGGCGTGTCCGTGGCGCACGGCATGCTGCTCGTCCCCTCCTCGGCCCCCGTCCCGTCCGGCGGCAGATTGAAGACCACGTCCGGGCGTACCGCGAGATTCTGCGCGGTACGGCCGCGGGACGGCAGCCAGACGCTGACGACCGGCCCGAGCTCCCACCGGATCCGCAGCTCGACCAGCACGAAGGTCCCGTCGTCGTTCTCCGTGGACAGCAGCGCCGGCGTCACCGAACTGCTCTTCTCCAGCGCGACGTTCATGGCGTTGAGGATAGAAGCCGGACGATTCGGTGCTCACCGAAATGTTATGAGAGGTTACTCTGTGTAGATGAACCGATGGGACGCCGATCAGGAAAGCGTCGCGGAAACCCCCGATCTGGCCGCCCTGGCGGCACTGCTCGCGGACCGCACCCGCGCCGCCATCTGTATGGCCCTGCTCGACGGCGGTGCCTGGACCGCCGGTGAACTCGCCGAGTACGCCGCGGTGGCGCCGTCCACCACCACCGAACACCTCAACCTCCTGGTCTCCGGCGGCCTGCTCGCCGAGGAGCGCCGGGGCCGGCGGCGCTATGTGCGGCTGGCCGGCCCGGAGACCGCGGAAACCCTGGAGAACCTCGCCGGCCTGGCCCCCTACCGTCAGGTCCCGGTCCGCTCGCTGGCCGAGGCCAACCACCGCCGGGCGCTGCACCACGCCCGTACGTGCTACGACCACATCGCCGGTGCGCTCGGCGTCGCCATCGCCGCCGCCATGACCGAACGCGGCCTGCTGGCCCGGGACTACGGCCTGGTGCTGACCGGCGCCGGCGCCAACTGGCTGGCCGCCCTGGGCATTTCCGACGCCGGTCCGTCCGCCGCCGGCCGGGCCCATGTCCGCACCTGCCTCGACTGGACGGTGCGCCGCCAGCATCTCTCCGGCGCGGTCGGTGCCGCCCTCTATCAGCACGCCCTGGAGCACGACTGGATCGTCAAGGCCGTCACCACCCGCATCCTCACCGTCACCGCGGCGGGCCGCCGAGCCTTCCGCGCCCAGCTCGGCCTCCCCGACGAGGCGCTCTACCCTTCCCTGGCGCTCGCCCCGCCCCGCCCCGCGCCTGACCTGCCGGGCGGGCCGTGGTCAGTCGCCGTCCTCCGCGAGCCGGGCGGGGAAGCCGCCGGTGGCGATCGGGCCCCAGCGCAGCGGCGTCACCCGGATCAGTGACTTGCCCTGCGTGCGCATCGCCTCCCGGTACTCGTCCCAGTCGGGGTGCTCCCCGGCGATGGTGCGGTAGTACTCGACGAGTGGCTCGATCGCATCCGGGACGTCGAGGACCTCGGCCTCGCCGTCGATCTGCACCCAGGGGCCGTTCCACTCGTCGGACAGCACGATGACGCTGACCGACGGGACCCGGCGGGCGTTGCGGGTCTTGGCGCGCTCCGGATACGTCGACATGACCAGCCGGCCGGAGTCGTCCACCCCGCAGGTCAGCGGTGAGCCCTGCGGGGTGCCGTCGCCGCGGCGGGTGAGCAGGATCGCACGGTGCCGGGGGCGGACGAACTCCAGCAGTCCGGGCAGTTCGACTCGGTTCGTGGTGGCGCGGGAAGGGCTCATACGGGCGAGCTTAGGGCGGTCCGGCCACGATCCGCCGGACCGCCCGTGGCCGGAAGGTCCCCTTCGTGCGGCCCGGTTGCCCGCCACCGGGCCGCTGCCCGGCTGTCCGCCCCGGGCCGATGCCCGCCGGTCAGCCCTTGAGCAGTTGCTTGCCGGTGGCCGCGTCCACGACCTTGCGGCCGTCCAGGGCGGACTTGAGCCGTACCGTCACCTTGTCGGTCGCCAGCTGCTCGGTGCACATCCCCTTGTTGCTCTTCCGCTTGCCCCAGCCGGTGATCACCACCAGGTCCTTGGACTCGTGGCTGCGGGCACCGAAGTGGGCGTCGCAGGCGCTGTGTCCGACCGTCACCGTGATCTCCCGTACGCCCTTGTCCTTGGGGCGGTCCGCGCCGGCCAGCGGCAGCAGCGCCTGCTGCCGCCCGGCGACCGGGGACACCTTCGGCCAGTCCCGCACGAGCTGATCCGCGCGCCGCTCGAAAGCGTCCTGCTTCTTCGGGGCCGGCGCGCGGATCAGCTCGTGCGGGACTGGCCGAAGGTGTCCCCGGTCGCCGAGCGGCAGCAGCGCCTGCTGCCGCCCGGCGACCGGGGACACCTTCGGCCAGTCCCGCACGAGCTGATCCGCGCGCCGCTCGAAAGCGTCCTGCTTCTTCGGGGCCGGCGCGGTGCCCACGGTCTGCTTCTGCTGTCCGCAGCCGGACAGTGCGACGGTGCCGGCCGTGGCCAGCGCGAGCACGCCGGTGAGGGTACGGGTGCGGGAGAGGTGGGATCCTCGCATGAATTGCCTCCTTGGTCAGCGGTGTGACGTGGCAAAGGCAAGACAGGTTCCGGCCCGATCCGGCGCACGTTCGCCCTGCGCTCAATCCGCCGCCGGCGCAACCGCCGTGACGGCGGACCGCCGGCCGTTAGCGTCCGGGCCATGGACACTCTCACCCGGATCACCCGCACCGTCTGGCACCTGCCCTTCCCCGTCGGGCACGTGTATCTCGTCGCCCTTCCCGACGAGGGATACGCCGTGGTCGACACCGGCGTCCCGGGCTCCGCCACCGCCGTCCTCGACGCCCTCACCGGTCTCGGCGGACGCCCCGACCAGCTGCGGCAGATCGTGCTCACCCACTACCACCTCGACCACATGGGCGCCGCCGCCGACCTGGTCGCCGCCACCGGCGCCCGCGTCCTGGCCGGCGCCCTGGAGGCCCCGTACATCCGCGGCACCGCCCCCGCCCCCGCGCCGGAGTTCACCCCCGCCGAACGGACGCTGCACGAAGGGATCATGGCCGACCTCGCGGCCGCCGGCATCCCGCCGCTGCGCCCCGTCGAGGTCGATGTCGAACTCCACGACGGGGACACCCTCGACGGCTGGCCCGAACCGGTGCGGGTGCTGCACGTCCCCGGCCACACCCCCGGCGGGATCGCCCTGTACCTCCCCGCGAGCAGGCTGCTCTTCCCCGGCGACCTCATCGGCACCGACCCCGAGGGCCGGCGTGCCGTCCTCGGCCCGATCAATGTCGCCCGGGAGGAGGCCGTCGCGTCCTTCCGGCGGCTCGCCGCGCTCGGTGCCGACACGGTGTGCGTCCCGCACGGTGTGCCGCTGCGCGGTGACGCGCGGCAGATCCTGGCCGCGGCCACGCCCGAGAGCGACTGGCGGTAGGGCCCTGGCCGGGGCCGGGCGGGTGCGCCGTGGCGGGGTCGGGGTGCGGCGCCCGGTCCGCGCCGCGCCGCGCGGATACCCTCGGGCGTGCCGGGCCCGGGCCGGGAACGGCGGGAGCCGGCGGGCGCGGGATGCGAGGAGAGGCACGGGCATGCAGCTGTACACCCATGAGTGGGGCGCCGGTGAACGGATCGCGGTGCTGGTCCACGGTCTGATGTCCGATCACCGCACCTGGCACCGGGTCGGCCCGGCGCTCGCCGGGCGCGGCTATCGCGTCCTCGCCGTCGATCTGCGCGGCCACGGCCGCAGCCCGCGCGGCGACTACGCCGCCGAACTGTTCGCCGACGACCTCGTGGAGACCCTGCCCGCCGCCCCCGAGGTCGTCATCGGGCACTCCCTGGGCGGCCTGGCGCTGTCCCTGGCGGTGGAGCGGCTGCAGCCGCGGCGGGCGGTGTACAGCGATCCGGCGTGGTCGCTCGCCGGGCTCGGACAGTCCGTCGACCCGGCCCTGTTCGTCACGTTCAAGCGGGCCGACCGGGCGAAGGTGCGGATGTTCAACCCGCGCTGGAGCGATGCCGACATCGACATCGAGCTGGCCACGGTCGCGGACTGGGACACCGGCACCGCCCTCGCGCTGTCCGCCGCGCACCGCGAGGACCGTACGCCCGAGAAGCCGGTCGTCCCCTCGCTGGTGCAGTACGCGGGGGAGGGGTTCCTCTACTCCGCCCCGGCGGCGGCCGAGCTGGCCGGCCGCGGCTTCGAGGTCCGTACGGTGCCCGGCGTGGGACACACCATCCACCGCGACGACTTCGACGCCTTCATGGCGGGCCTGGAGGGGTGGGTCTGAACGGGCCCGGCCCGGCGGTGCGGCCGCCGCGCCGTCAGGAGTCGCAGTCCAGCAGGGTCTTGCACAGCGCGCAGCGCGCCTGGAGCCGGCCGCGGACCGGGACCCGGATCCGCTGGTGGCAGGCGGGGCAGGGGAACGACACCCGAAGGGGCGACGGGCCCTCGAAGGCGTAGCCGTCACCCGCCGCGGGCGGCCGGCCCGTCCGCCCCTGCTGCGCCGCCCGGCGGTCCTTGGCGTAGCGCAGCCGGGCCGCCCAGCCGGCGCCGGCCAGCGGGGGCCGGCGCAGGTCCCGCCCGGCCCGTTCCGCGCCCGCCGTGTACGCGTCGTACGCCTGCGGGCTGGTGAACCACGGCGCCGGGTCCTCGCCGAAGAACCGGGCCCGCTTGGCGAGGACGTAGCCGAACTCCTCCGGCGTCAGATAGCCCAGCTTCTGCGAGAACGGGCCGTGCTCGCGGTAGGCGTCCAGCAGCAGCCAGCCCGCGCCGAGGTACGTCGTGGCGGTGTCGGTGAGGATCTCGTTGTCGCGGGTGCCGGGGAACGACAGGTCCAGCCGGTGCAGGCAGATGTGCATCACCTCGTGGGCCAGCGCCGCGCCGATGTCCTTGCGGTGCTGGGTGAAGCGGTCGTTCAGCTCGATGAAGTACTCGGGCCCCGCGGTGAGTTCGACGTTCGCGGCGTGTTCCATCTCGCGGAAGGTGATGACCATCCGTGCGTCCGGCAGATGCAGCTGGCGGACCAGGGCGCGGGCGACCCGCTGCGCCCCCAGATGGAGGTCCTCGGAGTCGTCGAAGGCCACATCGACCGGCAGCACGCTGGTGGCGAAGGTGCTGACCGTGTCGTACGACAGGCGGGTGAACAGCGCGTGGACGGCCGCGCGCACCGTGTCGAGATGGGGGAAACCGTGCTCGATCTCACTGCTGCCGGTGGTCACCCGGCCACTGTACGGGGCGCCGGGAACGTCCGGTATGGGCCGTACGGGGCTTGTGTGGCACGGGAGTTGGCCGGATGCGCACCCTTGTCACTCTGACCTGCCGGTCCACATAATCGCAGGGCGCTCTTCGGACTCATCCCCCACTGGGTCCGGACGCCTTACGGCGTGCTGTCTTCCGCCCTGTGCACGGTGCGGCGGTCACGTCCGGCTCCGGTGTTGGCATGGGCTCGTCATCGACGTGCAACCCCCCACGAAAGGAAGCCCGTTGCGCACTCACCGGAAGCTCCTCACGAGATCCACCGCCGTCGGCGCGGTCGCCCTGGCCGCCTTCAGCCTCCAGCCGGGCGCGGCCCACGCCGCCCCCGCCCCGGACCCGTCCGGCTCCGTCCACACCAAGGTCGTCGGCGGCACCAAGGCCGACCAGGGTGAATTCCCCTTCATGGTCCGGCTGTCGATGGGCTGCGGCGGCGCCCTGTACGCCAAGGACATCGTGCTCACCGCGGCGCACTGCGTCGACGGCAGCGGCGCCAACACCTCCATCACCGCCACCGCCGGGGTGGCCGACCTGGAGGACTCGCACGCCGTCAAGGTGAAGTCCACCCAGGTCCTCCAGGCCCCCGGCTACAACGGCAAGGGCAAGGACTGGGCGCTCATCAAACTCGACAAGCCGATAGACCAGCCCACCCTGAAGATCGCCGAGAACGACAAGCTCAACAGCGGCGACTTCACCATCGCCGGCTGGGGCGCCGACAAGGAGGGCGGCGACCAACAGCGCTACCTCCTCAAGGCGACCGTGCCGTTCGTCGACGACGCCACCTGCAAGAAGGCCTACGGTGACCAGTTGACGCCCGGCGACGAGATCTGCGCGGGCAAGCTGGACACCGGCGGCGTCGACACCTGCCAGGGCGACTCCGGCGGCCCGATGTTCCGCAAGGACGACGCCGGCCAGTGGCTCCAGGTCGGCATCGTCTCCTGGGGCGAGGGCTGCGCACGGCCCGGCAAGCCCGGTGTCTACAGCGAGGTGAGCACCTTCGCCGCGAACATCAAGAAGGCCGCGGGCGAACTCGGCGGCTGACCGCGGTACGCACCGAAGGGCCCGGGGAGCCGCAGCCGCTCCCCGGGCCCTGTGCCGCGGCGGGCGCTCCCGACCCCTCGGTTCCGGGCCTTTGGTCCCGCCGCCCCAGGGACCTTGGTCCGTCCGGCCCGGGACCAAGCTCGTGCTTCCGGACGGGACTTGTGGCGTCACGGATGACCGTACGGCCCATGGGCGGGCCCCCGGCGGCTTCTTAGCATGAACGCCATGACCACCCAGTCCCGACCCCGCCCCCGGCCCCCGGTATGCCGTCGTGACCGCGACCACCGCACGACGGTCCTCGCCGCCCTGCTCCTCGCTGCCTCCGCCGCGGCCGTCGTCTACGTCCTGCTCGGCGTCCAGGACAGCCCCGTCGAGCCGGCCGAGGCGCCCCCGCAGGCGGTCCGGGGCTGACCGTGCCCGCAGGTTCTCCCGGTCCCCGGGGCGCCGCACGCCCCGCCGGCCGGACGGACGGACACGGGCCCTCGGCCCATACGGCGCCGAGGAGGAACGACATGCCGATCAGCGTGGTCATCGCGGACGACCAGGAGATGGTCCGGATGGGCTTCCGGATGATTCTGGAGAGCCAGCACGACATCGAGGTCCTCGACGACGTCATCGACGGCCGGGCCGCCCTCGATGCCGTGGCCCGGCTGCGCCCCGATGTGCTGCTGCTCGACATCCGGATGCCCGCCCTCGACGGGCTGGAGGTCACCCGCCGGCTGGCCGAGCTGGCCGCCGCCCACCCCGAGCACGGACAGCGCCCCCGGATCGTCATCGTCACCACCTTCGACCTGGACGAATACGTCCACGCCGCGCTGCGCGACGGTGCCAGTGGGTTCCTCCTCAAGGACGCCAGCCCGGCCATGCTCGTGGAGGCCGTCCGCGCCGCCGCCGTCGGCGACTCGCTGGTCTCGCCGGCGATCACCGTCCGGCTGCTGCGCCGGATGGCTCCCGCCGGCGGCCGCGGCCGCCCGGCCCGTTCCCCCTCCGAGCCGCTCACCGAGCGCGAACAGGACGTCGTACGGGCGCTGGCCGGCGGTCTGACCAACGCCGAGATCGCCGGCGAACTGTTCGTCTCGCTGTCCACGGTCAAGACGCATCTGGCGAACGTGCAGAGCAAGCTGGACGCCCGCAACCGGGTCGAGATCGCCGCCTGGGCCTGGGAGACAGGTCTGGTCACGGGCCGGACGTGAGCGAGCGCACCGGAAAGCGGCTCGTCCCGGGCGGGAGCCCGGTGACGGGATGGCGCCTGCCGCGCCCGCGGCCGGGCGTCGCCGCCAAGGCCGGGCTGGCGGTGCTGCTGCTGTTCCTCGTCGGCTTCGAGACGGTGGAGCTGGCCAGCCAGCCGCTCCGCCCGTACGCGACCCTGGTGGTCACCGCCGTGGTGGTCTGCCTGTGCGCGGTGCCCTCCACCCGGGTCCCGCTGACCGTCCGCGGCTGGACCGCGGCCGCGGTCTCGCTGGCCGGTTCGGCGGTGCTGATCGCCGGACAGCACGCCCCGGAGGTCTGGGGCCTGGGCGAGGGCATCGCCCTGCTCGTCCTGCTCGGCGCCGTCGTGCACCGCGCGCCCGCCCGCACCGCCGCCGTGCTCGGCCCGCTGCTGGGCCTGGCCTGCGTGCTCGCCCCGCTGCGGGACATCCGGCTGGGCGTCTACACCGCCGTACACGTCATGCTCACCGTGGTCGTCGCCGCCTATTCGCTGGTCCTGCGCCGCCAGGACGGCCAGCGGCTGCGCGACCTCGCCGCGGTCCGGGCCGCCGAGCGGCTGGAACTGGCGCGTGAGCTGCACGACCTGGTCGCCCACCATGTCACCGGCATCGTCGTCCAGGCCCGCGCCGCCCGCTTCACCGCCCTGGAAGGGCAGCAGGCCGGCGCCACCTTCGAACGGATCGAGACCTCCGGCAGCGAGGCGCTGGGCGCGATGCGCCGGCTGGTGCGGGTCCTGCGGGAGCCCGGGGTACAGAGCCATCCGGTCGCCGGGCTCGCCGAGGTGCGGGCGCTGACCGACGCGTTCGCCCGCACCGGTCCGCCGGTCGTCCTCGCCCTCGACCGGGGGGTGGCCGACGCGCTGCCGGCCGATGTGGCGGCGGCGGTCTACCGCATCGTGCGCGAGGCGCTGACCAACGTCCGCAAGCACGCCTCCGACGCCACGGCGGTACGGATCGGTCTGCGGCCCGTGCCCCTCGGGGCGGAACTGCGCATCGCCAACGACGGCGGCGCCCCCGCCCGCCTCTGCGAACAGGCCCGCGGCGGCGGCTTCGGCCTGGCCGGACTCACCGAACGGGCCGAGGCGATGGGCGGCCGCCTCACCGCGGGCCCCGCGGCCGAGGGCGGCTGGGAGCTCACCGCCGTCCTGCCTCTCGACGGCGGCGCGGCCGCCTGACGCCGCGACCGGTCCGGGGCTGCGTGCCGTCACCGGCCCGGGCCCGCGCTGCCGCCCGACTTCGCCACCGGCCCGGGCCGCCCGCCGTCACCGGCGCCCCACCGGCCCCACATCTGTCCAACACCTGCCCCTCCTTTGTCCATAGGCGCACGCCCCGCGCCCACAGCACGCTGTCCGCCGACAGGCACTGCCGGCACGAAGGAGGAGCGCGCGTGAACGGACAGACAGGTGCCCCCCGCGGGCCCAGCCGCAGAACGGTCGTCGCCGGCACCGCGCTCGCCCCGGTCGCCGGGGCCCTCCTGCCCGGCGCGCCCCCCGCCACGGCCGCCTCCCGGCGCGACGGTACGGCCCGGCTCCGGTCCGACGCGCTGGAGGTCCGCGTCGACACCGCCTTCCCGCGCATCGTCTCCTACACCGACCGAGGCACCGGCGCGGTCCTGCACGGCCAGGACACCCCGGTCACCGAGGTCCTCGTCGACGGCACCGCCCGCACCCCCCACGTCAGCCACCGCGTCCGCGCCGACCGCGCCACCTACACCCTCGGCTTCGACGGCGGCACCCGGATCACCGTCGAGATCGCCGTCCGGGGCCGGCAGGTCACCTGGCGGGTCACCGGCATCACCGACACCCCGGCGCTGCGCGTCGGCACCCTGGAGATCCCCGGCCTCGCGCTGCTCGGCGTCCGCAGCGACCAGCCCGGCGCGACCCTGCTCGCCGCCCGTATCGCGCTCGACAAGGCCACGAGCGGGGACACCCTGGTGCGGGTCACCGCCGACACCCCGGCCGAGGCCGCGCCCACCGGATGCGCCTACGCCGTCGTCGCCACCGACGAGCTGGCCGCCGCCGTCGAGACCAACACCGTGTACGACAAGCCGGCCGGCGCCACCACCTGGGAGAACGGCCGGCTGTGGCGGCAGACCCTCAAGGGCGACGGCTTCGTCAAGGCGCAGCTGGTCCCCGGCCAGTGGACGCACCGGGCGGCCGGCCAGCCGTCCCCCACTCCACGAGCGGGAGGTGCCCCCACAGCCACCGAGCCGCTGCCGTACGCGACCGTCATCGTCACCGGTGACCGCAACGGCGACGGCCGCGTCGACTGGCAGGACGCCGCCATCGCGCTGCGCGACATCATGGTCGTGCCGCTGGGCGCCGACACACAGCACCTGCGGGTCGTCCCGCACATCGCGTTCAACTTCGCCAGCCAGGCCACCAACCCGTTCCTCGCCACCCTCGACAACGTCAAGCGGATCGCCCTGGCCACCGACGGGCTCGGGCAGTTCACCCTCCTCAAGGGCTACCAGTCCGAAGGCCACGACTCCGCCCACCCCGACTACGGCGGCAACTACAACGAGCGGGCCGGCGGCCTCGCCGATCTCAACGCGCTGCTCCGCGCCGGAAAGAAGTGGAACAGCGACTTCGCGGTGCACGTCAACGCCACCGAGTCCTACCCCGTCGCGCACGCCTTCTCCGAGGAGCTCGTCGACAAGAACGACAAGCAGTGGGACTGGCTCGACCAGTCCTACCGCATCGACGCCCGCCGCGATCTGGTCTCCGGCGACATCGCCGCCCGCTTCGCGCGGCTGCGCAAGGAGACCGACCCGGCGCTCAACACCCTCTATATCGACGTCTTCCGCGAGTCCGGCTGGAACTCCGACCGCCTCCAGCGCCATCTGCGCGACCAGGGCTGGCAGATCACCACCGAATGGGGCCACGGGCTGGAGCGCTCCTCGCTGTGGTCGCACTGGGCCAACGAGACCGACTACGGCCCCGACACCTCCCGCGGCATCAACTCCCGGCTGATCCGCTTCGTCCGCAACCACCACAAGGACGTCTTCGCCGACAAGTGGCCCACGCTGCTGGGCAGCGGCCGGATGGGCAACTTCGAGGGCTGGGTCGGCAAGACCGACTGGACCGCCTTCCACACCCTCCTGTGGACCGCGGCACTGCCCGCCAAGTACCTCCAGGCGTACCCGATCAAGACCTGGGGCGCCCACGAGATCACCTTCGAGGGCCCCACCAGGACGTCGGTCAGCGACGCCGAGGGCACCCGCACGATCACCACCGACGGCCGGCTGGTCTACGACGACGGCACCTATCTGCTCCCCTGGGAGCCCCGCAACGCCACCGACCCCGGCAGGCTCTACCACTACAACCCCCGCGGCGGCACGACCCGTTGGACGCTGCCGCGCGGGTGGTCCGCGGCCACCGCCGTCCACGTCTACCGGCTCACCGACCAGGGCCGCACCGAGGAGACCCGGGTCCCGGTCCGCGACGGGAAGATCGCCCTCACCGCCCGGCCCGGCGTGGCGTACGTCGTCCACCGCCACCGGGCCCCGGCCCAGGGCAACCCCCGCTGGGGCGAGGGCACCCCGGTCACCGACCCCGGCTTCCACGCCGGAAACCTGGACGCCTGGCGGACCACCGGCCCGGCCTCCGTCCGGCGCAGCACACTCGGCGACTACGAACTGGTCATCGGCGCGGGCGCCGCCGCCACCGTCGCCCAGAACCTCCGCCGGCTCGCGCCCGGCAGCTACGCCGCCTCCGTACAGATCGAGGTCGGCGCCACGGCGGGGGAGCGGCGCCGGGCCGGCCTGGAGATCCGCACCGCCGACGGCGTCACCGCCGGCAACTGGACGGACACCTCCACCGCCGGCAACTACGTCGCCGCCGACCGCAAATCCGGCACCCGCTTCCAGCGGCTTTTCACCCACTTCACCGTCCCCGACGGCGGCGGGCCGGTCACCCTCACCCTGACCGCGGCGGCGGGCCGGGCCCGGGTCCGGTTCGACAACGTCCGCGTCGTCCCCGCCAGGGCGGTCACCAAGAAGGGCACCCTGGTCTTCGAGGACTTCGAGCACGTCCCGCAGGGCTGGGGCGTCTTCGTCAAGGGCGACGCGGGCGGCAGCACCGACCCGCGCACCCACCTCGCCCAGCGGCACGCCCGCTTCACCCAGCGGGGCTGGAACGGCAAGGCGATCGACGACGTCATCGACGGCGGCCAGTCGCTCAAGTCACGCGGCGAGAACACCGGGCTGGTGTACCGCACCGTCCCGCACACCGTCCGCTTCACGCCCGGCCACCGCTACCGGGTCACCTTCCGCTACGAGAACGAGCAGGCCGGCCAGTACGCCTGGGTCACCGCCGTCGACGAGCCCGCGCCCCGCGAACTGCGCCGCAGCCCGCTGCCCGTGGCGACCCGGCCCACCACCTTCAGCGAGGAGTTCACCGCGCCGGCACGCGGCGAGGCGTGGGTGGGCCTGCGCAAGGTGGGCGACGACGGGACCGCGGAGTTCGTCCTCGACGCGTTCGAGGTGCGCGAGGTGCGGGAGTAGCGCGGGTCGCGGGGGAGGGGCGGCGCGCCCCCGGCGACCAGCCTCAGCTCCCTGCCCCTCAGCTTTCTGCCGCGCAGGGCCACAGACCGGGCGCCCCGGCCCCTTCCCCCACGGGGGCCGGGGCGCCCTCCCACTCCCACAACAGCAGCTCGTTGTCGCCCTCGCGCAGCACCGGCCCGGGTACGTACAGGGCGCGCTGCGGCCCGACGGACCGATAGCGCCCCAGGCAGAACCCGTTGATCCAGGCGAAACCGTGGCGCCAGCCCGGCAGCACGAGGTCCGCGTCCCCGGCCCGCCCGGCCACCGTCACCGTGCCCCGGTACAGCCCCGCGGCCCCGTCGGCTCCCGCCGCCGCCCGGAACGGCACCTCGGCCAGCGCTCCCGCCTCCTCCAGTGCGTCCAGCCGCAGCCCCCGCGACCGTACGCCGTGCACGAACTGCCGCTCGTGCAGCACCCCGCCCACGATCCCCTTGGACTCGGCAAGCCGCGGACCGTAGTTGACGCGCCCCAGCGACCCCACCCACACCTCCACCGACGCCGGCCCGGCCACCTCCCCCAGCAGCGCGTCCTCGGCGTCCACCACGGGCCCGGGCACCCCGTCGACGGACACCACCGCCCGGTCCCGCAGCCCCCGCACCCGCAGCGGATACCGGCCCCGCGGCCCCGGCACCGCCAGCCGGTAGCGCACCACCCCCCGGTCCACGCCCAGCTCCTCGAACGTCGCCGGACCGCCCGCCTCGACCTCCGCACCCCCCAGCGCCGCCATCACCTCCCCGGCCGGCGCCCACTCCCCGAGCACCGCACGCGCCGGAGCCGCCAGGACCGGCAGCGGCTCCGGCACCGGCGGCAGCGGCCCCTGTGCCCACTCGGCCAGCACCTCCCGGAACCGCCAGAACTTCTCCGTGGGACGCCCCCGTTCATCGACCGGCGCCCCGTAGTCGTACGAGGTCACCGTCGCCTGAAGTGCCCCGTCGTGCAGTTCGCCCGACCGGTTGGCCCCCGCCCACCCGCCGAAGCTCGTCCCGCCGTGCGCCATGTACACATTGACCGAGGCGCCGCACTCCAGGATCTCCCGCAGCGCCGCCGCCGCGTCCCGCGCCGAGCGCGGCGCCGGTGCCCGCCCCCAGTGCGCGAACCACCCGCACCAGAACTCCATGCACATCAGCGGCCCGTCCGCCCGGTGGCGCCGCAGCGCGGCCAGCGCCTCCCGCGCCCCGGAACCGAAGTTGACGGTGGCCAGCACCCCCGGCACCGACCCCCCGCTCAGCATGTGCTCCTCGGGCCCGTCCGACGTGCACAGCGGCACCCGCACCCCCTGCGCACGCAACCGGTCCACCAGCCACGCCAGATACGCCCCGTCGCTGCCGTACGAGCCGTACTCGTTCTCCGCCTGCACCATGAGCACCGGCCCGCCGCCCGGGCCGCCGGGCCCCGCGGTCTCGGTGCACTGACGCGCCACGACCTGCGGCAGCAACCGCCCGAACCAGCGGTCCACGGCCCGCAGATACGCCGCGTCCCGCGTCCGCACCCGCCGGCCCAGCGGCCCGGTCAGCCACTGAGGCAGCCCGCCGTTCTCCCACTCCGCGCAGATGTACGGCCCCGGGCGGACGATCGCCCACAGCCCCGCCGCCTGCGCCGCGTCCAGGAACCGCCCCAGCGCCTCCGGGTCCCGGAACTCACCGGGCCGCGGCTCGTGCAGATTCCACGGCACATAGGTCTCCACACAATTCAGGCCCATCGCCCGGAGCATCGCCAGCCGGTGGCCCCACTGCTCCTCGTGCACCCGGAAGTAGTGCAGTGCCCCGGACAGCAGCCGCACCGGCCGCCCGTCCAGCATGAAGTCCCGCTCGCCCACCTCGAACCGCGTCACGTCACCCGCCCCTGTGTCGTCTCCGTGCGTCACCGGCCGGGCGTGCCCGGTCACCGGTCACCCTCGCCCTCTGGCGGTGTGACGGTCCATGGACAAAGATCGGCTGCGGTTGGACGGTTCGACGGAGCGGTACGGACAGGCACGCGGCGACGGGAGGCCCGGACGTGTACCACACCTGGATGCGGTACTTCACGCCGAACCCGGTCCACCACCGGCTCGGCCTGGTGTGCCTGGGGGTCGGACTCCAGCACGGCACCCTGCCCGCGGTCGGCCCGCGCACCCTCGACCACCATGTCGCCGTCGTCATCAGCGCCGGCCGCGGCTGGTGCATCACCCCGGACGGCCGCCGCCACGCGGTCACCGCCCCCGCCCTGCTGTGGATCACGCCGGGGGTGGTGCACCACTACGGGGCCGACCCCGAGACCGGCTGGGACGAGAGCTTCGTCGACTTCACCGGGCCCGCCGCCGAGACCTACACCGAACTCGGCTACATCGAGCGGGACCGCCCCCTCGTCCCGCTCGCGGACACCGGCCCGGCGCGCGCGGCCGTGGGGCGCATCGCCCGGGCGGCCCGGCGCGGCAACCCGCTCCTGGAGGTGGAGACCTCCGCCGCCGTCCATGAACTCCTGGTCGCGCTGCGCCGGGCCCGGGCCGATACGGACGCCGAGGGCGAACCCGTCCTCCAGGCGCTGGCCCGCGACGCGTTCCTGCCGCTCTCCGTCGCCGAACACGCCGCCCGGCACGGCATGACACCGGCGGAACTGCGCACCGCCGTCCGCCGCGGCGCCGGCTGCAGCCCCAAGGACTACCTGCTGGGGATCCGCCTGGGCCGGGCCAAGGAACTCCTGGTGGGAACCGAGCTGCCGGTGGCCGCGGTGGCCCGCCGGGTCGGCTACGACGACCCGGCCTACTTCAGCCGCCTGTTCACCCGCCGCGTCGGCACCGCCCCGGTCCGCTTCCGCGACCGCCAGGTCCACAGCGTGCCGGGCGGCTGGTCCACCCAGATCCCGGATCCGGACGACCCACCACTGGTCGGCGGCTGACCCGGGCGGCCGCACCCGGCCCGCCCCGACCTGTCAAACCCCCGTGCGCAGGCCGTGGACCGTACGGCAGCATGACCCCATGCCCGCACTGCAGCGCGACGAGGCGCAGACCCGAGCCCAACTCATCGACGTCCACCATTACGACATCGCACTCGACCTCACCCGGGGTGCGGACAGGTTCGGGTCCCATACGGTCATCCAGTTCACCGCACGCGCCGCCGGCGACACCTTCGTCGAGCTCAAACCCGCCGAGCTGCACTCCGCCACCCTCGACGGCCGGCCCCTCGACCCCGCGGTCCTGGACGACAACCGCCTCCCGCTCACCGGCCTCACCCCCGGCGCCCACGAACTGCGCCTGGACGCCACCATGAGCTACTCCCGCACCGGCGAGGGCATGCACCGCTTCACCGACCCCGCCGACGGCGAGAGCTACGTCTATACCCAGCTCTTCCTGGACGACGTCCAGCGCGTCTTCGGCGCCTTCGACCAGCCCGACCTCAAGGCGGTCTTCGCCCTCACCGTCACCGCCCCCACCGACTGGACCGTCCTCGGCAACGGCCTCGCCACCCAGGGCGACCCCGGCCACTGGACCCTCGCCCCCACGCCCCTGATCAGCACCTACCTCGTCGCCGTCGCCGCCGGCCGCTGGCACTCCGTCCGCACCGAACACGCCGGGCTGCCCTTCGGCATCCACTGCCGCCGCTCGCTCGCGCCCCACCTCGACGCCGACGCCGAGGAGATCCTCGACCTCACCCGCCGCTGCTTCGACCGCTACCACGAGATCTTCGAGGAGCCCTACCCCTTCGACTCCTACGACCAGGCGTTCGTCCCCGAATTCAACGCCGGCGCCATGGAGAACCCCGGACTGGTCACCTTCCGCGACGAGTTCGTCTTCCGCTCGGCGGTCACCGACACCGAACGCCAGACCCGCGGCGTGGTCATCGCCCACGAAATGGCCCACATGTGGTTCGGCGACCTGGTCACCCTCCAGTGGTGGGACGACATCTGGCTCAACGAGTCCTTCGCCGAGTACATGGGCTACCAGGTCCTGTCCGAGGCCACGCGCTTCACCGACACCTGGACCGACTTCGCCGTCGCCCGCAAGGGCTGGGGCTACGACGCCGACCAGCGCCCCTCCACCCACCCCGTCG
>NZ_SDIF01000107.1 GCF_004122735.1 Streptomyces sioyaensis | reverse complement strand
GGCGGGCAGGGGCGTTATTCCCGCGTCGGGGCAGGCAGCGGGTGGTAATTCCCGCGGCGGGGCGGACGGCGGGATTCCCGCGGCACACATGCGTACTGCCCGCCCCGGCACACCGGGACGGGCAGTACGGACGAAGTGCGGGGCGTCAGGCGCCCATCATGTGCACACCGCCGTCGACGTGCACGATCTCGCCCGTCGTCCGCGGGAAGAAGTCGGACAGCATGCCGACGACGCCACGGCCGGCCGGCTCCGGGTCGGCCAGGTCCCAGCCGATCGGGGCGCGGTGGTTCCACACGTCCGCCAGCTCCTCGAAGCCGGGGATGGACTTGGCGGCCATCGACTTGATGGGGCCCGCCGAGACCAGGTTGCAGCGGATGTTCTTGGGGCCGAGGTCGCGCGCCAGGTAGCGGTTGGTGCTCTCCAGCGCCGCCTTGGCCACGCCCATCCAGTCGTACTTCGGCCAGGCGATCTGCGCGTCGAAGGTGAGGCCGACGACCGCGCCACCGTGCTCCATGAGCGGCAGACAGGCCATCGTCAGCGACTTGTACGAGTACGCCGAGACCTGCACCGCGGTGCCCACGTCCGACCACTCCGCCTCCAGGAAGTTGAAGGCGCCCTGCGGACCGAAGGCGATGGAGTGCACGATGCCGTCGAGCCGGGCACCCTCGCCCTGGTGCTCGCGGATCTTGTCGGCCAGCCCGTCCAGGTGCTCCTGGTTGGTGACGTCCAGCTCGATGACCGGAGCGGGCTTGGGCAGCCGCTTGGCGATCCGCTCCACGAGCGAGAGCCGGCCGAAGCCGGTGAGGATGACCTCGGCGCCCTCGTTCTGGGCGACCTTGGCCGCCTGGAACGCGATCGACGACTCGGTCAGGACACCCGTGACCAGGATGCGCTTGCCTGCAAGGATTCCACTCATGCTGATCAGTGACCCATGCCCAATCCGCCGTCGACGGGAATGACGGCTCCGGTGATGTACGCGGCCTCGTCGGAGGCCAGGAAGCGGACCGAGGCGGCGATCTCCTCGGGCTGCGCATACCGCGCGAGCGGTACCTGCTTGACGATGCCCTCCCGCTGCTCATCGGTGAGCACACGGGTCATGTCGGTGTCGACGAAGCCGGGGGCGACGACGTTGACGGTGATGTTGCGGCTGCCCAGCTCCCGGGCGAGCGAGCGGGCGAAGCCCACCAGCCCGGCCTTGGAGGCGGCGTAGTTCGCCTGGCCCGGCGCGCCCATCAGGCCCACCACGGACGAGATCAGCACGACCCGGCCCTTGCGGGCCCGCAGCATCGCGCGGTTGGCGCGCTTGACCACCCGGAACGTACCGGTGAGGTTGGTCTCCAGGACCGAGGTGAAGTCCTCCTCGGACATCCGCATCAGCAGCTGGTCACGGGTGACGCCGGCGTTGGCCACCAGCACCTCGACCGGACCCTGCTTTTCCTCGATCTCCTTGTACGCCTGCTCGACCTGCTCGTTGTCCGTGATGTCGCACTTCACGGCCAAAAACCCCGCGGGTGGCTCGCCCGAGCGGTAGGTGATGGCGACCTTGTCGCCTGCCTCGGCGAAGGCACGGGCAATGGCGAGGCCGATGCCGCGGTTACCTCCGGTGACCAGAACCGAGCGGCTCAAGAGATCACCCTTTCCGTTTCCTGTCCGTCCTGCGTTCGATACGAAACTATCGGTCACGGGGCGCTTCCGTGGAATCCAGCACGGACAGGCGCATGCGCCGGTGACTGTCGGGATCCCACAGAACCACGCCCCCGGGACCGCTCCCCGGCGGCCCGGTCGGCCGTGTCGCGACCGGGCCCGGCTCCCCGCCGCCCTGGCCGACTCACCGTGCCGGCCCCCCTGCGCTCTGGGCCGCGGGCGCCCCGCGGGGGATGATGCAGGCGCCGACCACGGGAGGACTCTCTTGCCTGCACCCCATGCCCTCGACGACTCGTTCCTGGCGCTGCCGTTGCGCGCGCTGGCCGACGCCGCGCTGGCCCGCGCCCGCGCGCTGGGCGCCGACCACGCGGACTTCCGCCTGGAGCGGATCCGCAGCGCCGCCTGGCGGCTGCGGGACGCCCGTACGGCCGGGACCTCCGACTCCACCGACCTCGGGTACGCGGTGCGGGTGGTGCACGGCGGGGCCTGGGGTTTCGCGTCCGGGGTGGATCTGACCATGGACGCGGCGGCGCGGGTGGCCGCGCAGGCCGTGGCGATGGCGAAGCTGTCGGCGAAGGTGATCCGGGCCGCGGGCTCCGACGAGAGGGTCGAGCTGGCTGCGGAACCGGTGCATCCGGACCGGACCTGGATCTCCTCGTACGACATCAATCCGTTCGACGTGCCGGACGCCGAGAAGACCGGGCTGCTGGCCGACTGGAGCGCCCGGCTGCTGGCCGCCGAGGGCGTGGCCCACGCGGACGCCACGCTGCTGACCGTCCAGGAGAACAAGTTCTACGCCGACACCGCAGGCACCAGCACCACTCAGCAGCGGGTGCGGCTGCATCCGCAGCTGACGGCGGTCGCCGTGGACCCGGTGAGCGGCGACTTCGACTCGATGCGCACCCTCGCCCCGCCGGTCGGACGCGGCTGGGAGTACCTGACCGGCGCCCACTACGACTGGGACGGGGAACTGGCCCGCATCCCGGAGCACCTCGCGGAGAAGATGCGCGCCCCCGGGGTCGAGGCCGGCACCTACGACCTGGTGGTGGATCCCTCCAACCTCTGGCTGACGATCCATGAGTCGATCGGGCACGCCACCGAGCTGGACCGGGCCCTTGGCTACGAGGCGGCGTACGCGGGCACCTCGTTCGCCACCTTCGACCAGCTCGGCAAGCTGGCGTACGGCTCCGCGCTGATGAACGTGACCGGCGACCGGACCGCCGAGCACGGCCTCGCGACGATCGGCTACGACGACGAGGGGGTGGCCGCCCAGTCCTGGGACCTGATCAAGGACGGAACCCTGGTCGGCTATCAACTCGACCGCAGAATCGCCAAGTTGACCGGCTTCTCGCGCTCCAACGGATGCGCCTACGCGGACTCGCCGGACCACGTCCCGGTCCAGCGGATGGCCAACGTCTCGCTCCGGCCGGCGCCGTCCGGCCCCTCCACCGAGGAACTGATCTCGGGCGTGGACCGCGGCATCTACCTCGTCGGCGACCGTTCCTGGTCCATCGACATGCAGCGCTACAACTTCCAATTCACCCAGCAGAGGGCGTACGCCATCCGGAACGGCCGACTGGCCGGCCAACTGCGCGACGTGGCCTACCAGGCGACCACCACCGACTTCTGGGGCTCGATGACGGCGGTCGGCGGACCCCAGACCTACGTCCTGGGCGGCGCCTTCAACTGCGGCAAGGCCCAGCCGGGCCAGGTCGCAGCCGTCTCCCACGGCTGCCCGTCGGCGCTGTTCCGGAACGTGAACATCCTCAACACGTCGGCCGAGTCGGGGCGCACCTGAGGGGGCGCCGCGGGCCGCCCCGCCGCCGATGAGAACGAGCCTTCCGAGGGCGGCGGGAGGGTTCCTGAGGGAACATGGCAGAGACGATCTGTCGGTCACTTCGACTGGGGGTACAGGTGACGGGGCGGGGTCCTTCACGACAGGAGCTGATCCGGCGACGGCGCAGAGACGGACTGGTCGGACGCCAAGGAGAGCAGGCCGCGTTCAAGGATGCGTTGCGGCAGTCTCCGGAAGAGGCCACACAATTCCTCTTCCACATCCATGGGCCGGCCGGCGTCGGCAAGTCCACCCTGGTGCGGCAGTTGGAGAGCGTGGCCCGCGAGGCGCAGGCCCTCACGGCTTACGTGGACGAATCAGCAGCGGACGTGGTCGAGGCCATGGAAGCCATCAGCTCGCAGCTCGCCCAACAAGGGGTCGAACTCAAGAGTTTCGACAAGCTGCTAACCACCTACCGGCAGCGTCGGCACGAAGCCGATGCCGGCGCGGCCACGGCCGGGTCCTCCGGCGAGGCGACGGGGTCGGCACAAGGAAGAGAGGCGCAGGGCCCCTCGCCCTCCAGTGCAATCGTCTCGCAGCTCGGCCTGGTGGGATTGGGCATGATCCCCGGGGTCGGGGCTTTCACCGGTGCGCTCGACCCCAATCAGGTCGCGGCCGGGGCCGACCGGGTCAAGGCGATACTCAGTGCCCGATTCCGCAGCCACGAGGACGTCCAGCTGGTCCTGTCTCCGCTGCAGACCCTCACTCCGGTGTTCCTCCAGGGCATAGCCGAAGCCGCAGCGCGTCGGCCGTGGGTGGTGCTGTTCTTCGACACCTACGAGCGAACCGGGCCACTGTGGGACGAGTGGTTACGCGACATTCTGGTCAGTGACCGGTACGGGCACCTGCCCGCGAATGTATTGGTGGTCCTGGCAGGGCAAGCTCAGCTGAATGCCCGTTGCTGGGGGGATTGGCTCGACCTGGTCACCGATCTTCCGCTGGAGGTGTTCACGGACGCCGAGGCGCGCCAGCTCCTGGCCGTCAAGGGCATCACCGACGAGCGGATCACCGAGGTGATCCTGGAACTGTCCGGGCGGCTGCCGGTCTTGGTCTCCATGCTTGCGGAGGGGCGTCCCGGCAGCATCGCCGAGGTGGGGGATCCCAGTGGCACCGCCGTGGAGCGGTTCCTCAAGTGGGAGACCAACCCCGCCCGTCGCGCCGCCGCTCTGGCCTGTGCGCTCCCCCAGGAACTCGACGAGGACATTTACCGCACGGTCGTGGACGATGAGGAGGCCAGGGAACATTTCAGCTGGCTCAGGTCACTCCCCTTCCTCATCGACCGCGCCGGCCGTTGCCACTACCACGACGTGGTACGGACTGCGATGCTCCGCCTGCAACGCCAGCAGTCTCCCTTGCCCTGGCAGGAGCAACACAACCGTTTGGCCGACGCGTTCAGAGAACGGTGTACCCAGCTGCAAGACGGTGCTGCGTCACCCGACAGCTGGTGGGAAGACGAGCGGTGGCGCAACCATCGGCTGCAGGAGACCTACCACCGACTGTGCGCAGATCACCGCACCGCACTCCCCCATGCCCTGCGTGAACTCCTCTACGCCCATGATCACGACATCACGACCTTCCGCCGCTGGGCCCAGACCTTGGCACGGGCCGGCCAGGACGCCAACGCCGCTGCCCTTCGCGACTGGGGACGGCAACTGCTGGCCGTTCTGGAGGGTCCCGATCCCGGCGTGGCTGCTTTGGCACTGCTTCTCTCCCGCGGCGGACTGGACTCCTCAGGGCGGTCCCACGCCTACATCCTCCGAGGCTGGGAGTACCGCACGGCCGGCAACTACACGCAAGCTTTGGCGGACTACACCTCGGCTCTTGACCATGAACAGACGGCCCGTGCCTTCCGTGGCCGCGGCGAGACGTATCGCCTTACAAGCCGGAACGAGGAGGCTTTGGTCGACTTCGACCGCGCCATCGAACTCGAACCCACCATCGCTTGGGCCATCGAAAGCCGCGGCCAGACGTACCACGCCATGGGCCGGTACGAGGAGGCCCTGGCCGACTACAACCGCGCCATCGCACTCGACCCCGACAGCGCCTGGACCTTCGCCAGTCGCGCCGAGACTCACCGCCTTGCCACCCGGCACGAGGAAGCCCTGACCGACTTCAACCGCGCCATCGAACTCGAACCCGACCATGCGTGGGCCCTCGCCAGCCGCGGCCAGACATACCAGTCCATGGGCCGGTACGAGGAAGCCCTGACCGACCTCGACCGCGCCATCGCACTCAACCCCGACAGCGCCTGGACCATCGCCAGCCGCGGCCAGACATACCGTTCCATGGACCGGTACGAGGAAGCGCTGACCGACTACACCCGCGCCGTGGAACTCAACCCCGACAGCGCCTGGACCTTCGCCAGTCGCGCCGAGACTCACCGCCTTGCCACCCGGCACGAGGAAGCCCTGACCGACTTCAACCGCGCCATCGAACTCAACCCCGAATATGCGTGGGCCCTCGCCAGCCGCGGCCAGACATACCAGTCCATGGGCCGGTACGAGGAAGCCCTGACCGACCTCGACCGCGCCATCGCACTCAACCCCGAATATGCGTGGGCCCTCGCCAGCCGGGGCGAAATTCACCACCTTGCAAACCGGCACGAGGAAGCCCTGGCCGACTACACCCGCGCCGTGGAACTCAACCCCGACAGCGCCTGGACCATCGCCAACCGCGGCTACGCCTATCGCGTTGCCGGCCGGTACGGGGAAGCCCTGGCCGACCTCGATCGCGCCATGGAACTCGACCCCGAAAACTCCTTTGCCATGACCAATCGTGGCGTTGTCCACCGCGTTTCAGGTCGGTACGAGGAGGCCAAGGCCGATCTCAGCCGCGCCATCGAACTCGACCCTGAAAACGCGTGGGTTCACTATGAGACGGCAGTTGTGCTCTATGCCGTGCAAGACCCAGGAAGCCAAACACATTTGATGCGCGTGGTCGAGCTGTGCACTCCTGATCATTCCGACCTGTCATCGGCAGCGGTCGCGGATGTAGGTAACCTTTTCCTTGCTCACTGCATGATGTCGGACTGGGCAAAAGCGGAACAGTATTTGGCTGCTTTCGTGAGCATCAGTCCGGCACCCGGAGAGATCGCTGAGCTGCTTACGGTCATGAACACGCTGGAACACGTAGTAGCTTCAGCAGAAGGGCACCTGCCACCCTTTCGTGAGCGCCTGGAAGGCGCGCTCAGCGAGTGTTGATGGGGGCGTGCAGCCCTCATGACACAGGCGGCCGGCTCGCGGTCACGGACCAGCGGCGAGCCATCGTGGCCACGCCGCGCCGGAGAGCCGCCCGTCCCGGTTGCCGCCGCCCGCTCCGGTTGCCGCCGCCCGCTCCGGTCGGCCGGCGTCCGTCTCCGCCCGCGCGGCGGCCGCCGATAAGCTCTGCTCCCAGGTCGACACCACATCGTCACCAGACCCCGCGGAGTCCGGGCTGAACCGGTATGGACAGGGATTGAGGTAGACCATGAAGAGCCGCCTGACCTGCACAGATGCCTGTCGGAGGGGGATGTTCGCGATGTCCCCGGGGTACGTCCGGTGCGCCGGTCGCCGTCTCCGTAGGACCGGGCACGGGGACCGGCTCTTCCGGGGCGTGACCCTCGTGAGCATGCCGAACACGACGCAGGAGGCCGGTCGATGAGCCGTCGCACCACTACGCCGCACGAGATCGTCGAGCGGGCCCTGGAGCTCTCCCGGGCCGACGGCTGTGTGGTCATCGCCGACGAGCACTCCAGCGCCAATCTGCGCTGGGCGGGCAACGCGCTCACCACCAACGGCGTCACCCGCGGCCGCACCCTCACCGTCGTGGCGACCGTCGACGGCGGGCAGGGCACCGCGTCCGGCGTCGTGACGCGCTCCGCGGTGACGGCGGACGAGCTGGAGCCGCTGGTCCGGGCGGCCGAGGCGGCGGCCCGGGAGGCCGGGCCCGCCGAGGACGCGCAGCCGCTGGTGGGCGGCGAGAAGGCGTCCGCCGACTTCACCGAGGCGCCCGCCGAGACCTCCTCGGAGGTGTTCGCGGCGTTCGCACCGGCGCTCGGCGAGGCCTTCCTGCAGGCCCGCTCCGGCGGCCGGGAGCTGTACGGCTTCGCGCACCACGGCGTGGTCTCGTCGTATCTGGGCACCTCGGCCGGGCTGCGGCTGCGGCACGACCAGCCCACCGGGACCCTGGAGCTGAACGCGAAGTCGGCCGGTTCCGGCGCCGAACCCCGCTCGGCCTGGGCGGGCCGGGCGACCCGGGACTTCAGCGATGTCGATCCGCGGGAGATGGACACCGAGCTGAGCCGGCGGCTGGGCTGGGCGGAGCGGCGGATCGAGCTGCCCGCCGGGCGGTACGAGACGCTGCTGCCGCCGACCGCCGTCGCCGACCTGCTGATCTACCAGATGTGGTCGTCCGGGGCCCGGGACGCCGCGGAGGGCCGTACGGTCTTCTCCCGGCCGGCCGACGGCTCGGACGCGGCCCGGCCCGGGGCGGGCACCCGGCTGGGCGAGCGGCTCAGCGAGCTGCCGCTGACGCTGCACAGCGACCCGCGGGCGGCCGGTCTGGAGTGCGCCCCGTTCGTCCTGGCCCACTCCTCCGGCGACGACGCCTCGATCTTCGACAACGGGCTGCCGCTCGCGCCCACCGAGTGGATCCGCGAGGGCGTCCTGCACCGGCTGCCGACCACCCGGCACAGCGCCGGGCTGACCGGGCTCCCGGTGGCGCCGGGTATCGACAACCTCCTCCTGGAGGGCGGCGGTTCACGCTCGCTGGACGAGATGGTGGCGGCCTCCGGGCACGACGGTCCCACGCTGCTGCTGACCTGCCTGTGGTACATCCGCGAGGTGGACCCGGCGACGCTGCTGCTGACCGGGCTGACCCGGGACGGCGTCTATCTGGTCGAGAACGGCGAGGTGACCGGCGAGGTGAACAACTTCCGGTTCAACGAGTCGCCGGTGGATCTGCTGTCCCGGGCGGTGGAGGCGGGCCGTACGGAGCGGACCCTGCCGCGTGAGTGGGGCGACTACTTCACCCGGGCCGCGATGCCGGCCCTGCGGGTCGCGGACTTCCATATGAGTTCGGTCAGCCGCGGGGTGTGACGGGACCGGTCCCCCCGGTGCCGGGCCCCGCCCGCGTAAACCCGTGTGTGGGGCCCGCTGCGCTGGCCATAGACTTCTGCCCGTCCCTTCTGGGACGCCCTGTCCTCCCTCACGGGAAATACCGATCGATCAGGAACGCCATGACACGCCTCGGCGAATCCGTCGCCCGCGCCATCGCGCTGCTCTCCACCGACCTCTCCTCGGACGCCACCGTCCAGGAGCTGCTCCAGGAGACGGCGGCCCGGCGCTCTTATGACCTGACGGACCTGTCGGCCAAGGAGCAGGCCGAGCTGATCGCGTCCCGTACGGTCGAGGTCCTGCCGGGCGTGGACAAGCTGGCCGAGCGGATCGAGGAGCGCCGGGCGGCCGGCCGGGGCCTGCACATCAAGCTGGGCATCGACCCGACGGCGACCGATGTGCACCTGGGGCATGCGGTCCCGCTGATCATCCTGAGCCGGTTCCAGCGGCTGGGCCATGACGTCACTTTGATCATCGGCGACTTCACCGCCAAGATCGGCGACCCGTCGGGCCGCACCGCCGAGCGGCCGCCGCTGACCGACGAGGACATCGCGCACAACCTCGCCACCTACCGCGAGCAGGTACGCCCCTTCTTCGACTTCGAGAAGGTCAGCTTCCGGCAGAACAGCGAGTGGCTGGCGCCCTACACCTTCCCGGAGCTGCTCGCGCTGCTCGCCCACGTGCCGGCCTCGCAGCTGCTGCAGCGCGAGGACTTCCGCAACCGGCTGGCGGCCGGCTCCGGTCTGACCATGACGGAGCTGCTCTACCCCGTCGCGCAGGGCCTGGACTCGGTGGCGCTCAACTGCGACGTGGAGCTCGGCGGCTCGGACCAGCTGCTCAATCTGCAGATGGCCCGCAAGCTGATGGAGCTGCGCGGGCAGACCCCGCAGCTGATCGTCACCATGCCGCTGATCGAGGGCACGGACGGCACGGGCGCCAAGATGTCCAAGTCCAAGGGCAATTACGTCGGGCTGAGCGCGCCCGCCGACGATGTCTTCGGCAAGATCATGTCGGTGCCGGACCGGCTGATGGAGCCGTACCTCAAGGCCTGGACGGAGTGGACCGACGAGGAGATCGGGCTCGCCCTGGGCCGGGTCGCGGACCGCTCGCTGCACCCGATGGATCTGAAGAAGATCCTCGCGGGCGAGGTGGTGGCCGCGCTGTACGGCCTGGACGCGGCGATGGCGGCGCGGGCCGGGTTCATCGCGCAGTTCTCCAAGAAGTCGTTCTCCGACGTGGAGTCGCTGCCGGTCGTCGAGGTCGCCGCGCACGCCGCCGAGACGGTGGCGACGGTGCTGACGACCGTGCTGGAGTTCACGCCGAGCGCCTCGGCGGCGCGGCGGCTGGCCAAGCAGAATGCGCTGCGGCTGGTCGTGGAGGGCGCCGACGGTCAGCAGACCGTGGTGCTCGCGGAGGCCGACGCCGTCCGTCCGCTGCGCGAGGTCCTGGCCGAGAAGCTGGCGGACACGGCCGGGGTGACGTACCTGAAGGCCGGACGGAAGCTGGCGCAGCTCGACGGCCGCTGAGCCGGAAGCGGTGGGCGGCCGGTGCGCACGGGTGCGCGCCGGCCGCCCCTGTCGTGTGTGCCACCGGGGTGCGCCCGGGCCGGTCAGGGCCGGACGTCCGCTGCCACTGCCAGGTGGCGCGCCCTGGTGTCCCAGGAGGTGACCTGTCCTAGGTGGCGTGTCCTAGGTGGCGTGTCCTAGGTGGCGTGTCTCTTGTGGCCGCGCAGGGAGACCCAGAGACGGTCCCCGATGGCGACGATGACGACCGCACCGGCCAGTTGCAGCAGGTGCCGGATCCAGTCGATGCCCCTGGTGTCGGCGACCCCGAGGCCGGTGGCCGCCCAGTTGCCCAGGACGCTGCCCAGCATGCCGAAGATCACGGTCAGCCAGAGCGGAATCTGTTGCTTGCCCGGGATGAGGGCCTTGGCGATCAGGCCCAGCACCAGGCCCACGATGATGGCCCACAACCACGTCATGACGCCTCCTCTTGCGGCGCGGTGCAGATGTTCGCCCCTCAGTGTCGCCCCACGGCGGCCCGGGCGCACCCCGGAGCCGGGCAACGGGCGGACGGGGCCCGAGCGGGCACGGCACGACCCGGTCTCGTAGCCGGCGCGACCGCGGCGTACCGTGGAATCCGACCGGATTTCGGGGAGAATCCGGCACGACTGAGCAGGTGGTGGAAGTGATGCGGAAGCAGAGCAGCGGCCAGGCCTTCCGGATCACGGGAGCGCGGCAGGGCCTGTCCGAGGACGTCCGCGGGCGGCAGCGCCGGTATGTGATCTCGATGGCGGTGCGGACGGTGGCCGTGGTGCTGACCGTGGTGCTGTGGAACGTCGAGCGGCCGGTGGCGATCGCGACGCTGGTGCTGGGTCTGGCGCTGCCCTACATCGCGGTGGTGATCGCCAACGCGGGCCGGGAGAACGCCACTTCGGTCCCGAAGACGTTCATCGCGGCGCCGACCAGGCCGATGCTGACGCGGGAGGCCTCCGACGCCCCCGCGGAGCCCGTTCCGGACCGGCCGGCGACGGGCACGTCCGGCCCGCGGCCCGACCCCAGTTGATCTCGGCGCGGTCTGCAAAGCTCAAGAAAAGCTCAGATCAATCATGGAGTTCCGGTGCACCAGGCACCATCCCCCGTGACATACTGCGTACGCGCTCCGCATCCCCCGTCGGAGCGACGGACCGACGCCGGGCGGCTCCCCCCGTGGCTGCCCGGCGTCGTCATGTCCGCGGGCCCTGAGGGCCGGTGCGCAGGACGTAGGGTTGAGGCCGTGAACTCCCCGAATCCCCAGGACGCCCCCCGCGGCGACAGTGCCGTCATCTGCTCCGCGAAGGGCTGCCGCGCCGCCGCCGTATGGGTGCTGGCCTGGAACAACCCGAAGCTGCACACTCCGGACCGGCGCAAGACCTGGCTGGCGTGCGAGGAGCACCGGGAGCATCTGTCGCAGTTCCTCGGCGTGCGCGGCTTTCTGAAGGACGTGGTGACGCTGGAGGAGTGGGAGGCGTCGGCCGCCGGCCACTGACCGCTGCGCCGACTGACTGCTTCAGCCACTGACCGCATCAGACGCCGAGCGCTTCAACCGGCGACCGCTTCAGCCGCTGACCGCTTCAGCCGCCCGGCGCTTCAGACGCCCGGCGCTTCAGCCGCCGATCGAGGACATCGGGCGCTCCGGCTGCAGGAAGGACGGGTCGTCCAGACCGGAGCCCGCCTTCTTGCCCCACATCGCGGTCTCCCACAGCCGCGCGATCTCGTCGTCGGGGGCTCCGGAGCGCAGCGCCGTCCGCAGATCCGTCTCCTCGGTGGCGAAGAGGCAGGTGCGTATCTGGCCGTCGGCGGTGAGCCGGGTGCGGTCGCAGGCCCGGCAGAACGGGCGGGTGACGGAGGCGATCACCCCGACGCGGTGGGGGCCGCCGTCCACCAGCCAGCGCTCGGCGGGGGCGGAGCCGCGCTCCTCCTGGCCCTCGGGGGTGAGCGTGAAGCGGGTGCGCAGCGAGGTGAGGATGTCACCGGCGGTGATCATGCCGTCGCGCTTCCAGCCGTGCTGGGCGTCCAGGGGCATCTGCTCGATGAAGCGGAGCTCGTAGTCGTGGGCGATCGCCCAGGCCAGGAGGTCGGGGGCCTCGTCGTCGTTGAGGCCCGGCATCAGGACGGCGTTGACCTTGACGGGGGTCAGCCCGGCCGCGCGGGCCGCGTCCAGACCGCGCAGGACGTCGTCGTGCCGCTTGCGGCGGGTCAGGGCCTGGAAGACCTCCGGCCGCAGGGTGTCCAGCGAGACGTTGACGCGGTCGAGCCCGGCGTCGCGCAGCGCGGCGGCCGTGCGCTGCAGGCCTATGCCGTTGGTGGTCAGGGACATCTGGGGGCGCGGGGTGAGGGCGGCGACGCGCTCCACGATGCCGGGCAGGCCGGGGCGGAGCAGCGGTTCACCGCCGGTGAAGCGGACCTCCTCGATGCCCAGGTCCCGCACGGCGATGGTGATCAGCCGGACGATCTCGTCGTCGGTGAGCAGATCGGGCTTGGCGAGCCACTGCAGGCCTTCCTCCGGCATGCAGTACGTGCACCGCAGATTGCAGCGGTCGGTGAGTGAAACGCGCAGGTCGGTGGCCACACGACCGTAGGTGTCGATGAGCACTGGGCCCCCTCCCCGAGAAATGGCTCACGATGTCTGCCCTTCGCGGACAGGTACGTGTTCGAGCCTACGTGATGGGTGTGACAAGCGGGCAGGGCGGAGAAGCACGAGGTGGGCGGGGTGGCGTCGTAGCTCTCTACGACGCCACCCCGCCCGGGCCCTGTGGGAACGGACCGGCGGCCGGTCTCAGTGGGCCCCGGTACCGGTCAGCGAGCGGACCTCCAGCTCGGCGTACTTCGCGGCGTCCGGCTCCTCCTTGGACAGCAGCGACCCCAGCCAGCCGAGCAGGAAGCCGAGCGGGATGGAGATCAGGCCGGGGTTCTCCAGCGGGAAGAAGCCGAAGTCCGCGCCGGGGAACATCGATGTCTCCTTCCCGGAGACGACCGGGGAGAAGAGCACCAGCAGGACGGAGGAGGCGAGGCCGCCGTAGATGGACCAGAGCGCGCCCCGGGTGGTGAAGCGCTTCCAGAAGAGGCTGTACAGGAGAGTGGGGAGGTTGGCGGAGGCGGCGACCGCGAAGGCGAGCGCCACCAGGCCGGCGACGTTCAGCCCGCGGGCGAAGACCCCCAGGACGATGGCGACACCGCCGATGCCGACGGTCGCCCAGCGGGCCGCGCCGATCTCCTCCTTCTCGGTGGCCCGGCCCTTGCGCAGGACGTTGACGTACAGGTCATGGGCGAAGGACGAGGACGAGGCGAGGGTGAGTCCGGCGACCACCGCGAGGATGGTGGCGAAGGCCACGGCGGAGATCACGGCGAGCAGGACGGCGCCGCCGGTGGAGCCGGGGCCGCCGCCGATCGCCTCGGCGAGCAGCGGGGCCGCGGTGTTGCCCGCCTTGTTGGACGCGGTGATCGTCCCGGGCTCGATGAGGGCGGCGGCGCCGAAGCCGAGCGCGATGGTCATCAGGTAGAAGACACCGATGATGCCGATCGCCCAGTTCACGGACTTCCGGGCGGCCTTGGCGGTGGGGACGGTGTAGAAGCGGATGAGGATGTGCGGCAGGCCCGCGGTGCCCAGGACGAGGGCGAGTCCCAGCGAGATGAAGTCGATCTTCGAGGTGGCGGTGGCTCCGTACTTGAGGCCGGGCTCCAGGAAGGCGGACCCCTTGCCGCTGTTCTCCGCGGCGGCGCCGAGCAGCGTGGAGATGTTGAAGTGGAACTTCAGCGCCACCAGGAAGGTGATCAGCAGGGTGCCGGCGATCAGCAGCACCGCCTTGACCATCTGGACCCAGGTGGTGCCCTTCATCCCGCCGATGGTGACGTACAGGATCATCACGACGCCGACGAGGACGACGACCAGGATCTTGCCCGCCTCGCTGGTGATGCCCAGGAGCAGGGTGACCAGGGCGCCCGCCCCCGCCATCTGGGCGAGCAGGTAGAAGATCGAGACGATGATGGTGGAGACACCGGCGGCGGTACGGACCGGGCGCCGGCGCATCCGGTGGGCGAGGACGTCGCCCATGGTGAACCGGCCGGTGTTGCGCAGCGGTTCGGCGACCAGGAGCAGCGCCACGAGCCAGGCCACGAGGAAGCCGATGGAGTAGAGGAAGCCGTCGTAGCCGAAGAGGGCGATGGCGCCGGCGATGCCGAGGAAGGACGCGGCGGACATGTAGTCGCCGGAGATGGCCAGGCCGTTCTGGAAGCCGCTGAACTGCCGTCCGCCGGCGTAGAAGTCCTCCGCGCCCTTGGTCTGCCGGCCGGCCCAGACCGTGAGGCCGAGGGTGGCGGCGACGAAGACCGCGAAGAGGGTGATGATCAGGGCGCGGTGCTCGCCCGCGCCGCCGGCCGCGAGCGGGAGCGCGAGCGGCTGGGAGGTGAGGTTCATGCGTCGCCCTCCAGACGGGACTTGATGGCCTCGGCCTTGGGGTCGAGCCGCGCGGCGGCGCGCCGGGAGTACCACCAGGCGATGAGGAAGGTCGTGGCGAACTGGGCGAGGCCGAGGACGAAGGCGACGTTGAGGTGGCCGAGGACCTTGGTGGCCATGAAGCCGCCGGCATAGCTCGACAGCAGCACGTAGCCGAGGTACCAGAGGAGGAAGGCGACGGTGACCGGGAAGGCGAACGAGCGGTGTGCGCGGCGGAGTTCATCGAATTCCGCGCTCGACTGCACCTGGCGGTAGTCGGGCGGCTCGTGTGTCCCCGGGTCGAGGGTCGGTGCGGCGCTCACGGAATCTCCTGACGCGAAGGGGCGGGTTCCCAGTGCCGGTCCGACGGCGCTGCACGGGAGGAGCTGGACCGACGGTAAAGCTCAGGTAAGTGATGTAGATCACGCATGGTAGAGGTGCGTCATACGATGCGACAGGGGGCCGTTGGTTGAATCCCAGAAGAATCCGCGGAATGGCCGTGACGGCCCGCCACCGCGCGCGGGGCGCTTCGTTGAGCCCGGTGTGAACCCGCCGCCACAGCAGGCCCCGCAGCCACCCGCTCCCCGTCGGCGCCCCTACGGCAGTGTCCGGCTGCCGGCGCCGCTCCCCGTCACCCCGCAGGAGCCGCGCTCCGGTCCGGCCGCGGCCGCGCGCCGCTGGTACGGCCCGCGGATCGCCCTGCCGCTGCTGAGCATCGCCGCGTTGCGACGCGACGGCTGACCGGCCCTGGCGACCCGGACCAGCCCTGACGGCCTCTCAGGGGCGCACCGAAACGGACTGACGCGATATCAATTCGCCACTCCTGACAGGTTTTCTCCCCGTTCCATTGCTGTGGGCCGTTGATCGCCGATAACTTCACCTCTCATGTATCCGCCCGTGCGCAATCCGTGCACGGGCGGTCTCACGGATGATGTGGAGTACCCATGGCTCATCCCCGATCCAGACGCACGCGGGCGCTGGCCGTACCGCTCGGACTGGCTCTGACGGCGTCGCTCGGTTTCCTCCCGACCGCGGCCACCGCCGCGTCCACGGACACCGCCCCGGCCGCCGCCGCCTCGGACAGCGGCCCGCTGCTGTCGTACGTCGTGAACGCCACGCCCGGCCACACCATGGCCGGCCGGATCGCGAAGGCGATAACCAAGGCCGGCGGGAAGGTGGTCATCGCCCATGAGCGGATAGGCGTGACTGTCGTCCACTCGGCCAACCCGCAGTTCGCCGCCGAGATGCGGACGGTGCCGGGCGTGCAGTCGGCGGGCGCGACCCGCACCGCGCCGCTGAAGGCGCAGGGCACCACCGACGTCGGCAAGCCGCAGCGGATCGACCTGTCGAAGTCGCAGCTCAAGGCGGCCGGCAGCGTGGCGAAGGCGAACGGCGAGGAGCCGCTGGAACCGCTGCAGTGGGACCTGCCGGCCATCAAGGCCGACCAGGCCGCGAAGGTGAACGCCGGCAGCAGGAACGTCACCGTCGGCATCATCGACACCGGGGTGGACGACACCCACCCCGACCTGAAGCCCAACTTCTCCGCGAAGCAGTCCGCCAACTGCGTGGGCGGGGTGGCCGATACGTCCAAGGGCGCCTGGCGGCCCTGGAACCCGGACGACGACTACCACGGCACCCATGTGGCGGGCACCATCGCGGCGGCCCGTAACGGCGTCGGCGTGGCGGGGGTCGCCCCGGGCGTGAAGATAGCCGCCCTCAAGGTCAGCGAGCCGGAGACCAGCCTCTTCTACGCCGAGAGCGTGGTGTGCGCCTTCGTCTTCGCCGCCGACCACGGCATCTCGGTGACCAACAACAGCTATTACGTCGACCCGTGGATGTTCAACTGCAAGAACGACGCGGACCAGGCCGCCATCATCGACGCGGTCGGCCGGGCGGCGAGCTACGCCCAGCGCAAGGGCGTGCTCAACGTCGCCGCGGCGGGCAACTCCGGCCTCGACCTGGCGGCTCCCCAGCTGCCCGACGCCTCCAGCCCGAACGACTCCACCCCGGTCCAGCGCACCATCAACCCCAAGACCTGCTGGGACGTGCCCACCCAGCTGCCGGGCACGGTGACGGTCGCGGCGACGGGTGTGCACCAGCTCAAGTCGTACTACTCGAACTACGGCCTCGGCCAGATCGATGTGGCCGCGCCGGGCGGTGACTCCCGGCAGGTGCCCGAGCTGCCCGCCAAGAACGGCAACATCCTCTCCACCATGCCGGGCGGTGACTGGGCCTACCTGGCCGGCACGTCCATGGCGACCCCGCACGTCTCCGGCGTCGCGGCGCTGCTCAAGAGCGCCCACCCGAAGTCCAGCCCGCAGGAGCTCCAGTGGCTCCTCAAGGAGCAGGCGGACAACCCCGGCTGCCCCACGGGTGACGCCACCTGCACCGGCACCAAGCACGTCAACAGCCACTTCGGCTACGGCATCGTCGATGCGCTGGACGCGGTGAAGAAGTAACGTCCGGACGGTTTCCGGTACGTGCGGGAAGGGCCGGGTGGTGCGCCACCCGGCCCTCTTCGCTGCGGTGTGCGCGGGCCCGCGGGCGGGGCGGTCAGGCCGGGTCGCGGCCGAGGAAGGCCGCCAGCCGGTCCGTGGCGCTCGCACCGGGCGGGGCTGGGCGCTCCGGGGCGAACGAGCCGCCCTCGGTGCGCGGCGCGGCGCCGTAGATCCTGCGGGCCGCGGCCAGGGTCTCCTCCGCGACCTGGGGCGCAAGGCCGGTCGGTGCGCCGGTCGCCCGCGCCAAGTCCCAGCCGTGGGCGAGGAGTTCGACCACGACCTGCTGGACGAGCATCGCGCCGGGCGCCTCGTAGGGGCCGAAGGTGCGGTGGAGCATCCCGCTGTCGGTGAAGGCGGCGAGGGCGGCGAGGGCGGAGTCCTCGAACGCGGCGCGGTGGTCGTCGCCGAGGTGGTCGGCGGCGAGGTCGCCGCGCGGGGCGCCCTCGGCGATCGAGGCGGCCATCAGGTTCTCCCACACCATGTGGTCGAGCAACTCCCGGACGCTCCAGCCCGCGCGTCCAGCGCGTCCGCCCACTGCGTCGCCGTCTCGGCGATGGTGCGCTCGCGGTGTACTACGGACCGGATCGCCGCCGTGCCGATGCCCAGGTCGCGCAGGCTGCGCACGATCTCCAGGCGGGCCGGGGCGTCCGGGCCGTAGAGCCGGTAGCCCGCGGGGGTGCGGGCGGCAGCAGGGCCTGGTCCGACCAGTTCCGTATCGTCTTGACCGGGACACCGGTCAGGCGCGCCAGTGCGCCGATGGTGAGCAGGCCCGTGCCGTCCTCGTACATGCCCTCCACTCTCGGGTCTCCCACGGGGGGGGAGACTCAAGTCCCGCGGCCTGTCCGGGCTTTCCCTGCCCTGCCCGGGCCTATCCGGCGGGTGTACGCGGTGACGGTATGTCCGCCGTCCGCGGCGCCCGCGGGCGGTCCGGTGCGGGCCGGGGAGCGGTGGCGGCGGCGCGCAGCACGCCGCCGGCCAGCGCGTACTGGGCCGCGGCATAGGTGAGCATGATCCAGAACTGCGGCAGCGGCAGCTGCGGCCAGTGTGCGATGCCGCTGGCGATCAGGGTGTCGGAGAGCAGGAAGAGCAGCCCGCCGACGGCGGCCAGGAGGCCTGCCCGGAGCGCGCCGAACGCCATCGCGGTGAGCAGCAGGCTGTAGCCGGCGACCGGGATCCGCAGCTCGGCCGGGAGATCCGGCCACAGCAGCACGACGGTGACGGCCAGCACCGCGCCGTACGCGGCGGCGAGCGCCGGCGCGAGTCCGGGCCGCCCCCCGCCGGGCCGGGCACCGTGCCGGACGAACAGCAGCAGGTAGCAGACGTGCCCGGCGGCGAACGAGCCCATGCCCACCAGGAAGGCGAGGTCCCCGCCGATCTGGAGGAAGGTGTCGCCGCCGCAGCCGAACAGCAGGGCGCCGGCGAGCAGCGGCGGGCCGCCGCGGGCCAGGGCGTATCCGGTGAGCACCGGCATCAGCGCGGGCTTGGTGAGCTGTGCGACGGTCGTGACGTCCCCGAGCAGCGCCCCGAGGTGCACCAGGGCGAGCACGGCGAACAGCCCCAGCAGCGGCCCCGCGGCCCGTGGCCACCGTGCCGTCACGCGGCGGGCTCCTCGACGGAGGTGCGGGCCGGCGAGCCGTGGCCCGCGGGCTCTGCGCCCGCCGCCGCGGCCGGCTGCCAGCCCGGTCCGCGGAACACCCGTCCGGCGCGCTCGCGCCAGCTGTCCGCGGCGCGGATGTCGCGGGCGATGGCGGCGTATTCGTGGGTGGCCACCCGCAGCGGGTTGAAGCTCTCGACGTTCTTGGTGAGGCCGTAGACCGGCCGCTCGGTCTCGGCGACGAACGAGCCGAACATCCGGTCCCAGATGATCAGGATCCCGCCGAAGTTACGGTCCAGGTAGCCGCCCTGCGAGGCGTGGTGGACGCGGTGGTGGGACGGGGTGTTGAGCACGAACTCGACGGGCCGGGGCAGGAAGCCGATCCGCTCGGTGTGCACCCAGAACTGGTAGACGAGGTTGGCCCCGGAGGTGAAGGCGATCGCGGCCGGATGCACGCCGAGGGCGATCATCGGGACGTAGAACGGCCAGACGGTCCAGGTCGTCCAGGGCTGGCGCAGGGCGGTGGTGAGGTTGAACTTCTTGCTGGAGTGGTGCACCACGTGGCAGGCCCACAGGATGCGGATGACGTGGTGCCCGCGGTGCGACCAGTAGTAGAAGAAGTCCTGGGCGAGCAGCATCAGCGGCAGCGTCCACCACACCACGGGGATGCGCAGCGGGGTGAGTTCGTAGATCGCGGCGTAGATCGCCACGATGGGGATCTTCCACAGCGCGTCGAAGACCAGGCTGCCGAGGCCCATGCCGACGCTGGTGGCGGCGTCCTTGACCTCGTAGCCCTCCGCGTCCTCGTCGGGATGCAGGCGATAGCTCACCATCTCGACCACGGTGAGCAGGACGAAGGCCGGTACGGACCACAACACGACATCGGGCAGGTGCGGCATGCCCCGCACCATAAAGGCGTGGACGGCGGTGCCGCTAGGGGTTGTTACCGATAAGTATGTGAGACGTGCCGTCAGCTGTGTGCGGCGGCGCGCTCCGCGGAGCCCTCCACGACGGCCGGAATCGAGGTCCGACGACCGGCGCACCCGCCCTCGCCGTGTCCGGCGGCCGTCGACGACGGCGTGGACAGGATCCGGGGGCTCCCGTCACCACACCGGGCACCCGGCGCGGTGACGGGCCACCCCTCACCACACCCGGAGCGACCCGCCCGGGGCGAACGCCGGGCTGGTGGCGTCCGGTGGGACCTCGTCCAGGGGTACGGCGACCTCGGAGACCGCCGGGCCGACGCGGGCGGCGAGGGGGGCGAGGCGGGCGAGGTCGAAGCCGTAGACGCGGGCCGCGTTGGTGCCGAGCATGGCGGCGGCCTCGTCGGCCGGCAGACCGGCGTAGGCGAGGCGCAGCGCCTCGCGGGAGTAGGGGTGGGTGCCTTCGTCGTGGGGGTAGTCGCTGCCCCACATGATCTTGTCGAGGCCGATCCGGTGGCGGAGCGGGACCTCGTGCGGGCGCATGAAGCTGGCGCCGACGAAGCAGTGGTCGCGCCACAGCTCCGCCGGGGTGCTGCCCATGGCCGCGCCCAGGCCGGCGCCGAATTTGGCCTCGGCGGTGGCGGCGGACGCGGCCGCGGCCAGCCGGCCGTGGTAGTAGTCCAGCATGTCCAGGACGCCGGGGATCCAGCCGGAGCCCTGTTCGGTGAGGACGAGGCGCAGGCCCGGGTGGCGGCGGAAGGCCCCGCCGAAGATCAGGTGCCACAGCGCGCGGTGCGAGAACCAGGTCGTCTCGACCATGAACACGGCGCGGGCGGCGGGTGCGTCGCCGAGCGGCGGGGAGGCGGAGCCGCCGTGGTGGTTGACGGGCACCTCCAGCTCCGCGCAGACGGCCCAGAGCGGGTCGTAGACCTCGGAGTGGAGTTCGGGCAGGCCGGATCCGGGCGGGGTGCCGGGGAGCATGATGCCGCCGGTGAGGCCGGCCTCCTTGGTGCGGCGGACCTCCCGTACGGCCTCGTCGACGTCGTTGAGGAGGATCTGGGCGACGCCGGCCCGCCGGCCGGGTGCCTCGGCGCAGAAGTCGGCGAGCCAGCGGTTGTGGGCGCGCAGGCCCGCCCAGCGCCGCGCGAACTCCTCACGGGTGGCGGGCGCCGGGGCCATCAGGGACGCGGAGGGGAAGAACGGCGGGATGGTGTTGGGGAAGACGACCTCGGCGACGATGCCGTCGGCTTCGAGTTCGGCCAGCCGGCGGGCGGAGTTCCAGTTGCGGTCGGCGGTGTCGGCCAGCAGGTCCTCGTGCGGGTTGACGTAGGCCGCCGCCCAGTCGTCGAAGGCCTCGTGGTGCCGGGCGGCCAGATACGGCCGGTAGTCGAGGAGGTCGGCGCCGGCGTGGCAGTCGGCGGAGATGACGGTGTAGCGCTCCGGTGTCATCGGGCGGCCCCCAGTACCGGGAAGTCGTGATCCGTCAGCCAGTGGCGGCCCACCTCGCGCGAGCGGGCCCACGAAGCCTCGACCGCCGGCTGGTCGGCCGGCTGGCCGAGTCCGGCCGGAGTGGGGCCGATACGGCGGGCCAGCGGGGCCAGGGCGGCGGTGTCGAAGCCGAAGGCCTCGGCGGCGGACAGCCCGAGCATCCGCCGGGTCTCGGCGACCGGGATGTCGTGGAAGGTCTTTTGCAGCCAGCCGCGGGTGTCGGGCCAGGTGCCCTCGGGGTGCGGGAAGTCGCTGCCCCACAGGATGTTGTCGACGCCGATCTCGTAGCGCTGGGCGAGCTCGCGGCGCTTGGTGTTGGTGGCGCAGACGAAGACCTGCCGGTCGAGGTACTCGTGCGGCGGGCGTTTGAGGGCGGCGAACGGGGAGAGCTTCTTGCCGCCGTGGGCGCCGAGGTAGAGGCGGTCCATGAACCACAGGAGGTTGGGGAGCCACCAGCAGCCGGATTCGGCGACGCCGAACCGCAGGCCCGGGTGGCGTTCGAAGACGCCGGACCACAGCAGGAACCACAGCGGGCGGGCCGGCCACCAGGTCACCTCGGACACGAAGATCCCCAGGTGGTCCCCGTACTCCTGGCGGGGCGACGACCCGGAGTGGGTCAGCACCGGCATCGCGCACTCGGCGGCAGCCGCCCATACCGGGTCGTAACGGCGGTCGTGGTAGGGCGCGTTGCCGCCCCACATGGCGGGGATCATCAGCGCGCCGAGCCCGGACTCCCGGGCGCGGTGGATCTCGGCGACGACCTGGCCGGTCTCGGCCGTGACCGGTAACAGGGCGACGCCGCAGTGCCGTTCGGGGTGTGCGGAGACGAAGTCGGCGAGCCAGCGGTTGTGTGCCCGGGCGCCCGCCATGCCGAGCTCCGGGTCGTGGTCGCCGGAGAGGCCGAGACCCACGCCGAAGGGGGCAGCCGTACCGCTGTCGACGGCGTCCGCGTCCGGGAAGACGACCTCCGCCGCGACCCCGTCACCGTCGAGCTCCTTGATCCGCTGGGCGGGATCCCAGCCGCCGCGCAGGCCCTCCTCGTGGTCCCGGAACCACCGTTCGGCGAAGGCGTCGTTGCGGATGCCGAGGCGGGTGGCCTCCGCGCGGCGGGCGTCGCGCTGCCCGAGGAACTCGTCGAAGGCGCGGTGGAAGCGGGCGTCGAGATAGGGGCGGTACTCCTCGGTGGGGAGTCCGGCGTGGCAGTCGGAGGAGATGATCAGGTACGGCTCGTGCAGGTCGTGGTGCGCGCCGGGCCGGTGCTCGGGGGCCTGGCGCCGCTCGGGGCGCTGTCCTTGCTCGGGGGCCTGGCCCTGGTCGGGCAACTGACCCTGCTCGGAGGCCTGCGCCTGCTCGGGGAACTGCCGGTCCTGGGAAGCCTGCGGGTCCGTCATGACGGAACCTCCCTCAGTCGTCCGGGTCGAGGATGAAGTGCTCCAGATACGCCGGGGCGGCGCGGTCGAGCATCGAGGCGGACCGCGCCCTGATCTGCGCGTCGGTGTGCGCGGCGGGCGGCAGCAGCCAGAAGCGGCCGGCCCGGACGCCGTCCACGACCTGCTGCGCGACGTCCTCCACGGGCGTGAAGGCGACCTCCTGCCCGGCCTCCTTCATCGCCGCCTCCCACTGGGCCAGGGTGCGGTACGGGGTACGGCGCGGCCGGGACTTGGCGTAGCGCTCGGGCCGGTTGCGGTGCGACTCCCACAGGCCGGTGCGCAGCATGTGCGGACCGGGGAAGAGCACCGAGGCGCCGACGGGGGCCCGTTCGGCCTTCAGGTGGGCGTACAGCGACTCGGTCATGGTCACCACGGCCGCCTTGGTGACGGCATAGACGGACGCGGTGGGCAGCGGCGCGATACCGCCGTCGGTCGAGGAGGTGTTGACGACATGGCCGGGGTCCCCGCCCGCCAGCATCCGGGGCACGAAGCACTGCACGCCGTGGAAGACGCCCCAGATGTTCACCACGAACGCCCATTCCCAGTCGCGGGGATCGTGCTCCCACATGCGCCCCTCGGCGCCGGAGCCCACCCCCGCGTTGTTGCACAGCAGATGGACCGCGCCGAAGGCGTCGTACGCGGCGTCGGCGAGCGCGGCGACCTCGTCGCGGACGCCGACGTCCACGGTGCGCGCCAGCACCTGGGCGCCCTGCGCGGTCAGCTCGTCGGCGACGGCGCGCAGTGGCTCCTCCACCACGTCGGCGAGGACGACGCACAGCCCCTCCGCGGCGAAGCGGCGCGCCATGGCCCGGCCGATGCCGCTCGCGGCGCCGGTGACGACCGCGACCTGTCCTGCCCGCAGTTCCATCAGGCGCTCCCCTCGGGCGGGCCGTCGAGGAGCTGCTGCGGATCGTCGTAGCGCTGGTGGACGTACGGCAGCAGATCCCGGGCGCTGACCCGCTCGACGACCCGGCCCTGCTGGTCGGTGGTCTTCTCGCCGAGGGTGAGCTCGACGAGCGTGCGGACGGGGAGGTCGGCGACGGGGTCGTACGCCGACTCCCGGATGACGACCTCGCCGGTGATCCGCTCCAGGGTGCGGACCTTCTCCTGGCGCAGGCAGTGCACCAGCACCGGGTCGCCGTCGAAGCCCGAACCGTCCACGGCGGGAAGGAACTTGAAGTAGAAGTCGGTCTTCCGCACCGGCTCCGGGACCGGCAGCGGGCCACTCACCTCACCGCGCACCTCGACGAAGGCGATGCCGTGCCGGGCGAGCGCGGCACGCACCACCGGGCCGTCCCGCTCGACGGTGACCTCGCCCAGCTTCTTCGGTTCGCCGAAGACCTCGCGGCCGCCGGTCAGGGCCCGCTCGTGGGTCATCGGCATGACGAGCGGATACCAGCCCTCGGTGCCGTGGTGCGCGGCCGCGACGGCGACCGAGCCCGCGCCCAGGGGGTAGCCGGGCAGCTCGACCCGGCTGATGGTGGCCCGGACCAGCGGTCGCCCGGTGGGTGCGAGCGGCGGCGGCAGAACGGCGGCGACCGCGTCCGGATCGCTCTCCCAGACGGCGACCACGCCGGTGGACCAGATGTCGGGAAGCCGGGAGCCGGCGGTGCGCGCCGCGGTGATCTCCGCCTCGGTGCGTGCTCCGTAGCGTACGCGTGCCATGTCGTACCACCCTTCGCCATCGGTGACTTGCGGGGGTCGTGCCAGGCGCCTGTAACACTGTTACACCGTGGGGGTCGAAGGGTAAAGGGTGGGGGTGGGTGG
>NZ_SDIF01000106.1 GCF_004122735.1 Streptomyces sioyaensis | reverse complement strand
CCCCTCCTCCCCGCCGCCCGTCCTGCCCCGCAGCCATCCGCCGGTGTCCCACCCGCCGCGCCACGGGCGCTCGATGGTGACCACGGTCTTGCTGCTCACCGCTCCGGCCGTGTTGGCCGGGGCCGCCCTCCGTCCCCGTTCGAGCTCCTCGTCCGGTTCCGCCGGGCGCCGTTCCTCGTAGGAGGTCTCCATGTCGCAATGGCTGGTGCTGACCATCGCCATGGCCGCGGTCTGCGGCGTCGTCCTGACCATCACCGTCCTCAAGGAGCGGCGGATCAGCGAGGACGACGACCCGACCGAAACGCCGGATGTGATCGAGTATCTGACGATGATGGTGGGGGTGGTGTACGCGATCGTGCTGGGCCTGGCCATCGCCGGCGTCTGGGAGGCGAGGAGTGCGGCCGAGGACACCGTACGGACCGAGGCCCAGGCGCTGCACGAGGTCAGTGCGCGAGCCCGGGCCTACCCCACGCCGGTGCGGGACCGGATCCGCTCGGATGTCGGGGCCTATGTGACGTATGTGGTGCACAAGGAATGGCCGGTCATGGCCGAGCAGGGGGAACTGACCCGGCGTGGCGGCGAGCTGCTGACGAAGGTCCGGGCGGACGTCACCGACTACCACCCGCGCAACGACTTCGAAGGGCAGTCCTACCAGCCCCTGATCGATCAGGTCGCGGCGGCCGACGGGGCCCGCGCCGCCCGTGCGGACGCGGCCGATTCGACGCTGCCGGGCGTGGTGTGGTTCGGGCTGATCGCCGGGGGCGCCATCTCCATCGGCGTGATGTTCACGTTGCAGATCCGGCGTTCGGGGCGGGAGTTGCTGATGGCCGGCCTCTTCAGCGCGCTGATCGCCTTTCTGCTGTTCCTGGTCTGGGACTTCAACGCGCCGTTCAGCCACGGCATCTCGGCGACCGTGGCGCCGCTGCGCGAGCTGTTGCCACCCTCGTGAGACCGGGGCCTGCGGGGCGGCCGTACGTGGCAGACGTACGTGGCTGCCGTCGCGCAGGCCCACCCCGCAGGCCCGGCCCGCAGGCCCGGCCCGCAGGCCCCGTCCCGAACAGCCGCCCTCAGTCGAAGAGGTCCGGCTCGCTGCGGGCGGTCTGCTGGTACAGCGGCTGGTAGTTGATCCAGGCGACCAGGTCGTTGCCCAGCTGTTCGCGGGTGTGGACGGCGCTGTGGTGGTCGATCAGCACCGGCTTGCCGGCCGCCTTCGCGGTGAGCTGGACCTGGCAGGAGCGCTCCATCGTCAGGAACCACCACGCCGCCGCGTCGACCGAGTCGCCGACCGTCAACAGCCCGTGGTTGCGCAGGATCACGGCCTTGTGCGGGCCGAGAGCGGCCGCGATCCGCCGACCCTCCTCCTCGTCCACGACCACGCCCGTGTAGTCGTCGAAGAGCGCATGGTCCTCGTAGAAGGCGCAGACGTCCTGGGTGATCGGCTCCAGCAGCTCGCCCAGCGCGGACAGCGCCCGGCCGTAGGTGGAGTGGCTGTGCGCCGCGGCGACGACGTCCGGGCGGGCCCGGTGGACCTGGGCGTGGATGGCGAACGCGGCCTGGTTGACGTGGTAGCGGCCCTCGACGACCTTGCCCTCCGCGTTCACGAGGATCAGATCGCTGACGGTGATGTGCCGGAACGACATCCCGAAGGGGTTGACCCAGAAGCAGTGCGGGAACTCCGGGTCGCGGGCGGTGATGTGGCCCGCGACGCCCTCCTCGAATCCGCAGCGCCCGAAGAGGCGCAGCGCCGCGACCAGGCGCTCCTTGCGGTGGCGCCGTTCGCCCTCGACGGTCTCGTGCGTCGGCGGCATCGCGAAGTGCAGCTGTTCGGTGGGTATGGGCGTCGGCTCGGGCATCCCGGCTCTCCTCCTGGCACGTACGGCGCTTGATGCTCGAAGCGGAAGCTACCTTTCAGTACCGCAGGTCACCAGGGCCGGGACGGACACAGATCGGTCGGCCTGCATCATGAACGCCCTCGCCCGCACAACGCAGCACGCCGCCGCCCGGCGGACCGGGCGGCGGCGTGGTCAGGCGGCGGGTGGGATCACTCCCACTCGATGGTGCCCGGCGGCTTGCTGGTGACGTCGAGGACGACGCGGTTGACGTCGGCGACCTCGTTGGTGATGCGGGTGGAGATGCGGGCCAGCACCTCGTACGGCATCCGGGTCCAGTCCGCGGTCATCGCGTCCTCGGAGGACACCGGGCGCAGCACGATCGGGTGGCCGTACGTCCGGCCGTCGCCCTGGACGCCGACCGAGCGGACGTCGGCGAGCAGGACCACCGGGCACTGCCAGATCTCGCGGTCCAGACCGGCCGCGGTCAGCTCCTCGCGGGCGATGGCGTCGGCCTCGCGCAGCAGGTCCAGGCGCTCCCTGGTGACCTCGCCGACGATACGGATGCCCAGGCCAGGGCCGGGGAACGGCTGGCGCTGGACGATCTCTTCGGGCAGGCCGAGCTCGGTGCCGACCATCCGGACCTCGTCCTTGAACAGCTGGCGCAGCGGCTCGACGAGCTCGAACTCGATGTCGTCGGGGAGGCCGCCGACGTTGTGGTGCGACTTGATGTTGGCGGTGCCCGTGCCGCCGCCGGACTCGACGATGTCCGGGTAGAGCGTGCCCTGTACCAGGAAGGCGACTTCCTCGCCCTCGGCGCCGGCCTCGGCCACCAACTCGGCCTGGGCCTGCTCGAAGACGCGGATGAACTCGCGGCCGATGATCTTCCGCTTCTGCTCGGGGTCGCTGACCCCGGCCAGTGCGGTCAGGAAGCGCTCCTCGGCGTCGACGACCTTCAACTGGACGCCGGTGGCGGCCACGAAGTCCTTCTCGACCTGCTCGGACTCGCCCTTGCGCATCAGGCCGTGGTCGACGTAGACGCAGGTCAGCTGGTCGCCGATGGCCTTCTGGACGAGAGCGGCGGCGACCGCGGAGTCCACGCCGCCGGACAGCCCGCAGATCGCGCGCTTGGTGCCGACCTGCGCGCGGATCGCGGCGACCTGCTCCTCGACCACGCTGGTGGTGGTCCAGTTCGGCTCCAGGCCGGCGCCCCGGTAGAGGAAGTGCTCCAGGACCTGCTGGCCGTGCGTGGAGTGCATGACCTCGGGGTGGTACTGGACGCCGTAGAGCTTCTTCTCGTCGTTCTCGAAGGCGGCGACCGGGACCACGTCGGTGGACGCGGTGACCGTGAAGCCCTCGGGGGCGGCGGAGCAGGCGTCGCCGTGGGACATCCACACCGACTGCGCGGCGGGGGTGCCCTCGAAGAGGGTGGATCCCGGGCGGGTGACGGTCAGCGGGGTACGGCCGTACTCGCGGGCGCCGGTGTTGTCGACGGTGCCACCGAGGGTGGTGGCCATGAGCTGGAAGCCGTAGCACATGCCGAAGACGGGGACACCGGCCTCGAACAGCGAACGGTCCAGGCTGGGGGCGTCCTCGGCGTAGACGGACGAGGGACCGCCGGAGAGGATGATCGCCTTCGGATTCTTGGCGAGCATCTCGGCCACCGGCATGGTGGACGGCACGATCTCGCTGTAGACCCGGGCCTCACGGACTCGGCGGGCGATGAGCTGGGCGTACTGTGCGCCGAAGTCGACTACGAGGACGACGTCCGGGGCAGCGGCAGGGGGCGCTGATGGCACTTCGGCGGCCTTCCGGCGGTGTGGAGCAGGGTTGGACTTTCGATTCTAACGGGCTCATACTGAGCCCCATGAACAAGCAGCTGACCTTCGTCTTTACCTATGGCACCGGCCCAACCGGCTGCCATGGTCGTGCTGCTTGATCCACTGACGAGCAACTTCCCAGGCGCCCCGGGCCGACAAGGTCCGGGGCGTCTGCGTCTGTCAGGACCGGCCGTCGGCTCCGGGGCCACCCACCCCAGGAGACGCACATGAGCACCGAGACCCCCACCGCCCCCGGCACGACTCCCACCGCCGCGGGCACGGCCGCGGAGACCGGGGCACGCACCCCGGAGGCCGCCGGGATCATCACCGACGCACGGCAGCGGATCGACGATCTCGACGGCCGGATCATCGGCCTCGTCCAAGAACGGATGGCCGTCTCGGCCGTCATCCAGCGCGAGCGCCTCACCTCGGGCGGGCGACGGGTGAACCTCTCCCGCGAGATGGAGATCCTCGCCCACTACCGCGACCAACTCGGCAAGCCGGGCACCGCGCTGGCGATGACCCTGCTGGAGCTGTCCCGGGGCCAGATCTGAGGCATCCGGGGCCCGCGGCATGGCTGGTTCCCGACGGTGTCCGGCCGGCTTCCGGTAGCGGCGGAGCGCGTGGCAGAGCGGGCGCGCCCCGGCGCAATTGCCGGACCTGCGTTCGGTTGCCGACTCACCCGTACGGCGCGTGACCGGCCGCCGCGAGGCTTCGTTGATCCCGGTGCCACGCCAGCCAGGCGCGGCCTGCAGGACTACGCGTAGACGCCGCCCCACGGGCGGAACCCCGGAGCGATGAGACGCCGACCGCCAGCGCGGTCCGCGTCGTGGGACCTCGCTCCGTGCAGTGACCGGTCAGCAGGGGACAGCAGCCCGGTCACATCCGATGGGGTGGTCGGTCCTGGGGACGCCCGGGGCCGACCGCATCCGGTCGAAACGGTTGCGCCAGGTGAGGCGCATCCAGGACGATGCTTGACGCACCACACTCCGCTTCCGGCAGGGACCTTCTGCCACGCCATGGATCCGGCCACCGCGGGATCCGCAGCATCGCGCACCACCTCAAGAGCCAGCGGCGCTACCCCCCCCCCAGCGCCGCCATCGGTACCGGCGCTGCCCTGACGCCGGCACCGAAAGCCAAGGGCCCCGTGGCCGTCCGCACCCCCCTCGCGGACGGCATCCGGGGCCCTTCGCTATGGGGGGCGTGCGCCCGGCGCACGCCCCCCCCGCCGGACCTGGCCTGTGCGTTTCCCTTGAGAAGCCCGTGAGTCAGCTGTGACGGGTGTGACGGGCATCACGGCGGCAGTTCTGGTTGAGCGAACAACCTTTTTCAGCCATGGCTGGTCATGTACCTGCAATCGCACGGCCATACCGCGCCCCACCGCGACGGCCCGCTACCCACTTGTGCCGGATTTCGGCACGCTGGACCCCGAGAGGTCTTCTCGATGAAGCTTCGCCGTGCCCTGACGGCCGCCGCCGCGACGGCCGTCATAGCGCCCGCCGCCCTGATGGCGGCCCCCGCCGCGTTCGCGACGACCGGTCCCGAGACCGCGGCCGGCGCGAGCGCCGAGCCGACGCCGGGCACCCCCGCTACCGAGCAGTCCGGCGACACCACCACCCAGCCGGCGACGCCGGGCGCCGGTGACGAGAGCGCGCCGGGCGACACCACCGGGGGCGACGACGCCACGACCGGTGCGGAGACCGGGGGCGGCACCACGCCGTCCGCCCCGGCCACCCCCGGCAACGGCACCAAGACCGGCAGCCCCGCCAAGCCCTCCGCCTCCGCCGAGCCCACCGAGCCGGGCGACGACGGGGACGAGTCCGACTGCACGGTCGACGACGCCGCGATCAAGGTGACCGTCGCCCATCTGCCCTCCAAGCTCGTCGCCGGCGGCGGCTGGAAGGGCTTCAGCGTGCACCTGGCCAACACCACGGACCACACGCTCGACGAGGTCTACCCGGTCATCTACGCGGTGCCGACCGAGCACATGGACCACCCCACGTCCCAGCTCGACCTGGAGTACCAGAACCCGGACACCGGCAAGTGGACCTCGTTCGACGAGTGGACCGACGGCCAGTACTTCGGCTGGTTCCAGCTCGACGGGCACCAGACCGCCGAGTTGAAGATGCGTATCCGCGCCGACAAGGGCGCCACGGCCGGTGACGGTTTCGCGCTGGTCGCGGGCGACTACCAGAACAAGGACGGGTCCTGCGGCTGGTCGAAGGAGCAGTGGTACGACTTCACGATCCTGACCGCCGGCAGCCACCCCGGCACGATCCCGCCGGCCAAGCCCGGCAAGCACGGTAACAAGCCCGGCCCGCAGGGCGGCGGGAAGCCGGTCGGCACCGCCAAGCCGAAGGCCGGCATGGACAAGCTGCCGGTGACCGGGAACCTCGCCGAGACCGGTGCGTCCTCCGCGCTGCCCACCCTCGCCCTCGTGGGCGGTGTCGCCATGGTCGTCGGCGCGGGCGCGGTCTTCGCCGTCCGCCGCCGTAGGACGGACGGTGGCGCCGCCGCGTAACGGGCGCAGGGCAGTGGGGGCCGCATCCGGAGCGGGTGCGGCCCCTCGTCACGGCCGGGTGTGCGTCCCGGGTGAGCCGAAGGCGTCTACTGGCCGGCGGACGTGGACTTCTTCGGCGGCACCGGCGGGACGGCCAGGAGCGGCAGGTGCAACGCGCCGAACGCCTTCGCGGGGACGGCCGGGCGGACCGGCTCGACCGGCGTCAGCCGCCGGTAGCCGCGGCCCTGGGCGGGGCGCGGGTCCGGCTCGCCCTTGTTGGGCCACAGCGACATCGCCCGCTCGGCCTGCGCGGTGATGGTCAGCGACGGGTTGACGCCCAGGTTGGCGGAGACCGCGGCGCCGTCGACGACCGAGATGCCCGGGTGGCCGTAGAGGCGGTGGTACGGGTCGATGACGCCCTGGTCGGCGTCCGCACCGATCGGGCAGCCGCCCAGGAAGTGCGCGGTCAGCGGGGTGCCCATCAGCTCGCCGACATTGCTGCCCGCGAAGCCGTTGATCTCCTCGGCGAGCAGCGTGGCCGCCTCGGTGGCCTCGGGGATCTGCCCCGGGTTGGGCGCGCCGTGGCCCTGCCGCGCGGTGAGCAGGCCCTTGCCGAGTCCCTTCGGTTTCCGGTACGTCGTCAGCGAGTTGTCGAGGGACTGCATGACCAGGCCGATGATGGTCCGCTCCGACCAGCGGCGGTTGGACAGCGACCGCACGGCCAGCAGCGGGTGGCGGGCCACGTTCGCCAGCCAGCCCGCGACCCGCCCGGCGGGCCGGTAGGGCACCTGGAGGACGGTCAGCCCGCCCATCGCGTTGGAGCCCCTGCCGTAGCGGACCGGCTCGATGTGGGTGTTCTCGTCGGGGTGGATCGACGAGGTGATCGCCACGCCCCGGGTGAAGTCGGCCTTCGTGCCGTGCCGCTTGCGGTAGCGGCGGTTGTCGGTCTGCGCGCCGACCAGGGCCTCGGAGTTGGTGCGGGTCAGCGCGCCGAGCCGGCCGGAGACGTACGGCAGCAGGCCGCTGTCCTTCATCCGGTGCAGCAGGGTCTGCGTGCCGTAGGTGCCGGCCGCGAGGACGACGCGGCGGGCGGTGAACGTACGGCCCGCGCCCTTCTTCTTGTTGTCCGTCGGGAGGGTGCCGGCGGCGAAGCCGCCGCGGGAGTCCTCGGTCAGCGAGACGACCGAGGTCATCGGGTGGATGACCGCACCGGCCCGTTCGGCGAGGTGGAGGTAGTTCTCGTTGAGGGTGTTCTTGGCGCCGTGGCGGCAGCCCGTCATGCACTCCCCGCATTCGGTGCACGCGCGGCGGGCCGGGCCGGCGCCGCCGAAGTAGGGGTCGGGCACCTCCGCCCCCGGATTCCCCCGCGCGCTGCCGTCCGCGTCCTCGCCGTCCCCGAAGAACACCCCGACCGGCGCCATGTGGAAGGAGTCGCCGACGCCCATGGCGTCCGCGGCCGCCTTCAGATGGACGTCGGAGGGCGTCATCGTCGGGTTGAGCCGCACCCCCAGCATCCGCCGTGCCTGGTCGTAGTACGGCGTCAACTCCTCCTGCCAGTCGGTGATGTCCTTCCACTGCGGGTCGTCGAAGAACGGCTTCGGCGGCACGTAGAGGGTGTTGGCGTAGTTGAGCGAGCCGCCGCCGACGCCGGCGCCCGCCAGCACCATCACGTTGCCCAGCAGATGGATGCGCTGGATGCCGTAGCAGCCGAGCGCCGGGGCCCACAGATAGTTGCGCAGGTCCCAGGAGTTCTTCGGCAGCGTCTCCCGGGTGAAACGCCGGCCGGCTTCGAGGACGCCGACGCGATAGCCCTTCTCGGTCAGCCGCAGTGCGGAGACCGCGCCGCCGAAGCCGGAGCCGATGACGAGCACGTCGTAGTCGTAGCCGTCCGTCCCGGCGCCGTCCGGGTCCTGGGGGCGGGCAGAGTTCTCCTGGGGCACTGGCTCTCCCTGCTGGTTCTGGCGGAGCGGCGGGGCCGGCTGACCTGCCGCGGGTGGCCTCAGCGCAGGCGGAACGCCTTCATCGCGCGCAGGCTGCGGGTCATCAGCTGTGCGTACTTCTCGTCGGTCAGCCCGAAGGAGGGAGCGATCGGCATCAACCGCTGCTGGGCGACGGTCTGTGCCTCGGTGTATTTGAGGATGCCCTCGGAACCGTGCCGGCGGCCGAGGCCCGAGTCCCCCATGCCGCCCATCGGCGACTGCACGCTGCCGTAGCCGGCGGCGTAGGACTCGTTGACGTTGACCGTGCCGGTCCGCAGCCGGGCGGCGACGGCGCGGCCGCGGCGGCCGTCCTTGGTCCAGACGCTGGAATTCAGGCCGTACGGCGTGGCGTTGGCGAGCGCCACCGCCTCGTCCTCGTCGCGGAAGCGGTAGATCGAGACGACCGGGCCGAAGGTCTCCTCGCCACAGACGGCCATCGGGGCCTGGACGCCGTCGAGGATGGTGGGCTCGTAGAAGAGCGGGCCGATGTCGGGGCGGGGGCGGCCGCCGGCGAGCACCTCGGCGCCCTTGGCGACGGCCTCCTCGACGTGGCGGGTGACGGTCTCCAGCTGGCGCTCGCCGACCAGCGAGCCCATGTCGGCGCCGTAGGCGAGGGCGTTGCCCAGCCGCATCGCCTTCGTCCGGGCCGCGAACCGCTGGACGAAGTCATCGGCGATGGACTCGTGGACGTACAGCCGCTCGATGGAGATGCACAGCTGGCCGGCGGAGGAGAAGCAGCCACGAACGGCGCCGGCGGCGGCCTTCTCCACATCGGCGTCCTGGAGGACCAACATGGCATTCTTGCCGCCGAGTTCGAGGGAGACGCCGACCAGGCGGGCGGCGGCGCCCTGGGCGACCTCGCGGCCCGTACGGGTCGAGCCGGTGAAGGAGACGTAGTCGGCGTGCTCGACGACGGCGGGGCCGACGACCGGGCCCTCGCCGATCACCACCTGCCAGACGTCCTCCGGCAGCCCGGCCTCGATGAGCTGCTCACGGGCCCACAGCGCGGTCAGCGCGGTCTCCGTGTCGGGCTTCATGACCACGGCGTTGCCCGCGACGAAGGCCGGCAGGGCGTCGCCGACGGACAGCTCGAAGGGGTAGTTCCAGGGGGCTATCTGCCCGATGACGCCCCGGGGCTGGCGGAGTTCGGTGACCTTGGTGAGGGTCGGTACGACGCCGGTGTGCGCCTTGGGCCGGAGGTAGGCGGGGGCCTTGCGGCCGTAGTGGCGGGCGGTGACCGCGACCGACAGCACTTCCTCGTGGGCGTGCAGCCGCGCCTTGCCGGTCTCCAGCTGGATCAGGTCGAGCACCTCGGCCTGGCGGCTGAGCACCAGGTCGTGGAAGCGGAGCAGGACCGCCGCTCGCTGCCGGACCGGGACCTTGGCCCAGCGTTCCTGGGCGGCGCGGGCCCGCTCGAAGGCGGTCGCGACGTCCTCGGGGGTGGACTCGGGCAGGTCGGCCAGCTTCTCCCCGGTGAACGGGGTGTGGTTGGCGGTCCGGCCGCTGCCCACTACACCGCGGGTGAGCCGGGCGGCGAGCTCGGGCGTGACCACCTCGGCCGCGGTCCGGGCGCCGGCCGGGGCGGGGGCGACCGGGTTGCCGTCGGCGGGTGCCGTGGCGGGCGCAGCGGCGGCCTCGGCGGGTGCCGTGGCGGCCTCGGCAGGCGCGGCGGCCTCCGCGGGCGCGGTGGTTGCGGGAGCGTCGTCGGGGGCCTCGGCGGCGGCGGAGGGGGCTGTTCCGGTGTCCTGCGAGTCCGTCATGTCGGCGAGGGTATGCCTCCCCGGACGCTTTGTGTACCCGGGAGTAATGAGTTTTCACGGCGTACGCACAATCGCGCCAGCGCCTGCTGGCCGCAAGGGCGCTGGTCTGGGACGACCGGGAGGCCGGGCTCACGACCCCGGCAGCCGGAAGGCGTCGAGCGCGATGTCGAGGTGGCGTCGGGCCTCGCCGCGCGAGCCGGGCGGGGCGGAGATCCACACGTCGATCATCTTGGCGCCCTCGTCCCAACAGAGGTCATAGGTGTACCGGGGGCCGCCGTCGTGCGCGCCGCCGTCCCAGGCGAACTGCCAGAGCCCGGCCCGCAGTCCGTTGTGGGTGGTCTCGGTGACGCGGCCCTCTCGGTAGCCGGGGTGGTCGGCGGGGCCCCGCGCGTCCGCCGTCCGCAGCGCGCCCAGCGGCCCCTGGGGCAGCTGCTGCTGCAGCTGGACGCCGATCCGGAAGCGGCTGCCCCGGGAGGAGTAGGAGACCCGGTCGTGCGCGGACGCGCGGCGGAAGCCGGCCGGTACGGCGATCACGAAGCCGGCCGGGTCGCGGACGAGCCGGTAGCCGGCCGGGAGCGTGCCGGCGGGTGCCGGCGAGGGCGGAGCGGTGACCGTGACGGTGGGCGTCGCGCCGCCGGTGCCCCGCGCCGGCCCCGGGCCCGAGGTCTGCCGGGAACGGCCGGTGCTGTCGTCTGTCCCGTTCCGGTGCGTCAGCAGCACGGTCAGGCCCGCGCCCGTACCGCCGATCACCACCGCCGCCAGCGCGACCAGCAGGGCGGTGCGGGTGCGGCCGGTGTGCGGGCGGGCGGCCGCGGCCAGCGCCCGGTCGTCGAACGCCGCCAGCACCGGAGCGCCCGGGGCGCGGCCGCCCGCACGGCCGCCGGTGCGCCCGGCGCCGCCCGCGGCAGGGGCAGGACCCGGACCGGCCGCGGCGGCGGGCCCCACTCCCGCGGCCAACGGGTCCTCGCTGGGCGGGTGTTCACCGGGCGGGCCGCCCTCGGCCCCGTCGCGCAGGGCGGCATGGACGTCGGCGCCGGGATCGTACGGGTCCTTCGGCCCACCGGCGCGCGGCCCGTCCCGGCGGGTGCCGGCGTGCGGCCCGCCGGGACCCGCCGCCCCGCGCGCGTCCGCCACGGCCTCGGCGGCGCGCCCGGCGCCCTGGCCACGTCCGTGCCCGCCCGGACCGCGCTCCGGCGCGCGGCCGGGCCCGGGTCCGCCGTGCTCGCGCTCGGGCGCGCGGCCCGACCGCAGATAGCCGCGCAGCAGCTGCTCCGTCTCGGCGACGCCCAGCCGGCGCTCCGGATCGCGCTCCAGCAGGCCGTCGACGACGGCACGTAACGGGCGGGCGGCTTCGGGGAGTTCGATCTCCTCGGACACGACGGCGTGCAGCACGGCGCCCAGCGAGTCGCGGCGGAAGGGGGAGGAGCCGCTGAGCGCGGCACACAGCAGCACCCCCAGCGACCAGAGGTCGGCCTCGGGCCCCGTGCCGCGGCCGGCCATCCGCTCCGGCGCGGTGTACTCCGGCGAGCCGACGAAGCCGCCGGTGTCGGTCAGCGTCGGGACGCCGGAGACCTGCGCGACCCCGAAGTCGGTGAGCACGACCCGGCCGGTGCCCGGCTCCATCAGCACGTTGGCGGGCTTGAGGTCGCGGTGCAGCACCCCGCGGGTGTGCGCGGCCCGCAGGGCGCCCAGCAGCGCGACGCCGATCCGGGCCGCCTCGCGGGGCGCGACCGGTCCCCCGCTGTGCAGCCGGTCGGCCAGCGACGGCCCCTCGACCAGCTCCATCACGATCCACGGCCGGCCGTCCTGCTCGACGACGTCGTGCACGACGACCACGTTGGGGTGCTTGATCCGGGCGACGGTGCGCGCCTCCCGCATCGCCCGGCCGCGCTGCACCCGCGCCTCGGGCTCGTCCGGGCCCTCCCCCACGTGCAGTTCCTTCACGGCGACCCGGCGGCCCAACAGCTCGTCCTGGGCGCGCCAGACGGTCCCCATTCCGCCACGGCCCAGCCGGACCTCCAGCCGGTAGCGGCCGCCGATCAGTCTGCCCTCGCCACCGACGATCCCCATGGCCCCATCTTGCCGCACCACTTCCCGGCCGGCAGGGCGCGCGCACCACGGACCGGCCATGGTCGCGCACACCCTGCCGCATCCCGGCCCCGCTGTGATCCACTGCCTGCATGGAGGCAGTTGTGGCAAGCGTGGTGGCCGTCATCGGCACCCTGCTGGGTTCCGGCATCACCCATTTCTTCCAGAGCCGGGCGACCGACCGCAGCGAGCGGTTCGCCCGCGCGGAGCGGCTGCGGCAGGAGCGGATCGACGCGTACTGCGCCTACGCGGGCGCGCTGCTGGACTACCGGCGGGTCCTCGTCCACCGCTGGTTCGTGGTGCACGAGGGCGAGCGCTGCGCCGAGGACACCCCGGAGCTGCGCGAGGAGATCTACAAGAACCGCTATACGGCCCAAGAGGCCATGTTCCGGGCGCAGATGGTGACCGACGACCCGGAGATACTCGACCGCGGCGAGCGGGTGATGTCGGCGGTGACCGAGCTCCACCGGGTCGAGGACCACGAAGCCCTCACCGCGCTGCGGGCCACCACCCGCCAGGGCATCCGGGACTACATCGCGGCCACCGCCCGCCAGGTGCGCTGATCATGCGAAAGGGGAACCACCCGACACACGGGGTGGAACCTCCACCGGCTCTCCCGCCGTCCTTGACACAGTGAGCCTGTTGTACGGGAACTGCCGGTGCGACAGCTGCGAGAGGCGGAGCGGGGGTCGGTCATGGTGATGCAGGACGGAGGAACGGTGGACGTCCGTCCGGGCCCCGACCCGGGCCGGGCCGCCCCGGAGCACCGCGACGCCTATCTCCTCACCGGTCTGTGCCTGGCCCTGTACGCGGGCGCGCTGCTGGCCTGGACGGTCTGCGGCATCGTCCAAGGCGACGGCAGCGCCTGGGACTTCATCGAGGGCCTGTTCAATCCGGGTTCCGCCGCCGCACCCTCGCTGCTCGGCCCGTACGAATGGGCCTTCACCGCCGCGTTCCTGGTGATCGCAGGGCTGGCGCTGGCGCGGCGGCGGCTGGCCCGCTCCGCCGCCCTGCTGTCGGGCTTCCTGCTGCTCGCCGCCTCGTTACGGGAGGGCGTGGGCCTGTGCCACGCCGCCTACCGCCATGAGTACAGCAACGACCCGCTGGGCAGCTGGGCGCTGGCCACCCGCGGTCTGGGGCTGGTGGTGGCGCTGGTCGTGCTGTGCGTGATGTTCCCGGCGACCGAGCGGTGGCGCTCCGCCCGCCCGGCCGGCCGGAGCGCGCCGGCCCCGGAAGCCGACTGGCGCCGCTCGTCGCGGATCTGCGGCGTGCTGTTCCTGCTGATGGGCCTGGCCCGGCTCGGCTGGGTGGTGGCCGATCTGACGGCCGCCGACGCGGACGCGCTGCGCTATCTGCGCGATGCGGTCGACGGCTCGGTGCTGGGCACCCTCGACATGTCTGCGTCCGCCGCGTTCACCACCCTGGGGTCGGTGCTCGTCCTGCTGGTCCTGGGCGTGCTGGCCTTCCGCGGCCGACGGGAAGTCCGCGGCGCGCTCCTGGTCTTCGCCGCGATGGAGCTGTATCTGACCGTGCGCACGGTGGTCTGGCTGACCGTCACGGACTTCTTCAACCAGTCCGTCGAGACGACCGCGGGCGCGCTGTCCATGGCCACGACGGCGTACGGCCTGGCGGCCATGACCTCCGTGGTCGTCCTGGCCACCGGGCGCGGGTTCGGGCCGTACGGCGGGGTGCGGGCGGAGGGCTTCCGGACGCCGGCGGTGGGACGTAACGGCGGGGTGTGACGGCAGGGCGTAGGGGCGACGGCTCCGGCATGACGGGCACGGGCCAGGGCCGGGCGGGCACGGACCAGGGGCCGGGCGCGCGGGAGTTGCGTATCCGGCGGTGCGGTTCACCACCGCGCTCGGGGAGGCGTGACGGGTTGCGGGGACTCGGGGTGCGCGCCCGGGGGTGAAAGAGCCCGTATGCGAAGGGCCGCCGCAAACGCCCTGGTTGTGCGGGGGAGATCCCCCTCCGGACCGCCCCCGCACAGCCAAAGACGGCCGTCGCGTGTGGGGGTCGCGGCGGCCGCCGATGTGAACTGCAACGCGTCCTGGGCTTGTGGCCTCTTCAGTGGTGCAGCATAAGGACCACTCTGCCAACGGGGCCCGCCCCGGGGCATCCTCCACAGGTCGCGGGCCGACCCCCGCCGCTCGGCGGGGGTGGTGGTCCGTCGCAGGGCGGGCCCGTACGGCAGGGGACGGAGTCGCGCAGCGCCGGGCGGTTCCGCGGGCTCGGAACGGGTGCGTAGGAGAAAGGGGCGGCCGGTGATCCGTGTCGCTGTGGTGGACGACGAGCGGCTGGTCAGATCCGGACTGCGGATGATCCTGGGGACCGCCCCGGACATCGAGATGGTCGCGGACTGTAGTGGGGCACAGGCCGTGGAGACCGTGCGGGAGTGCGCGGCTCAGGTCGTGCTGCTCGACATCCGGATGCCGGACGTGGACGGGCTGACCGTGCTGCGCCGGCTGCTCGCCGCCCCCGAGCCGCCCGCGGTGGCGATGCTGACCACCTTCGACGCCCAGGAGTACCTCACTGCGGCGCTGCGCGAGGGCGCGGCCGGGTTCCTGCTCAAGGACTCCGACCCGGAGCAACTCGTCCGCGCCGTACGGACGCTGGCGGACGGCGGCAGCGTGCTGGATCCGGGGGTGACGCGCGCGGTGATCGGCGGCTATCTGACCGCCGAGGACCAGAACGCGGCGGCTCGGGCGGTGCGCGGGCTGACGCCGCGGGAGTCGGAGGTGCTCGCCCTGCTCGGCGAGGGCCTGGGCAACGCCCAGATAGCCGACCGGATGGGGCTGGCCCCCAGTACGGTCAAGGACCATGTGCGCGCCCTGCTGGGCAAATTGGGCGGCATCAACCGCGTCCAGGCGGCCATCGTCGCCGACCGTGCGGGCCTGGTGACCGGCGCTCCGCGGGGGTCGTGGTGAGCACCGGCGGGGGGCGGGTGCGCCGTCGGGGGCCCGCCGGGCCGCTGGCGGCCGCGTGGCGGGCGGCGGCACACGGGGCCCCGGGGCGGCTGCTGCGCCGGATCGCGCCGGTGGCGGTCCCGGTGCTGCTCGCGATCGCCGACGCGATGCTGGTCAACGGCGTCGGCATGGGCCTGGAGCTGGGGGTCTCGGTCGGTGCCGCGGTGGTGCTGCTGGTGCGCCGGCGCTTCCCTCTGCTGGTCTTCCTCCTCACCCTCCCCGGCCTCTACATCGGCTACATCTGGTTCGCGCCGATGATCGGGCTCTACACCCTGGCCGCCCGCCGGCCCGGCCGGGCGCGGCTGGGCAGCTGCGCGGTGCTGCTGATCGCCGCGCACTTCTTCCCGTATCCGATCTCCGACTTCGAACTCGACGACTACCGCGAGAACACCCTGGTGCTGATCGACGCCACCGTCACCTCGGCCGCACCGATCGCCCTGGGCCTGCTGATGCGCACCCGGCGCGAACTCGCCTCCCGTGTCGAGGATCTGACCCGCAGTCTGCGGCGCGAGGACCGGCTGCTCGCGGACCGGGTCAAGACCACCGAACGCGCCCGGCTCGCCCGGGAGATGCACGACGTGGTGGCCCACCAGGTCAGCCTGATCAGCCTGCAGGCGGGGGCGGTGCAGGTCAGTACGGAGGACGCGGCGGCGCGCGCCGGGGCCCGGACGATCCGGGAGCTGTCCGTGCGGACGCTGGAGGAGCTGCGGCACATGGTGGGCGTACTACGGGCGGACGGCGGCGACACCGGAGCGGCGCAGGACCTCGCGCCGCAGCCCGATCTGGCGGAACTGCCGCGGCTGATCGAGATGAGCGCGCTGGACGTGACGTACGAGGGCGGCGTGGTGGCCGGCGCGAAGGGCGCGAAGACCGTGGAGCGGGCGGCCTTCCGTACGGTCCAGGAGGCGCTCACCAACGTCCGCAAGCATGCACCGGGGGCGCGGGTCCGGATACGCGTGGATCCGCTGGACGCGGTGCGGGTCGAGGGCGCGGACAGGTCCGGGGGCGCCGGGGAGAGCCGTGCGGGGGACGGGCTGCGGGTGGAGATCCGCAACGGGCCGCCGGATGAGACGGCAACGGTCCCCGCGCTGCCCGGCGGCGGACACGGGCTGGTCGGGCTGCGCGAGCGCGCCCAGAGCCTCGGCGGAACGCTGGAGGCGCGGCGCACCTCCGACGGCGGCTTCGTCGTACGCGCGGAGCTTCCGTACGGGCGGGTGGGGACGGGGGCGGGTGAGGGCGAGTGAGTGCGGGGCCGGGTGCATGCGAGGCCCGGCGCCTCGGGCGGAGGCGGCTTCGTCGTACGAGCGGAAGGGGTGCGGCCCGGTCCGCCTCAGGCGGTGAGCGGCGCGGCGGCTTCGTCGACGGCGGTGCGCAGGTCCGGGTAGACCTCGAAGAGGCGGCGGACGCCGAGAGCGGCCAGCACCCGGTTGACGTGCGAACCGTCCACGGCGCCCTGCGCGGGGAGGATCAGCCGCAGCCGCCCCTGACAGGAGCGCATCAGCCGGCGGGCGGCGATCAGCACCCCGACGCCGCTGGAATCGCAGAACCTCACCTCGGAGAGATCGAGCACGAGGGAGCGCCGGCCGTCGGCCACCGCGTCGTGCACGTGCTGGCGCACCGCAGGCGACGTGACCAGGTCCATCTCACCGGAGACCTGCAGTACGGCCCAGGGGCCCTTTTCGTCTTCTGCCACCTTCAACGACACGCGCTCGAAGCCTTTCGCTCGCTTTCGTACCGGATGATCCCGGGGGTGTCCGGAACTCACCCTTCCCCGCCTCGACTGCCCGGCCTCCCTCCCCTGAAACACCTGGGAACCCTTGGCGCAACGGGCCGTCCCGCCCAAGGCTATGCCCAGGCGCCCCCTGCCTTTCGCCGACATCCGGTCACACACGGATAACACATACCGCTGAGCGGACAAGAACGATCCGCATCGATCCGCTTCGATCGGGCAGTATCGCCACAAAGCGAGGACTTCCGGCACGCCCGGCTCTTACCATTCCCGTCCCGCCCCGGGCTCGGTTTGCCGCAAAGGAGCGTGCGTTGTCGGACCCGCGCATTACATTCGAGGGCACGGCGGGCCTGTGAGGGTGCACACAGGTCCGGGAGCGGGTGCAGGAGCGACGGCTGAGGTGTGAGCCCGAGGCGGCGGGCAGGGATGAGGACCCCATGGGACACGACGCGTCACCGCGTTGGGACAGGCGCATGCAACAGCGGCTCACCCACGGCGAAGCCGCCGCGCTCGGCGAGGTCTACGACCGCTTCGCCTCTCTGGTGCACAGCCTCGCCCACCGCGTCCTGGACGACGAGGACGCCGCCGACCGCGTCACCCGCGAAGTGTTCGCCTACGTCTGGGAGCACCCGGATTCCTACGACCCCAAGCAGGGCACCCTGCGTTCCTGGGTCGCCGCGGTCACCCGCCATCAGGCCGTCCAGCGGCTGCGCCAGACCGAGGCCGCCTCGGCGCGCGACGGCGGGTCCGAGGCCCCCGAGCCCGCCGAGATAGAGCAGAAGATCCACGAGGCCTCCACCGCCGCCCGCGCCGACTACATCGTCACGTCCATGCCCGCGCCCCTGCGGGCCGCCCTGGAGCTGGCGTACTTCCAGCGCCGGGACTACCGCCAGACCGCCGCCGACCTGGGCGTCACGGAGGACGAGGCCCGGCGCCGGCTCCGTCTGGGGTTGCAGCTGCTGTCCACCGCCCGCACCCACCAGGCCCTGCCGCCGGCCCACCGTGCCGCGCACCCGGCACCCACCGCCCGTGCCCCGCACGCTCCCCGCGGCCCGCGCCCGCCACACTCCCCGTACACCGGCCCGGGGGCCTCCGCGCCGCCCGGCCCGGGCCATGGACGGTCACTGTGAACGGCCCGGACGAGTGGGACGGCCGCGAACTGTCCGACAGCCCCGGCGAACGGCCGCGGATACCGTCACCGCGATCCGCCCCCGAGGACCGCGGCCCGCTCCCGGACCCCGCGCCGCTGCCCGTCGCCGAGCCGGACGGCCCCGCCGGCACCTCCCCCGCCCCGGAGACCGGCGACGGGACCGAGCCGCCCGTGGCACCCGTCATCATTCCCGCCCCGGCCGGCGCCCCGCCGCACCGGATCCTCAAGTCGCTGCTCGGCGCCTGGGCGCTGGCGGCCTGCTCCGCCGAGGAGACCGCCGCCGTCGAGGCGCATCTGACCGACTACGCCTCCTGCGCGGACGAAGCGCTGCGGCTGCGCGAGGCCGTCGGGCTGCTGCATCCCGCCGACAGCCTCGATCTCGATCCGCTGCTGCGCTCCCGGGTACTGGAGCTCTGTCTGGGCCGTCGGCCGGCCCGTATCCCGGTGCCCGAGTGGGCGACGCCGTACGACGCGGAGACCGCCAAGCTGGACGCGCTGCTGCGGGACATGGGCCCGGCGGAGTGGCGCGCCCCGGTGCGGCTGCGCTGGTTCGAGGGCGAGCGCCCGGTCGAGCGGGAGACCACCGTCGCCGGTGTCATGGGCCATCTGATGGCGGTGGACGGCCTGGTCGCGACGGCGCTCGGGCTGACCGACCCGCTCGGCACCGCCGCCCCGCCGGGCGCCCCGGATCCCCTCATCCGTACGGAAACGTTCTGGCGGGCGGCGGACGAGAAGCAGAGCCCGCTCGCCACCCACGCCCCGTGGCGCGACCAGAGCAGCGCGCTGATCCGCCAGGTGTCGTTCGCCGGCACCAAGGTCGCCGAACTCGCCGTGCCGTACGGCGACTTCCGGCTCCCGCTGCGCGACTCGTTCCTGGACCGCGCCTTCGAGTGCTGGGTGCACGCCGGCGACATCGCCGAGGCCGTGGACTATCCGTACGAGCCCCCGGCCGCCGCGCACCTCCACCAGCTGGTCGACCTCGCCGCCCGGCTGCTGCCCAGCGCGCTGGCCGACCGCCGGCGGGCCGGGCTCGCCGCGCCGCCGCAGCGGCTGGTCGAGGCGGGCGCCCCGGGCCGCACCCTCCATCTGGAGGTCGAGGGCAACGGCGGCGGCCACTGGTACATAGCGCTGGACTCACCGGCCGCCCTGGGTACCCCGGAACACACCGTCGCCCACATCGCCCTGGACAGCGCCGAGTTCTGCCAGCTGGCCGCCGGCCACATCTCCCCCGAGGAGGCCGCCGCGGGCCAGCTCGGCGAACGCGACGCGATCCGCGACGTCCTCTTCGCGACGGCTTCGCTCTCCCGGCTTTAGGGGTGGCTGGTGCTGGTTTGCGCTGGCCAGTAGGGGGCGGTCGGGCCGCTGGCGCTCGCCGGTAAGGGGCGGTCGAACGGGTCCCGTAGGGGGTCCGAGCGCCCCCTCGGGGCCACAACGTGAGAGGTGCGGAGGGTATTCCGGAGCGAGGTCCGCGGCGAGGGTATTCCGTGCCGAGCGCATCCCGCGGCGGCGGAAAACCGGCCTCAGGCAAAGACCACGGTCCGCTCGACCTCAGGCGAACACCACAGTCCGATCGGCCTCAGGCAAAGACCACCGCCCGCCCAACCTCAGGCGAACACCACAGTCCGGCTGCCGTTGAGGAGGACCCGGCGCTCGCTGTGCCACTTCACGGCTCGGGCCAGCGCCTGGCACTCGACGTCGCGGCCGATCGCCACCAGCTGGTCCGGGGTGACCTCGTGGCCGACCCGCTCGACCTCCTGCTCGATGATCGGGCCCTCGTCGAGGTCCGCGGTGACGTAGTGCGCGGTGGCACCGATGAGCTTGACGCCGCGGGCGTGAGCCTGGTGGTACGGCTTGGCGCCCTTGAAGCTCGGGAGGAAGGAGTGGTGGATGTTGATGATCCGGCCGGACAGCGCCTTGCACAGATCGTCGGAGAGCACCTGCATGTAGCGGGCGAGGACCACCAGCTCGACCCGCTCGGCCTCGACCAGCTCCAGCAGCCGCGCCTCGGCCTCGGCCTTGGTGTCGCGGGTGACCGGAATGTGATGGAACGGGATGTTGTACGAGCCGACCAGCTCGGCGAAGTCCTTGTGGTTGGAGACCACGGCCGCGATCTCGACCGGCAGCGCGCCGATCCGGGAGCGGAAGAGCAGGTCGTTGAGGCAGTGCCCGAACTTGGACACCATCAGGATGATCCGCATCTTCTCGTCGGCCCGGTGGATCTGCCAGTCCATGCCGAAGGAGTCGCCCACCGCCGCGAAGCTGGCCCGCAGCTTGTCGACGCTGACCGAGGCGTCCGCGCTGAAGTGGACCCGCATGAAGAACAGCCCGGTGTCCCGGTCGCCGAACTGCTGGCTGTCCTCGATGTTGCAGCCGGTGATGAAGAGGTAGCTGGACACGGCGTGCACGATCCCCTGCTTGTCCGGGCAGGACAGCGTGAGGACGTACTGATCGTTCTGACCGTTCCGATCGTGCTGACCGGGCTGGGTGGGCTGCGACTCGCTCATGACCTCATAGGGTCGCACACCTGTCGGGCAGCTCAGGCCGGGGCGTCCGCCTGACCGGTCATGATGGCCAGCACCTCCAGCGAGCGGGGCACGGTATCGGGGTCCTCGCCGTCCGCCGTCGCCAGCTGCACATGGGCCTCCCGGGCCGCGCGGACGGCCTCCGGCCAGCCCTGGTGCTCCATGTACGCGGCGACCGGAGCGTCCGCGCCGACCTGGTGCATGATCCGCAGCACCCGCAGCACGGCGGCGTCGACGAGCTGGGCCTCCTGGCTGTCCCGGAAGATCGTGCCGACGTACTTCTCGGCGGACCAGTTGTCCAGCCAGGTGTCCTCGACGAGCCGGTAGACGGCGTCGGTGACATCGCCGTAGCCGGGCCGGCCGGCGAGCCAGGCCTCCTGCTGGAAGGCGGGGTCGGAGAGCATGTGCAGCGCGGAGCGCACATTGCTGCGCCAGCGCCACCACGGCATGTCGTTGAGCGGCATACCGCCCATGGTGGTGGAGCGGCGGCCACGACGGGAAGACTTCTCCGAACCTTGCACAGTATTGGATCGTACGTTCCGGTCAGGTGATCTCAAGCGGCCCCCCGGAGTTCACCTCAGCGTCACCTTTCCTTGCCATATCGTCACTCACCCGTTCCGGGCAGGACGGAAGGCTGCGGTGTCATGACCGGACGGCGACGCCTTATCCCCCGCCCCTTCTCCCGTGCGCGTGTGATCCCGATCGCTTCGGCGGCGGCATGTACGGCGGTCATAGCGTCCCTGCTCGCGGGCTGGGGCTCGCTTCCCGGCACGGGGGATTCCGGGGAGAAGGATCCGATCACGGTGATGACCTGGGCGCCCGAGGACACCAAGGCGACCAATATGCCGGGGATGCCGGCCATGGCGGAGGCCTACGCCCGCTGGGTCAACTCCCGCGGCGGCATCAGGGGCCACCATCTGCGGGTGCTGACCTGCAACGAGCGCAATGACTCGGTGTACGCCGCGCAGTGCGCGCAGCGCGCCGTGGACGAGGGCGCGGTCGCCGTCGTCGGCTCGTACAGCCAGTTCGGCCGCGCGTTCATGTCGCCGCTGGAGGTCAAGGGCATCCCCTTCATCGGCGGCTACGGCGCCTCGGACGAGGAGTTCGAGAGCCCGCTGTCCTACCCCGTCAACGGGGGCCAGGCGTCCCTGCTCGCGGGGAACGGCCGCCAGCTGGTCGGCGACTGCAAGCGCGTCGCGCTGGTCCGCCCGGACACCATCCAGGGCGACCAGATGCCCTCGCTGCTCAACTCCGGCCTGACGAGCGGCCATCGGCAGCCGGCCAAGGACATCAAGGCGCCCGAGGACGGGACCGACTACTCGTCCGAGGTGAACCGCGCGCTGGACGGGGTGCACGCCGACCCGGCCGTCTACGGCTCGCCCAGGGCCGACGGCAAGGCGGACGGCGCGTGCGTGAGCGCCTCGCTCGGCGACCACACCGACGCGTTCTTCGACTCGTTCCGGCGGCTCCAGGAGGACAACCTCCGGGTGCGGGTCGCCTCCGTCCTGGGCAGCGTCGGCCAGTCGCTGGTGAACCGTACGGGCGGCTCGGCCGGGCCGCTGGAGGGCGCGGACATCACCGGCTGGTACCCGGTCGCCAGCGATCACCGCTGGGACCCGATGCGCAAGGTCATCACCGACTTCGCCTTCGACGACAACCGCATCGACCCGGCCGACCAGGGCGTCCAGACCACCTGGATCGCCTACACCGTGCTGCGCTCGCTCGTCGAACAGCTCGACGACCAGGGCACCGAGGACATCACCTCGCACGCCCTCCAGAAGGCGCTGGACCGCGGGGACCGCGCCGTCGACACCGGCGGGCTGACCCCCAAGCTGCGCTGGCGCGACGAGGACATGCTCGCCGTCCAGGACTTCCCGCGCATCGTGAACGGGACGGTGACCTACCAGGTCGTACGGGACGGCGAGTTGGCCGCCGCCCGGCAGGGCTTCGTGAACGTCACCAGCACGCTGGAGCGGCGGCACTCCGACGACTGAGCGGGACGGGGCGGGCCGCCCGGCGCTCCGCCCCCGCCGGTGGCTCAGAGCTGCTCGGGACGGCGCTCCGTCAGCCCGTACTTCTGCGCGAGCGGGTTCCAGATCTGGGCCGCCTGCCGCTTGGCCTGGGTCGCCTGGCCGCTGGCCACATTGCCCTGGGCGGCCTGCCCGGTGCCGCGGGCCCGGCCCTTGTGGCAGCCCTTCTTGCCGCCTACCTGGCCGGCCCAGGCCGCGTAGTGGTTGTCCGCGGCGGCCGAGGACTGCCAGGCCTTGGTGAGCGCCGCGGTCAGCCGGGCGTGGTCGGGGATCTTGTCGACGGAGAGCTGCTGCAGCCGCTTCACCAGGTCGTTGCGCTGCCCGGCCGCGGACCGCAGGTCCTTGGCCGCGCCGTCGAGGTTGCTGCACGTCTTGATGCTGTTGACGGCGCCGATCACGGAGGAGCGGCTGTTGTTGCTGTCGCCCAGCAGCGCGTCCAGGTCCTTGGCCTGCGCCTGGGCGGGGTCGGCGGACGGCTTCGGCTGCTCCGACTCCTTCGCCGCCTTGGACGCACCGGCCCCGGAGTCCTGCTTGGCACCGTCGTCGCTGCTGCTGCCGCTCAGCGCCCAGCCGATGCCGAGGCCGGCGCCGAGGAGGGCCACGATGCCGATGCCGATGAGCGCGGCCGTGGGGAGCCGGCGGCGCCCGCCGCCGTCGTCGTCGTACGAGGTCGGCTGGTCGTAGCCGCCGGCCGGCGGGAACTGCTGCCCGTACTGCTGCTGGGGCGGCTGGCTCTGGCCGTACGGCGGGCGGCCCGGGTCCTCGAAGCGCGGCAGCTGCGCCGTGGAGTCCGGTGCCCCGGCCGCTCCGGACGTCCCCGGACCGTCGCGGAAGAGGCCCTCGAACTCGGCGGGCGTGGGGCGGTCACCGGGCGCGCCGGGGCGGACGCCGTACGGGGCGCCGGGCGGCGGGGGCGGTGCGCCGGCACCCACCGGCGGGATGAGCTGGGTGGCGTCGCCGTCGCCCGCACTCTGGGCGCCGGGCATCGGCTGGGCGGCGCCCTGGGGGCCGCCCTGCTTCGGCTTGATCGCGCGCAGCATGGTGGTGGACTCGTCGGGCGTCTCGGGCCGGGAGCGCGCCTCGGGCGGCAGCGGCACGGCGCCGCCCGACTGCCCGCCTATGGGGGGAATCAGCGCGGTGGCCTCCGCATCGCCCGAGGCGGGCGGCAGCGGAGCCCCGGTCTGCGGGGTCGCCTTCACCAGCGCTCCGGACGGGTCCTGAGGCTGCTGTCCGTACGGCTGCTGGGGCTGGGCCTGCGGGGGCTGTTGCCCCTGTGCGGGCTGCTGGCCCTGCGGGGGCTGCTGACCGTATCCCTGCTGGGGCGGCTGCTGTCCGGCGTCGTAGGGCTGCTGCCCCGCGGGCGGCAGTGCACCGGGCCCGCCCTGGCCGCCGTACGAGGGCGTGGGCCGGCCCTCCGGGCCGGCCGGCGGCAGTGCACCCTGCTGCGGCGCCTGCTGCGGCATCGCGGGCGGGGCCGGCGGCGGGGGCGGCACCGGCGGCTGCCCCTGGGGCGGCGCCGGGAAGCCCTGGCCGCCCTGCGGGTCCTGCGGCTGCCCCTGGGGGGCGGGGTATCCCCGCTGTGGATCTTGGCCGAAACCCTGCTGGTGGTCCTGGCCGTAACCCTGCGGCTGCTCCTGGCCGTACGTCTGCGGCTGCCCCTGGGCGGGTGCCGCGCCGTACGGCTGGGGGGCGAGGGCGTCCTGCTGACCGGGCCCCCAGGGCTGGCCCCACGGCTGGCCGGCCGCCGGCGCGGCCTGCTGGTCGGGCACCCACTGCTCACCGTTGGCGGGCAGCACAATGCCCTCTCGGGCGGGACCGGCCGCAGCATTCTGCGGGTCGTGCCCCTGTCCGCTCTGCGTCACCGTGACTCCTACCAACGTGCAGACTTACCGAATCGACGGCTGCACGCTACCGGGTCGCAGCAACGTTCGACCACGTCGCCTGGTCACACCCCCGCCCACCCCGGAACCCGGCGGGC
>NZ_SDIF01000105.1 GCF_004122735.1 Streptomyces sioyaensis | reverse complement strand
ACGACGCCCTCTCGTACGCCGCCGTCACCGCGCTCGGCGACGACGACTGGCGCGACATCCTGCGCTTCGCCGCCCGCGCGGCCGCCGTCACCTGCTCCCGCGCGGGCGCGGAACCGCCGTTCGCGAGGGAACTGGCGGCGTAGGGGGCGGACGCTGACGGGAGGGGCGCTGACGGGGAGGCCGCTCCGCTCGCCGGGGGGGGCCGACTGCCCCCGTCAAGCACGACGGGCCGTCACCGCCTCCCTGGGGAGCGCAGTGACGGCCCGTGCCGCTCTCCACAGGGGGCGGCGCCGGCCCGTGCCGGGAACGGCCCGTCCGGGAACGGTCCGTTGGCGTCAGGTCCGGCGGGCCCGCGCCGTCGTCTTCTTGGCGGCGGTCTTCTTGGCAGCAGCCTTCTTGGCGGGAGCCTGCTTCGCCGCGGTCTTCTTGGCCACCGGGTTCTTGGCGGAGGCCCCCGCCGGCGCGGCATCGCTGACGCGGTCGCCGAGGATCTCCCGCAGGAACTTGCCGGTATGGCTGGCCGGGATCGACGCGACGCCCTCCGGGGTGCCCTCGGCGACGACCAGGCCGCCGCCGTTGCCGCCCTCGGGGCCCATGTCGACGACCCAGTCAGCGGTCTTGATCACATCGAGGTTGTGCTCGATGACGATCACCGTGTTGCCCTTGTCGACCAGGCCGGACAGCACATTGATCAGCTTGCTGATGTCGTCGAAGTGCAGACCGGTGGTCGGCTCGTCGAGGACATAGACCGTGCTGCCCGTGGAGCGCTTCTGGAGCTCACTGGCGAGCTTGACGCGCTGTGCCTCACCGCCGGAGAGCGTCGGCGCGGACTGCCCGAGCCGGACGTACCCGAGGCCGACCTCGTGGAGCGTCTTGAGATGCCGGGCGATGGTCGGCACCGCCTCGAAGAAGCTCAGCGCCTCCTCGATGGGCATGTCCAGCACCTCGGCGATGGACTTGCCCTTGTAGTGGACCTCCAGCGTCTCCCGGTTGTAGCGCGCCCCGTGACAGACCTCGCACGGCACATAGACGTCCGGCAGGAAGTTCATCTCGATCTTGATGGTGCCGTCGCCGGAGCAGTTCTCGCAGCGGCCGCCCTTGACATTGAAGGAGAAGCGCCCCGGCAGATAGCCGCGGACCTTGGCCTCCATCGTCTCCGCGAAGAGCTTGCGGACATGATCGAAGACGCCGGTGTAGGTCGCCGGGTTGGAGCGCGGGGTGCGGCCGATCGGCGACTGGTCGACATGGACGACCTTGTCCACCAGGTCGTCACCGGCGACCCGGGTGTGCCGGCCCGGCACCGACTTGGCGCCGTTCAGCTCGCGCGCAAGGTGGGTGTAGAGGATGTCGTTGACCAGCGTCGACTTGCCGGAGCCGGAGACACCGGTGACGGCGGTGAACACCCCGAGCGGGAAGGAGACGTCGATGTCACGGAGGTTGTTCTCCTTCGCGCCGTGCACCGTCAGCCGCCGCGCCGGGTCGGCGGGCCGCCGGATGTCCGGGGTCGCGATGGCCTTCTTGCCGGACAGATACTGACCGGTGATCGACTCCTTGGTGGTCAGCAGCTGCTTCATCGGGCCGCTGTGCACGACCTTGCCGCCGTGCTCACCCGCGCCGGGGCCGATGTCCACGACCCAGTCCGCGACCTTGATGGTGTCCTCGTCGTGCTCGACGACGATCAGGGTGTTGCCCATGTCGCGCAGCCGCACCAGGGTCTCGATCAGCCGGTGGTTGTCGCGCTGGTGGAGGCCGATCGACGGCTCGTCGAGGACGTAGAGCACGCCCACCAGGCCGGAGCCGATCTGGGTGGCGAGGCGGATGCGCTGGGCCTCACCGCCGGAGAGGGTGCCGGCCGCGCGGTTCAGCGAGAGGTAGTCCAGGCCGACGTCGACCAGGAACTTCAGCCGCTCGTTGACCTCCTTGAGGACCCGCTCGGCGATCTTCTTCTCGCGCGCGTCGAGCGTCATCTCCCGCAGGAAGTCGGCACAGTCGCTGATCGACATGGCCGCGACCTCGGCGATCGACCTCTGCTGGACCGTGACGGCGAGGACGATCGGCTTGAGCCGGGTGCCCTCACAGGTCGGGCAGGGCACCTCGCGCATGTAGCCCTCGAAGCGCTCCCGGCTGCTGTCGCTCTCCGCCTCGGAGTGCCGCCGCTTGACGAACGGCACGGCACCCTCGAAGGGGGTGGTGTAGGCCCGCTGGCGGCCGTACCGGTTGCGGTAGCGCACCTCGATCTGGGTCTTGTGGCCGTTCAGCAGGGCCTTCTTGGCGCGGGCCGGCAGCCCGGCCCAGGGGATGTCCGTACGGAATCCGAGGGCGTCCGCCAGCGCGCCGACCAGGCGGCCGAAGTACTCCTTGGTGTGGCCGTGCGACCAGGGGTGGATCGCTCCCTCGTCGAGGGAACGCTCCTCGTCGGGGATGATCAGCTCGGGGTCGACCTCCATGCGCGTACCGATGCCGGTGCAGTCCGGGCAGGCTCCGAAGGGCGAGTTGAAGGAGAAGGAGCGGGGCTCCAGCTCCTCGAACGAGAGATCGTCGTAGGCGCAGTACAGATGCTCCGAATACATCCGCTCGCGCTGCGGGTCGTCCGCGTCGAGGTCGACGAAGTCGAGGATGACCATGCCGCCGGAGAGCCCGAGGGCGGTCTCGACGGAGTCGGTCAGCCGCCGCTTGGCGGACTCCTTGACCGTGAGGCGGTCGACGACCACCTCGATGGTGTGCTTCTCCTGCTTCTTCAGCTTCGGCGGCTCGGAGAGCTGGATCGTCTCCCCGTCGACCCGTGCCCGGCTGTAGCCCTTGGACTGGAGGTCGGAGAAGAGATCGACGAACTCGCCCTTGCGCTCGCGCACCAGCGGGGAGAGCACCTGGAAGCGGCTGCCCTCGGGGAGTTCGAGCACCTTGTCGACGATGGCCTGCGGCGACTGCCGGGCGATCGGCCGCCCGCACTCCGGACAGTGCGGCTTGCCGATACGGGCGAAGAGCAGGCGGAGGTAGTCGTAGACCTCCGTGATCGTGCCGACCGTCGAGCGCGGGTTGCGCGAGGTCGACTTCTGGTCGATCGACACCGCGGGGGACAGACCCTCGATGAAGTCGACATCGGGCTTGTCCATCTGCCCGAGGAACTGCCGGGCATAGGAGGAGAGCGACTCGACATAACGCCGCTGCCCCTCGGCGAAGATCGTGTCGAAGGCGAGCGAGGACTTGCCCGACCCGGAGAGCCCCGTGAAGACGATGAGGGAGTCGCGGGGAAGGTCGAGCGAGACATTCTTGAGGTTGTGCTCGCGAGCGCCACGGACGATGAGACGGTCGGCCACGCCGGTCGGCACCTTTCTTGGAAGGGGGCGGGGGCCGCGGGCCCTGCGTCCGCCGCGCGGTGGGTGAGCAGAGGCGACGAAGCGGAGCGGAGCCCCCGCCCCAGGGTATGGGGCCCGCCGCGGCACTGACTTTTGGATGCCACACACGAGCTTATAGCACGCCCATTCGATTTAGCGGGGCCGCAAGCCCTCTTCACCCGAACGTGTGGCGGCCGCACTCTCTTCCCGCCCTGCCCACACGCCCGTACGCTGCGGGAACTCGCCCCTCACGCGCCGCCGGGCAGCGCACGCTCCAGCGCATCGAACGTCCGCCGCAGCACCTCCGCCTGCTCAACGGCCACCTCGTCCACCGGGTCACCCCCGAGTTGCCGGGCCACCGCGCCGGCACAGGCCGCCCGGACCCCCGCGACGATCAGGGCCGCGGCCAGCCGGGCGTCATGACCGGGCCGGCCGGCGTCGCCGCCCGCGTCCTCCGCGAGCAGCGCGGCGAGGGTGTCCTCCATCTCCTCGACCGCCTCGCGACCCCGCGCCCGCAGCGCCGGGGAGGCCAGCACCGTGCGCCAGAAGTGCTCGAATCCCTCCCCCACCACGGACAGCGGATGCCGATCCGCCAGCAGACCGAGCATCAGCGCGCGCAGCGCGGCGAGCGGCGACTCGTCCGCGCCGCGTTCCCGGACGGCGCGGGTGATCAACTCCCGCGCTTCGGGGATCCGGTCCAGGAAGAGATCCTCCTTGCGCGGGAAGTAATTGAAGACCGTCATCGTCGACACCTCGGCGGCGCGGGCCACCTCGGCGACCGTGACCTGGTCGAAGCCGCGCTCGATGAAGAGCAGCGTCGCCTCGCCGGAGATCCGCTGCCGGGTCCGCAGCTTCTTGCGTTCGCGCAGCGTCAGCTGCCCGTCCTCCCTGGTGAAGCCGGTCTCCCCCGGTCGGCCACCGATCGCGCCCGGCCGGCCGCCGATCACACCCGGCCGACCACCGGCCTCTCCCCCGCCCGTCGTCCGTGCACCGCCGCGCCGCGCCTCTTCCGCCATGGCCGGAATTCTAGCTAATTTTTAGCCGCAACAATTTTTTAGTCACTACACTCACGCCATGGAACATGACACAGACGTAGTAGTGGCAGGGGGCGGCCCGGTGGGGCTGATGCTCGCCTGCGAACTCGCACTGGCCGGTGTCCCGGTGGTCGTCCTGGAGCGGCTGACCGACGTGAGCACCACGATCAAGGCGGGGGCGATCAACTCCCCCAGCGCGGAGGCCTTCTACCGGCGCGGGATGCTGCCCGGCCTGGCCGAGGCACAGCGCGCCGCCCTCGAGAAGTTCAGCGCGTTCACGCGCGGGCGCCGGGCCGCCGGCGCCTCCACGGTGGCGCAGCCGCCGAAGTTCGCCGGGCATTTCGCGGGCATCATGCTGCGCGGCGACCTGCTGGACGCGTCCGACCCGGACTTCGACGGCCCCGGACCCGCCGGCGAGGTCGGTCTCGTACCGCAGGAGGAGCTGGAACGGCTGCTCAACGCCCGCGCCGCCGAACTCGGGGTGGACCTGCGCCGCGGGGTGACCCTGACCGGATGCGACGCAGGTGAGGACGGCGTGCGGGTGCACACCTCGGCCGGATCGCTGCGTACCGGCTGGCTGGTGGGCTGCGACGGCGGCCGCAGCACGGTCCGCCGGCTCGCCGGCTTCCCGTTCCCCGGCACGGCGCCCGAGATCACCGGCCGGCAGGCCCTGGTGGAGCTGACCGGCGCCGAGGGGCTGGGAACCGGGTGGAACTGGACGGAGACCGGGACGTACGCCTACGGCCCGCTGCCCGGCCGGATCCTCACCGTGGAGTTCGACGGGCCGCCCGCGGACCGCGAATCCCCCGTCACCGCCGAGGAGTTGGAGGCCTCCTTGCGGAGGGTGTCCGGGGTGCCGGACGTGCGGATCCACAAGGTGCTCACGGCGACCCGGTTCACGGACAATGCGCGTCAGGTGCCCTCCTACCGCTCGGGGCGGGTGCTGCTGGCCGGTGACGCGGCGCATGTGCACTCGCCGTTCGGCGGCCAGGGGCTGAACCTCGGCATCGGCGACGCGATGAACCTCGGCTGGAAGCTCGCCGCCACGGTGCGCGGCTGGGCACCGGAGGGGCTGCTCGACACGTACACGGCCGAGCGGCACCCCCTGGGCGCGTGGGTGCTGGAGTGGACCCGGGCCCAAGTGGCGCTGATGCGGCCGGAGTCGCACTCCCGGGCGCTGCGTGGGGTGATCGCCGAACTGGCCGGAACGGTCACCGCCACCACGTTCTTCGCCAAGAAGATCTCCGGCGTCCAGCAGCGCTACGACCTGCCCGGCGACCATCCGCTGACCGGCCGCAGCGCCCCCGACCTGGAGTTCTCCGACGGCACCCGGCTCGCGGACCATCTGTGGGGCGGTCAGGGGCTGTTGCTCGACCTCACCGGGGACGGCGGGGTGCACGAGCGCGCCACGGGGTACGGCGACCGGATACGACTGCTCACTGCGGACTGCCCCGGGCGGCCCGGTCTGGCCGGCCTTCTGGTACGGCCGGACGGCTGCACCGCCTGGGCCGCGGACTCCCCCGGCGGGCCGGACACGGGCGATGAGCTTTCGGCCGCGCTCCGGCGCTGGTTCGGCCAGCCGCACGCCATGACGGCCTGACCGTCGCGGGCGGCGCCGGCCCGGCTGCCGGGCGCCGCCCGCCCCGGCTGTCGCGCCCCCGCGTACGCCCCGATCGGCGCCGGCCGACTCCCGCACGCGCCTCCGCGGCGCTAGCGTCGGGCCATGACCCTCATCCTGCCCGACTTCCCGCACGATGTGGCAGCCGTCCGCGAAGCCACCGGCCGGCTCCTGGACTCGGTGCGCACGCTCGACGACGCGGCGATCGCCGAGCCGTCGCTGCTCGCCGGCTGGACCCGCGGCCATGTCCTGGCCCATCTGGCACGCAACGCGGACGCGCTGGGGAACCTGCTGACCTGGGCACGTACGGACGTCCGGACGCCGATGTACGCCAGCGCCCAGGCGCGCGAGGACGATATCGAGCGGGGCGCCGCCCGCCCGCTGACGGCCCATCTGGCCGACCTGGAGGAGACGGCCGCACGCTTCGACGCGGCGATGGAGGCGCTGCCCGAGGCGCGCCGGGCCTTCGAGGTCGAGATGCGCAACGGCGTCGTCGAGCGAGCCGACCGGCTGCCGATGCGCCGGCTGACGGAGGTCGAACTGCACCATGTCGACCTCGGCGTCGGCCACACCGTGGAACAGCTGTCGCCCGCGTTCGTCGACAGCGAGCTGGCCTTTCTGTGCACGGTCAAGTTCGCCGGCCATCCGGATCTGCCCGCGCTGGAGCTGCGGGCCGACGACGGCGGCCGGTGGCGCACCGGGCGGTGGGACACCGCGCCGGGCGGCGAGGCCGCGCCGGTGGTGGTGACGGGCCCGGCGCACGCGCTGGCCGGCTGGCTCACCGGACGCGGTGACGGCAGCGCACTCGACAGCCATGGCTCCGGGCTGCCCGCCGTACCGCCGCTCTAGAGTGGTCCTATGGGCTACAGCGGAGCAGTGAAGGTCGGCGGACCGGCCGACGTGCACGAGCTGACCGACCTGATGATCTCGAAGGTCGCGGTCGGTCCGATGAACAACAACGCCTATGTGCTGCGGTGCCGGGCGACCGATGAGCAAATGCTGATCGACGCGGCCGCCGAACCGCACACGCTGCTCGCCCTGATCGGTGACAGCGGCATCTCCTCCGTGGTCACCACGCACCGGCACGGGGACCACTGGGGCGCGCTGCAGGAGGTGGTCGAGGCGACCGGCGCACGGACGTATGCGGGGCGGTACGACGCCGAGGGCATCCCCGTCCCCACGGACGTGCCGGTCGAGGACGGCGACACCCTCACCGTCGGCCGGGTCGAGCTGACCGCGCGTCATCTCATCGGGCACACACCGGGCAGCATCGCGCTGGTCTACGACGACCCGCACGGCGCCCCGCATCTGTTCACCGGGGACTGCCTGTTCCCCGGCGGCGTCGGCAACACCTTCGGCAGCGCCGAGAACTTCGTCAGCCTGATCGACGATGTGGAGCGCAAGCTGTTCGACCGGCTGCCCGACGAGACCTGGGTCTATCCGGGCCACGGCAATGACACCACGCTCGGCGCGGAGCGGCCGCATCTCGCGCAGTGGCGCGAGCGCGGCTGGTAGGGACGACGGGACGGCGCCCGGCCGGCTCCACGCGGAGCGGGCCGGGCGCCGTCTTGCCTACGGGCCCGGGAGCAGCCTCAGGCGCCGATGCTCTCCTTGGCCGCCGCTTCGGCCGCCGCCTGCTTCTTCGAGGCGCGCAGGCTGGTGATCGTGGTGACGATCAGCACGGCGCAGATGACGCCCAGCGAGACCGGAATGCTGATCTCCGGAACGGCCACCCCGGACTCGTGCAGCGCGTGCAGCACCAGCTTCACCCCGATGAACCCCAGGATGATCGACAAGCCGTACGAGAGGTGGACCAGCTTCTTCAGCAGCCCGCCGATCAGGAAGTACAGCTGCCGCAGACCCATCAGGGCAAAGGCGTTGGCGGTGAAGACGATGTACGGGTCCTGGGTGAGGCCGAAGATCGCCGGTATGGAGTCCAGCGCGAAGAGGACGTCGGTGGTGCCGATCGCCAGCATGACGATCAGCATCGGCGTCATCAGCCGCTTGCCGTTCTCGACGATGAACAGCTTGGTGCCGTGGTACTTGTCGGTCGAGGGGAAGCGCTTCTCGACCATCTTGAGGAAGCGGTTCTCCTCGAACTCCTCGTCCTCCTCCTCGGCGCGCGCCTCCTTGATGAGCTTCCACGCGGTCCAGATGAGGAACGCGCCGAAGAGGTAGAACACCCAGGAGAAGTTGGCGATGATCGCGGCGCCGGCGCCGATGAAGCCGGCCCGCAGCACCAGCGCGATCAGCACACCGACCATCAGCACCCGCTGTTGGTAGACCGCCGGGACCGCGAACTTCGCCATGATCAGCACGAAGACGAAGAGGTTGTCGACGCTCAGCGACTTCTCGGTGATGAAGCCCGCGAAGAACTCACCGGCCGGCGCGGATCCGCCGAACAACAGCAGCCCGAGTCCGAAGAGCGCGGCAAGCGCGATCCAGACACCGGTCCAGATTCCGGCCTCCTTGAGGGAGACCTCGTGTGGTTTGCGGCCGCCGATGAAGAAATCGGCGGCGATCAGGGCGCACAGACCAAGGATGGTCAGCACCCACAGGTTCAGGGAAACGTCCACTGCTCCTCCGGCAAAGTCGTACGGCACTTACAGCGTCGTCGCTGCCGGAGGTCTCTTCCGTCCCGTCCGCCCGAGGGGGGCGGGACCGACGCCCCGGGATCTCGTCACACTCGCAATCCGTGATGACGGGTACGTCGCGTGGGAATACTCCCCTCCGCACAAAGAACAGTAAAGGAAACCCAATGAATAGTAAAGAGAAGGGTAAAGCTGCTGGTCAGGGCGTTCGGCGAGCGGCCACGAGCTGCCCGAGCACCTGCCGCACCACCTGACTGCCTTCCGGGGCGAGCGGTGGTTCATACGTCCAGGCATGGCCGACCCAGGGGTCGGCGAGGTGGGCATCGGGGACCGGCGTGATCCGCAGCAGGGAGCGCCACAGCGGGTCCAGCACCGGGCCGTACTCCCTGGTCCGGGCGCGGTCGGCGACCATCAGGAGATGCACCCCGACGGCAGGCCCCTCGTCGGCCAGATAGCGGAGCCGGGTGAGGGCACGGTCGTCGAAGCCGTGCGGGAAGTCGTGCACGATCAGCAGCTGCTCGGCGGTGTCGAGGTCCGGCGGCAGCGAGTCCGCGGCGCGGTGGCGGACGGCCATCTGCACCAGGTCGACCCGCCGCGTCAGCCCCTCCAGGACCGAGGCCACCCCCTGGGCGCCGGGCACCGGGAGGGCGGGCAGCGCACCGCTCTCCACCAGGGGTGCGAGCGCAGGCGCCGCGGTACCGGCCGGGTCGATGACCTGGACCGCGAAGTCGCCGGGCGGGTGGACGGCGAGCAGCCGGGCGGCGATCGCGACGGCCGTCTCCATGGCCAGACGGCGGAGTTCGGCCTCGTCGGGCGGCCCGTCCGTGAGCGCGCTGCCCAACTCACGCCGGGCGACCTCTCGCTCCGGGTCCGGGCCGCCGTGGACAGCGGAACCGGGACCGCTGTCGATCCACAGCCCGCGCTCCAGAGGGAGCCGTACGAGCATGGGAATGCGCAGGTCCAGGACCTCCGGGAGGTGCAGATCGCCCAGGCGCAGCGCCATCGGCCGCTCCTGGGGCGGTTGGTAGCCGTGCCATACGGGGTTGTCCCAGCGGGCGAAGGCCGGCGGCAGCGCGGGCTCCACGACCTGCGACTCGGCCACCAGCTGGCCGAGGTCGCGGTCGAGCGCGGCCCGGGCCCGGGTCACCAGGGTGGCGTGCCGGTCGCGGGCGGTGGCACGGGCGGCATCGGCGGCCGTACCGAGGCGGTTGCGCGGGTCGGCCAGGGCCTCGTCGAGTTCCTGCTCCAGACGGGACGCGGCGAAGCCGGCCGCGCTGCGGTAGGCGGCCACCGAACGGGCCAGGTCCTCGAACATGCCCCAGACCTGGTTGTAGAGCCGCTCGTCCATGCTCCAGCCGGCGGCGTCACCGGCCACCGGCTGCGCGGGGCCGTCGGCCGCGGCGGGGACGGTGGCCGGCGCGCTCGGCGTGGCCGCGGGGGACGGAGCGGGGCCGGGCGGTGCGGGTGTGCCGCGGCGCCGGGGGTGCCGGTAGTCGACGGGGCCGGCGGCGACCGGGGCGGGCGAGGCGGCACCCGACTCGGCCGCGGGGTCGGCCGCGGCCGTCGGCTCCGCTGTGGGCCCGGTCCCGTGTGCGGCTCCGGTGCCGTGTGCCGAGGCTGCCGGGTCGTCAGATGCCGTGCGGGGCGCGGTGGACGGCCGGTCCCCGGCGGGCGGGGCGGGCGGGCCGGTCACGGGCCGTTCGGACCGGCCTGCCGCCACGGGGGCGGGTGCGGGGACCGCGCGGGCCTGCCCCAGGCCGACCGCCTGCTCGATCTCCGCGGCCAGCTCCGCCGCCTGCGGCAGCCCCTGGTCGTGCAGCATCGCCGGGAGGCCGCCGGCGTAGCCCTGCCCCACGGCACGCACCTTCCAGGCGCCCTGCCTGCGGTAGAGCTCCACGGCGACGACGGCGGACTCGGCGTCCAGTCCGGTGAGCGTGTAGCGCGCGAGGGCGGTGCCGTCGAGGCCGGTCACCGCGACGGCGGGCGCGGCGGCCGCACCGAAGGTGGTCAGCGCACCGGTACCACTGGGCAGCGCCAGCAGCACACTGACCCGGTGGACGGCCTCGGGCAGCGCGTCGAGGTCCACCGCGATGCGATGCTCGGCGGCCGCCTGACGGGGAACCTCGATACCGGTGCGCCGGGGTGCGCCCGGATGCGCCACCGCCTCGACTCCGGAGAGCCTGCCCTGTGCGTCGCCGAGCGTGACCCCCGCGACGACGGGACCGTCCGCCGCCACCCGGATCTCCACCCGCGTCCGGTCCAGCGGATGGTTCTGCCCCCGGACCAGCTCGGCCGTCATCGGTGTTCCCCCTGGTTGTCGTGGCGCGTCCCCGGGCCGGGCCCGGGCGGCGGGCCCGGAGCGCCCTACGGCGGCGCGGCCCGGTGCGTGCTGCCGCGGTGTGGTGGCTACAGGTGCGGCAGGATCGCCGGCACGAGGTCCTGGAAGGTGCGGCCGACGGAGGGCTCACCGATGGCGGTCATCTGCCAGCCGCCGCCCACCCGGTGCACCTTGGACATGACCTGTGCGGTGTAGTCGCCGCCGCCCGTGAGGGTGTAGCGGGCGAGCTCCTCGCCGGTGGTCTCGTCCACCAGGCGGCAGAAGGCGTCCTGCACCTCGGCGAAGGTCTGGCCGGTGAAGGAGTTGACGGTGAACACGATCTGGTCGATGTGCACCGGCACCCGCGCCAGGTCCACCAGGATCGCCTCGTCGTCACCGCCCTTGCCCGCACCGCCGACCAGGTTGTCGCCGGTGTGCCGGACCGCACCGTCATCGCTGGTCAGGTGCTGGAAGAAGACGACATCTATGGGCTTCTTCTCGGCGAACAGCACCGCCGAGGCATCGAGGTCGATCTCACTGGTCCGCCTCCCGAACAGCCCGCGGCGCGGCGCCGAGCGCCACCCCAGGCCCATCCGCACCGCGGTCAGGCTTCCGCCGTCGGACTTCTCCAGGCTGATGCCCTGCCCCTTGGACAAATTGACCGACACGCGCCGTCCCCTCTCTGTACTGTCCCGCCCAGCCTCTCCGGCGGCCCCTTCGACCCTAGGCACGACGGCGTGCCGGAAGAGACTCTGGCTCGCCTTTTGTGGCGTTTCTGCAACACACCGGGAGACGCTGGGCACGCCCCGTTCACGTGGGGTGATGCCGCACCGCAGCGGATGCGGACCCGTCCGGACGGACCGGCCGCGCACCGCCCGGTTCTCACTCCCCCTCAGCCGATACCGCCCCCTTACTTCACCCCGGCCTCCCTCATTTGCCGCAGCTCCTTCTTCAGTTCGCCGACCTCGTCGCGGAGCCTGGCGGCGACCTCGAACTGCAGCTCGGCCGCGGCGGCCCGCATCCGCTCCGTCATCTCCTCGATGAGCTCGGCCAGTTCGGCGGCGGGACGGTCCGTCAGCGCCGCCGCTGCCTTGCCGCCCTTGCCCTTCGCGCCCTTCGCGCCGAGCGCCGGGACCGGTGCCTTGCCCTTGGCGTCCTTGGCCTCGGCGGCCTGGCGGTAGCCCGAGCCCAGCAGCTCCTGGGTGTCGATCTCCTCCCGGGCGATCGTGGCGACGATGTCGCCGATCTTCTTGCGGAGCGGCTGCGGGTCGATGCCGTTCGCCGTGTTGTACGCCAGCTGCTTCTCCCGGCGGCGGTTGGTCTCCTCGATGGCCTTCTCCATCGCCGCGGTGACCTTGTCGGCGTACATGTGCACCTGGCCGGAGACATTGCGCGCCGCACGTCCGATGGTCTGGATGAGCGCCGAACCGGACCGCAGGAAACCCTCCTTGTCGGCGTCCAGAATGGCCACCAGGGAGACCTCGGGGAGGTCGAGGCCCTCGCGCAGCAGGTTGATGCCCACCAGGACGTCGTACTCACCCGATCGCAGCTCGCGCAGCAGCTCCACACGGCGCAGGGTGTCCACGTCGCTGTGCAGATAGCGGACCTGGATGCCGAGCTCCAGGAAGTAGTCGGTGAGGTCCTCGGCCATCTTCTTGGTGAGGGTGGTGACCAGGACCCGCTCGTCCTTCTCCGTGCGGGCGCGGATCTCGTGCACCAGATCGTCGATCTGTCCGTCGGTGGGCTTGACCACCACCTCCGGATCGACCAGGCCGGTCGGACGGATGATCTGCTCCACGAAGCCGTCCCCGCGGGCCAGCTCGTACGGGCCCGGGGTCGCGGACAGATACACGGTCTGTCCGATGCGTTCGAGGAACTCTTCCCACTTCAGCGGCCGGTTGTCCATGGCCGACGGCAGCCGGAAGCCGTGCTCGACGAGGGTGCGCTTGCGTGAGGCGTCGCCTTCATACATGGCGCCGATCTGCGGGACCGTGACATGCGACTCGTCGATGACCAGGAGGAAGTCGTCCGGGAAGTAGTCGATGAGGGTGTTGGGCGCGGAACCGGGCTCGCGGCCGTCCATGTGCATGGAGTAGTTCTCGATGCCCGAGCAGGAACCGATCTGACGCATCATCTCGATGTCGTACGTGGTGCGCATCCGCAGCCGCTGGGCCTCCAGCAGCTTGCCCTGCTTCTCCAGCGTGGTGAGGCTGTCCGCCAGCTCGGCCTCGATCCCGGTGATGGCCCGCTCCATGCGCTCCGGCCCCGCGATGTAGTGGCTGGCCGGGAAGATGTACAGCTCCTGGTCGGCGCTGATCACCTCGCCGGTGAGCGGGTGGAGGGTGGACAGCGCCTCGATCTCGTCGCCGAACATCTCGATCCGCACGGCCAGCTCTTCGTAGACCGGGAAGATCTCGATGGTGTCGCCGCGCACCCGGAAGGTGCCGCGGGTGAAGGACACGTCGTTGCGGGTGTACTGGATGTCGACGAAGCGGCGCAGCAGCTGGTCGCGGTCGAATTCGTCGCCGACCTTCAGCGGCACCATCCGGTCGACGTACTCCTGCGGTGTACCGAGGCCGTAGATGCAGGACACCGAGGCGACCACGACGACATCACGCCGGGTGAGCAGCGAATTCGTGGCGGAGTGGCGCAGCCGTTCGACCTCCTCGTTGATGGAGGAGTCCTTCTCGATGTACGTATCGGACTGCGGGACGTACGCCTCGGGCTGGTAGTAGTCGTAGTAGGAGACGAAGTACTCGACGGCGTTGTTCGGCAGCAGTTCGCGGAATTCGTTGGCGAGCTGGGCCGCGAGGGTCTTGTTGGGCGCCAGGACGAGCGTCGGCCGCTGCAGCTTCTCGATCATCCACGCGGTGGTCGCCGACTTGCCGGTGCCCGTCGCGCCCAGCAGGACGACGTCCTTTTCACCCCCGCGGATGCGCTGCTCCAGCTCGGCGATGGCCGTCGGCTGGTCGCCGCTGGGCTGGTAGGGGCTGACGACCTCGAAGGGCGCCACCGTGCGTTCGATCTTGGATACGGGCCGCATGGGATCCACCGTACGACCCCGCACTGACAACCGACGCGGAAAATGCCCTGACCTGCGGTTTTGTGGTGATGGAGGCCAGCGTGCCCGCGCGCCCGCGGCCGCGTGCCCGCGACATTCGGCGGGCGCGGGGCGGCGGAGGGCGGACGGCGGCGGACAGACGACCGGAGGGCTGCTCGGGTCAGTGCGGCGCCGGCCGCGGATCGCCGCCGGAGCGGGGCGCCGGGCATCCGGCAGATTCCCCCTGGCCGGTCCCGGTCCGGCGCCGTGACCGCCGGGGCGCGCACGCGAGCCGGCCGCGGCGGGGCCGGCCGGTGAAGCGTCCGACCAAAACCGTTCAGATGCACGACGGGTGACGCATCATCGGTCAAGATGCGCGGATGCCGTGGCTCCGGCAAGTTGGACGGCGTCGGAGCGTACGTCTGTGGCACGGCTGATCCGGGCATCCTGCAACTGCGCGACGCTCCGGAACCGAACACCGGCCACTTCTCGTGCAGCGCCCCGCCACCGCACCACCGCCTCCCGCTACGGCCCGGCCGCGAGCCTCCGTCCGTCCGACCCCGGTTCACGTCACTTCACGTCAGCTCACGTCCACGACGTCACGAGGAGTCCGTATGCGTATCCGCCCCGTCGCCGCCGTCGCCGCCGGTGCGCTCCTGGGTCCGTCCGCGCTCGTCCTCTCCCCGGCCGCCGCCCAGGCAGCACCGCACGGACAGCCTCCGGTGGCGGTCGCCCACCGCGGTGCCTCGTCGTACGCGCCCGAGAACACCCTCGCCTCGATCGACGCCGCCGCCCGTCTCGGGGTCGAGTGGGTCGAGAACGACGTCCAGCGCACCAAGGACGGCGAGCTGGTCATCCTCCATGACAGCTCGCTCGCCCGGACGACCAACGTCGAGCAGGTCTTCCCCGACCGCTCCCCGTGGAACGTGTCGGACTTCACGCTCCGCGAGATCGAGAAACTGGACGCGGGCAGCTGGTTCGGACGGAAGTTCAAAGGGGAGCGGGTGCCGACCCTGGAGGACTACATGGACGAGGTCGAGCACAACGACCAGAGCCTGCTGATGGAGCTGAAGTCGCCGGAGCTCTACCCCGGCATCGAGCGCCAGACCCTGAAGGAGCTGCGCAGCGAGGGCTGGCTGACCAGCTCGCACGTCAAGCACCGGCTGATCATCCAGAGCTTCAATGCCGACACCCTCAAGACCGTGCACACCCTGCGACCCGACATCAGGACGGGGTTCCTCGGCAATCCGTCCGTCGCCGACCTCCCGAAGTTCGCCAAGTACTGCGACCAGATCAACCCCGTCCACACGGCGGTCACCCGGGACTACGTGACCGCCGTCCACGGACTGAAGGGCCCGCACCGCCGGCCGCTGGACCTGTACACCTGGACCGTCGACGACCCGGCGACCGCGCTCAAGGTCGCCGGCCTGGGCGTCGACGGCATCATCACCAACAAGCCCGACGTGGTGCGGGACGTCGTGGAGGGCAGTGACGACGACTGAGTGCGGGAGCGGACCGGGGCGGTCGCCTGCCCCGGCGCATTGTCAGTGGTGCGTCCTACCCTGAACAGGTGACGCACGCAGAACAGGATTCCCCGTCGGCGACCGGGCCGGACGCAGCGCCGGAGCCGGCGACGGCCCGGCGCGACTGGGCCTGGACGCGGCTGGACACCCCCATCGGTCCGCTGCTGCTCGCCGCGACCCGCACGGGCCTGGTCCAGGTCGTCTTCCATGCCGACGCGCGCACGGCCCGGCGCGCGCTGACCCGTCTGGAGCAGTTCTTCGGCGGGCCGCCGCTCGGCGGCATACCGCATCTGGCGACGGCCGCCACCGAGCTGTCCGCCTACTTCGCCGGTCGGCTGCGGACCTTCACCGTCCCGCTGGACTGGTCGCTGTCCTCCGGCTTCGCTGCCCAGGTCCTGCGGGTCCTGGCCACCGACGTCCCCTATGGCGGCGTCGTCGGCTATCAGGACCTCGCCGACCGGGTCGGGGAGCCGGGCGCCGCCCGCGCGGTGGGCGCCGCGATGGGCTCCAATCCGCTGCCGGTCGTCGTGCCCTGTCACCGTGTCGTCGCCAGTGACGGCGGGATCGGCGGCTTCGGCGGCGGTCTGGAGACCAAACGCCTGCTGCTGGCCCTGGAAGGTGTGCTGCCCGCCCCGCTCTTCTGATTCCGATGATTCCGACCGTCGTCCGTCCGCACCGTTTCCGGCTCCCACGAATGGCAGCGTCATGTCCCGTCAGATCGCTCTGCTCCGCGGCATCAACGTCGGCGGACACAACTCCTTCCCCAAGGCCAGGCAGCTGGAGCTGGCCGAGTCCCTGGGGCTGAAGGAGGTCTCGGTCCTGTTGCAGACCGGCAATATCGTCTTCGCCGACCCCGGCACGCCGCCGGAGGAGACGGCCCGGATGCTGCACGACCGGATCGCCGCCGACCTCGGGCTGACGGTGCCGGTCGTCGTCCGGACCCGTGACGAGCTGGCCGCCGCCGTCGCCGCGAATCCGTTCCCCGCGGCCGTGCCGGAGCCCAAGAGCCTGCATGTGACGTTCCTGTCCGCGGTGCCGGCCGACACCTCGCGGCTCGACGCGCTCGACCAGGCCGCGTTCGCGCCCGATCAGTACCGGCTGATCGGGCGCGAACTGTACCTGTGGTGCCCCGGCGGCATCGGCCGCTCCAAGCTCGTCGAGACCGTGAGCCGCGTCCGGCTCGGGGTGACGGCCACCGCCCGTAACTGGAACACCGTCACCAAGCTCCTGGCCCTGGCGGACGCCTGACGCCCCACGCGGCCGTCAGCGCCAGCCGTAGCGCTCGCGCAGCCGGTTGACGACGAGGTTGAAGCGTCCCCGGTCCAGTGCGCAGGCCTCGCGCCGCATCCCGGCCGGGTGCACCCGCAGCACCCGGTCCACGGCCACCCAGGAGTCGCGCCCCGCGCGGTCCCACGGGCCGGTGCCCAGGGGCACCCATTCCCGGTCGTTGTTGTGCCGCTTGCTGGACAGCTGCACGGCCAGCAGCGTTCCGGCCGACTCACGGGCGACGACCAGCACCGGACGGTCCTTGCCGCGGCCGTCGTTCTCCTCGTAGGGCACCCAGGTCCACACGATCTCTCCGGGATCCGGATCGCCGTCGGGGTCGGGCGCATAGGTCATGGTCACGGTGCCGACGGAGCGCGGCCGTGCCTCCACGGTCGCGGCCGGCCCGTGACTGCCGGGCAGCGCGGGGGACTCGTCGGGTGCATTGAATGAAGTCGTCACGGCTTCACGCTAACCGCCGTCCCGAACGCGCTGATCAGCGGCCCACGACCGGCGCTTCCTGAGCCGTTGTCAGTGGTCGGCCGTACGGTTTTTTTCCAGCGGGGGACGGCCGTGGGGCCGCCCGGGGAGGGGATCACCATGTCCGAGGGCACGACGTATCTGGAGCTGTCGCAAGAGGGCGGCGGCGCCCACAAGTTCTACGAGGTGACGGTGCAGGGCACGGTCGTCTCGGTGCGCTACGGGCGGATCGGCGCGGGCGGCCAGCAGCAGACCTCGACGTTCCCGACGGGGGAGAAAGCGCAGGCCGCGGCCGCACGGAAGATCGGCGAGAAGATTCGCAAGGGCTATGCGCCGGCGGTGCAGGGGCAGCGCTCCGCCCGTCCGGTGACCCGGCGCCAGGTCTCCTCCGCGCCGTCGACGGCCCGCGCGGTCGCACCGGTGCTGTGGCGGTTCCGCACGGGCGCGTCGGCGTTCGGCATCCATATCGCGGAGGACCGCTGCTGGGTCGGAAATCAGCACGGCGATGTCTACACCCTCGGCCACGACGGCGAGGTGCTGGCGCACTACCAGCTGCCCGACGGCGTCAAGTGCCTGGTGGCGGACGACTTCTGGATCTACGCCGGCTGCGACGACGGCACGGTCTACGACCTCTCGTCCAAGGTGCCCTTCGCCGCCTATGACATCGCCCCCGATGTCGACATCTTCTGGCTGGACATCCGCGAGGGCGTCCTCAACGTCGCCGACCGCGACGGCGGGCTGACGGTGATCGACCACGAGGACGAGTACCAGTGGTCACGGCGCAGTGCGGGCGAGCGCGCCTGGATGGTGCGGCGGGACGAGCGCGCCGTCTACCACGGCCACCACCGCGGGGTGACGGCCTACCGCGCCGACGGCAGCGGGGAGTTGTGGCACACCCCGACCAACGGCGAGGTGCTGTTCGGCTGGCAGGAGGACGATGCGGTGTACGCCGGCACGAGCCGGCGCGTCGTCCAGCGGCTGGCGAAGGACGGCGGAACGCTGGAAGCCACTTACCGGTGCGACTCGGTGGTCTACTCCTGTGCCACCGCGCCCGGCGGCCGCTATGTCTTCGCCGGTGACTCTGCCTCTTCGGTGTACTGCTTCGCCGCCGACGGCACCCGCCTGTGGAAGCTGGGCACCGGTGGCGGATCGGCGCTGTCGATGCAGTATCTGGACGAGAAGCTGTACCTGGTCACCACCGACGGTTCCCTGGTGTGTGTGGACGCGAGTGACGCGGCCGTCGCCGCCGCCCGGTCGGGCACGGTGCCGGTCGCCCGGGATGTGAAGTCGGCCGCCGCGCTGCCCACGTACACCCCGTCGGCCTCGGTGCAGACGGTGGCCGCGGCCACCGCCTCGGGCGTCGTGGTCGAGTGCGTACAGGAGGGCGGCCGGCTGCGGGTCCATGTCGTCTCCGGCGGCTACGACCCGTCCTGGAACGTGCAGTTCCCGCGTCATGTACGCCGGGCCGGGGCACGGTATGTCGTCGATGATCTGGCGGCGGCCTCGGGTGGCTTCTACCGCGTCCGCGGCGAGATACGGCAGCTCGTCTGAGTCCGGGCACCGGGGTCGGCCCGGTCGCTCAGGAAGGGCGGGCGCCCAGGTCGGGCCGGGCGCCGACGGCAGGCAGGGCGCCAAGGAGGAGCCGGGCGCTCACGACGCCCCGCTCCAGGCCGGACGGCGGGGATCGTCGACCCGTACGACGATGTCCGCCGCCTCCTCGGGCCGGGTCTCGGCCTCGTAGCGCGCGAACGCGGGCAGCGTCCAGCGCTCGGCCTCCGGGGTGCGGCGGGCGAGCGCGGCCGGGGACAGCTTCAGATGCACCGAGAGATCGAAGGGGAACCAGTGACCGAGCAGCAGCGGACCGTGGAGCAACAGGACGCCGCCGGGCGGAAGTTCGACGTATCCGCTGCGGGTCGCCCGATCCGCCACCGGATCCCACAGATCGGGGAGCACCCGCCCGGTGCCGCCCGGATCCAGCGGCTGGAACACCTCCCGCCACAGCGCCTGCCGGTCGAACCACTCGTCGTGGAGGGCGTCGGGGTCCTCCCGGCCGTATTCGAGCCGCAGCGAGGCGGGGCGCAGGAAGCCGAAGGCGCCGGCCTTGTGCACCGCCCGCCCCCGAACCCGCAGCGCCTCGGCGAGCCGGCCGGCCAGCTCGTCCGGGGCGGCTGCGGGTGCCCCGTCGACGGACACCCTCAGCCAGGGGCTCCCGTCCTTCGACGGCATCGCGACGAGGCGCTCGGCGAGCGCGTCGGTGAGCCGTTCCCAGGTGATCGCTTCGAGCCGCACCCCGCCATTCTGCACGGACGCGCGGCGCGGGAGCGTCCCGTGTCAGCCCGGCTGCGGCGGGTTCGGCCCGGTGGTGAAGTGGGACCCGGAGATGACGCCGGCCTGGATCACCGGACCGTGGTGCACCCCGCCGTGGACGGTGTTGTGCACCTCCCGCACCTGTCCGCGCTCCGTCTCGGGAGCCACCTCGTCGAGCAGCGCGCGCAGTTCGGCCGCCGCGGCCGGGTCCTCGCTCAGCAGCCGCCGCAGCCGCAGCTGCCAGAACGCGGTCACCCCGGCCGCCCCGCTCTCGTCGCCGTCCTGCCGGGCCGCCGCCAGATCGGCGCGGGAGACCTCCAGCTCGCCGGCGAGGACCTCCTCGTCGGCCGTGTCCCGCCGCCGGGCGAGGAAGGCCGCCATTCTGCCGCGGACCGCCGCCCAGCCGTCCGTCGCCATCTGCTGCACCAGCGTCGTCGCGCCCGCCGCGGCGAGCGCCGCCAACTCCGGTTCCATCAGACCTCCTTGAGTGCCGTCGGTCCGCCCTCGGGCGGCAGGTGCCGCCCGAGGGCGGACCGGTTCCTGGGCGGGCCGGCGGCCCGGATCCGTGGTTCATTCCTGGTCCGCGGACGGCCGGGCGGCTCCGTAGCGGCTGAGTACGGCCGCCGCCTCCTTCGTCGCCTCAATGACGCTCTCGGGAGCCACCGGCATGACGGACTTGAGCTTGAGGAGCAGGACCGCTCCCATGATGGAGCCGTCCCACATGATCGGCGCGGCACAGGAGTTCCACCCGGCCATGCACTCCTCGTACCCGAGGGCATGGCCAAGATCGCGCACCTCCGCGAGCGACGCCACCAGCGCGTCGTTGTCCCGGTAGACACCCGGTCCCGCCTGGTCGGGCACGGGCTCGGCCAGCACTCGCTGCTGCAGCACCTCCGGCAGGTAGGCGAGGATCGTCCGCCCGGAGGCACCGGTGCGCAGGGAACGTGTCACGGACAGCACATCGCGCGGCGTCATTCCGAGCTCCGCGAGGTCGGAGTCGCCGACAGCCATGTCGACGCACTGGCGCTGCGCACCGGAGAAGGGGGCCACCATGTAGAGGAACGCCAGCCCCCCGTCGGTGGCCTTCCGCAGGTCGCGCAGCACCGTCTGGGCGCCGTCGAGGCGGTGGTCGAGCGCGGTGAAGGCGAGTTGGGCGGCGGAGGTCCGCAGCCGGTAGAGGCCGCGGTCCACCCGCTCGAAGATCCGCTGGTAGATACCGGACTGCAGGATGCGGTAGACAACGGAGTCGTCCAGGCCGGTGAACTCGGCGATCTCACCGGGTCCGTGGGCGGATCCGCCGAGTTCGGCGAACGCCGTCTGGACGAGGAAGACCCGCTCGGCATGGCCGGATCCCGACGTCCGGGAGCCCGTGGACGACGCTCCCTTGGGTGCCTGGCGCGGCTTCTTGGTATGGCCCGCGGTCCCCGCCTTGGCCTTGGTGCCCGGCGCCTTGGCCGTGGTGCCCGAAGCGGAGTCGGGTGCGGCGGCCGAGGCCGGCGATCCCGAGGCTGTGGTGCTGTGGCCCATCGTGTGCTCTCTCCCCTGGCAATGGTCCGCGCCCGAAGGCGCACGGCTGTTCCGGTGCGAGCCGGTTTCCCCGTCGCCCACGGTTCCCGGCGGCCGGCCCCGGTGTGCACTCCCGCAGCCGTTCTGCCCGTCGGGCGCCCCGGGCTACCGGAATTATCGGGCGACGTCGAGGGCCAGTTTCCCGGTCGGGGTACGGGCGGCCAGGTCCCGGTGCGCCTGCGCCGCCTCACCGAGCCCGTAAAGGGCGCCGGTCAGCGGCCTGAGGCTGCCGTCGACGACCGCGTCGAACAGGGCCTGCATGGACGTCGGCAGCGCCGTACGGTCCGCGTAGAGCTGCGGCAGCCAGAAGCCCGAGACGGTGATGCTCCGCTCCATCAGGTCCCGGGTCGGCACGCTCGCCAGGTCACCGCCGGCGAACCCGTACACGGCCAGCCGGCCGCGCGGGGCGACGGCGGCGAGGGTCCGCTCGAAGGTGACGCCGCCGGTCATCTCCAGCGCCGCCGCGACCGGGCCGCCGGCCGCGTCCAGGATGCGTTCGGTCAGGTCCTCGGCGGTCGAGTCGACCACCGCGTGGGCACCCAACTCCTCGGCCAGCTTGCGCTTTTCCGGGGAGCCCGCGAGTCCGATGACCTTGGCCCCGGCGTGCGCGGCGAGCTGGACGGCCAGCGAACCGACACCCCCCGCCGCGGCCGGCACGACGACGGTCTCGCCCTTGGTGAGGCGCAGCGAGGTGAACAGCAGATGCCAGGCGCTGTTGCCCTGCAGCGCCAGCGCGACGGCCTGTTCGTTACTGACGGCGTCGGGCACGTCCCAGGTGACCCGGCGGTGCAGCAGCGTCCGCTCCGCGTATCCCCCGCCGCGGCACAGCCCGACGACGCGCCGGGTGCCGTCCACCGTCCCCACGACCTCGTTGCCGGGTACGTACGGCAGCTCGACGGGCGCGAGGTAGGAGTCCCCCCGTACGTGCACATCGGCGTAGTTGACACCGGCCAGGGCGACGTCGACCAGCGAGTGGCCGCCGCGCGGCGCGGGCTCGGGAACGTCCTCGAGCCGCAGCACGTCCGGACCGCCGAATTCTCGCATCACAATCGCGCGCACGACTCTCCCTCGGGTTCTCCAGTGCGGTGCCCGCACAGGGTAGGCAGGCCGGCCAAGTGCCCGCGGTTATCCGATCATTTCGCGCCAACCATGAGAGGCCTCCGGCACCGCCCCCCTTCTCCTGGTGAAATTTTTCGCCCTGCTTTCTCGCCACGCGAGAAAGCCCCGCAGCGATTTCCTCCCATTGCGCCACTTTGCATCGGATCTACCCTTCGGTATCCCCGGGGTGGCTGCCACGCGTCTCTCGTACACACCCGGCTGTCGGATGTGATCGCCGCAGCCTACGATCCCGAAAGGTGTCCGCCGTCGACCAGATGTGACGGCTGCGTCCCCCTGGGCCGAGCGCGTTCCGCGAGGCAGTTGTGCTCGCCCGCCCCACCCGGTGACACGGGCGGGTGGCGGAGGGGGCGGCCGTGCGCGGGGCAAGGCGGGCACGGCCTGAGGGGGAATCATGAAGGGGAAATCGGGGGGCGGCAGGCCGGCGTTCGCGTCGGCCTGCCGGGACCCTCAACGTGCACTACCGCTTCCGCCGGCGCCTCTGCGCCTCCTGCGGACCGCATCCGCGTCCCTGCCGTTCTCGCTGACGGCTTCCTTCACGGCCGCCACCGACGCCGTCATCGCCGCCGCACGCCGGTGTTCCCGTCCGTATGCGGCACCGCCCTTCGTGGACGTGTCGCGCGCGGGCCGGGGAACCGTGCTCCGCCGCCGAGAAAGGGACTGCCCATGAACGCGTCGAGCTTTGCGAGCAGCAACGGGCTCCAGTTCACCCACCCCTACCTCGCCGTGGTGCTCGGCGGCGGCTTCACGGGCATGCTCGCCGCCGCCACTCTGTCCCGGCACGCCGATGTCATCGTCGTCGAGCGCGAGCCGCGGACTCCTGCGCTGCCCACGGACCTTCCGCAGGCCCGGCATGCCCAACTGCTGACGGGGGACGGCGCCCGGCTGGTCGAGGCGCTGCTGCCGGGCAGCGTCGACCAGTGGCTGGGCGAGGGGGCCCGCCGGATGCCGGTGCCGGCCGGGTTCGCCGACCGTTCCCCGAAGAGCTGGTTAGGCCGGCGACCGCACTCGCAGTATCTGCTGGCCTGCTCCCGTGATCTGCTCGACCGGGTCATCCACCGCCAGGTGCCCGGCCTGCCCGGAGTGAGCATCCTGGACGGCACCGAAGCGGCGGAGCTGACCGGCACCGCGGAACACATCACCGGGGTACGGGTCCGCGACACCACCGGCGGCGGGACGTACCGGCTCGATGCCGACCTCGTCGTCGACGCCACGGGCCGCCATTCCACCACCCCGTCCCGGCTGGCCGCGCTGGGGCTGCCCACCGCCCCCGAGGACGTCTCGGACGCCGGGATCGTCTCGGCGACCCGCATCTTCCGCGCCCCTGAGGGCACCGAGAACTGTCCGGTGCTCACCGCCCATTCCCCGCTCGCCCAGCCGGTCCCCGGTCCGTTCGCACCCCGGCGCGCGCTGCCCGGAAAGACGGCGACACTGGTCCCGATCGAGGGCGGCCGCTGGCTGGTCACGCTCACCGGCACCGGCGACGACCGGCCGTCCGAACACGCGGGCCGCTTCGTGCCGTTCGCCCGCCGCTGCAGCCCCCTCATCGGCGATCTCATCGCCGGCGCCGAGCCGCTGAGCGAGGTGCGGCTGACCCGCGACACGGCGGGCCGCCGGCGGCGCTATGAACAGCTGGCGTCCTGGCCCACGGGCTTCATCGTCCTCGGTGGCGCCGTGGTCTCGCTCGCCGCCGACTGCGGTCAGGGCCTGTCCCTGGCCGCCCACGGCGCCACCGCGCTGCGCCGGGTACTGCGCCGCCACGGGATGGACGATCCGGCGCTCGCCCAAAGGACGCAGCGGGCCATCGGCCGTATCGTTCAGGAACCGTGGGCCCTGGCGGCCGGCGAGGCGCTCCCGTTCCCCGGCACCGGCCGCACCGCCGTCCGCCGTGCGTACGTCGATGTCGTCACGCCCGCCGCTCCTGCCGCCCCGTTCCTGCGGCCCTCCGCCGCGCTCGACTCGCTCCGGAGCACGGCACGGCGCCGCCCGGCGGCCGGCGGTTCCCCGGCCCGGCAGGCGGCACCGAGGCCGGCGGCGGGGTCCTTGCCGACGACGCCCGGTCCCTCGTCGGCCGCCGGCTCCCGGCCCCCGGCGTCGGCCGGTGCCGCATCCCCCCTCCCGGCGCTGCCTGCCACCACGCTCTCGGCGGTGCCACCCGTCCCGGGGCAGCCCTCGTCCCCGTCCCGCCACCCCGGCTCCGCGCCCGCCCCGGGACGACTCCCGCGCCGGCTCGGCTTCGCACCGACGGCGCTGCGCCGTTTCGGCGGGGCGAGCCGACGGAAGCCGGCCGAGGGCTGAGGCCGGACCGCGGGCCCGCTCGGCCCTCCGCCACGGCGGCCGACACATCCGGTGCCATGAGCCGCCCGGCACGGAACGGCACTGCCCATGACGGTGCGGCCAGTCGGCGTGGCGGGCCTGCCCATGCGGCGCGGACCGCGGGCTGCGCGCCGGGGCGTTCCGTCTTCACAGGTCAGGCATCACCCGCCGTTGCGGGCTGCCGGCTCTCCTCCGTCTGCCGGGGTTGCATGGGGAGCCCCAGGAGGCGGTGGGCGAGGGCGAGCGGTGCATGGGGGTTGCGGGT
>NZ_SDIF01000104.1 GCF_004122735.1 Streptomyces sioyaensis | reverse complement strand
CCGCCAGTCCCGCCCTCCCCCTCCCCACGGTCACCGGCGCCCTGCGTGCCGTCGAGGCCGTCCTCCTGCGCGGCGGACAGCGCACCGCTCGTCGTAACGCCTGGACGTCGGTCCTGGAGGACCGCCGCCGCGCCAAGGACCGCCACGAGGCCGAGTACGTACTGGAGGCCGCGGCGACCCGGCACCCGCACGCCACGTAAACTTCGCTGTATGGCGAGGAAGGCAAACACAGACGGCGCTGCCGGCGCTGAGAACTCCGGGCGACTGAAGCAGATCGCCCTGACCTACAAGATGACCCGTCGGGTCGACTCCAAGGTCGGTCTTGTCGTCGCTGGTGTAGGCATCGTCGTATTCGGCGTTCTCCTTGCCATCGGCTTCGTGATCGGCCATCCCATCTATGCGGGAATCCTGGGCTTCGTCCTGGGCTTCCTCGCGATGGCGATCGTCTTCGGACGGCGTGCCGAGCGGGCCGCCTTCGGGCAGATGGAGGGCCAGCCCGGTGCGGCGGCCGCCGTGCTGGAGAACGTCGGCCGCGGCTGGACGGTCACCCCCGCGGTGGCCATGAACCGCAGCCAGGACGTGGTCCACCGCGCCGTCGGCAAGGCCGGCATCGTGCTGGTCGGCGAGGGCAACCCCAACCGCCTCCGCGGCCTGCTGGCTGCCGAGAAGAAGCGGATGGCGCGCACCGTCGCCGACGCCCCCGTCCACGACATCGTGGTGGGCGACGGCGAGGACCAGGTGCCGCTGAAGAAGCTCCGTACGACGCTGCTGAAGCTGCCGCGCGTACTCCCCGGTGCCCAGGTCACCGCCGTCAACGACCGGCTCCGTGCGCTGGGCGACCTGATGAGCAACATGCCCGTCCCGAAGGGCCCGATGCCGAAGGGCATGCGGATGCCCAAGGGCGGCGGCAAGGCGCGCTGACCACCACGGTCCGGCCGCAGCCGGACCGGCCCCTGATCACACGAAACGCCCCGGAATCCTGATTCCGGGGCGTTTCGTATGTTCCAGGGTGTTGTTCGTGCGATGCGATCGCAGCGGCTGCATACGGGAGCCACAGGCTCACCCGCGTACGTACCGCGGCCTCACGGACGGCGGCGTACGGCCGCGGCGCCGCACCGGCCGCGGGACCCGAGGGCCGTACCCCTCACAGACGGACCTGCACGGCGCGCGAGAGGCGATCGTGCAGCCCCCGCCCGTCCCGGTCCCAGACCACGGCGGGGATGACCACGACGAGCAGCAGCGTGCGGACCACGACCCGCGGGAAGGTGAGCCGGCCGCCGCCCTCGGCGACCACCCGCAGGCCCAGCAGCCGCTTACCCGGCGTGAAGCCGACCGTGCCGACCGTCAGCACGCTGAGCACCGCGAAGACCAGCAGCGCCCAGTTGCTCGCCGACTGTGCCCGGCCGCCGCTGAGCAAGCCGTATGCGATGAGCAGGCACAGCGCCCAGTCGAGGAAGAGCGCGGCGAACCGCCGGCCGGGGCGCGCGATCGAGCCCGGCCCCTCCTTCGGCAGCCCGAGCTGCTGCCCACGGTATCCGAAGGCGACACCCATGTCCTCGGCTGCCGCGCGGGGCCCGGAGATCCACGATCCGATTGCATGCCTGTTGTCCACCCGACCACGGTACTGCGACCGTCCGCGGGCGATTCCTGGAGGGCCGCCCCGGGAGGGCCCGGAGGCCGTACGGGCCGGGCGCGGGGGCGGCTCGGGGCGGCCCGGGAGCGGCGGGCCGGGCCCGGCGGACGGGCGGAGAAGACGGCACTCCGACCGGTCCGGAATGCCCCGTCATGGCGCACACTGGGGGTGAAGAGCGGCCGCGCGCCGGTTAACCTGCGCGAAACAAATGGGTCATGCTTGGGAAATCCCGCCTGCCTATGGTCGGGCAACGCGCCACCGCACATGGTCGCGTTCCGAGTAGCAATCCCGCGTCCGCCGACCGGTGACCGGGCTAGGAGGAGTTGGATGTTCCAGAACGCCGACGAGGCCAAGAAGTTCATCGCGGACGAGGACGTCAAGTTCGTCGACGTCCGATTCTGCGACCTGCCCGGTGTGATGCAGCACTTCACGATCCCGGCAGCGGCGTTCGACCCGGCCGAGGAGCTCGCCTTCGACGGCTCGTCGATCCGCGGATTCCAGGCGATCCACGAGTCCGACATGGCGCTGCGCGCGGACCTGTCGACAGCCCGGGTGGATCCCTTCCGCCGGGACAAGACCGTCAACATCAACTTCTTCATCCACGACCCGATCACGGGCGAGCAGTACAGCCGCGACCCGCGCAACATCGCCAAGAAGGCCGAGGCCTACCTCGCCTCCACCGGCATCGCGGACACCGCGTTCTTCGGTCCGGAGGCCGAGTTCTACGTCTTCGACAGCGTCCGCTTCGAGACCTCGTCGAACCAGTCCTTCTACCACATCGACTCCGAGGCCGGCGCCTGGAACACCGGGTCGGAGGAGAACAACCGCGGCTACAAGGTCCGCTACAAGGGCGGCTACTTCCCGGCCCCGCCGGTCGACCACTTCGCCGACCTGCGCGCCGAGATCTCCCTGGAGCTGGACAAGGCCGGCCTGCAGGTCGAGCGCCAGCACCACGAGGTCGGCACCGCCGGCCAGGCCGAGATCAACTACAAGTTCAACACGCTGCTCGCCGCGGCCGACGACCTGATGCTGTTCAAGTACATCGTCAAGAACGTCGCCTGGCGCAACGGCAAGACCGCGACCTTCATGCCCAAGCCGATCTTCGGTGACAACGGCTCCGGCATGCACGTCCACCAGTCGCTGTGGCAGGGCGGCGCGCCGCTCTTCTACGACGAGCAGGGCTACGCGGGCCTCTCGGACACCGCCCGCTACTACATCGGCGGCATTCTCAAGCACGCCCCGTCGCTGCTGGCCTTCACCAACCCGACGGTGAACTCCTACCACCGCCTGGTCCCCGGCTTCGAGGCCCCGGTCAACCTGGTCTACTCGCAGCGCAACCGCTCCGCGGCCATGCGTATCCCGATCACGGGCTCGAACCCCAAGGCCAAGCGCGTCGAGTTCCGCGCCCCGGACCCGTCCTCGAACCCGTACCTCGCGTTCTCCGCCCTCCTCCTCGCGGGCCTGGACGGCGTCAAGAACAAGATCGAGCCGGCCGAGCCGATCGACAAGGACCTCTACGAGCTCGCCCCCGAGGAGCACGCGGGCGTCCCCCAGGTCCCCACCTCCCTCCCGGCCGTCCTCGACGCCCTCGAGGCCGACAACGAGTACCTCCAGCAGGGCGGCGTCTTCACCGCCGACCTGATCGAGACCTGGATCGACTACAAGCGCGCCAACGAAATCGCCCCGATCCAGCTCCGTCCGCACCCGCACGAGTTCGAGCTGTACTTCGACATCTAAGATCGCCGCAGGTCAGAGCGGGCTTCCGCTCCCCTGGGCCGTCTGTGGGCCGTCGGCCGTGTTCTTCCGGTCTCGGAAGGCGCGGCCGACGGCCTTTTCTGTGGGTGTCTTCAAGCTGCGGCCGGCACCGTTCCGTCGCCGCCATCGACCTCCGCGTCCGTGAACGCAGCGTCGTCCGAGTGCCCGAGGTACTCCGCGAGTGCCTTGATGTTCTCTCTCGCGTCCAGCAGTACCGATGCGTAGTAGTGCGGCAGTCATTGGGAGCTGCACCTCCGCCTCCGGCCCCAACAGCAGGCGCGAGAGCCGCCGCGGGCTCATGAGCGCCTCGCGTACCGCCGGCACGTCGTCCTGCTGCCGCTCATCTTCCACGAGCACGGACTGACCGAGTAGGTCTCCGAGTGGCAGGCGCAGGGTGCGCGCGAGTTCCGCGAGCGTGTCGATACGTGGCGGCTTCCTTCGACCGGTCTCAATCTTCGCAAGCCAGTCACTGCTGCGACCGACCAGACCGGCCAGCACTGGTTGCGTGTAGCCGCGGCACTTCCGGTAGAACGCGGTCTGTTCGCCGATGCTGAGGTGATCTCCGAGACCACGCATTACGTGCTGCCTCCTGCTAGTTGAAGGGGCCCGCCTCACGGTACGGAGCCGGCTACACGGCGGGGAGTCGGCCTTGAGTCCGCTCCGACACCGATACGAGGGTGAGAGCGAGTAAGAAGGGTCCGCACGGATTGTGCGGCGTAAGCGGCTGGCCGTCGCGGCGTCGATCGAGGATGCCTATTCAGCGCAGATCGACATAACGATCTGCTGAGCAGCTGTTACGTATCGGATTCACCCAGACGGCGCATCTGCTTTGGACGGGATCCAGTCCGACAGTGAAGCTCGTCGCATGCTCGAAGCCAGGGTTCTTCGCATCTTCATCGGATCACCAGGCGACATCTCAGATGATAAAAGCGTGGTGAGGGAGTGCATTAATAACTGGAACTCTTATCACGCACCGAATCGCGGAATCGTATTCCTGCCGGTAACCGGGGAAGACGTATCGCCAGATTCGAGATCCCCAGCTCAGAGATTGATTAACGCAAAGGCCATCGCGCACTGCGACGCACTAATCGCGCCCTTCTGGACAAGCATTGGAACCCGCACAAAAGACGCCATCTCTGGCACAGTAAACGAAATCGAAGAATTCCAGAAAGATAACAAGAGAGCGGCTATCTTTTTTTGCCATAAAGACGTCCCCACGAACCGTACAGCCGGATCCAATATTGTACGACGCTTCGAGAGGAAATTGCACTCAGTGGATTCCGGGCTCACCTCTACCTATAAGATCCCCGACACTCTCAGGCAAAAAGTGGACGCACTACTCGTCGACATCGCCAACGAGGCATCATAGAGCGCGCGATTCCGCTTACCGACCACCGCCCATAGACACACAGCATCCCGCCCATTCGGGCCACCTCTGGACCGTCTGAGGACCACCGAGAGCAACTAACGACGACCAACGAGAACCGCTCCCATACTGCTCAGCATGCCGACGAAGCCGAACACCCAAGGTTGCCGATTCCCTGCATCAATGCTTTCGACATCTAGAAAGTAAAGCTCGAACTCGGCAGCCGACGGAAAAGCTCAAAGCGGTTTCCTCCACTCGGGTGGAGGAAACCGCTCGTCTTCTCTCGCGAGCCCACTGTTTAGACATCCAGAGCCAAGCCGGATTCCCTTTGTGGCCCAGGCTGCAGATCCTATACGCGTCTGACTCGCCCGCTGAGGTCCTAGTTCCTGCATGCGCTGGAGAGCGGTATCGGCCGAGGCGTCTACTCGTTAGCCGTGACTGATTGCCGACGGTCTTTTGCCGAACCTGGACCGTCAACGCGACACGGACGCTATCCCACGTCGCGGGTCGGCTCGGTCTCGAACGCCATGAGCGTCATCCCTGTGACGTGGATGACGGCGTTCCACTCGTCCTGGGTCAAGTCCGGGAATTCCTCCAGTACACAGCTGGGAACAGGACAGCCATCAGCGCTCAGCACTACCTTCGCGAAGGCCAACCCCGAGCGACTGAGGCACAAGCGCGGCCCTTGGCCGTCCCCGGTGTGCAGGACCGCAATGCGCTGAGCGGCGTCCTTGTTGTCGGGTGTCTCCGACGCGAAGTTCAGGAGCGCGGTCCGCAATTGCGCAGTGAGTTCGTCCTGGTGCAGGTCAGCGCGTTCCGAAATGGCAGCCATTGCCTGGCAGAACTGCTCTCTCGCTACCGACCGGGGCGGCCGCGGGGTGACCTGCGGAGGTTGACCGGCGACGTCGCTTACAGGCTGGGGCTCCGATTGAAGCCCCATGAAGATGAGCTTGGAAACCAGCAGTACGGCCTCCCACTCCTCCTGGCTCAGAGTCGGGAAACTCTCCTGCACCTGAGGCGGAAGGTCGCTCTGGTCTGCGTACAAGAGCACGTCCGGCAGCTCTGCGTCATAGTCCGCAAGCCGAAGACCGAGGCTTCGTCCCCAGGGGTGGTCCTCAGCACCAACGGTGACCAGTTCGACGCGCGATCGCTCGCCCAGCGCCTCCGAAGCCAGTTCGCGCAACGCGGTGGTGACTGCCGCACTGAGGTCGGCCTCGTTTACGTCACCCCTTTCGCCGACACACAGCAGGGCATCGCGCAGGCGTCCGCGCGGCGATGACGGATTCATCGTCTCCTCCTACGGCCGCCGCCTGAGTCGAGCGGCTGGACGGTCGTCTTCTCCACGTACTTGTTGAACTCATCGATCTTGTCCGCCGGTACCGCATAGCGACCTGGCTCGTTAGTCGGCTTGATCTCGTACTGTTTCAGCCAGGCCAACACCTCTGGCTTACAGTGAAACTCCATTTTGTGGGTGTAATTCTTACTCTTGCCCAGCGTGCCGGGGTTGACCTTGCCGGTCTGGGCGATCCACTTTGGCTGCCGTTCGTGGCCGGGCCTCGGGACAAGGCCCCCGTTCGGCTTCACTGCGGCGCTCGCCTTCGCTTCCGCCTCGCTGCCGTAGCGTTCGATGATGACCGGGCACTTCTTCTTCGCCAGGCCGAGGGGGTCGATCTCGGCGAAGGGATTGTCGACATAGCCGTGTGGGTCGGGGGCGGGCCCGAGGCCGAGCGGATCGGGGCTGAGATATCGGCCGGTGAGTGAGTCGTAATAACGGAACAGGTTGTAGTGCAGGCCGCTCTCACGGTCGTGGTACTGACCTGGGAAGCCGAGACTGCACTCCACCGCAGTCTGGCGGGGATCGGAGGGACGCGGTGTTCCCCACAGCGTGGACCTGGAATGCCAGGCAATCGCACCGTCTTCACCGACAAGCTCCGTGGGTGTGCCGACCAGGTCAGTGATGATGGAGTAGAACCGCTCGTCGAATTCCTCCTGCGCCGGCTCGGATACGCCGGCGGTTCGGTCTACCTGGGTCAGGACGCGGTAGCCGACAGGATCCCACTCCCAGCTGGTGACCTGGACACCAGCCGGTCCTGGACCGCTACGCAGCTCCTCAGCAAGAACGGTCCCGTCCCAGGTGAACGTGGTCTGCTCCACCACAGTGGTTGTGTCGCCGCTCAGCCTCTGCTTGGCGATGCGGCGCCCGAGGGGATCGTAGTGATAACGCCAGATGGTGCCGTCCGGGAGGGTGACCGTGGTGAGGCGGTCGTCTGCGTCCCAGGAATAGTGCCAGCTGCGGGTACCGCCGGAGAGCAGCCTGCGGCATTGCTTGATGACCCGCCCCTGGCCGTCGTACTCATAGCTGGTGCGACCTGCCTGGCGGAGCAGAGTGCCGTCGTACGACCTTGTCCCCACGGTGTCGTTCAGGCTCGCCTGCCCCACGGCCTGAACTCCGGTGTAGGCCAGGTTGCCCGCAGCGTCATAGGCATAGGTCTCGGACCAGTTGTATCCCGAGACGCTGGTGACCCGCCCCACCGGATCAAGATCGAAGGCACGCGTCCCCAGCATGGTGTCCGTGAAACCGAGCAGCTGATCGTCCGGGCGGTAGGCGAAGGTGCGGTGTCGTAGAGCAGTCTCAGGTATGTCGGCACCAGAGGGCGCCGACATACCTGAGAGGGTCTGGGCCGTCATACGGTTGGCCGGATCCCAGGTCTGGGAGAGGACCGCCGCGCCGAGATTGCGGCAGACCTCCCGACCGGCGAGGTCGTGGCCGAACCTGACCTCTCGCCCAGCGCTGACCAGCGTTGCCGGCCGACCGGCCGCATCGTAGGTCCACCGGCTCTCTACACCGCTGGGGGTACGACGCAAGGTGCGCCGGCCCAGGTCGTCGTAGCCGAACTCGACGACCGCCAAGCCCTGTTGCTCCGTCAGCAAATGACCTGCTGGGTCGTACGTGAAAGCCAGGTCCGTGACGCCGTTCGCCGCGTACAGCAGACGGCCCTCGGCGTCGTAGTGGAATCGCGCTCCGCCGGCCTGCGTGGCCTCTCGAACAACACGGTCGAGCAGATCGCGGGTGTAGCGCACGGTCTGGCCCGCACCGTTGGTTCGCGACGTCAGCCGGCCGGCCACATCATGGGTGTAGCTGATGTGCCGTCCGTTGAAGTCGGTCTCCTGCACGACCCGGCCCAGCGAGTCGTAGGTGTAGCGCCACAGTTTTCCCTGAGGGTTGGTGACGGAGATGAGCCGCAGCTCAGCGTCGTGGGCGAAGGTGAACCTGGCACCGTCAGGGCCCGTACGGGCGGAGACCCGGTCAAAACACGTGTACTCGAAGGAGGTGGTTCCGCCAGCCGCATCGACGTGCTGGAGCAGGTTCTCCTCGGCGTCGTAGGACCACCGCTCGGTGTGACCGTCGGGCCGCATGCACCAGGCCGGCTGCCCTTCCAGCGTCCAGCCGTACGCCGTCACCGCGCCCATCGGATCGGTCACCAGCCGGGGGCGGCCGAAGGCGTTGGTGATGCGCGTTGTAGACAGCGGTCATCCGCGAGCCATCGGGGCGGGTGACCGCGGTGGCGTTGCCCGCCTCGTCGTACTCCATCGTGACCGTACGGCCCAGCGGGTCCGTACGCCGCAGCAGTCGGCCGTACCGGTCCCATTCGAAGGTGGTGACCGCGCCCGAGGGATCGGTCTCCCTTGTCGTCCGACCATGCTTGTTGAGCTGGTAGACAGTGACCTGGCCCAGTGCATCGGTTACCCGGGTGCAGCGCCTCGTCGTCGTACACGAAGACGGCATCGAGAAAGCCACCCTCGCCGCGGGTCTCGATACAGCGCCCAGCCGCGTCGTAGAGGTAGCCGTACCGATGCCGATTGCGGTCGGTCCAGGAGGTGATCCGGCCGTCCTGGTCATACGTGAAGCGCATCGGTACACCGGACGAGTTGGTGACCTCGGTGAGATTCCCGTTGCCGTCATAGGCGAATGCCGTCAGCAGCAGTCCCGCCTCGGAGTCGCCCTCGGCCTCCGCACCACCGGTTGGCGCGGCGGCTAGTGCCATCGCGTCCGAACTTGTCGCACCCAGAAGACGCAGCCCGGTTATCCGTAGCCCTGCGGTCTCGACTCGGATCCGGTATCCGCCGCTGTGCCAGACCTCGCTGGGGGTACCGTCGTCGGAATAGTCGATGTCGATCTGATTCCCGTGCCGGTCGGTGACGGCCGTCAGCGGGAGCTGTGAGGCGCTCGCCCCTCTCAGCTCACCCGTAACGTTGGCCGGCTTGGCAAAGTGCCAGGAGCGTCCCTCTTGTGGGTCGCTGATGCGGAGTCCACCGGGTGTTTCCGGATCCCAGCTGAGCGGCCAACGAGGGCCCTCGACGGGGAAGACCGGCTCATCACGTCCGGGCACCGGGTAGACCAAGAGCATGCCGTCCTCGGTCGCGAAGACGGCACCTTCGTCGTCGAGTTCGAGGCGCTGGTCGAGGGTCGAGGACCACGACCGGCCGAACCATCCGCCGCAGCGGTACGAGGACACATGCGTTCGCGCTAGCAGTAGCGGCAGAACAGCCGGCAGGCTGACGTCCTCTTGAGCCAGGACCATCTCACCCGAGGCGATGTCGATCGGGTCGCTTCGACAGTTGCGGTCGTCCGCTGGGGTGCTGGTTTTGTGCGGTTCTGCTGCCCCGTTCCGCAGGGGCGATTTCGGTGCGCCCCTTCCCGGATTCTTGCCGCCGGCGCGGCTACCCGTCCCGCCGATGCCACCCCCCGGCGCCTTGGGGTCCTTCTTGTCGCCCTTGCCGATGCCTGTGAAGTGGTCGGCCAGCTTACGGTCGTTGTCCTGATGGTTCTTGGCCATCTGCTTCACACCACGGGTCATGTTGTCGTCGAGGTGCTTGGCGGTCTTCTTGACACCGTCCTCGATGCCGTCGATGACCTTGTCCAACATCGCGTTAGCCGCGTCAGCGATGGCGTCCTTGCCACGGGTACGCCCGTGGTGACTTCTGGCCCGGCCGATCTTCCCGCCGGCCTTGTTGCGGAAGGTGCCGCCTGCGCTCTGCAGGCCCGTCACGACGCGGTCGTGCTCATCCGGATCGAAACTGAACCCTCCGCCGGCGCCTCCACCGCCTCCACCCCCACTGCCGCCGCCGGCACTGAGGAGTTCCATCGGGTTGGCCGCGGCCGATTTCGCGGAGTCCTTGGCGTCCTGCACTCCCTGATGGAAGCCGTCCTTGCCGGCCTTGGCGGTCTGCCCCAGGTCCACTCCGTCCTTGGCTCCGAGGGCGTTGGCGCCGATCTGGACGACCAGGTCGCCAACCATTGCGCCCAGGGCCTCCTCGACGGGCGTCAGGGCGATGCTGATGACCTGTTCAGCGACCTGCTGGCACACCTCCTTGAAGAGGCGCTTGACGATTACGCGGGTCGCCTGGGTCGCGGCCAGCGCACCGACTTCGGAAAGACCCAGCGTGAACGGTGCCGCCGCCTGCGCGGCGATCACTTCTGCAGCGAGAATGCCCAGTTGGACAATCGCGCCGATCTTCGCGCCCTCGATGAGGACCGCCACACCATCCATGGCAGTGGCCGCCATGCGGCCGCACTCCGCCAGATTCTTGAGGTGAGTGCCATTGATCTTGCTCCAGTGAGCGTTGAGCGCCTCGACAGCCAACGAGCCACCCGCTGACCCCACCAATCCCTGGATGGCCATGTGAGCTTCGTTGGCACCGTGGTCGATGTCGTCGGCGAACTCCCGCATAGCGTCGGCCATGTCCCGGTAGTCGTCCTCGTCGACGTTCGGCCATGAGACACCGATGATGTCGAGTACTTCGTCCGCCCAGCCAGGCAGCACTACACCCACGTAAAAACACTCCCCCGTTGACCATCTCTCAGATGAGAAATACTTCCATCTGAGCCAACGGCCCCTCAAGCGCCCTATGAGCCCTCGCCTGGCGGGTTCCCCGCGAACGTCATCGCCTAGTCGTGCGTATGCCGGTCGTGATCGGAAGCGCACCAGGCGCTCCGCCTCGCCCACGAGTACACCGGTCGTGCACCCACACAGCCTTCAGCCGGTATCTGCGCAGGTCAGAGCACTTCTCGTGCTGCACTTCGACATCTAAGATCGCCGCAGGTCAGAGCGGGCTTCCGCTCCCCTGGGCCGTCTTCTGGGCCTCAAGCGGCGGCAGGTCCTCGAATCGCCGTAACACCAGTCGTTCAAGGTCGGCAGCTCCTCTGAATTGAGAGGCCCCGACGCTGGTCGTCTGCCGGTGGGGGCGGGACAGGCGGCGGGACATGGGAGTGATGAACGGCCACGGGATGTGCGCTTCGGTGGGGAAGCTTGCGCATGGGCCTAGGTGGGCGTGTGAGGCAGCTCACGCCTGAGGGCTGCATAGCTGGACGTGGGTCAGTGCCTTTGTAGGGGTGTAGGCGAGTGATCGAGGGGAGGGACGGCGTTGATGGGGCAGGTGCGGGCCGATGCGTTCGACCGGTTCGTCGCGGCTCGTTGGTCGGCACTGCTTCACCTGGCGCATCTGCTCACCGGTGGAGATCGGCATCGGGCCGAGGATCTGCTGCAGGAGGCGCTGGTCAAGCTGTGGTTTGCATGGCCGAGGGTGGCCGAGCAGGCGCCGGAGGCGTACGTGCGCCGGGTGCTGGCGCGTGCGGCGGCTCGCTCGGCGCGACGTCGCTGGTGGGGCGAGCGTCCGGTGGAACGGTTGCCGGAGCTTCCCGAGGCCGGCGATGTGGCCGCTGCCGTGGAGGAACGGACCCGGTTGGAGGCCGCGCTGGCATTGCTGCCGGTGCGGCAGCGCGCCGCGGTGGTACTGCGCTATTACCAGGACTTGTCCGAGGTGCAGGTTGCGGAGGCGCTGGGCTGCCCGGTGGGCACCGCCCGGTCCCTCACGTCACGGGGCGTGACGCGGTTGCGGCAGCTCCTGGGTGACGCCGTCGAGCCGGTGAAGTGAAAGGAGACATCATGGAAGACTTCGAACACGAACTCGCGCGGATGATGCGCGATACCCAGGCAAACACCCCCTTTGAGGATCAGCACCGGCAGCGGCTGCAGGCTGGAGTCCGTGCCCGTCGGCGCGCTCGGACGGTCTGGATGGCCACCGGCTCGGCGCTGACGATCGCCGGGCTCGGCGTCGGGCTGGAAGTCCTGCCGAGCGCTTCCGCTCAAGGCGGGCCCACCATTCCTCATCACCAACCCACCGCGACGACTGCACCGGTGCCCGTTCCGCCCCGCACCTGCACGACCGCGCCGGTCCTCGTTCCGCCCCGCACCTGCACGACCGTGTCGGTCCCGATTCCGACGCGCACCTCAACGACCGTGCCGGTCCCGATCCCCACCCGCACCTGCACGGCCACGCCGGCCCCGATCCCGACTCACACCTCAACGACCAAGTAGCGCCGACCAAGGTTCGGGCCATAGGAGCCGCCGGCCCCACGCGAGCGCTGCGCCGCACTGCTGCTGGAGCTTCGAATCGACCGGCACGACCGCCCGCCGACCAGCAGAGCCGCGAGCCGACAGCGGCAACAACAACGCTGCCACGGTGCCTGTTTGACCCACCGCAATCACGCAGAGCCGTTTATCTCACAGGCAATCAGCCACTGAGATAGTCCGCCGACGAGGGTGCCAACCAAGAGATCGCCATGCGATGCCGCTGTCGAAGACGTGCCCGGCACCACGATCTCCATGACATCGAGGCGCATCCAGATCGTCAGAAATCGCGGGCGATCGGTCCGCGAAGACACCCGTGCTCGACCCGGCTCTTCCCCGTGCGCCGTGCGCGACCCATTACTTCAGGCACTGAATGACCGCACTCCGGCGAGCCGCCGTCAACGGGTGCTCCGACCGCCGAGGTGGCAGCAACCCGGCGGGCAAGGACAGCCGGGAATCAGTGAATCAGTGCACACACCTGTCAACTTGCGAGATTAAGGGCGATTGAACGTGCCTACCGTATTCGTCAGAGTTTTCAAAACGCCCGGACTTCGCAAGAAGATACTTTTCACGCTGGGAATCATGCTTCTCTACCGGTTGGGGCAGAACGTTCCGGTCCCTGGGGTGAATTACCGGAGCCTTACGCAGTGCATCAAGGAGAGTTCCGGCGACGGCGGCCTCTTCAGCCTGATCAACATGTTCAGTGGAGGTGCGCTACTGCAACTCACCATCTTCGCCCTGGGGATCACGCCGTACATCACGGCGAGCATCATTCTTCAACTGCTGACGGTGGTCGTTCCGCGCCTGGAGGCGCTGAAGAAGGAGGGCCAGGCGGGTACCGCGAAGATCACCCAGTACACCCGGTACCTGACGCTGGGCCTGGCGGTGCTTCAGGGCGCCGCCCTGATAGCCAAAGTCCAAAGCGGTGGGCTCTTCGGCACCTGCCAGGTCCGCGCCCAGATCGTCCCGGACACCTCGATCCTCCGGACCTCCGTCATGGTCATCACCATGACCGCCGGCACCGCCGTAGCGATGTGGCTCGGCGAGCTCATCACCGACCGCGGCATCGGCAACGGCATGTCCATCCTGATGTTCACCTCCCTCGCCGCCGGCTTTCCGGCCAACCTGTGGGGGATCAAGAAGTCGGGTGACATCCTGGGCGGCTGGGGCGAGTTCGCCATGGTGATCGCGGTCGGCCTCTGCATGGTGTGCCTCGTGGTCTTCGTCGAGCAGGCGCAGCGCCGGATCCCGGTCCAGTACGCAAAACGAATGATCGGCCGCCGTTCCTACGGTGGCACTTCGACCTACATCCCGCTGAAGGTGAACCAGGCGGGTGTAGTTCCCGTCATCTTCGCCTCATCGGTGCTCTCCGTTCCCAGTCTGATCGATCTGGGCGGTAACTCGGCGTCAGGATGGACCCGGTGGATCGCCACCAATATTGCCAGGGGTGACCAACCGATCCATCTGACGCTCTACTTCCTGCTGATCGTTTTCTTCGCCTTCTTCTACGTCGCGATCTCCTTCACCCCCAAAGAAACCGCCGACAACATGACGAAGCACGGCGGGTTCATCCCCGGTATCCGGGCCGGCCGGCCCACGGCTGACTACCTGGGCTACGTGCTCAACCGGATCACCTGGCCGGGAGCGCTCTACCTGGGGCTGATCGCCCTTGTGCCCACAGCGGCACTGGTGCTGTTCAACGGCAGCAATTTCCCGTTCGGCGGCACGAGCATCCTCATCATCGTGAGTGTCGGATTGGAGACCGTGAAGCAGATCGAGAGTCAGCTCCAGCAGCGCAATTACGAAGGGTTCCTGCGCTGACACGCATTGTCTTGGCTGGACGGGACGGCCACCAGCGCTCAGCACCACGGTCGCGAAGGCCCCGGGGGGGAGTCCACGGAGCAGGTGGCCAGGGACGGAGAAGGCAGCCGGGGGCCGGGGCTGCGCGGGCCCGCTCAGGTGCCGGTGCAGGCGGGGCACAGACCCCAGTAGGTCACCTCTGCCTCGCGGATGGTGAAGCCGAAGCGCTCGGAGGTGGGGAGGGCGGCCAGTGGGTCGCCGGTGGGGTGGACGTCGCGGATGGCTCCGCAGTGGGAGCAGACCAAGTGGTGGTGCGGGTGGTGGGCGTTCGGGTCGTAGCGCTTGGCGCGGCCGTCGGTGGCCACCTCGACGACCTCGCCGAGCGAGACGAGTTCGCCGAGGGTGTTGTAGACCGTCGCGCGAGAGATCTCCGGCAGCCGGGCGGTGGCTCGGGCGAGCACCTCGTCCGCGGTGAAGTGAACATGCTCGCCGTCGAGCACCTCGGCGACGACCCGGCGCTGCGCGGTCATCCGCCAGCCCCGTCCGCGAAGCCGTTCCAGCAGGTCACTCATGCCCCACCAGCCTAACTGTGCACCGCTTGACAAAGAATCCGTACGGACCTCGTTGTCGTATTGACTTGGATTGAGTCCATCGTAGGATCGGATCCAGCGGGAGCCAAGGGATCGGGCAACAGCGGGAACGAGCACATGACGGTTCAGGAGACGCACGCATCCGCTCGGATTCGAGGGACGCGTCGTGTCGTCGTTCGAGGGACGCGTCGTGTCGTCGCTGACGGCGGCGGCGCGGTCGGCGAGGCCCCTGCCCGAGCACATCGACCACCGTGGCTTCCCGAGCTACGGGGCCGAGGGCATCCACGGGAGCCCGTGTCCCGGCCGTTCCCCCGCCCGCAGTTCCTGAGCACCGTGATCCGCCTGGCCCGGAAGGATTCCCATGCCTGAGAACCAAGATGCATCCGCCGTTGACACACCGACGGAGCAGGGAGGCTGCCCGGTCGCGCACGGGCGCGCCCCGCACCCGACGCAGGGCGGTGGAAACCGCCAGTGGTGGCCGGATCGGCTCAACCTGAAGATCCTCGCCAAGAACCCGGCGGTGGCGAACCCGCTGGGTGAGGAGTTCGACTACGCCGAGGCCTTCCGCTCCCTCGACCTCGCGGCCGTGAAGCGGGACATCGCGGAGGTGCTGACCACCTCGCAGGACTGGTGGCCGGCCGACTTCGGCAACTACGGCCCGCTCATGATCCGTATGGCCTGGCACAGCGCCGGTACCTACCGGATCAGCGACGGCCGCGGTGGCGCCGGCGCCGGTCAGCAGCGCTTCGCGCCGCTCAACAGCTGGCCGGACAACGTCAGCCTCGACAAGGCCCGCCGTCTGTTGTGGCCGGTCAAGAAGAAGTACGGCCAGAACATCTCCTGGGCCGACCTCATGATCCTCACCGGCAACGTGGCGCTGGAGACGATGGGCTTCAAGACCTACGGCTTCGCCGGCGGTCGCGAGGATGTGTGGGAGCCCGAGGAGGACGTGTACTGGGGTCCGGAGACCGAGTGGCTCGGCGACGCGCGCTACACCGGCGACCGCGAGCTGGAGAACCCGCTCGGAGCGGTGCAGATGGGCCTCATCTACGTCAACCCCGAGGGTCCCAACGGCAACCCGGACCCGATCGCCGCGGCCCGCGACATCCGTGAGACGTTCCGCCGCATGGCGATGAACGACGAGGAGACCGTCGCCCTCATCGCCGGCGGCCACACCTTCGGCAAGACCCACGGCGCGGGTCCGGCGGACAACGTCGGCGCCGACCCCGAGGCCGCCCCGATGGAGCAGGTGGGCCTGGGCTGGAAGAGCACGCACGGCACGGGCGTGGGCGGCGACGCCATCACCAGTGGTCTGGAGGTGACCTGGACCGGCACGCCGACGCAGTGGAGCAACGGGTTCTTCCAGAACCTGTTCGGCTACGAGTGGGAGCTCACCAAGAGCCCGGCCGGCGCCCACCAGTGGGTGGCCAAGGACGGCGCGGGTGCGGGCACCATCCCCGACGCGCACGACCCGTCGAAGAGCCACGCGCCGACGATGCTCACCACCGACCTGGCGCTGCGCCTCGACCCGGTCTACGAGCCGATCTCGCGGCGCTTCCACGAGAACCCCGAGGAGTTCGCGGACGCCTTCGCCCGCGCCTGGTTCAAGCTGACCCACCGCGACATGGGCCCGGTCGTGCGCTACCTCGGCCCGGAGGTCCCGTCCGAGACGCTGCTGTGGCAGGACCCGCTGCCGGAGCGCACGTACGAGCTGGTCGACGCCGCGGACATCGCCTCCCTCAAGGAGCAGGTCCTCGGCTCGGACCTCACGGTCGCGCAGCTCGTGTCCGCGGCCTGGGCGTCGGCCGCCTCCTTCCGCGGCAGCGACAAGCGCGGCGGCGCCAACGGTGCCCGCGTCCGCCTGGAGCCGCAGCGCAACTGGGAGGTCAACAACCCGGACGACCTCGCGCAGGTGCTGCGTACGCTCGAAGGCGTCCAGGAGTCCTTCAACTCCGCACAGACCGGCGGCAAGCAGGTCTCGCTGGCCGACCTGATCGTGCTCGCGGGCGGTGCGGCCGTCGAGAAGGCGGCCAGGGACGCCGGCCTCGACATCGAGGTGCCGTTCGCGCCGGGCCGGGTGGACGCGGCACAGGAGCAGACGGACGTGGAGTCGTTCGCGGCGATGGAGCCGGCCGCCGACGGCTTCCGCAACTACGTCGGCAAGGGCAACCGCCTGCCGGCCGAGTACCTGCTGCTCGACAAGGCGAACCTGCTGACGCTGAGCGCGCCCGAGCTGACGGTCCTCGTCGGTGGCCTGCGCGTCCTCGGCGCCAACCACGCCCAGGCGAAGCACGGGGTCCTCACCGACAAGCCGGGCACGTTGACCAACGACTTCTTCGTCAACCTGCTCGACATGGGCACGACGTGGAAGTCGACGTCCGAGGCACAGGCCGAGTTCGAGGGCCGCGACGCCACCGGGGCGGTCCGGTGGACCGGCACCCGCGCCGACCTCGTCTTCGCCTCGAACTCCGAGCTGCGCGCGCTCGCCGAGGTCTACGCGAGCGATGACGCGAAGGAGAAGTTCGTGCACGACTTCGTCGCGGCATGGGACAAGGTGATGAACCTGGACCGGTTCGACCTCGCCTGATCATGACGTCCGGGCCGGAGCCGTTTGCCGCTCCGCCCGGGACGTCGGTGGCCGTCGGCCGTGTGCTTCCGCTCTCGGGAGGGAGGACGCGGCCGGCGGCCTTTTGCGCGATCCGTACGATCCGGAACCGTCGGCGGATTCTCCGTCCTGTGGCGCTCACCGGTCCGTCCGCCCGGTGAGCGCGACCGGGCCAGGCTGCCGGAAAGCCCGGCCGGGCGGGGCGCCCGTCGGGCCCGTTCGAGGCAGACTGGCGTCATGCCTGAATTGCCGGAGGTGGAATCGCTGGCCCGGTTGCTGGACGAGCGGCTGGCCGGGCGGGCCGTGGGCCGGGTGCATGCGGTCGCCGTCCATGCGCTCAAGACCTACGACCCGCCGCTGACCGCGCTCGAAGGGCGGTCGTTCGGCGAGGTGCGCCGGCACGGGAAGTTTCTGGACCTGCGGGTCGGGGAGCTGCATCTGGTCCTGCACCTCGGCCGGGCGGGGTGGGTGCGGTGGAGCGACAAGCTGCCGGCGGTGCCGCCGCGGCCCGGGAAGGGGCCGCTGGCGCTGCGGGTGCGGCTCGGGGAGCCCGACGACGGGTCGGGGTTCGAGGTGACCGAGGCCGGCAGCCAGAAGCATCTGGCGGTGTACGTCGTGCGGGATCCGCAGGAGGTGGCGGGGGTGGCGCGGCTCGGGCCGGACCCGCTGGCGGAGGGCTTCACCCTGGAGGTCTTCGGTGGGCTGCTGGACGGGGAGCGCCGGCAGATCAAGGGCGTCCTGCGCGACCAGAGCGTGCTGGCCGGGATCGGGAACGCCTACTCGGACGAGATCCTGCACACGGCCCGGTTGTCGCCGTTCAAGCCGGCGGGCGCGCTCGGTGCGGACGAGGTGGCCCGGCTGTACGAGGCGATCGGCGCGACGCTCGGCGAGGCGGTCGAACGGGCCCGTGGCACGGCTTTCAAGGACCTCAAGAGCGAGAAGAAGAGCGGGCTGCGGGTGCACGGGCGGAAGGGGGAGGCCTGTCCGGTGTGCGGGGACACCATCCGCGAGGTGTCGTTCAGCGATTCGTCGCTCCAGTACTGCCCCACGTGCCAGACCGGGGGCAAGATCCTCGCGGACCGGCGGCTGTCCCGGCTGTTGAAGTAGGTCCGGCAGTAGGGGTGGGAGCAGGTGACGTGGGTGGAGCAGGGGCAGCCGCCGGTGCCGGAGGGGGTCAGGCCGCGGACGGTCCGGTGGACAGCAGGTCCCGCAGTTCGGTCACCGCCTCACGCAGCCGGTCGGCGAACGTCCGCATCTGGTCGGCCACCGGCCGCGGGGTGCTCAGGTAGAGGTGGAAGCGGTCGGGCAGCAGGACGTAGGCGACGCCGATGCAGCGGCTGCTGGTGGAGCCGAAGCCGAAGTACTGGATGTGGGTGGACGGCGCGGAGCTGGTGCTCAGGTAGTCGTCGCGCATCGTCAGCCAGCCCGGCGTCCGGTAGAGAGCGGGCTGTTCGGTCACGCCCAGCTCCGCCCCGCGCCGCCGCTGGATCAGCTCCAGCTCCCAGAGGTGCTGCTCGGGCGCCTGGCCGGTCTGGCACTCCTTGGCGCGGGCCACGTGCTGGGCGGCCGCGGCGTGGAAGGCGGCCCGGCGGGTGTCCGCGGAGGCCGCCGGGTCCTCCATCGCGGCGACGAACTCCTGGATCTCCGGGGTGACCACCCGCATCGCCTCGGTCCGGCCGTAACGGTACTGCCGGGTGGCGATCGACTCGTAGGTGGCGCCCAGGTGGCCCTTGGCGCGCTGGTGAGCCAGTTGGTAGGCGAGCTGGACGAAGGCGTCGGGTGAGGCGCCCAGCGCCTTGGCGGTGGTGCTGCCGAAGTCGTCGAAGGAGACGGTCCGGGTGGCGGTGTTCGCGCCGTACGCGGCGAAGGCGTCCGCTGCGGAGCGCACCTGGTCCCGGAGGGCGTCGTCCAGCTCGAAGACCAGCGGCTCCACCGCCGGGAGTCCCTGGGAGCGGGCGCCGGAGCGCCGGGAGTGTTCCTCGGCGGGGGTGCTGAGCAGGGCGTCGGTGAATCCGAGGATGGTGGTCCCGTCGAGTTCGCAGTGCTCCACGTTGATGCCGGCCCGGCCGTCGGCGAAGACGATCAGGGACACCGCCTTGTCGAACCAGCGGTTGCCGCGGTCGCCGTACAGCAGCTGGTCGCAGGCGTCCTGGACGTCCGCGGGGGCGAAGTCCTCCAGGCAGACGCAGAACAGTGCGGTCTCGATGTCGTCCAGGGCGGCCGCGTTACGGGGGTGGGTGCGCAGGGTCTCGCGGGCGGCGGCCCATTCGGCGCGGGCCATGGTGGTGAGGTGGCCCACCGAGGTGTCCGGCGCGGGCGGCTCGGCGCCGGCCTTCAGGACGGCGCGCAGCCCCGCTTCGAGGTCGTCGAGGCTGTGCGGGTCACCGTCCGCGCCGAGCACCTCCATCCGGAACATGGCGCCACGGTGGAACACCACGATGTGCCGGGCGTCGGACGGGCCGGGCCACTCGTCGCTGTAGGGGCTGCGGACGGTGTCCTGCCGCGCCCCGGGAATGCGGGTGGTGGAGAAGAGGTAGGCGTTCTGGACCATCGACTGGGCCTGGCCGCGCTGGACGACGGGCGGAATGAGGTCCTGGTCGAGTTGGCGCTTGTAGCCGACGGCGCCGGCGATCAGCCCGGCCGCCCGCGCCACCTGGGACCGCGGCTCGTCGGAGCCGGCGTCCTGGAAGAGGAAGAAGAAGTTGGCGTTCAGGGCGATGCGGTCCCGGCGGCCCAGGTAGCGGTAGGGCCAGAAGGTGTCGAGCCAGCTGTGGACGCCCGCCGTGGCGTCGTACTCCTCCAGCGCCGCGTGCAGCGCCCGGCCGGGGCCGCCGGGCCGGAGGAAGGCGGCCACCTCCGCCTCGGTCGCCGCCCGCTCGTCGGCGGTCAGCAGCGGCGCGCACCAGGCGAGGAACCGCTCACAGCTCGCCTCCAGTGTGGGCAGCGGCACCCGCGGCAGGGTCTCCTCCCGGGCGAAGGTCGTCATGGCTGCGTTCTCCTGACGGGTATTCAATTCGGCTCTCTCGATTCGGATCGTGGCATCTGCGGTTCGGATCGTGGCATGTGCGGTGTCGATTGCTGCGGTACCGCATCGTCGCCCGCCCGGCGTGCTCCGTCGTGGAGCGCCGGGCGGGGAAGGGGTGTGGCGGCGGCTGCGTCCCGGCCGTCCGCCGGGGCGCAGCCGCCTCGGGGTGTCACCAGCCGGAGATGCCCCGGGGAGCTGTCCGGTGAGCTTGGCCCTAATCCAGCAGCCGGTCGCCGCGGACCGCCCGGCCCTCGGCGGCCAGATGTGCCGGCAGCACCCGGCCGAAGAGCTGCCGGGTCCGGGCCACGCTCCCGATGACGCCGGGGCGCCGGCTGTAGGCGAAGATCGCGGAGTGCCGGGCGGTCTCGCCCCGTACGGGACTCACCCGGTGCAGCGCGTAGCGGCCCTTGAAGAGCTGCAGGTCACCGGGGTGCAGCGGGAGGCGCCGGATCAGCCGCTCGCCCCGGCCGTCGAGGACGTCGAGGACATCGCCGAAGTTCTCGTCGTCGGCGGAGCGGATGTTCGGGCAGTACTCGAAGACCCCGCCGGTCGGCGCCTGCTGGGTGAGCATGCTGACGGTGAACTCGTTGGTGTCGAAGTGCCAGGGGTGCTCCATGCCGGGTTCGACGACATTGAGGACCAGCCCGGAGAGCGGGTCCGCCAGCTCGTGCAGCCCGGGCAGGCCGAAGCAGCGGGCGATGAAGTCCTGAAAGGCCCGGTGGGAGTAGAGCCGGCTGAGGAGGGACGCCTCGGGGATGCGGTCCCGGGCGACGAAGGCGTTGCCGCGGCGGAAGGTCCGCCGTCCGGGGTGGCCCTCGGGCAGCCGGCTGTCCACCGGGATGTTGTAGACGTTGACCGTCTCGGTCTCGAAGTGCGCCTGGGGGGCGAGGGCCGCGCACTCCTCCCGCAGGACCTCCCGGAGCGCGGGGCGGATGAAGTCCGGCAGCACCGTGCAGCCGAGGGTATGCAGTTCCCTCCGGGCACGGGACATCACCGCCTGCCCCTCGGCGCCGTCGAGATCCGACAGGGGGTACCGGGCGGTGTCGACCACCTGGTCGAGCGTGATGGCTTGCAGAGTGCTCATTCGATCCTCTCCACGTGCGGGCAGACCGTCCCGAGCCGGATGCTCCCCGCCGGCCCGCGGTTTCATCCCGAGTGCCCCGACAAGGCAGCCGATGCGGTCCGCGCACCGACCGGTCCACACCCCGACCCATCGGTAACTCCACTGAGGAGCAACACAGTTGAAGCTCCCACAGCGTCGCGATGTTGTCTGTGACACGCCACACTGCACCGGGCGTGAGCAGCGGCGCACCGGGTCGGGAGGGGGCGCGGCCGGCAGGGCGGCGTCGGCTGCGTCACTGTTTTATGCAACTTGTTGCATAAGGCTCCCCGCTGGTCTACAACTGCTGTCACGACCACCGCGCCAGGAGGCCCCCATGAGCTCGTACCCGCACCTGATGAGCCCGCTCGACCTCGGGTTCACCACCCTGCCCAACCGGGTGCTGATGGGGTCGATGCACATCGGCCTGGAGGAGGCGGAGAACGGGTTCGCGCGGATGGCCGCCTTCTATGCCGCCCGTGCGCGCGGCGGCGTCGGCCTGATGGTGACCGGCGGGATCGCGCCGAACGACGCGGGACGGCCGTACGACGGCGGGGCCAAGCTCACCACCGAGGCGGAGGCGGCGCAGCACCGGACCGTGACCGACGCGGTACATGCCGCGGGCGGGCGGATCGCGATGCAGATCCTGCACTTCGGGCGGTACGCGTACCACCCCGACCTGGTCGCGCCCAGCGCGCTCCAGGCGCCCATCAGCCCCTTCGTGCCGAACGCCCTCACCGACGACGAGGTCGAGCAGACCGTCGAGGACTACGTACGGGCGGCGGAGCTGGCCAAGGCCGCCGGGTACGACGGGGTCGAGATCATGGGCTCGGAAGGCTATTTGATCAACGAGTTCATCGTCGGCGCGACCAACCACCGCACCGACCGCTGGGGCGGCTCGTACGAGAACCGGATGCGCTTCCCGCTGGAGATCGTCCGGCGTACCCGGGAGCGGGTCGGCACCGACTTCATCCTGATCTACCGGCTCTCGATGCTGGACCTCGTCCCGGGCGGCTCCAGCCTGGACGAGGTGATCACCCTCGCCCGGGAGATCGAGGCCGCCGGTGCCACGATCATCAACACCGGCATCGGCTGGCACGAGGCCCGGATCCCCACCATCGTGACCTCGGTGCCGCGCGGTGCCTACACCTGGGTGACCAAGCGGCTGATGGGCTCGGTCACCATCCCCCTGGTGACCAGCAACCGCATCAACACCCCCGAGGTGGCCGAGGAGCTGCTCGCCGACGGGCGGGCCGACATGGTGTCTCTGGCCCGGCCCTTCCTCGCCGACCCGGACTTCGTCGCCAAGGCCCGGGACGGCCGGTCCGACGCGATCAACACCTGCATCGGCTGCAACCAGGCCTGCCTCGACCACACCTTCAGCGGGAAGATCACGTCCTGCCTGGTCAATCCGCGGGCCTGCCACGAGACCGAGCTGGTGCTGGCCCCCACCCGGCTGCGCAAGCGGCTCGCGGTGGTCGGCGCCGGACCCGCCGGGCTCGCCTGTGCCGTCTCCGCCGCCGAACGCGGCCACGAGGTCACCCTGTTCGACGCCGGGGCCGAGATCGGCGGGCAGCTGAACATCGCCAAGCGGATCCCGGGCAAGGAGGAGTTCGACGAGACCCTGCGCTACTTCCGTACGCAGCTGGCGCAGCACGGCGTGGAGGTGCGGCTGAACACCGCCGTCACGGCCGGGGACCTCGGCGCCTACGACGAGGTCGTGGTCGCCACCGGCGTCACCCCGCGGACGCCGGAGATCGCGGGCATCGACCACCCGAGCGTGGTCAGCTACCTCGATGTGCTGCGGGACGGGGCGCCGGTCGGTGACCGGGTGGCCGTGATCGGGGCGGGCGGTATCGGCTTCGACGTCGCCGAGTTCCTGACCGACGCCGGCGACGCGGCGAGCCAGGACCCGGAGACCTACTTCCGGGCCTGGGGTGTGGACACGGCGTACGAGGAGCGCGGCGGGCTGCGGGCGCCCGAGCGCCCCAAGGCACCGCGCCAGGTGCATCTGCTCCAGCGCAAGACCTCCAAGGTCGGCGCCGGCCTCGGCAAGACCACCGGCTGGATCCACCGGACCGAGCTCCGGCACCGCGGGGTGACGATGGTCGCCGGGGCGACGTACGAGCGGATCGACGACGAGGGGCTGCACCTCACCGTCGACGGCACGGCCACCACGCTCCCCGTGGACACCGTCGTACTGTGCACCGGGCAGGAGCCGCGCCGGGACCTGTACGAGGAGCTGCGGGCACAGGGGCGCGCCGTGCATCTGATCGGCGGTGCGGACGTCGCCGCGGAACTGGACGCCAAGCGGGCCATCGCCCAGGGCACGGAGCTGGCCGCGGCGCTGTGACCTGGCCGCCTTCCCGGGGCGCGACGCCGTCGCCTTCCTAGGGCGGCACGCTGCGCGGCCGCCCTAGGATTCCCCCATGTCACTCCCGCACGCGATCCTCACCGCCCTGCTCGAAAAGCCGTCGTCGGGGCTGGAGCTGACCCGGAGGTTCGACCGGTCGATCGGCTACTTCTGGTCGGCCACGCATCAGCAGATCTATCGCGAGCTGGGCAAGCTGGAGCTGGCCGGATACATCCGGGCGCTGCCCGCCGAGCAGCCGTCCCGCGGGCAGAAGAAGCAGTTCGCGGTGCTGCCCGCGGGACGCACCGAACTGACCCGGTGGGCCTCCGCCGAGCAGGAGTCCAAGCCCATCCGGGACGCGCTGCTGCTGCGGCTGCGGGCGTCGGCAGTGGTGGGGCGGGCCGGGCTCGACGAGGAGCTGCGGCGGCATCTGGCGCTGCACCGGCGGCGGTTGGCGGAGTACCGGGAGATCGAGGACCGCGACTTCGGAGCCGCGACGGATCCCGAGGACCGGCTGCGGCGGCTGGTGCTGCGGGCCGGGATCGGCCTGGAGACGTTCTGGGTGGACTGGCTGGCGGAGGCGCTGGCGGAGGTGGTGGACATGGATGCCGCCGAGGCCCCGGAAGACCGGCCGGGCGGGTGAGGCTCCGGGCGGGACCTCCAAGTGGGGTGGGCCTCCGGGGCGTGGATGTGGGGCGGCCGGCCCCGGGGAAGTCCCGGGGCCGGCCGCCCTGTTGGTTGGTGTGCGCGGGGGGGGCGTCAGCAGTGGTCGTAGAGGAGAGCGCGCACCAGGCGGCAGGTGGTGTCGGACGGGGTGTGGACCCCGATGTCGGCCGCGGTGCGGCGGATCGTGCGGTTGGGGGCCTGCTCGGGGCGGTAGACGCCGGTGTCGAGCAGGGCTATGGCCAGCCGCATGGCCTTCAGGCGGCGGTTGTGCGATTCGTACCGCTCGCGCGGCCATCCGGCGGGCAGCGGCTTCTTGGGCAGTGGGTGGGCCGGGAGAGGCTTCGTCATGAGTGTGGCAGCGGCCATCGGCGACCTCCTGGAGCGTGGATGAACCCTCACTGACTGGTTCCCATTCTACTGGCCCCCACTGACAAAAGCCCCTGGCCAGGGGGCATTTGAGGAGCGGAGGAGGGGGTCGGGAAGGGGGCGGAGGAGGGG
>NZ_SDIF01000103.1 GCF_004122735.1 Streptomyces sioyaensis | reverse complement strand
TCCGCGACACCTGCGACCGGGTGCTGTGGCTGGAACGCGGTGAGCTGCTGATGGACGGCCCCACCGACGAGGTCATCAAGGCGTACGAAAAGGAGACGGGCAAGTAGTCCCCGTCCCGCACCCGAAGGCCTCCGCGAGTCCGCCTCTCGGAGGCCTTCGGGTGTGCGGAAATCGTCAACTCCAGGGGCGTCGGGAACAGTTCGGACGCCGTGGATGATGGCCGGAATGGTGCCCACCGCTTCGGTACCCCCTCGGAGGCGGGCGAGACGTACGGCGTAAGCTGTACGGGTACTGAACAGCATCAAGTGGTACATGTCGGGCAATGCTCACCCGAGCGGGCGATATGGACTCGATCGGGCGCGTCGCCTGCTGCGGCGTGTCCGAAATAGGATGTTTTAGCTTGGCGGTGTAGAACGGGAGACGTGACGGCAATGGCTACTGGTTCGCTCCGGCACCGAAATGCGCCGGGCAGCCCCCGGTGAGCCGAGACAACGAGCAGGCGCGTCGCGCTTTCCCCCGGACGGGGGTGGCGGGCGACGGACGGGAGCAGACGCGCACCGTGCTCGATCAGGCCGCACACGAGAACTTCCCGGTGGCGCCGTTCTTCCTGCCCCGGGTCTGGCGCGCCGATCTGATGGCCGTTTACGGCTTCGCCCGGCTCGTTGACGACATCGGTGACGGTGATCTCGCCCCCGGCGGCGGCGATGCCGTGCTCCTCGGGCTGGACCGCGCGCAGGACGGGGGCACCTCCCGGTCGAGCGCAGCCGAGAGCGGGGGAGAGCGGCTCGCGCTGCTGGACGCCCTGGAGAAGGATCTGCACCGCGTCTTCAGCGACCGGGCCCCCGGCCCCCGGCATCCGCTCATGCGCCGGCTCGGCCCGACCGTCCGCCGCTGCGGGCTGACCCCCGAGCCGTTCCTCGATCTGATCGCGGCCAACCGGCAGGACCAGCGGATCAGCCGCTATGGCACCTACGACGATCTGGCCGCCTACTGCGAGCTGTCCGCCAACCCCGTCGGCCGGCTCGTCCTCGGCATCACCGGCACCGCGAGCCCGGAGCGCGTCCGCCGCTCGGACGCCGTCTGTACCGCGCTCCAGATCGTCGAGCACCTCCAGGACGTGGCCGAGGACCTCGGGCGCGACCGCATCTACCTCCCCGCCGAGGACATGAAACGTTTCGGCGTCACCGAGGCCGATCTGGCCGCGCCCAGCGGGGGCGCATCGGTGCGCGCGCTGATCGCCTACGAGGCGGAACGCGCCCGTGACCTGCTGAATGAAGGCACCCCGCTGGTGGGTAGCGTCCACGGCAGACTCAAGCTGCTGCTGGCCGGTTTCGTGGCCGGCGGACGCGCTGCACTCCAGGCGGTCGCGGCCGCCGATCATGACGTACTCCCTGGACCGCCCAAGCCGACCAAGCTCAGCCTGCTGCGCGAGGTAGCGGCGACATTGCGAAGAGAGGGGTGAGTCGGACCGTGGAGGACACTGCACACGCGTCCGCGCCGGTGCTCGCTGCGTACCGCTACTGCGAGGCCATCACCGGGCAGCAGGCACGGAACTTCGCCTATGGCATCCGGCTGCTGCCGACCGACAAGCGACAGGCCATGTCGGCGCTCTACGCCTTCTCCCGCCGGATCGACGACATCGGTGACGGCACCCTGGAGCCCACCGCCAAACAACGGCGCCTGGAGGACACCCGGGCGCTGCTGGGCCGTATCAAGGACGGCCGGATCGACGACGACGACACCGACCCGGTGGCCGTCGCGCTCTCCGATGCCGCCCGCCGCTTCCCGCTGCCGCTGGAGGGTCTCGACGAGCTGATCGACGGCGTGCTGATGGACGTGCGCGGCGAGACGTACGAGACCTGGGACGAGCTGAAGGTCTACTGCCGTTGTGTGGCCGGCGCGATCGGCCGGCTCTCGCTGGGAGTGTTCGGCACGGTCCCCGGCGCGCCGGATGCCGAACGTGCCCCGGAGTACGCCGACACCCTCGGCCTCGCCCTGCAACTGACCAACATCCTCAGGGACGTTCGCGAGGACGCCGGCAACGGCCGGACGTACCTCCCCGCCGAGGACCTCGCCAAGTTCGGCTGTGCGGACGGCTTCGACCGCCCCGTACCGCCGCCCGGCTCCGACTTCGCCGGCCTGGTGCACTTCGAGGTTTCCCGCGCCCGCGCGCTGTTCGCCGAGGGCTTCCGGCTGCTGCCGATGCTCGACCGGCGCAGCGGCGCCTGCGTGGCCGCGATGGCGGGCATCTACCACCGCCTGCTGACCCGGATCGCCGCCGACCCCGAGGCCGTGCTGCGCGGCCGGGTCTCGCTGCCCGGGCGGGAGAAGGCGTTCGTCGCGGTGCGCGGGCTCTCCGGGCTCGACGCGCGGGCGATCGGCCGACGGCAGTCCGTCCGGAGGCGTGGATGATGCGCCGGACGGCCAACGGCGGTGACCCCGCGTCAGCGCGGCGGGCAACCCTCTCCGGGGTGGCTGCGTCCCTCACAGCAGTACGGGGGGAGAGCACATGACATCGCCAGCCACGCGGCTCGGCCGCCACCCTGACCTGCCGTCCGGCGCTCCCCAGGGGCGGACCGCGGTGGTCGTCGGGGGCGGTCTCGCGGGCACGACCGCGGCGCTCGCGCTGGCCGACGCGGGGCTGCGGGTGACCCTGATCGAGGGCCGGCCCCGGCTCGGCGGGCTGGTCTTCTCCTTCCGTCGCGAGTCCGCCGCCGGCGAACTGAGCGTCGACAACGGCCAGCACGTCTACCTGCGCTGCTGCACCGCCTACCGCACGCTGCTGGAGCGGATCGGCGCCGCTGACCTGGTGCCCCTTCAGGAACGCCTGGACGTACCGGTCCTGGACCCCGGCTCCAGCTCCGGCCGGGGCAGGATGCGGCTGGGCCGGCTGCGCCGCAGCGCCCTGCCCGTCCCGCTGCACCTCGCCCGAAGCCTGGCCGGCTACCCGCACCTCTCACCCGCCGAGCGGGCCGGTGTCGTCCGCGCCACCCTCGCGCTCAAGGGCCTCGACCCGGCCGACCCCGCGCTGGACGGGGTGGACTTCGGCAGCTGGCTGCGCCGCCACGGCCAGTCGGCCCGGGCCGTCGAGGCGCTGTGGGACCTGGTCGGCATCGCGACCCTCAACGCCCGTGCCGAGGACGCCTCGCTGGGCCTGGCCGCCAAGGTCTTCAAGACCGGGCTGCTGTCCGCGCCGGGCGCCGCCGACATCGGCTGGTCCCGCGTCCCGCTCGGCGACGTCCACGACGCCCTCGCCCGTACGGCGCTGGAGAAGGCCGGGGTGCGCCTCGCGCTGCGGACCCGCGTCGCGGCCGTGGACCGTACGGACGGCGGCTGGCGGGTCTCGGTGGCGAACGGCCCGCACGGCAGTGAGCAACTCACCGCGGACACCGTCGTCCTCGCCGTACCGCAGCGCGAGACGCACGCCCTGCTGCCCGACGGTGCGCTGGCCGGCAAGGACCGGCTGCTGGACATCGGCACCGCCCCGATCCTCAACCTCCACGTCGTCTACGACCGCACGGTGCTGCGCCGCCCCTTCTTCGCCGCGGTCGGCTCGCCCGTCCAATGGGTCTTCGATCGCACCGACGGGTCGGGATTGACGCGCGTCAAGGGCAACGAGCGCTGCCAGTACCTGGCCGTGTCGCAGTCCGCCGCGCAGGAAGAGATCGACCAGCCGGTCGCCAAGCTGCGCGCCCGCTATCTTCCGGAGCTGGAGCGGCTGTTGCCCGCCGCCCGGGGCGCCCGGATCCACGACTTCTTCGTCACCCGCGAGCGCACCGCGACCTTCGCGCCCGCACCGGGCGTCGGCAGGCTCCGCCCCGCCGCCCGCACCCAAGCTCCCGGCCTGTATCTGGCCGGTGCGTGGACCGCCACCGGGTGGCCCGCGACCATGGAAAGCGCTGTTCGCAGCGGCACTGCCGCCGCTCGCGAGGCACTCACCGAACTCGGCTTCCCCCAGGGCCAGTTGCCTCAGGAGGCGGCATGACTACGAGTACGAGCGCTCGCACGAGCACGAGCATCGGAAACAGAGGAGAAACCGTGAATCCGGCTTCCCCAGCTATCGACACCGACGGGGTCACCGCGCTGCTGGAGCGCGGGCGGACACTCGCCACTCCCGTGCTGCGTGCCGCCGTCAACCGGCTCGCTCCTCCCATGGACACCGTCGCCGCCTACCACTTCGGCTGGATCGACGCCGAGGGCCACCCCACCACGGGTGACAGCGGCAAGGCGGTACGGCCCGCGCTCGCCCTGCTCTCGGCCGAGGCCGCCGGCGCGGCCCCGGAGGTCGGGATCCCCGGAGCGGTCGCCGTCGAGCTGGTGCACAACTTCTCGCTGCTGCACGACGACCTGATGGACGGCGACGAGCAGCGCCGGCACCGCGACACGGTGTGGAAGGTGCACGGCCCCGCGCAGGCCATCCTCGTCGGCGATGCGCTCTTCGCCCTCGCCAACGAAATACTGCTGGAGCTCGGCACGGTCGACGCCGGCCGCGCCACCCGCCGGCTCACCCAGGCCTCCCGCAAGCTGATCGACGGCCAGGCGCAGGACATCTCCTACGAGCACCGCGAGCGGGTCACCGTCGAGGAGTGCCTGGAGATGGAGGGCAACAAGACCGGCGCGCTGCTGGCCTGTGCGGTCTCCATCGGCGCGGTGCTCGGTGGCGCCGACGACCGCACGGCGGACACCCTGGAGAAGTACGGCTACCACCTCGGCCTCGCCTTCCAGGCCATCGACGACCTGCTCGGCATCTGGGGCGACCCGGACGCCACCGGCAAGCAGACCTGGAGCGATCTGCGGCAGCGCAAGAAGTCGCTGCCGGTCGTCGCGGCCCTGGCCGCCGGCGGTGAGGCCTCCGAGCGCCTCGCCCGGATCCTGGCGGCCGACGCCAAGAAGAGCGAGAGCGAGATCGCCGACTTCACGGAAGAGGAGTTCGCCTCCCGCGCGGCCCTCATCGAGGAGGCCGGCGGCCGTGAGTGGACGTCGCAGGAGGCCCGCCGTCAGCACACCACCGCCATCGCTGCGCTCGACGAGATCGAGATGCCGGAGAAGGTCCGTGCCGAGCTCGTCGCGCTCGCGGACTTCGTCGTCGTACGAAAGAGATGATCACCATCGACACCGAATAGATCGCAGTCGCCGGCCGGTGCCAGCCGGGCGCCGGCCGACGGAATCCCTGAGCACGCTTTTCACAGTTCACTGCAGAAGGGGAAGCCATGACAGCGACGACCGACGGAAGCACCGGGGCGCTGCCGCCCCGGGCCCCTTCGGCCAGCGATGCCACCGCTGGGAAAACCGCAGCATCCGCCCGGGTACGGAGCGCCTTAGGGGGCGACACGGCGGACGCCGCCCGCCGCGCGACCGCCCGCGCCACCGACCATCTGCTGTCCGCCCAGGACCCCGCCGGATGGTGGAAGGGCGACCTCGAGACCAATGTCACGATGGACGCCGAAGACCTGCTGCTCCGTCAGTTCTTGGGGCTCCAGGACCCCGAACTCACCGAGGCCGCAGCCCGCTACATCCGCGGCGAGCAGTGCCCGGACGGCACCTGGGCCACCTTCTACGGCGGGCCCGGTGAACTCTCCACCACCATCGAGGCCTACGTCGCCCTGCGCCTCGCCGGGGACGCCCCGGATGCCCCGCACATGGCCAGGGCCTCCGCATGGGTCCGCGAGCAGGGCGGAGTGGCCGCGGCCCGGGTCTTCACCCGTATCTGGCTGGCCCTGTTCGGCTGGTGGAAGTGGGACGACCTGCCGCAACTGCCGCCGGAACTCCTCTACTTCCCGAAGTGGTTCCCGCTCAACATCTACGACTTCGGATGCTGGGCGCGGCAGACCATCGTGCCGCTGACCATCGTCTCGGCCACCCGCCCGGTGCGCCCGGCGCCGTTCGCCCTCGACGAGCTGCACACTGATCCGCGCCGCCCCAACCCGCCGCGGCCGCTCGCCCCCGCCGTGAGCTGGGACGGATTGTTCCAGCGCCTCGACAAGGCGCTGCACCTCTACCACAAGGTCGCCTTCCGCAGGCTGCGCCGTGCCGCGATGCGCTCCGCCGCCCGCTGGATCATCGAACGCCAGGAGAACGACGGCTGCTGGGGCGGTATCCAGCCGCCCGCCGTCTACTCCGTCATCGCGCTGCACCTCCTCGGCTACGACCTCGACCACCCCGTGCTGCGTACCGGCCTGGCGTCCCTCGACCGGTTCGCCGTACGGCGCGCGGACGGGGCCCGGATGATCGAGGCCTGCCAGTCGCCGGTCTGGGACACCTGCCTGGCCACCATCTCGCTCGCCGACGCCGGCGTGCCCGCCGACCACCCCCAGCTGGTCAAGGCCGCCGAGTGGATACTGGCCGAGCAGATCGACCGGCCCGGCGACTGGAGCGTGAAGCGTCCCCAACTCCCCTCCGGCGGCTGGGCGTTCGAGTTCGAGAACGACAACTACCCGGACATCGACGACACAGCCGAGGTGGTGCTCGCGCTGCGCCGGGTCAAGCACCCCGATCCGCAGCGGGTCGAGGCCGCGGTACGCCGCGCGGTGCGCTGGAACCTCGGCATGCAGTCCAGGGACGGCGGCTGGGGCGCGTTCGACGTCGACAACACCAGCCCGCTGCCCAACCGGCTGCCGTTCTGTGACTTCGGGGAGGTCATCGACCCGCCGTCGGCCGATGTCACCGCCCATGTCGTCGAGATGCTCGCGGACGTCGGCCGTACCCACGACCCGCGCACCCGCCGCGGAATCGCCTGGCTGCTGGCCGAACAGGACCCCTGCGGCGCCTGGTTCGGCCGCTGGGGCACCAACTACCTCTACGGCACCGGATCGGTGCTCCCCGCGCTCGCCGCGGCCGGCATCCCGCGCTCGCACCCCGCGGTCCGCCGGGCGGTCCGCTGGCTGGAGGGGGTGCAGAACGACGACGGCGGCTGGGGCGAGGACCAGCGGTCCTATCAGGACAAGGAGCAGTGGGCCGGGCGCGGCGCCTCGACCGCCTCACAGACCGCCTGGGCGCTGATGGCGCTGCTCGCGGCCGGCGAGCGGGACGGCGAGGCGGTACGCCGCGGAGTGCGCTGGCTGGCCGCGACCCAGCGCGAGGACGGCTCCTGGGACGAGCCGTACTTCACCGGCACGGGCTTCCCCTGGGACTTCTCCATCAACTACCACCTCTACCGCCAGGTCTTCCCCCTGACGGCCCTGGGGCGCTATCTCAACGGGGGCCCGGCCGTCGCACCGGTGGGGTCCTGATGCCGGGCCGGCCCCCGACGGACGCGGATCCACCGCTGCTGGTCGCCTGTGCGCTCGGCATCGAGCGGTTCGCCCTGCGCGGCGGCGACCGCGGGGGAGCGGCGGAGCGGGCCTTCCCGCGGCCGGTCGTGCTCCGTACGGGCATGGGCCCGCAGGCGGCCGAACGCACCCTCGCCACGGCGCTGAGCGAGGGTGCGGTCACCGAGCGGTCCCCGGTGGTCGCCAGCGGCTTCTGCGCCGGACTCGCGCCCGGCATGCGGCCCGGGGACGTGATCGTCGCCTCGGCCACCCGCGGCCACCACGCCGACGACCCGGAGACGCCCTGCCGGGACAACGGCCCGCTGCTGCGGGCCCTGCGGGAGCGCGGTCTGAGGGTGCACAGCGGGCTGCTGTGCGGCTCCGACCACGTGGTGCGCGGCGCGGAGCGGGCCGCGCTGCACGCCGCCGGTGCGGTCGCGGTGGACATGGAGTCCGCGGCCACCCTCCGTGCGGCCCGGCGGGCCGGCCCCCGTCCGGTTGCGGCCGTCCGGGTGGTCGTGGATGCTCCAGAACACGAACTCGTGCGTATCGGCACCGTACGCGGTGGAATATCAGCCTTCCGAGTCCTGCGCTCCGTCCTGCCTGTTTTCTACGAATGGCACCGTTCTTTGCTGCTCCCCTGGAGGTGAGTCAGATGGCCATGCCGCTTCGTCAGTCCATCCGGGTCGGTACCTATCTTTTTGAGCAGAAGATGATCCGGCGGCGTGAGAAGTTCCCGCTCATTGTCGAGCTGGAGCCGCTCTTCGCGTGCAATCTGAAATGCGAGGGCTGCGGCAAGATCCAGCATCCGGCGGGGGTGCTCAAGCAGCGCATGCCGGTGGCCCAGGCGGTCGGCGCGGTGCTGGAGTCGGGTGCCCCGATGGTCTCCATCGCCGGTGGTGAACCCCTGATGCACCCGCAGATCGACGAGATCGTCCGGCAGCTGGTGGCCAAGCGGAAATACGTCTTCCTGTGCACCAACGCCATGTTGCTGCGCAAAAAGCTGGATGATTTCCGGCCCTCCCCGTATTTCGCGTTCGCGGTGCACATCGACGGTATGCGTGAACGGCACGACGAATCGGTCGCCAAGGAAGGCGTTTTCGACGAGGCGGTGGCGGCAATCAAGGAGGCCAAGCGGCGCGGCTTCCGGGTCACCACCAACTCCACCTTCTTCAACACCGACACCCCGCAGACCATCATCGAGGTCCTCAATTTCCTCAATGACGACCTCCAGGTCGACGAAATGATGCTCTCGCCCGCCTACGCCTACGAGAAGGCTCCCGACCAGGAGCATTTCCTGGGCGTCGAGCAGACCCGCGAGCTGTTCAAGAAGGCCTTCGCCGGCGGCAACCGGCGGCGCTGGCGGCTCAACCACAGCCCGCTCTTCCTGGACTTCCTGGAGGGCAAGGCGGACTTCCCCTGCACGGCCTGGGCGATCCCCAATTACTCGCTCTTCGGCTGGCAGCGCCCCTGCTACCTGATGAGCGACGGCTACGTCCCGACGTACCAGGAGCTCATCGAGGAGACCGACTGGGACAAGTACGGCCGCGGCAAGGATCCGCGGTGCGCCAACTGCATGGCGCACTGCGGCTACGAGCCGACCGCCGTCCTCGCCACCATGGGCTCCCTGAAGGAGTCCCTGCGGGCGGCCAGGGAGACCATCGCGGCAAACCGCGGATGACCCGCTGACCGAGGGGAGCCCGCGTGCCCGGGCTCCCCGCGTCATGGTCCGGTCCGCCGTCGGCCCCCACACCCGACGGCGACCGGACCGGCACCGCCGGCCGAACAGGAAGAGGGGGACCGCACATGACGCTGCTGGAACACCTCCGGGAACCGCGCGCGCTCAAGGCGCTCCCCGCGGCCCGGCTGCCCGAACTCGCCGAGGAAATCCGGCACTTCCTCGTCCAGGCCGTCGCCCGCACCGGCGGCCATCTGGGCCCCAACCTCGGCGTGGTCGAGCTGACCATCGCCCTGCACCGGGTCTTCGACTCACCCGCCGACCGCATCCTGTGGGACACCGGGCACCAGTCCTACGTCCACAAGCTGCTGACGGGACGGCAGGACTTCTCCAAGCTCCGGGCCAAGGGCGGGCTGTCCGGATACCCCTCGCGCGCCGAGTCCGTGCACGACGTCATCGAGAACAGCCATGCCTCGACGGTGCTGGGCTGGGCCGACGGCCTCGCCAAGGCCCACCGGCTCCGCGGCGGCCGCGACCATGTGGTGGCCGTGATCGGCGACGGGGCGCTGACCGGCGGGATGGCCTGGGAAGCGCTGAACAACATCGCGGCCGCCAAGGACCGCCCGCTGATCATCGTCGTCAACGACAACGCCCGCTCCTACGCGCCGACCATCGGCGGCCTGGCCGACCACCTCGCCACCCTGCGCACCACCGACGGCTACGAGAAATTCCTGACCTGGGGCAAGGACCTCCTCCAGCGCACCCCCGTCGTCGGCGCACCCCTCTACGACTCGCTGCACGGCGCCAAGAAGGGCCTGAAGGACTTCATCGCCCCGCAGGGCATGTTCGAGGACCTGGGCCTGAAGTACGTCGGGCCGATCGACGGCCATGACATCGCGGCCGTCGAATCGGCGCTGCGCCGGGCGGCCGGCTTCCACGGGCCGGTGCTGGTGCACTGCCTGACCGAGAAGGGCCGCGGCTACCCGCCCGCCCTGGAGGACGAGGCGGACCACTTCCACACCGTCGGCGTGATGGACCCGCTGACCTGCGCACCGGTCGCCCCGCCCGGCGCCCCCTCCTGGACGTCCGTCTTCGGCGACGAAATGGTCCGCATCGGCGCCGAGCGCGAGGATGTCGTCGCGCTCACCGCGGCAATGCTGCAACCGGTCGGTCTGGAGAAGTTCGCCAAGGCCTATCCCGACCGGGTGTGGGACGTGGGCATCGCCGAGCAGCATGCGGTCGTGTCGGCCGCGGGCCTGGCGACCGGCGGTCTGCACCCGGTCGTCGCGGTCTATGCCACCTTCCTCAACCGCGCCTTCGACCAGGTGCTGATGGACGTGGCGCTGCACAGGTGCGGGGTCACCTTCGTGCTGGACCGGGCCGGTGTCACCGGCACCGACGGCGCCTCGCACAACGGCATGTGGGACATGTCGATCCTGCAGGTCGTCCCGGGGCTGCGGATCGCCGCGCCGCGCGATGCCGACCAGCTCCGTGCCCAGCTGCGCGAAGCGCTGGACGTGGCCGACGCACCGACCGTCGTCCGCTTCCCCAAGGAGGCGGTGGACGACCCGATCCCGGCCATCGACCGGATCGGCGGCGTCGACGTCCTCCACCGGGCCCCGCATCCGGACGTCCTGCTGGTCGCCGTCGGGGTGATGGCCCCGGTGTGTCTGCGGGTCGCCGAACTCCTCGCGGCGCGCGGCGTCGACGCCACCGTCATCGATCCCCGCTGGGTCAAGCCGGTCGACGAGGCCATCGAGCAGCTCGCCGCGCAGCACGCCATGGTGGCCGTCGTGGAGGACAACAGCCGGACCGGCGGTATCGGCTGGGCGGTCGGCCAGGCCCTGAGGGACGCGCACGTGGACGTGCCGCTGCGTACCTTCGGGATCCCCGAGCAGTTCCTGCCGCACGCCCGGCGCGGTGAGCTGCTGGCCGACCTCGGACTCACCCCGGCCGAGATCGCCGGACAGATCAGCGCCGCGCTGGGCCGCGCCGCGGCGGGCCGTAAGGAGAGCACACCGTGACCGGATTCGATCTGACCGCTCTCCTCGCCGAGCGCGGCACGGAGCGCTATGAGCTGCACGCCCGCCATCTCAACCACCAGCTCCCGCGGATGCTGCACACCATCGGCTTCGACAAGGTCTACGAGCGGGCCGAGGGCGCCTACTTCTGGGACACCGAGGGCCAGGACTACCTCGACATGCTCGCCGGCTTCGGAGTGATGGGCCTCGGCCGGCACCACCCCGTCGTCCGGCAGGCGCTGCACGACGTCCTCGACGCCTCGCTGGCCGACCTCACCCGCTTCGACTGCCAGCCGCTGCCCGGTCTGCTCGCCGAGAAGCTGCTGAGCCATGCGCCCCACCTCGACCGGGTCTTCTTCGGCAACAGCGGCACCGAAGCCGTCGAGACCGCCCTGAAGTTCGCCCGCTACGCCACCGGAAAACCGCGCGTCCTCTACTGCACCCACGCCTTCCACGGCCTGACCACCGGCTCGCTCTCCGTCAACGGCGAGGACGGCTTCCGGGACGGCTTCGCGCCGCTGCTGCCCGACACCGCCGTGGAACTGGGCGATCTGGCCGCACTGGAGCGGGAGCTCAAGCGCGGCGACGTGGCCGGGTTCGTGGTCGAACCCGTCCAGGGCAAGGGCGTCCACCCCACCCCGCCCGGATTCCTGCGCGCCGCCCAGGAGCTGCTGCACCGCCACAAAGCGCTGCTGATCGCCGACGAGGTGCAGACCGGCCTCGGCCGCACCGGCGACTTCTTCGCCTATCAGCACGAGGACGGCGTGGAACCGGACCTGGTGTGTGTGGCCAAGGCGCTCTCGGGCGGCTACGTCCCGGTCGGTGCGACCCTCGGCAAGGACTGGATCTTCAAGAAGGTCTACTCGTCCATGGACCGGGTCCTGGTGCACTCCGCCAGTTTCGGCTCCAACGCCCAGGCGATGGCGGCCGGGCTCGCGGTGCTCGCGGTGATGGAGGACGAGCAGCTCGTCGCCCACGCCCGGCACACCGGCGACCTGCTGCGCTCCCGGCTCGCCGCCCTCATCGACCGCTACGAGCTGCTGCACGACGTACGGGGCCGCGGCCTGATGATCGGCATCGAGTTCGGCCGCCCCAGGTCCCTGGGCCTGCGCGGCCGCTGGACGATGCTGCAGGCCGCCCGCAAGGGCCTGTTCGCGCAGATGGTCGTGGTCCCGCTGCTGCAGCGGCACCGCATCCTGACCCAGGTCTCCGGCGACCATCTGGAGGTCATCAAGCTGATTCCCCCGCTGATCATCGGCGAGCGGGAAGTGGACCGCTTCGTCGAGGCGTTCACGGCCGTCATGGACGACGCCCACAGCGGCGGCAGCCTGATGTGGGACTTCGGGCGGACGCTGGTGAAGCAGTCCTTGCACGCCGGCAAGGGCTGACCTGCTCGACCTGCAGACGGCGACCGCGGCCCTCGGCCCGCTCGGCCATCGGGCGGGCTCGGGGCGGAGCCGCTCCGGGCGGCCGCCGTCACGCCCCCTACTGGCGCCCGTACGCCATCCACTTCGCGGGTTCCGTCAACGGGCGGAACCCCGCCACTCATAGTTGTCGATTATGCCGGGTCAGCCTGCCACAGGGACCGCGCGCGGGTATCAGTCCGTCAGGAGCCGGTCCCGCAGCCGCTCCCGGACGGCAGGGGTCAGCTTCAGGCCGTCGGTGAGGTACGCCTCCGTCGTGCCCCAGGTGTGTTCGATCGCGTCGTAGGCGGCCGTGAGGTAGTCGGTGTGCGCGCCGAACAGCGGCGAGAGCAGCTCCATGACCTCCGGCGACATCCCCACCGCCGAGTTGTCCGAGCGGCGGATCTTGTAGCGGCGGTGCGGGTCGTTGGACTTGAGGTAGTCCGCCTCGATGGCGTCCCGCTCCACGCCGACCGCCAGCAGGGTCACGGCCACGGACAGGCCCGCACGGTCCTTGCCGGCCGCGCAGTGCATCAGTGCCGGCACGCTGTCCTCGGCGAGCGCATGCAGCACCCGGCTGTGGTCCTCGGTACGCGTGGTGATGATGTGGCGGTAGGTGGCGGCCATCCGGGCCGCGGCCTTCCCGTCGCCGAGCGCGCTGCGCAGCTGGTCCAGCTCACCGTCGCGCACCATCGTCCAGAACTCCGCACCGTCGGCCGGGTCGGTGAGCGGAATGTTCACATTGCGCACCCCGGGCAGCGCGACATCCGGCCCCTCCAGTTTGATGTCCGAGGCATTACGGAAATCAAAGACGGTGTGCAGTCCGAGGCCGGCCAGAAATGCCGCGTCCTCCGTGGTCGCATGGGCGAGATGCCCGCTGCGGAACAGCCTGCCCTCCCGTACGCGACGCCCGTCCGTGGTCGGCAGCCCGCCCACATCGCGGAAATTGCGGACCTCCGCGAGCTCGGTCTGGGCCGGTGGGACCTGCGGCGTCTGCGTCACGGGCGCTCCTTGGTGTCGGCCGCCGACGCTGCTCGTCGACGAGGCGGGTCACCATCCGACGATACGACATTGATGCAACGGACAATCAGGCCGCAATACGGGCGTGTAGGAGTGTGACAAAGCGCGCGGGAAGCAAGGTGCGTCGATCTCTATTCCCGTTTGGGTCGAATTTAACTCGGTGGCATTAATCACCTGCCGTCAACCCCTGGTTACGGTGGCGTAAGTCACTTCTCAAGGTGAAGTATGTCCTGACGTGGCAGACGATTCGAAGAACATCAGCAGCGGCGCCCATGGCGCCATCGGGTCGTACGCAGCCGTCGGGGACAGCTTCACAGAGGGGGTCGGGGATCCCGGCCCTGACGGGGTGTACATCGGTTGGGCGGACCGGCTCGCGGTCCTGCTCTCGGACCAGCAGGCGGAGGGGGACTTCCGCTACGCGAATCTCGCCGTCCGGGGACGGCTTCTGGACCAGATCGTCGAGGAACAGGTGCCGCGGGCGAAGGAGCTCGCCCCCGCCCTGGTGACGTTCTGCGCCGGCGGCAACGACATCCTGCGGCCGGGCTCGGACCCGGACGCGGTCGCCGAGCGCTACGAGGCGGCGGTCCGCGATCTGAGCGGGTCGGTCGGCACGGTCCTGGTCTGCACGGGTTTCGACACCCGCGGCGTCCCCGTGCTCAAGCACCTGCGCGGCAAGATCGCGACGTATACGGCGCACGTCCGGGCCATCGCGGACCGGCACGACTGCCCGGTCCTGGATCTGTGGTCGCTGAAGTCGGTGCAGGACCGGCGGGCCTGGAGCGAGGACCGGCTGCATCTGTCGGCCGACGGGCACACCCGGGTGGCGCTGCGCGCGGCCCAGGTGCTCGGCATGCGGGTGCCGGCCGACCCGGACCAGCCGTGGCCGCCGGAGGCGGAGCGCTCGGCCGCCGACGCGCGCCGGGACAACATCCACTGGGCGCGGGAGCACCTCGTACCGTGGATCGGCCGCCGGCTGCGCGGTGAGTCCTCGGGCGATCACGTTGAGCCGAAGCGGCCCGATCTGCTGCCGCTGTAGCGTCCGGCACCGGCCGGAAACGGCCCGGGCATGACGAAGGCCCCGGTTCCGCCGACGGCGGAGCGGGGCCTCAGTGCGTTGCGGTACCGGTGTAGGGCAGGTCCGCCCAGACGACCCGGCCCGGTCCGCTGTCGGCAGGCCGGGACCCCCAGCTGTCGGACAGCGCGCCGACGAGGAACAGTCCCCGCCCGCACTCCTTGTCCACGCTGCCGGGCTGGACGTGCGGCGCCGAATTCTCCGGGCCGCCCTGGTCCGTGATCTCTATGCGTATGTGCGCGCCGAACAGGGCGAGTTCGCACCCGACCTTCTCGCTGTCGGTGTGTCGCAGAGCGTTGGTGAAGAGCTCGGAAACCACCAACTCCACGTCGTCGCGGACTTGTTGATCCGCGCCCCACTCGCTCAGCAGCGCGCTGACGCGCCTGCGTGCCTCGGGCACGGACGTGCGTCGCGCCGGCAAGTGGAACGCGTCCTGCGGGTACTGGGCGACAAAGCTGCCACAGCGCCCTAACGAAGGAGCGTTGTTGGAGGAAGCCACTCCGCAACTATGTGCGATGTCGGTGACCGATGGCAAGGATCACTCTGCAATTTGCAGAATCGTAAGAAGCAGTCTGTTCGCGATACTGACGGCATGACACACTGCTGCACACTGAAATCAGTTGGAGGCGATCGGACGTGGCGGACCCACGGTCGGCAGGTGCACCGACCGTCCTGCGGGTGGTGCTCGGTAAGCGACTGCAGGACCTGCGCGAGAAAGCGGGGCTCTCCTACGAACAGGCCGCCGCGGCCCTCGACGTGACCCACGCCACGATACGGCGCATGGAGAAGGCCGAGGTCGGCCTCAAACTCCCCTACGTCGAGAAGCTGTTGGCGACCTACGGCGTGGCCGACGAGGACGAGATCGAGGGCTTCCTCTCCCTCGCCCGCGAGGCCAACAAGCCCGGCTGGTGGCACCGCTTCCGGGACGTCCTTCCCGAGTGGTTCAGCGCATTCGTCAGCCTGGAGAGCGAGGCCAACCTCATCCGGGCCTACCAACCGCACTACGTCCCCGGGCTGTTGCAGACCGAGGACTACGCCGCCGCCGTGCTGCGGGCGGGTATGCCGCACGCCTCCCCGGCGGACATCGACCGGATCGTCGCCCTGCGGATGGCCCGGCAGTCCCTGCTGACCCGCGACAACGCACCGACGTTGTGGGTCGTCATGGACGAGACCGTGCTGCGGCGGCCGATCGGCGGCTCCCCGGTGATGCGGGAGCAGATTTCCCGGCTGAGGGAAGCCACCGCGCTGCCGAACGTCCGGCTCCAGGTCATGCCCTTCGCCGCGGGCCCGCACCCGGCCATGTACGGCCCCTTCCACCTCTTCCGCTTCCCGATCCCGGAACTCCCGGACATCGCATACGCGGAAAGCCTCGTCGGAGCCGTGTACTTCGACCAGCGCAACGACGTCTCGCAGTTCCTGGAGGCCCTGGACCGGATGTGCGCGCAGGCCGCGCCGGCACACCGCACCGAGGCCATTCTGGGTGGCTTTCGCAAGGAGATCTGAACCATGGATCGCATACGCATCTACAACGGCATGCCCGCCACAGAACTGGGCACGGAGGGCTGGCACAAGCCCTGGAGCGGCGGAAACGGCGGCGAGTGCGTCGAGGCGATGCGGCTGGGGGACGGCCGGATCGCGCTGCGCCAGTCGACCGACCCGGACGGCCCGGCACTGATCTACACGCACCGCGAAATGGTGAGCTTCATCGAGGGGGCGAAGGCGGGCCACGCCGACTTCCTGCTCGCGGTGGCACCGGCCCGGTGCACCGACCGGAGGACGGCATGAGCGAGCAGGGCACCTCCCCCCACGGACCGGACGACGGGGCCACGTTCCTCGGACCGTACGTCCAGGGCCCCGAGCACTCGGGCTTCTCGGCCGAGGAGATCGACACCAGCCGGCCGCATCCGGCCCGGATGTACGACTACTACCTCGGCGGCTGGGACAACTACGAGGTCGACCGGGTGGCCGCGGAGCGCGTCATCGAGGTCCACCCGCAGGTGCGGCTCAGCGCCCGCGCCAACCGGGCCTTCCTGCGGCGGGCGGTGCGCGAACTGGTCGCCGGCGGCATCCGCCAGATCATCGACATCGGCACCGGCATCCCCACCTCGCCCAACACCCATGAGGTCGCCCGGGAGATCGCGCCCGACACCCGCGTCCTCTACGTCGACAACGACCCGATCGTCGCCACCCACGCCGGGGCCCGGCTGACCACCACCGAGGGCACCGCGTTCGTGCTCGGCGACGTCCGCGACCCCCAGGCGCTGCTGGACCACCCGGCCGTCCGCGAACTGATCGACTTCGACCGGCCGGTGGCGCTGCTGCTGGTTGCCGTACTGCATTTCATCCGGGACGACGAGGATCCCGCCGCGCTCGTCGCCACCCTCGCCGAGGCGCTCCCCGCGGGCAGTTGCCTCGTGCTGTCGCACGCCACCGGTGAGCCCTACGAGGCCTATGCCCAGGGCCGCACGGACGAGCGGGCGCGCGAGGGCGTGGTGAGCGTCTACCAGAGCTCCACCGCCACCCTCAACCTGCGCACGAAGGCCGGGATCGAGCCGCTCTTCGGACCGTTCGCCCTGCTGGAACCGGGTGTCGTACGGGTCCCGCTCTGGCGGCCGGACGGTGCGGTGCCCGGCGCCGAGGAGCTCAACAACACCATTTTCTACGGCGGCGTGGGCCGCAAGGGCTGAGCCGCGCCGGCCGGACGGGCGGCCGCCCCGGAGGGAACGCGCCGTGCGGACCGTCCGGCCGGGAGCGGGCGGCTAGGCCCCCGCGGGGGAGACCTGGGCGTCCGGCGGGCCCGCGGAGCCGGGGCCGGCGCCGGGCGGTGCCGTGGAGTGCGGCGGAGCGGCGGGGGCCGGCGCCGTGGTGGGGACCGCGCGCAGCACGTCCGGGCCGACGAGGGTGGTGTGGGTGCCGGGCGAGGTACAGGCATGCGCCCCGGCGACGGCGCCCAGTCGCGCACAGTCCTCAAGGCTCCGGCCCAAGTGCCGGCCGTAGAGGAAACCGCAGGTGAAGGCGTCGCCCGCGCCGTTGGTGTCCACGACCGGGCCGGGCGGCACCACGGCCGGCACCGGGCGCGGGGAGCGGTCGTCGGCGCCGAGCACATAGGCGCCGCCCGCCCCCGCCGTCGCGATCACGGCCTCGGCACGCCCCTCGTGCAGGATCTCCCGCATGACGGACGCGATTCGTTCACCCGCCCCGGCGGTGCTGAGGAACACCAGGTTCGAGCGGAGCGCGAACTCGCGGTGATGTTCCGTCAGCCCGTCCCAGTCGTGCAGATCCGTGGAGACGGGGAGGCCCAGCGCCTCGATGTCGTCGTACAGAAAGCGGGAGAAGTGCGTGATCGACAAATGGACGTGCCGGGCGCGGCGCAGCGCGGGGAGGTAGTGCTCCGGCGGCATCCGCAGGTCGAGCGGATCCCGGGCGTCGTAGAAGGACGTCCGGCGGCCGTCGGGGGCGACGAGATTGACCGCCCGCCGGGTGCCGTGCGGCGAGATCAGCGGCCGGAAGTCGACGCCGGTGGCGGCCATCCGTTCGCGGATCAGGCTGCCGTGGTGGTCGTCGCCGATGAAGTCCACGAAACCGGTGGTGAGCCCGAGCGCCGCGCAGCCCAGCGCGACGCCGGTACCGGTGTGTCCCACCCATTCGCGAATGGGGGGCACCGCGGAGGAATCGGTGAGCGGTACGGGCAGCGCGCCGACCGGCACGACGGTGTCCACGCCCGACCCGCCGACGACGAGCACGTCATAGGCGTCATACGGCTCAGAAACCTGCTGGAATGTCACAAGCGTCCCTGGATCCCTTGCTGGTGAGACGAATCCCTTGCTGGTGAGACCGTTTGCGGACGAGGTGCGTCCGCTGCCGGGAGTCTAGACGCAGGCGCGCCGCATGACGGGATGTCAGGGAATGTGGTGACACGAGGGAGAAACGAGTCGTAAGGGGCCAGGCCGCTGCTCTGTGGCCAGTGGGGAGCGAGTAAGGGCTTACGGCGGCCGGACGGGCCGGCGGGGGAGCGAGGCAGGCATGGCAGAGCACTCCAACGGGGGACGCACCGCGCTCGTCATCGGCGGAGGCCTCGCCGGGATGCTGGCCGTCACCGCCCTGATCGGGCAGGTCGACGCGATCACGGTCGTCGAACGCGACCGCTATCCGGAGGGGCACGCCTTCCGCAAGGGCGTTCCGCAGGCCCGCCATCTGCACGTCCTCCTCAGCGGCGGCCAGCGGGCACTGGAGGAGCTGCTGCCCGGCACGCTCGACGCCCTCGGCGACGCGGGCGCCCGCAGCCTGGATCTGCCGCGCGATCTGCTCACCCGTACCCCCACCGGCTGGCAGCGCCGCTTCGACGAGCGCCGGCACCGCACCCTGAGCGTCACCCGGCCGGTGCTGGACGCGGTGGTCCGCGAGCGGGTGCTGCGGGCGGCCGCCCGCTCGGCCACCCGCGTCGAGGTCCTCGAAGCGACCGAGGCCGTCGGGCTGACCGGGGACGCCCACCGGGTGACCGGTGTACGGGTGCGCTCGCGCGACGGTGTGCCGGCCGGGCGGGCCGTCCGGGAGCTGGCGGCCGGGCTCGTCGTGGACGCCTCGGGCAGCGGCTCCCGCACCCCGCAGTGGTACGGCGACCTCGGCCGGACCGCCCCGCACGAGGAGACCGTGGACGCGGGGCTCGCCTACGCCACCCGGATGTACCGCCCCAAGGACCCGGCCACCGCGCCCGAGGTGGCCGTCAACGTCCCCGGCTGGCCGGAGTGCCCGCGCGGCGGGGCGTACGTGCCGGTCGAGGACGGCAACTGGCTGCTGACGCTGTCCGGTGTGCGCGGGCACCACCCGCCCACGGACGCCACGGAGTTCACCGCGTTCAGCGCGACGATCGGCGACCCGTACGTCCATGAGCTGCTCGCCCGGGCCGAACCGCGCTCGCCGGTGTACGGCTTCCGCGACACCCGCAACCGCCGCCGGCGCTTCGAGAGGTCCGGTGCGCTGCCCGAAGGGTTCCTCGTCCTGGGGGACGCCTGCTGCACCTTCAACCCCGTGTACGGGCAGGGCATGTCGGTGGCCGCCCTCGGCGCGCTGGCGGTCCGCGGCACGCTCGCCGGCGGCGGGAGCACCGCCGAGGCGCAGCGGGCGGTGGCCCGCGCCGTGGAGCCCGCCTGGCTCGCCGCGGTCGGTGCGGACCGCCCGTATGCGAGCCCCGAGGACGCCACGGCCGGCGCCGGCGAGCGGCTGACCACGTGGTACCTCGACCGGCTCGTCGCCCGCGCCGCGATCGACCCCGTCGTCGGTGCGGCCTTCCGGGACGTCTTCTGCCTCACCGCGCCGCCCACCCGGCTCGTCGCCCCGCGCATCGTCCTGCGCACCGTCTTCCTGCCCCGCCGCCCCGGTCTCCCCAGCCCGCCCACAGCCGTCGAGGGGGTGCCCGCCGGCCCCCGAAAAGCGGCTGCGGCTGCCCGCAGGCCCACGGGAGGATGAGGCATGACGTGGACCACGACCCGGCATCTCGCGGACTTCGAGGCGGCCGCGGGAGCGTTCCTGCGCAGCCGGCCCGCCGCGCACACGGTGCTGCTGTCCGTGGCGTCGTCCCTGCGGTCGCTCGGTGCGGATGCGTACGGGGCGGAGGCGCCCGCGTTCGGCTGGTGGCGGCGCGACGGACAGGGCCCGGTCGGGGCCGCTCTCGTGTGGACCCCGCCGCGGACGGCGCTGCTCTCGCCGATGCCGGACGCGGCCGCGGGTGAGCTGGTGGAGACGCTGACTGCCGAGCGGATCGGGATCCCAGGGGTGAACGCCGGCCGGGCGGTGGCCGAGGCGGTCGCCGGCGCCTGGCAGCGGCGGCACGGAGGCACGGTGACCACTGCCGAACGCCTCCGGCTCTACCGGCTGGACCAGCTGATCGAACCGTCCCCCGCACCGGCGGGCACCGCCCGGCGCGCCACGCCCGCCGACCGGGACCTGCTGCTCGCCTGGTTCACCGCCTTCGCCGCGGAGGTCGGTGACCCGCCGCCCCGCGACGCCCGTGCGGTCGACGCCCGGATCGCCGGCGGCCGCTGCCTGCTGTGGGAGACCGGCGGCCGTCCCGTCGCGATGGCCGGCCACACCCCTCCGCTCTCCGGGGCGGCCCGCGTCGCCCCCGTCTACACCCTGCCCGAGCTGCGCGGACGCGGCTATGCGGGAGCGGTGACGGCCGCCGTGTCCCGCGCCGTACGCGCCGGCGGCACGCAGGAGCTGCTGCTCTTCACCGACCTCGCCAACCCCACCAGCAACGCCCTCTACCAGCGGCTCGGATACCGCCCGGTCGAGGATCATCTCGTCCTGGAATTCGGGCGGGGGTAGGACGCCGCCGGAGCGCGGGCGGCCGGCGGCCGGTGCCACCCCGGGTGCCGGGCGCGGCTCACCGCAATGGACGCGTCCGACGTGCCGAAAAGGGCGCCGCCGGGCCCGCCGCATCCCCCTCGGACGAGGGGGTGTCTTTCGGATCAGCCAGGGGCCGATCCGAAAGACACGCCCTAGGTCACACCCGATCCCCGGAATGTCACGGCCGGTCGCGCGGTTTGCCTCAGAGGGTGATGGTGTTGAGTCCGGGTGTCGTGGTGCGGAAGCCGTACGACGGCGCCGGGTGTCGTGGTGCGGAAGCCGTACGACGGCGCCGAGTGGCGCGGTGTGCCGGAGCCTGCCGCCCACGCGGCCCGTATCACTTCGCGTTCGTCCTGACCATGGAGGTGCCGTGACCGGTTCCCGTCCCCGTCGCACTGGCCTTTCCGCGCTGCGCCCCGCGAGCTTCGGCCTCGAACCCACGGGGGAGCGGCTGGCCAGGATGCGCAGATCGCCACAGTTCGTGGACGGTCAGTTCCGCAATCCCGTGCCGACCGGACGACCGCCCAAGGGCGCCGCGCTGGAGATGGCGCGGGCGCAGCTGAGCCGGGAGGGACGGCTGCGCCGGGCGCCGATCGGCCCGATTCCGGTGTACCGCCCGACCGCCGGGGACTTGGCGGCGCCGCCCGCTTCCGGGCTGCGGCTCACCTGGATGGGGCATTCGAGCGTGCTGGCCGAGATCGACGGGCAGCGGGTGCTCTTCGACCCGGTCTGGGGTGAGCGCTGCTCGCCGTTCAGCTGGGCCGGCCCCAAGCGGCTGCACCCGGTACCCATCGGGCTGGACGAGCTGGGGCCGGTCGACGTCGTGATGATCTCGCACGACCACTACGACCATCTGGACATGCCGACCGTCCAGCGCCTGACCGGCACCGGCGCGGCATTCGTGGTACCGCTCGGCATCGGCGCCGACCTGGAATTCTGGGGGGTGCCGGCGGAGCGCATCACCGAGCTCGACTGGCACGAGTCCACCCGCGTCGGCGGGCTGACCCTCACGGCCACCCCCGCGCAGCATTTCTGCGGCCGCGGGCTGCGCGGCCCGCAGCACACCCTGTGGACCTCCTGGGTGGTCGCCGGGCCCGAGCACCGGATCTTCCACAGCGGCGACACCGGCTACTTCTCCGGCTTCGCGGAGATCGGCGCGGCGCACGGCCCGTTCGACGCGACGATGATCCAGATCGGCGCGTACAGCGATTTCTGGCCCAAGAACCCCACCTCGGACACCCGGCACCCCGGCATGTGGCCGGACATCCACATGAACCCTGAGCAGGGCGTGCAGTCCCACCTAGACCTCCAGGGCCGAGCGTCCGGCGGGGTACTGCTGCCGATCCACTGGGGCACCTTCAACCTGGCGCTGCACCCCTGGGCGGAGCCCGCCGACTGGACGCTGACCGCTGCCCGCAAGGCCGGGGTCGGCACCGCGCACCCCCGGCCGGGAGAGCCCTTCGAGCCCGCCGATCCGCCGGCCGTCCACCCGTGGTGGCGGGCGATCGCGGTGCCGCCCGCCCATGGCTGGCCCGCCTGGACCCCGGTGGTTTCCGCCACCGACGTGGACCTCGCCGCGGACCGCTGAGGCCGGTCCGCACGCGGCGGCGCGGGCCGCACGGGCGCCGGCCCCCCGCCGCCGTCAGTCCGCGCGGCCGGTGACCGCCACCGTCACACCCAGGCCGATCATGGCGAAGCCGCCGGCCCCGCCGATCATCGACATCCGGCGTTCGGAGCGGGCGAACCAGCCGCGGGCCGCCGAGGCCGTCAGCCCCCACACGGTGTCGGTGATCAGACCGATGGAGATCGGTACCAGGCCCAGGATCATCATCTGGGTGGGCAGCCCGCCCGCCGACGGGTCCACGAACTGGGGGAGTACGGCGGCGAAGAAGACGATCCCCTTCGGGTTGGTGACGCCCACCAGGAGGCCGTCGGCAACCGTCCGCAGATCACCGCGGGCCGACGGCCCGGGCGCGTCCACGGCCCCCATCTTCATGTCCTTGCGGTGCCGGAAGGCCTGGACACCGAGAAAGACCAGGTAGGCCGCACCGGCCAGCTTCACGGCGAGGAAGATCGTGACGGACCGCTCCACCAGCGAGCCGAGGCCGAGTGCCACCGCGACCACCAGGAGGTAGGAGCCCAGCACATTGCCCAGGACCGTCGCCAGGGCCGTCCGCCGGCCGTGGGCCAGTGCCCGGCCGATCACGAACAGCACGCTCGGCCCCGGGATCACGATCACCAGCAGCGACATCGCTGCGAACGCCAGTATCCGGTCGGTAGTCACCATGTCTCTCACCTCGGTGGGCATTGAATCAGTCGGACCCGGGGCTTCGTCAGTGGTGAGCGGCGTGCAGCAACGGATGGCGTGCGGGCCGGTCCGCCGCCGGCCGGGCCGGGCCCCCGTGCTGCGCGGCCGCGGATGCCGCCCGAGAGCCCTCGGATGCGCGCTTGTGGAGGCCGCAACTCCGCCTCGCTGAACGGAAGTTCGGATTGTGTCGCACTGATGTGCGCCGCGCGCCCACTCAAGGAGGTGGCGAGGGGTAGCGAAAGCCCGAAGTGGCTCCGGACACTACCCCCGTAACAACTAGCGTGCGTGCTCCGCGAACTGCCAACGGCCGATCCGGAGGGCGCCGATGCCTACCGCATTCCCCCAGGGGACCCAGATGTCCCAGGAGGCTCAGAGGTCCCCGGGACCCCAGAGCTCCCCGGGGGCCGCTCCTGTCCCCACCTCCGCCCGGCGGCGGGAGCGTGACGGCGGACGACACGGCCGGGCCGCGTTCCCCGAGTCGGCCGCCGATTCGGCGATACGGTCCCGGCTGGTCAGGCTCGCCGCCGTGCCCTGTCTCCTGGTCGCCGTCGTCTGCACCGCCGTCGCCGCGTTCGTCGTGCAGGCCGGCGGCGCCCGGGTGTCCGGGCAGGCATGGGTGATCCTGGCCGGCGGGCTCGCCCTGGTCTGCGTCATCGTGCTGACCGCGGGCGCCGCGGCCAACGCCGAGGCCCGCGCAGCCGTGGCCCGCTACGCCCGGCTCCGCCAGGTCTGCGCCCGCAGCCAGTCCGACCTCTACGACCTGCTGGACCGGGTACGGCAGGGCGAATGGCTCCAGCGCCGCGAGCCGGACACGGCGCTCGCGCCCACCGGCGACACCCTCGACCTGCTCGCCCATGAGGTGGCCGCCGCCGGCCGGGCCGCCGAGTCCGCCGTCATCGACGCGGTCGCCATCGCCCGCAGCAACGCCAGCGGCAGCGAGCAGAAGGTCGAGGTCTTCGTGAACCTCGCCCGCCGGCTGCAGTCCCTGGTCCACCGCGAGATCGAGCTGCTGGACGAGCTGGAGAACCAGGTCGAGGACCCGGACCTGCTCAAGGGCCTGTTCCACGTCGACCACCTGGCCACCCGCATCCGCCGGCACGCCGAGAACCTCGCCGTCCTCGGCGGCGCCATCTCGCGCCGCCAGTGGAGCCGCCCGGTGTCCATGACCGAGGTACTGCGCTCCTCGATCGCCGAGGTCGAGCAGTACCCGAGGATCAAGCTGGTGCCGCCGATCGAGGGCACCCTGCGCGGACACGCCGTCGCCGACGTCATCCACCTGCTCGCCGAACTCGTCGAGAACGCCTCGATCTACTCCGCCCCGCAGACCCCGGTCCTGCTGCGCGCCCAGCTCGTCACCGCCGGTCTCGCCGTCGAGGTCGAGGACCGCGGCCTGGGCATGTCGGCGGACGAGCAGAACCGGATGAACGCCCTGCTGGCCGACCCCGAACACATCGATGTCGCCGAGCTGTTGAGCGACGGCCGCATCGGGCTGTTCGTGGTCTCCTCGCTCGCCCGGCGGCATGGCATCGTTGTCCGGCTGCAGAGCAACATCTACGGCGGCGTCCAGGCCGTCCTGATCGTGCCCCAGGGGCTGCTCGGCGCGGAACCGGCCGACGGGGAGAAGGGCGGGACGGACGCCTCGCTCACGGGATCCCCGGACACCGTCCCGGCGCTCGACCACGACGGCGGCTACGGCGCCGGATACGCCGACGACCCTGACGCCGGCCCGGCGCGGCACGCGCGTCATGACCGCCGTGACCCGGGCGCCGACGGCTCCCCGACCGTGGCCATCCCCCGCCCCGCCCCGTCC
>NZ_SDIF01000102.1 GCF_004122735.1 Streptomyces sioyaensis | reverse complement strand
GGGGAGGATGGAGGAGGGAGAAGGGGGTGGGTGGTGAGGCGACGTGCCGGTTGCTCAGGTGGTGGAGTGCGGGCCTCTGTCCCGGATCAGATTCTCGACGTGGTCGAAGCGCGTATGCAGGGTGTGCAGCTCCGAACGGAGTGCCTCCGCGTCCTCGCGTGCATGGCTTCCCACGGTCTTGCCCAGTCGGACCAGATCCTGCTCCGCGCGGCCGACGAACCAGGTCGCCAGGGCAGCCGTGATGACACCGAAGGCCGTAATGGCGCTGAGCATCAGCAGGGAAGCGATGATGCGGCCCCACAGCGTGACCGGATAGAAATCGCCATAGCCCACGGTCGTGGCCGTCTCGATCGACCACCACAATCCCGTGGGAAAGGAGGTGATATTGGCGTGCGGCGCACCGGATTCGGCAACCACGACCAGAGCGGCGCCCCCGAGCAGCACCGCGGTCATGACCAGCGTGACCCAGAGCGCCGCCTGCGCATGAAGCCGGCGCCACGCCTCATTACCGAAGAGGCGATTCAGTACGGACAAGAGAAACGACGGCACCAACGGGCGTCACCTTCCACTGCGGCCTGGTGGAAACCGGCTTTCGGCCATCGCTGACATTAACAGGAGCCCTCGCCATACCCGGATATGTTGCTTCCGGTTCCGTGTTGGTCAGTCGGGTCGGTCAGTTCACCCGGCCGCCGCACCGGATCATTTCGTTTCATGGCTTTGGCGGGGAGTGGCAGGCGGATCGCCGCGGACGGCGTGTATGTAAAGCGCCAGTGCGTCGACCGTGAAGTACGAGCTGTACGAGACATCCGGGAAGTCACCACCGGTGTGGTAGCCGCCGATGACGCCGATCAGGGCGTATCCGCTGAAGTCCCGTACCAGGAACGGGCCGCCGGACGTGCCGCCGATATAGCCCGCGCAGGCAATTTCCAGGAAGTCCCCGGGGGCGGCCGGGTCCGTGCTGGTGTACCGGTGGGTGGAGGAATTGCAGTCCAGTGGTTTGGGGTGGGTGGTGTCGCTGTTACCGGGATAGCCGATGAGGCGTACGTTCCGGTGGTCGTACCCCGGGTACGGGAGGAGGTCGAAGCCGCCGGTGACCTCCTCCACCTCGGCGCCGTCCTCGCGTGCTGCGAGCCGCACGACGGCGTAGTCCCAGCGGGCCCCGCCACCGGTGCCGAGGTCGTAGTACCGCTGGTCGAGGTAGATGCGGTCGACGGGGTAGATCCCGTGCGGCTTCAGCCCGTCGTGATACTGCGGCACAAACGACAGATGGCGCTTCGGGTCGGGCGAGCGCAGACAGTGTGCGGCGCTGACCACGAGGTCGTGGTGCGGACTGCGGACGACCGTTCCGCCGCAGAACCGGCCGGTGTTGCTCGCGTCCGTCCAGAAGAAGGTCCCTACCTGGGGGAGGCCGTCGAACGGGTGGCTCGGCGGGGGCGGGTCCGCCGCCGGGCGCGCGGCCCCTGACGTCCGGGTGACGACCGCCGGTTGTGCCGCCCTCATCCGCTGGGCCGTCCAGTAGCTGTCGGCGGCGGCAGCCGTGGGTCCGGGGCCGCTCGCCGTACCCGCCGCGTGCGCAGGCGTTCCGGGCGGGAGGGCGAGCGACAGCCCGAGAAGCAGGGTGGTGAGCAGTGGGGCGAAGCGGCCACGTAAAGCAAGCGGTCTGCTCATGGTCCGAATCCTCCAGAGGGCAGGCGTACGGCACGAGGGACGTGCGCGAGCGGGCGTGCCATGGTCCTACGGTGGGCGGGCGCCTGGCGAGAGGCGCGGCCGGACCGCGTTGCCGGTGCGGCGTGGTCAGTGCGACGGGAGATGCCGGGCGAAGAAGGAGTGCACCTCGCCGCGCAGCATGGGCACCGATACCGCCGGATCGATCGCGCCGATCAGGGAGTTCCGCTCGGCCGCCGTCATCAGCCCGGCGGCCTGCAACTGGGGGGCGAAGACGGCGTAGTCGGTGAACACCCCGTGCGTGGCCTTGCTGAGCTGCCGCCGTCGGGTGTGACCCCGTGGGTGGGCGAGCATGGCCGACCAGGAGGGCTCCAGCGCCTGCTTTTGGGGGAAGCCGTCGGTGCCCACGAGGAGCAGCGGCCGGTCCACTCCGTAGTGGGCGACAGGGAGAAGCTTGCCTTCCTGGCCCGGCTTCTCCGGCGCGTGGTCCAGGAAGCCCTCCAGATCGACCGCCGCGCCGATCCGCCGGTCCTCGTACATCGCCTGGGCCGCGGTGGTGCCGCCGGCCGAGTGACCGTAGATGCCGACCCGCCGCAGATCGAGCGCGTGACCGAGGGCTTCCGGCAACGGGCGCCCCAGTGCGTCGGGGTTCCGGCCGGCTGCCAGCACCGCCAGCTGGTCCAGCACGAACCGGGTGTCCGCGATCCGGGTGCCGACCATGGTGCGGAACGTCTTCGGGTCGGTCCGGGGGTCGCCCCGGAACACCGTGCGGCGGACCTGCGCTCTTCCCGCCCTCGCGTGGGGGAACTCGACCTCGCTGCCATCGCCGGGGTGGTCGATGGTCACCACCACGTAGCCGCGGCTCGCCAGCTCTTCGGCGAGCCCGGTGCCCAGGGTGCGCGGGTCACCCCCTCCCGGGCTGTACAGCAGCACCGGTCGTCGTACGGGCTGTGCGGGCGCGCCCGTGTGCGCATGGGTGCGGGTGGCCACCCAGTTCACCCCGGTCGTCGGCAACTCCCGGTGGAACAGTGGGTCGAGGTGGGGGAAAGTCGCGGCGGCACCCGCGGTCATCTGCGGCGCGATCGGACGGCCGCGGACGGTGCGAGCCGGATAGAACACCGAGGCCATGACCTCCCGCACGGGGAGCGGCTCCCATGGATCGCGCCGGGAACGGTCGACCAGATACAGCGTGGTGACCCCGATGCGGTGCGGGCCGCTCGGCGCCGGCAGCCGCAGGGTGACGTCGTCCGTGGTGGGTGCGGGCCGTGTCGCCTTCGCGGACTGCGCCCGGACGAAGCCACCGCCGACGAGCAGCAGGGCGGCCGCGGCGGCCGTCGAGGTGACGGTCCGTCGGCCGACCATACCCACGCCCGTACTCCCGGGAACGACAGCGGGGCCACGCTCAACTGCCGAGGAGCGGGCTGCTTGTTCACGGTGGCTTGCCTGTTCACGCTGGCTCGTCTGCTCACGGTGGCCTGCCTGTTCAGCGTTGCCTGCCTTCTTGCGGAACATGACTCTCCCCTTGTGTCAGTGACGTCGTACTTGTGGTGTCAGTGAGGTCGTTTTTGCGCCGTGCGGTGGCCCCCTGAGTTGAATGGCGGGGGCGTGACCTGGAGGCTGGCATGCGGCGGGGAGCGCAGACCATCGTTGAGGCCCTGCCCTGAACGATGGCGCAGCGCCAAGAGGGGGAGTAGTGATCCGGATCCATTTCACGTCGGCCGACTTCGCCCAGGTCCGGTTCGCGCCCCAGCCGGCTCCGTTGCTGGAGCTGAATGTGGCCCTGATGAAGATGGCCCTTCCGGACGACGAGGTGCTCTTCGGCCGCTGGAGACGGCGGCTGCTCCGTTCCTTGCCGCTCGCCGTCCTGCCCCTCAAGGACGTGGTCCCCGGGAAGGTGCCACCCCTCTTCCTCGACATCTTCAACGGCACACTGACGGAGGGGTGGGAGACCATGCGGGCCACCCCACCGGACGTGGTCCGCGCCGAGCTCCGGCGGGCCTACGCCGGGCAGCCGTCCCCGGCTCCGTCCTGGATCCGCGCGCTGTACCGGGGCGAGGCCGGGGCCTGGGAACCTCTCCGGCGCGCGCAGCACGCGGCCTTCGAGACGGCACTGCGCCCCGTGTGGCCGCTGGTGCAGGACCTGCACCGGACCGAGTTCACCCGCCATGCGCTGGTCGTGGCCGAGCACGGTATCGGCGCCGGGCTCACCGCACTCGTGCCCGGTACCCGACTGCAGGGGGACGTCTGGGAGTTGGCGGCGCCCGTCGAGCGGGACATCAGGCTGGAGGGGCGAGGCCTACTCCTGATGCCCACCTTCCACTGGACCGGCCACCCTCTCCTCTCCGACCTGCCCGACCGCCCCGTGACCGTGACCTATCCGGCCGGCCCGGGGCTGCCGCTCCCGCCGGACGGGGCGGGAGACGCGGACCAGGCGCTCGCCGCAGTGCTCGGGCGGACCCGCGTCGAGATGCTGCTTCTGCTCGCCGAGGAACACACCACCAGTGGTCTCGCCCGGCGGCTGGCCGTCAGCAATGCCACCGTGTCCGCCCACGCCACCGCGCTGCGCGGGGCCGGTCTGATCACCACGGTCCGCGCGGGCCGGTCGGTCCTGCACCGGCGCACCGCCTTGGGGAGCCTGCTGGTGCAGCGCCACAGCGGAGGGCGGAGCGCGTACGGCTGACCGTGCGCGACGGCTCGTCACGCACCGTGTCTTCCGCGTGGCGCGCGGCGCCCGGCCGGTGCCGATGCCGGTTCGGTGGCGACGCCCGTACGCGGCGAGTAGTGCCGACGCCCCACCCGAATCCGCCCGGCAGCCGCTCGCTCGCCGTCCGCAACCACCGGGAGGTAACCTGAATCCACTGGTTGATCCACTGTGATCCGCTGTTGCGATTCCCTGCGATCCACCGTGATCCGCTGTTTCTGCTCCTCAGTGCCGGGGGAGGTCAGATGACCGCCGGTGTGAGTCTCCGCCCCAGCAAGGCCGATGCACTGCGCTATACGCCCATCGCCGAACACGGTCTGATCGGCGATATGCGGACCGCTGCGCTCGTCGGCACCAACGGCACCATCGACTGGTATTGCTGTACTCGATTCGATGCGCCCAGTGTTTTCGCCGCGATCCTGGACGCCGACCGTGGCGGGGCCTTCGAGCTGGCCCCGGACGTGCCCGCGCGGACGAAGCAGTTCTACTTCCCCGACACCAATATCCTGATCACGCGATTCTTCGCGGACAACGGTGTGGGTGAGGTCCAGGATTTCATGCCGATCGTCGATGACTCCGGCGAGGCGGACCGTCACCGGCTGATCCGGCGGGTGCTGTGTGTCCGCGGATCGCTGCCATTCACCGCCCGGGTCGCTCCCCGTTTCGATTACGGGCGCAGTACCCACACCGTGCATGCCCGGCAGGGCCAGACGGTGTTCGACTCCCCGGACCTCTCCCTGGCGCTGACGTCCAGTGTTCCGGTCGAGATCGACGGGCCGGACGCCCGTTCCTCGTTCACGCTGAGCGAGGGGGACACCGCGGTGTTCGCGCTCGACCGGATCGGTGACGGCGTGGAGCTGCGAGCCTGCCCGGTCATGGAGGCGGAGGAATTGTTCGGCGCCACGGTGCACTATTGGCGCCGCTGGCTGTCGAAGTCCCGCTACCGGGGACGCTGGCGCGAGATGGTGCACCGCTCTGCGCTCACCCTCAAGCTCCTCACGTACGCGCCGACCGGCGCCATTGTGGCCGCTCCCACGACCAGCCTGCCCGAACAGGTCGGCGGCGAGCGCAATTGGGACTACCGCTACGCGTGGGTGCGCGACGCCGCGTTCTGCATCTATGCACTGCTCAGACTGGGCTTCACCGACGAGGCCAAATCCTTTGTGCACTTCCTGTCCGAGAACATCTCCCCCAGAGGCGGCCCCGACGCCCCCTTGCAGATCATGTACGGCATCGACGGCCGCAGCGATCTGCCGGAGAGCGAACTCCACCATCTGGAGGGCCATTTGGGCTCGTCCCCCGTACGGATCGGCAACAGCGCCGTCAACCAGCTCCAGCTGGATATCTATGGTGCCCTGATCGATTCCCTCTACCTCTACGACAAATGGGGAGAGCCGCTGTCCAGCAAGCACTGGGACACCGTTGGCACTCTGGTCAACTGGGTCTGTGACAACTGGGATCAGCCGGACGAAGGCATTTGGGAGACCCGCGGCAAAATCCAGAACTTCCTCTACTCGCAGCTGATGTGCTGGGTCGCCATCGAACGCGCGATGCGGATCGCCATCCACCGGGGTCTGCCTGCGGACATGCCCCGCTGGGGACACGCTCGCGACGCGATCTACCGGCGCATCATGGAACGTGGCTGGTCGCCCGAGCGGAAGGCATTCGTGCAGCACGAGGGTGACGATGTCCTCGACGCCTCGGTGCTGATGATGCCGCTGGCCAAGTTCATCTCTCCCACGGATCCGAAATGGCTCTCCACTTTGGACGCCTTGGGCGAGGAACTGGTCTCCGATTCCCTCGTCTACCGCTACGACCCACGCAACAGTCCGGACGGGCTGCGGGGCGAGGAAGGCACCTTCTCGATCTGCTCGTTCTGGTACGTCGAAGCGCTCTCCCGCGCCGGCCGGGTCGACGAGGCCCGCCTCGCCTTCGAGAAGATGCTCACTTACGGCAATCACCTCGGACTGTACGCCGAAGAAATCGGCCACACCGGCGAACAGATCGGCAACTTCCCGCAGGCCTTTACCCACTTGGCCCTCATCAGCGCCGCTTTCAACCTCGACAAGGCCCTGGGCTGAACGTCGGGCGAGGAAACCTCCCGCCCATGCTGCTGGCGCTCCTCGTCCTCGTGGGGGCCCGATGCCCCGGGCCGTGATCGCAGTGCTTGGGCCGGCGCTGATGTCCGGGCGGTCGATCCGGTCGGGTGCGCGTCGGGCCGTGGTGGGTGGGCGAGCGTCCTCGCCCGGTCCTGCCGACATCCGATGAACGCACCGCCTGCTGCGGCAGAAGCACCGTGATGTCGCGAGCAACTACACGTTTCCGATGGTCAATTGACGTGGAATCAGCTTCCGGCGCCCATCCTCCGTCAGAACTCTTGACGGCCCCGTCACACAGGATGAACATGCATCGGGCAAGAGAGCGCTCCCATGAACGTCGATCGTTCACTTCCTGAATCAGGAGAGCTGCCATGCCCATACCCCCCACATCCCCCGCAGACGCCACGGCTCCCCGTACGCCGAGGCCCGCACGCCGCAGTGTGCTGGCCGCGATGGCAGCCGCGTTCCCCGCCGCGGGCCTGCCCGTCCTGCCGGCCCGGGCCTCCGCAGCCCCGGTCGCCGGCGCGCTGCCGGGCGGCGGCGACCTCGGCCCGAATGTGCTGGTCTTCGATCCCGGTACGCCCGGTATCCAGGGCAGGCTCGACGAGATCTTCAAGCGGCAGGAGAGCGCCCAGTTCGGCGACGGGCGGTACGCGCTGCTCTTCAAGCCGGGCACCTACAGCGGCCTGAACGCCCAGCTCGGCTTCTACACCTCGATCGCGGGACTCGGACTCTCGCCGGACGACACGACCTTCCTCGGCGATGTGACCGTCGACGCCGGGTGGTTGCACGGCAATGCCACCCAGAACTTCTGGCGTTCCGCGGAGAACCTCGCGCTCCGTCCGGCCAACGGCACCAACCGGTGGGCCGTGGCGCAGGCGGCGCCCTTTCGGCGGATGCACGTCAAAGGCGGACTGAACCTGGCGCCCGACGGCTACGGCTGGGCCAGCGGCGGCTATATCGCCGACAGCCGGATCGACGGCACGGTGAGCCCCTACTCGCAGCAGCAGTGGTACACCCGCGACAGCTCGGTGGGCGGCTGGGCCGGCGCCGTCTGGAACATGGTGTTCTCAGGAGTCGAGGGAGCCCCCGCGCAGAGCTTCCCCGACCCGCCCTACACGACGCTCGACACCACCCCGGTCTCCCGCGAAAAGCCCTTCCTCTATCTTGACGGCTCCGATTACAAGGTCTTCGTCCCCGAGAAGCGCGCCGGCGCCCGCGGCACCACCTGGGGAAACGGCACACCGAGGGGCGAGTCGCTCCCCCTCGACCGGTTCTACGTGGCCAAGCCCGGCGTCGATGCCGCGACGCTCAATGCCGCGCTGGCCCAGGGCCTCCACCTGTTGCTCACGCCAGGGATCTACCACGTCGACCGGCCCCTCGCGGTGCGGCGCGCGAACACCGTGGTTCTCGGCCTGGGGTACGCGACCCTCGTCCCGGACAACGGGGTGACGGCCATGAAGGTCGCCGACGTCGACGGTGTGCGGCTCGCCGGGTTCCTCATCGATGCCGGCCCGGTCAATTCGGCCACGCTGCTGGAGATCGGCCCCGAGGGGGCATCCGCAGATCACGCCGCCAATCCGACGACGGTTCAGGACGTGTTCTTCCGGATCGGCGGGGCGGGCCCCGGCAAGGCCACGACCAGCATGGTGATCAACAGCAACCACACCATCGTCGATCACACCTGGATCTGGCGGGCCGACCACGGGGACGGTGTGGGCTGGGAAACCAACCGGGCCGACTACGGGGTCCGGGTCAACGGCAACGACGTACTGGCGACCGGTCTCTTCGTCGAGCACTTCAACAAGTACGACGTGGAGTGGCGCGGCGAACGGGGGCGGACGGTCTTCTTCCAGAACGAGAAGGCGTATGACGCGCCCAATCAGGCCGCGGTGCAGAACGGCAGCACCAAGGGGTACGCCGCGTACAAGATCGCCGACGGGGTGGCCACGCACGAAGCGTGGGGTCTGGGGAGCTACTGCTACTACAACGTGGATCCCACCATCCGCCAGGACCACGGCTTCGAGGCACCGAGCACGCCGGGTGTGCGACTCCACGACCTGCTGGTGGTCTCCCTCGGAGGCAAGGGACAGTACGAGCACGTCATCAATGGCATCGGCGCTCCCACTTCCGGCTCCTCGACGGTGCCGTCCACGGTGGTCTCCTATCCCTGACCCCTGGATCCCTGCCCCCTGACTCCGTGGACCTCGACTCCTGGCTTCTGGAGCCCGGCTCCGCTCCGACCAGGGGGGTACGGCCGGTGGATCGAAGGATGTAGTCCGTGATCGCGGTAGATCATGCTGCAGGGCGGTTTGCCCAGCGGTCCGGCCCGTGCGTGCCGGGGCGCGGCTTCCCTGGCCGATGCTGGATGCACACGAAGGTCTTGACGGCCTTGCGGGGGGCGGTGGTGCCGGGTTGTCCCGGTGCCGCCGGCGGCGGGGTGACAGGGCCCCCGTCGGGCCGGGTTCGGTGGAGACGGACGATGTCGGCGGCAGGGGCCGCGGCGCGCCGCACCCGTACGCCCTTCCGCTGAGGGGAAGGGGGAGCTGATGTCCACGACCTCCGGCGGGGGAGCGCCGGCCCGGGGATCCGCGGTGCGGGCCTGGGGGCGGGCGCTGCTCGGCGGCGCGGTCATGGCGGGTGCGCTGGGAGCGGGGAACGCCCTGGGCGAGGCGCTCGCCCGGACGGTCGGTGCCGAGGGGTATCTGCGGCAGTTGGTGCCCGCCGTACTGGTGAGCACGCTGGCCGTCCCCCTCGTGCTGCTGTGGTGGGCCGGACGGCCGGCACGGCTGCGTCCACTCGGGCTCGGCCCCTTGTCCTCGGCGCCGCGTGCGTTCCTCCGCGGCGTGGCCGTCACCGGTTCCTGCGCCGTCGTCGTCCTCGGTGCCGGCACCGCGCTCGGCTGGGTGCGCTGGTCCGAGCCGGACCCGGCAGCGCTCGTGACGTTCCTGGCCCGCAATGCCGTGGTGGCCGTGCTGCTGGAGGCGCTGCCGGAGGAGACGACGCTGCGCGGCCATGCCTGGGCCTCGTTGCGCGACCGGTTCGGCGGGGTGCTCTCGGCCCTGGGGACGACGGCGGTCTTCCTGCTGGTGCCGGCGGCCTCCACGGTGGTGCAGGCCGGGGTGTCCCGTGCCGTGGGCGGGGCCGCTCCGCCGATGGGCCTGGCTCCCGGGGGCCAGGACCCGGTCGCGTATCTGGTGCTGCTCGGCGTCTTCGGTCTGACGCTGGTGGCCGCACGGACGGCACCGGGCCCCGCCCCACTGTGGACGGCGATCGGCACCCACGTGGCCTTCCTGAGCGTCAATCGCGTCCTGTTCGAGGGGGCAGCGCGTGGCGCGGGCTGGTCGGCAGAGGCCGGACCGGCCCACGCCGCGGTGCTGGACCTCGGATATCTGGCGGTCACGGCGACCGTCTTCGTCGGGGCGCGGGTGATGTCGTCCCGGGGGAGAGGGCGGATACAGCGGCGACCTACCGGGGTACCGGAAATCCCGGATATTGAGAGATGACAGCTATATGCAGTTATGCAGGTTTGTTCCGTATTCCGCGCCAGTCTGTGGGGGCGGGCCCGTCTGTGGGGCGGTGCGCTTCCCGGGCAGGTGGGGCGCTGCGCAGTCGGCCTGGCGGCGGCTGCGGTCACGGAACGGCAGGAGGGGATTCCTTATACCCATCGGTCCGTGAAGCAAACCAGGGGTTTTCCCGATTGCTTACGGCGGATTCGGGCAAGCGGCTATCCGGAGGATGATGGTGGTGGTTTCCCTTCTTCCGGTGCTGTCTGAGGCGCTCATCTCTTTCGGCGCCTGTTGCACAAGGAAGAATGGGGTCGTGTCGGTGAGCTGATTTGCCGTACGGCTGCCGGGCGGCCCTCGGGGTGTTCCGCAGCGCCATGGCTGTTCTGGCCCGCAGGGGCAGGACCGGGTTCGAGCTGATCTTTCCGAACCTTCGCGGTGAGCAGGCCATTTCGTCCGACATGGAAAATATGTGGTTGACACCCCGGAAAGAGGGCACGCTTTCCGGCCTGAAGGCAAGACGACGCGATACGAGGTGAGCTTTATCATGAGCACCGCCGAGGCTCCGCGCACGGTCACCGCGTCGCCGGTGCTGGAGCTTCAACTGGACTGCCGTTCCGAAGCCGTCGGACCCGCACGGCACCTTGTGGGTACGTACATGGCGCGCCTGGATCCCCCGTTGAAAAGGGACACGCGGGAGGCCGTGATCCTGGTCGTCTCCGAGCTGGTCACCAATGCCGTACGGCACGCGGGCGGTAAGAGCTGCACGCTGCGGCTGCTGGCGGATGCGGCATCGATCGTGGTGTCCGTGGGGGATGCCAGCCCCGTGCCGCCCCGCCCGCGTACTCCTGACGTCACCGGAGAAGGCGGCGGATTCGGCTGGTCGATGGTCTGTCGCATCGCGACAACCGTGGAGGTCAGCACGGGGCCGCACGGGAAGACCGTGACGGCGACCGTCCCCCGCCAGGAACGGCGGACGGGGCCCGGTCAGGACGCTGCCGCTGCGCCGCGTCCGCGTCCTGCGAGCACCGCCGTCCGGCGTGGCGGTCACTCGGGCTGACCGGTTGACCGCCTGACTCGCTGACCGGCTTACCGACCGGCCGAGCGGCCGGACGATGGCGTGGTGGATTTCGACGGGGCGCGGAGCCTCCGAATTCCCTCCCGGTGAAATCGACGCGGGGCGAACGGTGTTCGTAGTCGCCCGAATGCCGGGGAACGGATGGCCAACAGCCCGGCCGGATCGCCCAGTTCCCCAGAGCAGCAGCCACAATGCGTCACGATGCCGCATCGATGTCGCGACCGGGTGAATTCTGTTTCTGAGCGGGCGTCAGTTCATTCCGCCGGAACCGGCCTTACGAACCCCTTTCCCGCTCTTCTCCCTGACCGTCCGCACCGGGAACACCGCGCCCTCGCAGGGACGGTGACGGGGACGGGGACTGCGGATCTCCGGGTCTCCGGGCCCGGGACTGCGGGATTCCGAGATCCCGAGGTTCCCGGATTCGAGGATTCGGGGATTCGGGATTCCTTCATGGAAGAGGCCTCCATGTCGTCCCGGTGGGGATGCCGACGAGGAGAACGTGGGCGTGGACCGGCACCGGGTCAGGCAGTGGCGTCCGGCCAGGGGACCTGGGTGGCGGTCGGGGCGGTGTAGTCGATGCCGGGCACCGCGAAGCCGTAGAGCCGCTGGACCTCGGCATGGAACCAGTCGAGGTCGGCGAGACGGGTGATGGTCTCGGTGGTGGCCGTCTCCCACCGCTCCGTGACGGCGGCCTGGACCGCGCTGTTGAGCTCCCACGCATCGAGCCGTACCCGGCCGTCCTCGTCGACCTCGAACGGCCGGGCGCCCGTGAGCTGGTCCCACAGATCGGCCAGCTGGGCGATCGGCGGAACCATGGCCTCGCCGAGGGCGCCGCGCAGCAGGCCCACATAGAGCGCGATACCCGGGATGGCGGTGGAGGACTGGGTGACCGCGGCCCCGTTGACGGAGGTCACCGCGCGGCCGCCGACCAGCTTGTCCAGGCGCTCATTGAGCGTACGGGCGGTCGCCTCCAGGTGGGACTTGGCGGCCCCGATGGTGCCCTGCCGGTAGATGCCGTCCGTCAGAGGGGACCCGATGTAGGACAGGGCGGCCGTGGTGAAGCCGTCGGCGAGCAGACCGCGGTCGGCGAGATGGTCGACCCACCGCTCCCAGTCCGCACCGCCCATCACCGCGATGGTCTGCGCGATGTCGTCCCCCTCGGCCGGCGGGGTCTCCACCTCCTTGACCTCCGGCGTGCCCGCCCCGTCGAAGACGAGCGTCTTGGTGCGGTAGGCCTCCCCGATGGGCTTGAGGACGGAGGCGTAGACGGCACCGGTGTCGGGGTCGGTGCGCCGCGGTGCGGCCACCGAGTAGACCAGATGGTCCAGGCGGCCGAAGCGCTCCCGGAGGAGGTCGGCGACCTGGTCCTTCATCCCGTCGGAGAAGGCGTCGCCGTTGAGGAACACCATCTCGTGACCGTGCCGGCGGGCGAGTTCCGCGGTGGCGGCGGTGCGGTACCAGCCGGCAGTGGCGGTGCGTCGCTCCGTCGGGGCCTTCTCGAAGCAGACGCCGATGCCGCGGATCCCCGCCCGGGCGAGGCCGGCGATCGTCGCGGCCAGCCCGTAGCCGGCCGAGGAGCCCACGACGAGCGCCACCGGAGCGCCGTCCGGGGCGCGCTCGGGTGCGGGGGCGGCCTGCCACATCTCCTCCACCAGGCGTGCGCAGCCGGCCGGGTGGGAGTCGAGGAACAGGAAACCGCGGCTGCGCGGGGTGATGACTCGTTCGCTCATGACACACGTCCTTCGGGTCGTCGCGGGGGAAGCGGCGGCCGCCGCCGGAGCACGTACCGCGCCCTGTAAGTGTGCGACCCGGCAGCCACGCGTGATCGTTTTGGCGGGCACAGTAATGCGGGGGCGGTTTTGGAGGTTTTCCCCGCGCGGCGACGGGTGGGGACCGGCAGTGCCACGCGTATCTGGCGTTCGACACGACCGGTGTGTGGTGGTGGCGCAACAAGACGGAGCATGCGGTCCTCCCCTGGGACGCGCTCGACGCCGTGAGCCTGTTCTGGTGCAGGCAAGGACCCGACAACTCGGGTCACCGGCTGATGAGTCTGGAGTTGTGTCCCGTCGGCGGGGTGCCGCAGTCGGATCCGGCGCTGGCCCCGCTCACCGTCGAGGAGCGGTCCGGCGTGGTGGGCGTATCCGATCGGCGCTACCGCATCGGCATCCCGGTGTTCGCCACCCGCCACTACGGCAGCGCGCTGATCGAGGCCGCCCGCTCGCGCGCCGCGGAGCGCTGGTTCGGCGAACACGAGCGGTCCGCGGGCTACCTCCGCCCGCAGGACCTCATCAGCTGACGGCGGTGAGGGTGATGAGGGCGAGGACGGCGAGGACGGCGATACGGCGCAGGCGCTGCGCGTGTCACGTCAACTTGCCCGCCCCACTCACGGCATCCGCTCACGGCATCCGCTCACGGCGTCTGCCCACGGGATCCGCTCAGTGCATCCGCTCGCGTCATCCCCTCGGTCACGGTTGCGGAACCGACCGCATCAGCCAACTGGCCCATCGTGCAAGGGTCCTTCCTGCGGGGAAGGAGATTTCCCCGGCACGAAGCGGAGCGTGATGAAACCGATAGCAAGCAATTCGTGAAGGGTATGTGAGAGTCGGTGTGATGCGTGGCACACTCCCTTCACCGGTCGCGAGCGACGAGGGGGGCGAGCGGGGTGCAGCGTATTCCTGTGGGGTTCGGGGCGGAGTTACGCCGGCGAAGGATCGAAGCGGGGCTGTCTCTGGGGAAACTGGCAACCCTGATTTGCTTTTCCAAAGGGCACTTGAGCAAGATCGAGCGCGGCGTCAAGGCGCCCAGTCACGATCTTGCCCAGTTATGCGACAGCGCCCTCAACGCCGGAGGGCAACTCAGCATCCTGATTTCCGCACCCGCGCGCAGTGCGGACGAGGTGCCCCTCACCGACGCGGATGTCGGTACGCCCTGGACATTGCGTATGCAGGCCGGCGGCGAGAGCGACTTCGTGGCATTCGACCATACGTCACCCGGCGGCGGGGCCCTGCCCGCCACCATTGTGAGCTGGTCGCTGGCACCCCCGCTCCTCGAAAGCGGGGAGACGAATTCGGCATTGCCGCACTTCCGCAATGTCTTTGACGAGTTCCGCCGGCTGGGCCAGCTCTTCGGGCCGGCGGTGGTCGCACAGCTCTGCATCGCGGCCACCAGCGCGCTGCGGGGCATGGCGCACCAGGCCCAGCCCGCCCACCGTGGTGTGGTGCTCCGGCTCGCCTCCCGGTTCGCCGAGTACACCGGGTGGATGGCGCAGGAGGCGGGCAGCGATGCGGCCTCGCTGTGGTGGACCGAGCAGGCGGTCCAGCTGGCCGCGGACGGCGGTGATGACGAACTCGCCGCCTACGCCCTGGTACGCCGGGCCGAACTCGCCCTGTACACAGGCGATTCGATGGCCACCGTCCAGCTGGCACGGCTGGCCGGGCAGCAGGCCCGCAGCGCACGCATCCGGGGGCTGGCCGCACAGCGCGAAGCGCAGGGACACGCTCTGGTGGGGGACCGCGATGCCTGCCGCCGGGCTCTCGACCGCGGTGCGGAGCTGACCTCCGGCGCGGCTCCCCCGGACGATGCGGACCCGGTCCTCGGCAGCATCCATCTGCCGGATCTGACGGGGTTCGTGGCCGGTTGGTGCATGCACGACCTCGGCTCTCCGGCGGAGGCCGTCACCTTGCTCGGGGACGGGCTGGACGCCATTCCCGCGGAATCCCGTCGAGCCAGGGCGCGATATGGCGCCCGGCTGGCACTTGCACTGGCGAACGTCGGGGAAATCGAACCGGCCTGCGCGATCGCCGAATTGGTCGCCTCCCATGTTGCCCTCGTCGACTCGGCGACCATCCGCGCCGATCTTCTTCGGCTGAGCCGCGTCCTCAATCGTTGGCCAAAGAATCCCACCGTTCGCCGGACCCTTCCGCACCTCGCCATCGGTCTGCACACCCACCGAATCGGCCCCGGAACTCCGGGCTGACTTCTCCGCCACCGGCCCACCCTCACAGAAGGCCGCCCGAAGAACCGCACTTCCGTGTACCTGTGGTGTTCCGTTGCCCGGCCAAAAGGCCGAGGGCAACGCGTTGACCACGCCTGAAACCCCTGTGAATCTCGGCTTCATCCCCCTATGGCGCGACAGCCCTACTGGCCCCTGCCCTACCGGCTGCCGCAAGCCACTCCGTCCCGGTGAGGAAAGGCAGAACATCATGGCCGGCGTTTTCATCAACTACCGGACCGGCGACGGCGCAGAAGCGGCCGTCCTGCTCGATGAGCAATTGAAGGGGGTATTCGGGCCGGAGAATGTGTTCCGGGACCGCCGCGGAACCGCACCGGGTGAGCACTTTCCGCCCCTCCTGTGGCGCACCCTCGAAAGCTGCACGGTCCTCCTCGTGCTCATCGGCCGGAGCTGGCTCTCGCTGTGCGACGACACCGGGCGGCGTCGGATCGACGTCCCGGGCGACTACGTCCACGACGAGATCAGCGCGGCGCTCACGTGGCGCCGGACCGTCATCCCGGTGCTGATCGACGGTGCCGCGCTCCCGACCAAGGAGGAACTGCCCCCCGACATCGCCGAACTGACCGAGCGCCAGTTCATGCACCTGAGGGTGCCGTACGCCCACCTCGACCTGCCCGTCATCACGGACGTACTGCGCAGACACGTACCGGTGAGCCCGCCGCCGGCGACGCCCGCCGCCGGCGGAGCTCCCCAGATGAGCGGGTTCACCTTCGGCGACGGGAACGCCGTCAACCTCGGGAGCGGGGGAGCCACCAGCTACATCCGAAGCGCCGTCAGCCACGGCGGCAACGCCACCTACAACGAAAACGCGGACGGAAAGAACGACGACAACAACGACGGCAAGAACGACGGAAACAGCGAAGGAAACAGCGAAGGAAACAGCGACGGCAAGAACGGAGGGACGTCGTGAGCGACACCGAACAGGCCGCCGCGGAGGGGGCCGCGCCGGAGGACGTACCGGGCGGCGAACCCTCGTCCGGAGCCGCGGACGAGCCGGCACCGAGCGCGGCCGAACCGGCGGAAGCGGCGGCGCCGGCCCTCGCCGCGGCGTCCGATCGTGCGGACGCGCCCGCCACCGCCCCGGCCGACGACGCACTGCCCCAGCGCGGGGACAGCAAGGTCTCGCCCCAGGAGACGGAACGGGCGGCTCCACGCCGGGAAACCGACGAGGGCGGCTCCTTCTCCCGCTACCAGGAGGCCCGGCAGCAGATCTCCCTGAACCGGCTCAACCGCAGTGCGGTCGCCCAGGGCGGCGGTAACGCCATCTACGCCGAGCAGTTGTCCATCGGCGGGGACAACCGGGTCGAGGTCCAGGCGCTGAGTGTCCCCTCGCTGCTGGTCGCGCAGCAGCTCGACTGCCATCTGGACGTCGACCAGCAGGCACAGATGGCCGCCCGGCTCGCGGCACAGCACGTGCTGCTGCTCGCCGGGAAGCCGGGCAGCGGCCGGCAGTCCACGGCACTGACGCTGCTCGCCGGTTGCTGCCCCGACGACCGCATCAAGATTCTGCACAGCGAAGCCCCGGGCATCCTCCAGGAGATCTCCCGGCGGGCGGACGAACTGCTCACCCCTGACGGCTTCGTGATCGACCTCGACGACCGGGAGGTGAAGCTGTCGACCCTGGAGACGCTGGCCCACCTCGCCCGCAAACAGGGCGCCTTCGTCGTCGTCCTCGGCGTCCTGGGGCGGGTGGACCCGGACCAGCTGCGGCCGCATGCCTTCGAGCACCGGCGCCCGGCCCTCGGCGAGGTGCTCGCGGTGCATCTGCGCCGGCTGCTCGCCGGGCATCCCGGAGCATGCACCGATCCGGACTGCAGCGCCGAGCACACCACGGCGTTCACCGCCCGGATGCTGGAGTCACCGCAGGTGCAGCGCACTCTCGACGGGGCGGTGTCGGTCCGCAGCGTCGTGGAGTTCGCGGAGGTGCTGGCACAGAGCGTGCACACCGAGGACACCAGCCTCACCGAGGTCATCGGGCAGTGGCGCGACCGGCTGCGCCGGCTGGCGAAGCAGCTGCTGCGCGTCCCCACCGAGACCCCACAGGGCTCGGTCCTGGACCCGCACCGCCAGGCATTCCGCATCGCCTATGCCTTCTTCCACGGCCTGCCGCTCGCCGATGTCTTCGAGGCGGGCCAGCTGCTCAGCGCGAGCGTGCTGCCGCGCTACGAGACCCGTGAACTGGCGCCCGCCAACCACGTCTTCGAGCGGGAACTCGACCAGCTGATCCCGCCGGAGATGCTCGCCTCCGCGGACGCCGCGTCCGACGGCCGCGCCGACGACAATCCCCGGTGCGCCCGGCTGGTGGACGAAGAGCTGATGCACGTCGTCATCGAGGTCGTCTGGCACGACTACGACAGTCTGCGCCACCCCTTGCTGGAGTGGCTGACGGCGCTGGTCGCCGGGCCCCTGGAACGGATCCGGGTGCGGGCCGCCCAGATCGCCGGGATCCTGCTCAGCCACGACTTCGACAGCGTCTACCGGGACCTGATCCGGAACTGGGCCGGAGGGAAGAACACCGCCTACCGGCAGTCCGCCGCGCTGGCCCTGGAGATGGCGGCCCACGACCCCCGGCTGGTGCAGCGGGTACGGGGCCAGATCAGAAGCTGGCTGGGCAGCCCCCGATGGCAGTTCCAGGACAGCGCGGCCCGGGCGTACGGAACCCTGGTCGGCGCACAGGACGTCCCGGACACCCTCTGGGCGCTGCGCGAACTGGGCACCCGGCCGGAGTTGGCGTTCAGCAGCTCGGTGGCCTTCTCGATGGCCTGGCTCTATCTCTCCGCCGCCCCGGGCCCGGCGTCCGACGCCCTGGACCACTGGATCACCTCGGACAACGACCATCTGACCCAGCACGCGATCCGCACCCTGCTGATCCTCAGCCGCTACAGCGCCGGCCCGGACCGCCGCGACCGGCCCGTGCTGGCCGACACCGCCATGACCGACCCGGACCGGGCCGACGCCCTGGTCCGCCTCTGGCGCCATGCCCTGATGGGGCAGCACAGCTCGACCCGCGCCTGGGACCAGCTGCGGCGCTGGCTGCTGGCAGGGGACGCGGACAAGGAGCTGGCCGCCTTCCTGGACGCGCTCGTGCCCCGTATCTGCGCCCGGCCGCTGTCCCTCCGTGCCGGGTTCTACCTCGGTATGTGGGCCGGCCGGCACCCCGATTCCCGCACCGTCCGCCAGCTCCGGCACCAGCTGGCCAAGGACACCTTCGCCACCCCATCCGCGTCCTGACGACGCCCGTACGAAGAGGAGACGCACCATGACGGAACGCAAGCGACTGCGCACCAGGCTGCGCGACTGGTGGCGCCGGGTCACCGGGAGGGACGGCGCGCGCACCGACAGCGGCCCGGAGCACGTCGACGAGCCGGACGGCGCCGGCACCACGACGGGTGGCCAGGCGGCACAGGCCGAGGTGGGGGTGGAGCTGTCGCCGGCCGAGGAGGCGCTGTGGGTGGCGGCCCGCGGCGATGTGTTCACCTTCGAACTCGTCCCGCACTTCCGCTGGAGCAGCCGGGAGATGACGCTGGAGGTGCTGCGCGAGCGCGCGGCGGTCCACGAGGAGGCGGCTCGCGGCAAACTGCTGCGACGTGCCTGGTCCATCGCCCGGACCTGCGATCCCGGTGACCCGGTGGCCGCGGAGAAGGCCGTCAACAAGGAGCTGCGCAGCGGCTGGTGCTACAACGACGAGAAGGGCCTGATCCGCTGCCGGCCGTCGGTGCGGATCCGGATCGACCCGGCCCTGCGCGAACACGTCCTGCCGTTCCACCTCGCCGAGATCCGGCTGAAGGAGGAACACCGCCTCGGTGAGCTCAAGGCGGACCAGGTGCAGGCGCGCACCGAGCGCTGGCTGCAGGTGATGCGCGAACTGGAACTCCTGGACACCCTGGGCCCGGCCGAGCGCCGGCTGCTGGTGCCCTTCGCGGCCGCACTCGCCGACGAGGACTTCTGCAAGGTCATGCACGCGCTCAAGAACACCCGCCGCAACGGGGCCGAGGCGCTCGCCGAGGTCCTCACGGCCGCGGCCAAGCACCACGAGCAGGTGGGCCTCTTCGAGTACGCCAACGCCTACGACAAGGCACTGAGCGAGTTCTGCCGACAGATGGGGCTCAGCCCCTTCTCCTGGGTGGACACCGTGACCGACGTCGAGGAGCTGGCGCCGTGAGCCCCACCGACACCGCAGCGGTCCGGGCACCCGGGCACCACCGGGCATCCGGGCACCGCCGGGCACCGGGGCGACGCGGGGGAGCGCCCCTGCTCGCCGGGGCCCTGACGGTGGTACTGATGGCCGGCCTGACCAGCGCATGCGGCGGCGGTTCGGCACCGTTGGACGCCTGCGGCTGGATGAAGGACCCCGTGGACGGCGGCGCCGGCCCCGGCCCCGGCCCCGGTCATACGGTGGTCCTCGTCGACGCCTCCGCCTCCGTACGCGGCACCACCGCCGGGCGCGATTACGCCGGCGGCATCGGCGCTCTGCTCTCCGCGGTGGTCGAGCGCAAGGACACCGTCTCGGTGGGCAGCTTCAGCGGCGACTCGGCGCAGATCACCTGGACCGCCAAGGACCGCTCCGCCGACTGGGTCACCCACAACGACAACGCCATCAACCAGAAGAAGCGGAAGCAGCAGGCGGCCGAGTGCCTCGGCGGCTTCGTCACCAAGGCCCAGGGGGCCGCGCCGCACAGCAGCGGCAGCAATGTCCTCGCGGCCGTCACGGCGGGGGCCGCCGCCCTGAAGTCCGTACGCGGCCCACGCCGCCTCCTGGTACTGACCGACGGGCTCTCCACCGCGGGCTGTGCCGATCTGCGCGCGGCCGCCTTCCGGGACAAGAGGGAGATCAACGCCATCGCCCGGGTCTGCACCGCCCGGGACGAGACACCGGACCTGAAAGGCGTGGCCCTCACCCTCGCCGGCCTGGGCCAGCCGGCCACCGACCAGCCCGCTCCGACGGCGGCCCAGCGCAGCTGGCTGAACAGGCTGTGGCGCACGCTGTGCGGCGCCGGCAAGACGGACTCCGGTGCCTCCTGCACCGTCGCCCCGACGGCCATCGGCACCGTGGACCATCCGCGGCCGCACCAGCAACTCCCGCAGGACCCGGTGGTCCGCTACGCCAACGACCGGCCCGAGACCTACCAGCTCCCCGGCGCGGCGCTCTTCGACACCAGCTCCTCGACGGTACGACGACAGGCCCTGCCGCTGCTCAACGACGTCGCGGTCAGCGCCCGTACCACCCCCGGCAGCCGGGTCGCCGTCTACGGCTACGTCGACCCGCGCGGCCGCCCGGACAACAACCAGCAGCTGTCACAGGCCCGGGCGGACGCGGTGCGGAAGGTCCTGACCGGACTCGGGCTGACGCGGGTGACGGCCTACGGCCGGGGCCTGCCGACGGGGTGCGCCACGCCCCAGCGCGCCGCGGGGAGCCGGATGACCGCCGCGGAACGGCTCCAGTGCGACCGGCGCGTCGACATCGAAATCATCAGAAAGTGAGGGCGGCGCCCCGCGATGAACACCACCAACGGAAAGCACCGCACCGGGCCGGCCGCCCGCTATCAGTCGGCGATGGACTGCCCCGGCAGCGACCCCACCTTCGTCGGACTGGACGTCACGGCGCGACCGGCCTCCAGACCGGCGGACCAGACCGACAACCGGGAACAGGCCGCCCTGATGCGCGCCTTCACGGATGCCAACACCGCACTGACCGCCGCACAGCCGGGGCTCGGCCAGGCGGCAACTGCCCTCGCCCGCACCTACCAGGAGGCTCGGACCACCATCGAAGCGGCCGAGCGGTTCGCCACCGCCCGGTCGTCCCAGCGGGCCCAGGAGCGCATCGCGGAACTGCGCGCCCGCCACGCCGACGACGGGCCCGAAAGCCTCCGCCGTCCTCCGGTGCTCTGGCGGCGCCTGCTGTGGCCCACCCTGATCGCCGGGGTGGCGTTCGACACGATGTTCATCGGCACCCTGATGCAGCGGTTCTTCGGGCTGGCCTCGGGAGAAGTCCCCTACTACCTGGCCTACTTGCCGGGGTTCGGGATCGCCGTCTGTCTGCTGGCCGCCGGCAGCCTGCTCGCCGAGTCCCTCTTCCGGCGGCGTACCCGCACCGCCCGCGCGCTGGAGCGGACGCGTCGGGGGCCGATCGCGGCGCTCCGTGCGGCGATACGGCCCGGCAGCCCGCGTACGGAGCGGCGCACGGCCGGCGAACTGCCCTGGCCGAACGCGGCCGGGCCGGTGCTCTTCACCCTGGCGATCCTGGCGATGGTCGGCATCTGGGCGAGGATGCGCGCGGCCGACGCGGTACGCGAGCACGTGGATCTGGCGCCGGACCAGAACGCCGTCATCATCCTCACCCTGGTGCTCAGCACCGCCGCGATCGTGGTCAAGGTGCTCGCCCACAACCCCTGTGCCGACAGCGACCGGGAGGCCCAGCGATCCGTCGCCGCCGCGGAGCAGCGCGGCAGGGCGCTGGTGGCGGAGGCGCGGCGCCGTCTGGTGGGGCACACCGAGACCTGGTGGCGGCTGCGGTCCGCCCTGGAGACCGCGGCCACCGACGCCCGCCGTACGCTCGACGAGGCCTGCATCCGCATCGTCGAGGAGCGTGCCTGCACCGGCCTGGCCGGCAGTTTCGACCTTCCGCTGACCGCACTCGCCTGGCCGCACCCCAAATCCGCACGCAACGGCTCCGGCGACCGTCCGGCCGGCGCGGAGCGGGAGGCCGTGCGCCCCGCCCCGCCCCGGGCCCGTCTCGAACTCCTCGACTGCGCCGACGCGTTGCTCACCCGCTACGCCCCCGAGCCGCTCGAAGACCGCCTCGCCACCATCGCCGACGACCTGAACACACAGTTCCGCGACGCGCCCCGGCGGCCCGCGGAGCACGATGAGCCGCAGGGGGTCGGGGAGCCCGCTGCACCCGGAGAGCCCGGCGAGCCCGGCGAGCCCGCTGAGCCCGGGCCGGCTCCCGCGGGGGAGCCGCGCACCGCCGACGCGGAGAGCCCGCCGCCCGAGGAAGGAGGAGCCACACCATGACCGTGCAGCCGGCCGCGCCGGCCGCACCGGCGCCCTTCTGCCCGGAGGAGGTGAAACACCTGGAATTCCTTCAGGCGGTGATCGCCCGCCATGCCAACACCTCCTTCCTCGTCAAGAGCTGGGCGATGACCGTCAGCGGGGCCTTCATCGCCGTCGCGACCCGCGGACCGAGCTGGAGGACGGCCGCGGTCGCCGTGGCACTGGCAGCGGGCTTCTGGCTGCTGGACAGCTACTACCTCCGCCAGGAGCGGAGGTTCCGCACCCTCTACGAGAGAGTCGCCGACCGCGGGAGTACGCAGGTGCCGCCCTTCACCATGGACGCCGAGCAGCACGGCGGCCCGGTGCCCTGGCGCGCGGTCGCACTGTCCAGAACGATGCTGCTCTCCTACGGAGTCCTGGTCGCCCTCGACACCATGACGGTTCTCTTCCTCGCCTGACCGCCGTCTGCGGGCCCGTACCGGGGGGCTCATACCGTGCGCGCCCGTACCGGCGGGGCCCGTACCGGGCGGCCTCGTACCGTACGTGCCCGCGCAGCGGTCATCTCCCAGCAGGGGCGGCGGTCCACGGCAGCAGCAAGCCGTCGCCGTCGGTGCGCGGGACGAGGTGGAGGTGGAGATGGCGGACGGTCTGGGTGGCCGACGTGCCGCGGGAGGTGATCACGTTGCAGTCCCCGGCCTCCGCCGCGAGTTCGGCGGCGCGCAGCATGGTGGTCGCGGACACCACCGGGTCCTCTGCCACGTCGGCGACATGGACCCGGGGGATGACCAGCGCATGTCCGGCGGTGACCCCTCCGTGGTGCGGCCGGATGGCGATGGTCTCCGGCCACTCGCGCAGCACCGTGGCCGGCGCCCGGCCGCCCACGATCAGACAGAAGGGGCAGCCGGACCGCCGAGCGGGGGGCCGGGGAGTCCGCGGACGCTGCGGGCAGGCACCCGGCAGCTCGCCGCCCGCCTCGCGGAACTCCCCGTAGCAGACCATGAATCCTCCGCATCGGAGTCGTCGGGGCGGCCGGCCCGCGTCGGGCCGAAGTCATCGCGCGGGTGTCACCGGGCGGTGGTTCTCCGGATTCCATCATCCGCGCAATGGAGCCCACTCATGCGCTACTTAGCCATATTTCTGGCTGTTTGAACGCTATGTTCCCTACTCGGTCGGACCACCGGCCGGTCGGCCCCCACTCGGTCGGGCCCCAGCCGCTCGGACCCCACTCGGCCGGACCCTCCTCACCAGAGTCTGTCGATCTCACCCGGGTACAACTCGATGCGGGAGTGCGGGAAGGAGGCACGATGACGCAGCCCGACGGGCGAGAAGAAGTCGGCCATGGTGACCTTGTCGAAGCCGGGCCGGTCGCTGGGGAAGGGATCCGACGGCGTACCGCCGATCAGCACCGCGCCGGGCAGCCGCTGCCAGCCCGCGCTCTCGTAGAAGGGCTGCAGCGGCCGGTCGCAGGTGAACAGGCCGAGGTCCAGGTCCATGGCGGCCATCTCCGTCCGGGCGGCCGTCACCAGACGGCGGCCGTGGCCCTGGCCGCGCGTGGCGAGGCGGGTCACCACCGTGCTCAGCCCCGCGGCCCGGAACCGCCGCCCCTCGTGGACGATCTCCTTGCGGAGGATGTCGAGTGCGGCGAGCACCGAGGAGCCGTCGACGAGCAGCATCGACACCGGCCGCAACGCCGGGTCGTGGGCGAAGGTGCCGGGCGCCGACGCGGAATCCGGCGGCCATGCCTCGTCCCTGAGCTCCGACATCTGGGTACGCAGCGCGGGCGGGACATCGGCTTCAGGACATGTCATGATCGGCACACCCCCATTGTGACTGCCTGTACAGCGGAGACCAAGGCCTTTCCGGTTCCCGCCCGGCCGGTCACGCCCGCGCGCCCGAGTGATCGCGAACGGGAATTACTGCATGTCCATGGCACCCATCGGGCAGGCGGCTGTCATGGGAATGCTGAGGCGTTTGGAACGTGCGGTGGAGGACTGCGAGAGCGCGCTGCTGGCCAAGATCTTCCATACCGACCCGGTCCAGTTGTTCGATGACCTGCGGCGGGAGTGCGATGAGCACGCCGTCGTGTGCAGCCGGCACCGAGTCCTGGTACCCAATGACTACACCGTCGAACTCGCGCGGGAAGTGCATGACGAACTCGCCGCCCGCGGTGGGGAGGTGGGGCGGCAGCTGACCGATGTGCTGGCCCGGCACGCCGTCGAGCGCGGCTACGAATGGGCGGGCCCGCTCACCGTCCACGTCACCGCCGCCGAGGTGCCGAACGGCCGGTACCGCGTGTCGAGCGCTGCCCTCGCGCACGTCCCCGCCGATGCGACCGGCCCGCAACACCCGTCACCAGCAGTGGGGTTCACCTGATCCGTCCGGCGCTGCTGAGGCAGACTGGGCGTCCCGCATACCCTTTGGAGGCCTGAATGGACCGGACCGCACGCCCTCAGTTCGATGAGATCACCCTGCGGCCCATCGGCCAGGTGGTGAGCCTGCGGGGTGAGCTGACCGACGACCACTGGGGCGAGGTGCCCGCCGTGATCCGGCTGGACGGTGCGGTCTACGGAGAGGAGTCGCTGTCCGGGCTGACGGACTTCTCCCACCTGGAGGTGGTCTTCCACTTCCACCGTGTGCCCGAGGACGAGATCGAGTCCGGCGCCCGGCATCCGCGCGGCAACCCTGACTGGCCGGTGGTCGGCATCTTCGCGCAGCGGGGCAAGAACCGTCCCAACAGGCTGGGCGTCTCGCGGTGCACACTGGTGAAGGTCGACGGCCTGGACGTCCACGTCCTCGGCCTGGACGCGGTGGACGGAACCCCGGTGCTCGACATCAAGCCCTATCTCCACGAGTTCGGCCCCCGCGGAGAGCTCCGCCAGCCGCAGTGGGCGACGGAACTGGTGGCCCAGTACTACTGACAGGCACTAGTGGCAGGCACTACTGACAGGTGCTACTGACGGCCCCGTCGACCGTCCGCCGGGCTCACTCCATCGAGTCGGCGATCTCGGCGATCACCTGGGCATGGCAGGGCTC
>NZ_SDIF01000101.1 GCF_004122735.1 Streptomyces sioyaensis | reverse complement strand
GAGTGGGAGGACGGGGTGGGGGCGGTCGGGGTGAGGCTGCCGGTGGCGGAGACGTTCTGGTCGCCGGGGTCGTCGAAGTAATCGGAATTGAGCAGGGCAAAGGTCGTTGCGGCGCTGACGAGGAGGGCGGCGGTCGTCAGGAGCGCGTTGCGGGCGCCTCGGCGTGCGGTGGCCGCGTCTCTGTGTCTGGCGGGTGCCGGCTGCGGTTGGCTGGGCGCCGGGGCGGGAAGGACGGGTGCGGCCGGGGCGTTGGCCGCTAACCGGGCCGGGTCGAGGAGGGTCGCGGGCGGGGGAGCCGTGGTCGGCAGGTCGGTGTGGCGGTGGATATCGGTGCTGACCTGCTGGGGCAACCAGCCGTCGGAGAAGCGGAGTTCGCCGCCCGTTGCGGGGTGGCGGCGGGCGGCCTCGATCAGCCAGGCTGTATCCGGCCGGTCCTCGGGGTTCTTGGCCAGGCAGAGCCGGACCAACTCGTGCAGTCCGTGCGGAAGGTGGGAGAGGTCGGGCTCCTCGTGTACCGCTCGGTAGAGGGAGACGGACTCGGGCCCGTCGCCGAAGGGGGACGCGCCGGAGCCTATGTAGGCGATCGAAGAGCCCAGGGCGAAGACGTCGGTGGGCGGGGTGGCGGGCAGCCCGAGGGCCTGTTCGGGAGCCATGAAGCCCGGCGAGCCGATGCGCAGGCCGGTGCCGGTGAGCGGGCTGGCGTCGGCGGCGCGGGCGATGCCGAAGTCGATGACGCGGGGGCCGTCGGCGGCGACAAGGACGTTTCCGGGCTTGAGGTCGCGGTGGACGACACCCGCGGCGTGGATCGCCTGAAGAGCCTCGGCGATACCGGCGACGAGCAGCAGGAGAGTCCGTTCGGGCAGCGGGCCGTGGCGGTGGACGACCTGCTGGAGGGAGGGGCCGGGCACAAAGGTGGTGGCGAGCCAGGGGGCGGTGGCGTCGGTGCCCGCGTCGACCACCTGGGCGGTGTAGAGGCCGTGGATTCGCCGGGCGCTGGCGACCTCCTGGGCGAAGCGGTGCTGGAACCCGGGATCCTCGGCGAGTTCAGGCCGGACCACCTTGAGCGCAACTGGGCGCCCGCCGGCGGTATAGGCCAGGTAGACGCGGCCCATGCCGCCCGTGCCGAGCCGCGCGCAGACGCGGTAGCCGCCGATCTCGCGGGGATCGTCCGGGGACAGCGCCTCGAAGGGCGAGGGTGACGGGGCGCCGAAGGGCTCTGCGGTCATGCTGGCTCCCAGCGGGTCGAGCGGTTGGGACGCGGGGCGTTGCGGCGGGTGGGGCGGCCAGGTCAGAACTCCCCCGAGGCGGTCGTTGACCTGCTTGGCCGGGTGCGGGCGATGAGCGGGGCTGCCGCCCTCGCCGAGCGGTTGAAGGCGCTGCGAGGAACCGCTGGCTCAGCGGCAGCCTGCCGGTGGCGCGCACGAACTGACAGTGGGCGAGGGACGAAGCATCGGTTTGTCGCCGTCCAGGGCGGCAACGTGTCGCTGAGCACGGAGGCGCCGAGACTGGGCGCAGTTGTCGTGAGCCTGGATCCACGACAACGACGCGCCCTGCCAGAGCTTCGGCCAGATGCGGAACTCCTGCCGGGACGACGATCGTCTTCGGCGAGCTTTACGGCAATGGCGGGTCATTCGCGGGAGTTGCCGGCCAAGCTGCGATAGCCGATGAGCAGCACCAGGGAACCGGCGATCGCGGCGCCCCAGGTGTAGAGGTCGAAGAAGTCCTCCTCCACCGGGCGGTCGAGGAAGCGGGCGGAGAGCCAACCGCCGACGAAGGCGCCCGCGACGCCGATGAGAGTGGTGCCGAGCAGGCCGCCCGGGTTGCGGCCGGGCAGCAGCATCTTGGCGATGGCTCCGGCGAGCAGGCCGAGGATGATCCAGCTGATGAAGCCCACGGTGTTGTTCCTCCCGTCGGGTCGGGACCGGCGTCGAGTGCGCCGGAGACCGACACTTGGTTCGCTTGTTCACGCAAGCACTGAACAGTGCTTGGTCAGGTGGTGTGGGTGTGGAGATGTCGGGGTGGCAGGTGGGGCAGGCGTCGGTCCGGGTGGCGAGGAGTGTCTGCAGCTCTCGGACGACTTGGCAGAGACCCGGGTCGGCGCCGCGTCTTGCAGGCCGATCCGGCCATTGAAGGATGGAGAAGGCGTGGACGCCGCCAAGGCCGACTCTTTCAGTCCGCGATTTCCTTGGCGGCGCGGATTCCCGACAGGTAGGCACCGTGGACGGTTTGATAGGAGTCGCGGTGCGTAGCCTCGCCGGCGAAGTGCACCCGGTCGTCCACGCTGGCGGCGAGATGGTCGCGCATGGCCGGTGTGGAGTTGATCTTGTTGAACGAGTACGAGCCTTGCGCGTACGGGTCGGACGCCCAGCGGGTGATCTGGTAGCCGACAGGGGCGGGGATGTCACTGCCGAAGATGGTTTTCAGCGTTCCCATGGCGCTGTTGACGATCTGGGTGTCGCTCCAGCCTTCGATCGTGCGGCCGAAATCGGCGGCGTTGAAGCCGAGCAGTACCGGCTGGCGGGTGGGGCGGCTGATGTTGATCCACTGTTCCCACTGGCCGTACTTGTCCACATCCGGCACGTAGGTCATCCAGTCGGTGCCCGGCCAGAACACCTTGGGGAAGCGGAGATAGCACTTGTTGAGCACCCCCATGCCGAGCTTGTCGATGGCGGTGCGCTTGGATGCGGGCAGGCTGGAGCCGAACTTGACCGCGCCGCTCTGCAGCACGCCCAGCGGCAGCGTCACCACCACGTGGTCGGCGTGGAACGTGCCCTTATTGGTGCCGACCGTCACGCCGCTGGAGTCCCAGTCGATGTGTTCGACGACGTGCCCGGTCCGGATGGACAGCCCCCGCGCGAGCAGATCGGTGATCTGGCGATAGCCGCCGGTGAACAGCACGTCCTTGCCCTTGATATCCGCCCCGCTGTCGAAGTGCAGGGCCGACATCTGGCCCACGCTGCCCGCGTACTCGTGCTCGTAGTCGTTCAGTCCGAACGAGACCAGGGTCTTGTCGTCGTCCGACAGCGAGGACCAGTCCAGCGCACGCTCCACCACGCTGCGCACCGACGCGTCCTTGTCCGTGCCTTCCTGGTACGAGGCCAGAGCGTCCTCCATTTTGCTCTGCCAGCGCTCGATCGCCTTCGCCCGGGCATCGTCGACCTCGCTGCCATCGGCGAGGTACTCGGTGGAGCTGTCAGGGTTGGTCACGACCGTCCGCGCTTTGGCCTTCGCGGCGAGCGCGGCGATCGGATTGCCGTCGATGCCGTGGATCCATGAGGCGCCGAGGTCGAGCGGCACACCGGCCCACTTCTCGCTGGTCCAGATGCGGCCGCCGATCCGGTTGCGCGCTTCGAGGACCACCACGTCCTCCCCTTGCTCGGCCAGGTGGCGGGCTGCGGCAAGGCCGCTGATCCCGGCACCGACGACGATCACCCGTTCACCCTCGGACGAGGCTGACGTGTTCGCATCGGTCGCGCTGACCTTGCAGGCGGACAGGGACGTGAGGGCGGCGAGGCCGGGCAGGCTCAGGCCCATGTTCTGCAGGAATCGTCGGCGGTGCATGGTCATGACTGAGATACCGATCTGTGATCTGTCTTCGACAAGGTCTCGACGAACGCTCGGCCGCGAGCGGCGGCAGGCCCCTGGGCGGAAAAGGGCGCGCAGGCTTCAGCGGCGGCCCGATCCATTTCGGGCCGCTACAAACCCACGCTCATGTACGTGCTGGTCGGCACTTCGCGTGGCGCGGGCCTCGCGCGCCGCACTTGCTCCGCCGCGTCACCGATGGGGCGTGGCCGAAGCGGGCATCCGTGCTCAGTGCGCCGAGGGCGTGGAAGTGCCCGGGGCTGGGCTGGTGGTGCTCCTGCTGGGCGCCCGGACGATCCGCGTCGATGGCGCGGGGCGCACAGCGGAGAGATAGTGCCTCACCGTGACGATCGCTCAGCTGGTCCGGCTGCGGGACAACAGTGACACCCCCCTTCAGTACAATGTCACTGACACTTCAGAGGATACATTGAAGCATCAGTGCTTCAAAAGAGGCAATGGAGAGTGGCGCGACTATGCGTACCGCCGCGGCGGAGGTACTGGAGTCGGCAACGGCGGTCCTCGCCAAAGACCGAGGGGCTTCGATGCAGGTCATCGCGGTGCGCGCGGGCATCAGCCGGGCCACTTTGCTCCGCTTGTTCCCCACACGCCAGCTGCTGGTGCAGGCGATGGCCGAGAAGATCCTGGACGACTGCGACCGGGTTCTGGCCCGGGCCGAAGTCGACACCGCGCCCATGAAGCAGGTGCTGGCCACAGTGGTCGCCGAGTACACGCCATTCGCCCAGCTGTGGAACTTCGTCTACGTGGAGCCTGAGGTCTTGGGCGTGCCCGAGGCCAGCGAGCGGGCCAGGGCGGTCTTCAAGCGGACCGCCTCGCTGGTGGAACGCGGCCAGAACTCCGGGCTGCTGCGCAACGACATGCCGGCCACCTGGCTGGCCTCGACATTCTGCGGCCTGGCCGAGACCGCATGGGAGCTGACACTCGAAGGCCACATGGGCTCCCGCCAGGCCCCGGACTTCATCAACGCGATCCTCCTGCACGGCGCGACCGCCTGAATCGTGCCGCGGGCAGCGTGAGTGAGAAGGGTGCGGTGGCGAGGCGGATCTTGACTGAACGTGGTGTCTCGGCCAGGGCCAGGCGTTTGTCGAGCCCGTACAGCGACGCGCCCGCCCGGGCGAAACATGGCGAGGCGGACGCTTCGCGTGACGGGAGGCGCTCAGGGCCTTCGGAGGATCCGCCGCAATCCGTGCCGAACCAAGAGCGCGGGCAAAGAGTCTCCGGTGGAGCGCGAGATCGCCACGGTGGAACAGGTGGATGCGCTGGCGGATGCCATCGGGCTGCGTTGGCGGCTGATGGTCTACAGGCGCCGAGGGGCTGTTGTTCGTGGGGGAGAAGGGTGCGCCGTTTCGCCGTTCCTCCTTCGGGCGCAAGTGGCTGAGGGCACGGGCGGCTGTCGGGTTGCCGGAAGACTTCCGCTTCTACGATCTCCGTCACACCGGCCGCACGCGGACCACCAGATCGGGTGCGACGCTGAAGGACACGATGGTGCGGGCGGGGCAGTCCTCCGAGAAGGCCGCGCTCTTCTACCAGCACTCGAACCTGGACCGGCAGAAGGAGGTTGCCAGTGGCCTGGACGCCTTGGTGCGGGCTGCGCGGCAGAAGCCGGAGACCGGACCGGATCAGGATCGATCGGGCACGTAGCGGGCACGAAACGCTCAGACGGCCTAGACAACACAGAGGCCCAGTCGGGGAGTTGGCTCCCTGAACTGGGCCTTCATCTGTGGAGCGGGTGACGGGAATCGAACCCGCGCTCTGAGCTTGGGAATCAATGGGGCTTTGGCTGTTCATTCAGTGCTGACCTTGCGAAACGCTGCTTTCGTGGTCGGCCGGCGGTGTCCCGTCGTGCCCCTCGTGACCGGTGTTGACCGGGCTGAAGGGCACGGACGGGGCACGGTCGTTCGCGATACTTGTGATGTGGTGTCTTTGGCCGCCGATCAGTGATGAAGGATGGTTTCAGGAAACCGCCGTACCGTCGGACTGCGCACGCAACGGTGGTGCGAATTCGGGGACTTCCCCATCGTCCCGCCAGTGCCTTGTCGTCCGTGGCCTCCTGGTCGCAGCTAGGGGTCAGCTCGGCTGGTCTCCGGTGTAGCGGTAGATCGCGCCGTCGGAGTTGACGTGCCAGACGGTGCCGTCGGCGGCGACGCCGATGTCCACGGCTTTGCCGGGGATGCCGATCCAGGGGTTGGTGTCGTGTCCGGTGTATCGGTACATCTGGCCGAGGGAGTTGACTCCCCACACGTGGGTCCTGGATCCGACGGAGATGCGGGTGAGGCCGCCGGAGACGGCGACCCAGTCGGTGGAGCCTTGGTCTCCGGTGTAGCGGTAGATCGCGCCGTCGGAGTTGACGTGCCAGACGGTGCCGTCGGCGGCGACGCCGATGTCCACGGCTTTGCCGGGGATGCCGATCCAGGGGTTGGTGTCGTGTCCGGTGTATCGGTACATCTGGCCGAGGGAGTTGACTCCCCACACGTGGGTCCTGGATCCGACGGAGATGCGGGTGAGGCCGCCGGAGACGGCGACCCAGTCGGTGGAGCCTTGGTCTCCGGTGTAGCGGTAGATCCCCCCGCCCGAGTTGACGTGCCAGACGGTGCCGTCGGCGGCGACGCCGATGTCCACGGCTTTGCCGGGGATGCCGATCCAGGGGTTGGAGTCGTGTCCGGTGTATCGGTACATCTGGCCGAGGGAGTTGACTCCCCACACATGAGTCCTGGACCCGACCGAGATTGTTGTGAGACCACCGGAGATCTGCTTCCAGTCAGCCATGTTCGTGTCCCCTCCTTGGCTCGAACGTTGCAAGGAGGAATCTGGTGCTCGACAGGTCCACCCAAACAGCTGGATATGCGGATTGACTGCGGAGATAATCTAAAAATCGCTGTTTGTTTGCTTTGGTGCCTAGTGTCTCCAGGGTTCGGCGCGCCCCCACCGCAAGCAGGAGACCGGAAACGCCGTAACTCACATGGCCCCTGCTTTCGCATCGCCTGGAAGGCGGCCCCGGCCGACGGGTGCGCCGCGCCGTGCCGCCAAACACGGTTGTGGGTATGCGACTTGTAGTCCTGCTGGCCTTCCTCGACGCCCCTCGAAGCCACCTCGACTGGTACGCGGAGAAGGTTCGGGACGGACTGCCGTGTGTGGAGGAGAGGGGCAAGCCGTACCGGCGGTCCACCCGGGCGGAAGTGGCGCAAGGTGCGGGCACTCGTCGGCATGCCGGAGGGCTTCTGCTTCTACAGCCTGTGGCACACCGGCCACCCCCTGGCGACCCGATCGGGGCCCCTCAAGGACACGGTGGTCCGCGCCGGCCAGGCGTTGGTCCGGACGGTGTGGACGTGGAGATCGCCGACACGTGGGTGGGCGTCCAACCCGGCGGTGCATTACTGAAGGTGTTCGTGGATGCGCCGGCGCTGGAGTTCGCCGAGGAGGCGGTCCGTACGCTGGTGGAGGAGCTGCTTGAGCGCTCGGAGCTGCTCGCCGACTGGACGATCGAGCGGTGTGAGGTCGAGCTGCACCCCGACCTCGCGAAGGAGAGCCTGGAGGCGGCCGACGGTCCGGATGCTCCGCCGGAGGATCTCGCCTCGCGGCGTGCCCGACTGATCGAGTCGGCTGCTGGTGATGCCTCTGTTGGCGCGACGAGCGACGCAGTCGATACCGAGGCGGCGCGACGCAGGATGCGCACCATGGCCGGCCAGCTGCGGGCTTTCGGGCCGGAGATGTTCGCCGTCCCTGATGAGGAGGACAAGGGCGACGATCTCGCCGACCACGGCTCCGGGGTGTCGGTCGATGCCGCAGAGCTGGCGGCCGGGGCGTTGGTGTGGGCGACGGATGTCCTCTTGGACGAGCTGTTCCAGGACGCGTACGCGCTGGCCGAGGAGGAGACGAACGTCGCTGAGTGCGACCGGCCGATGTGGCTGCTTGATGAACTGCCTCCGCGCTATGCCCTTCAATACGACGCGCGTTTCGCCCGGCGCTTCCTGGTGACGGCCGTTGCCCTGACCACACGCTTCACGGAGGGCAGCTTCGAGCAGCTGAGCTGTGTAGCGGAGGAGCTGGTACTGAGGATCCTTCTTGGCCGGGCCGAGGTGACCCTTGAGACATTTGGTCTCCTCGATGAGGGGGTCTCGTCGGCTCTGGAGTGCTTTGCCGAGATGGTCTACGAGGACATGGACCACGAGTGGTTGTACGACGACTCGACGGACGGCATCGACGAGAGTCCGGTGGGCGAGTACCTCGGCGTCGCGCCTATGGGGCTGGCGAGTTGGTTCAAGCCGTTCAACGACGACCGCTACGTCCATCCCTACGCAGCGGATGAACCCTTCGCTGAGGAACGCTGACGAACGGGAGAGGGGGGAGCAGGTACTGGTTGGTGGCCAGGAGGCGGAGCAGCTGAGGGCGACGGGGCACTACCTCTTCCTCCCGAATGAGGTTCGGACAAGATCCTGGCCAGCGTGGACAGGTATCTATGCTGGTCAGAGGCTTGGTGTGGGGTGGTGTGGTGCGGTCTCGGCGGGCCTCCGACAGAAGATCATCTCCCAGCTGATTGAAAGACGCAGTGCGCGGCATCAGCGACACGGCGCTCAGCGACCGGCTGCGTGAACTCGTCGATGCTGGGCGCTCAGTCGGAGAAGTCCTGGGTGAGCCAGACGGTGCCGTGGGGATTCCGGTGGACGGCGATGCCGACGTGGGTGAACGTGCTGCTGAGGATGTTCCGGCGGTGGCCGTCGTTGGGTGGTTTCTCGTTCAGCATGTCCTGGGTGAGGCTGACGGCGGCCGTTGCGATCTGCTGGGCGTCCGGTCCTGCCGATGCCTGCCCGATGTTTTCTCCTGCGGCGCCCCACTTGACGCCCGCAGCTGTCTCGCGGTCTCCCAGCGAGGCTTCGCCTGGGCACTGGTGGGACAGACCGCACCCGTTGTCCATCGCCGTGTTGTGCGCCGTAGCGCTGTGGGTGAGGCCGGTGGCGAGGGTGTAGGGCGGCAGGTCATGGGCGGCTCGGGCCTTGTTGATCACGGTCAGGACCTGCTCGACCGCGTCGGCGGCCGGCTGCGAGGGCGGAGTGCTTGAGGGGGTGGGCGTCGGGTGGGTCGGGGACGGTGCGGTGGTGCGTGGCGCGACGGCCGGTTTCCGGCTGGGTGAGGCCACCGGCCGATGGGTGGCCGAGGGGGACGGGGTAGGGGGTGGTGGGTCGGTTACCGGCGCCGCCTCCACCTGGACCGGGTGGACGGCGGCGGGCTTGGAGTCGCCCTGCCGGGTACTGTCCGGTGAGCCGAAGGATACGGATATCACGGTTGCCGCGGCCGTCACCGCGGCGCTTCCGGCGAGTATGTGCGTGCCTCGGGGCCGGACCCGTGGACGGCGGTGGCCGCCGGACCGGCTGCCGCCTCGACCGGTCGGCCGGTGCGATGCGTGCCGCCCTGTCGTCGGGCGCATGGCTGCGGCCTTCCCGCCGCGTAGACCGGTCAGCTGGGCTGCTGGTCCGAACGCCGCCGTGGCGTGGCCTGCTTGAGCCGCCGACCAGGCGACAGTGGCGCTCGGCGGTACCAGGGCGATGCCGACGAGGAGGCTCTGCGCCGGTATGAGGCCGCTGCGCCGCCCCGAGCAGGTCCCGCAGTCGCGGACGTGCCGGGATATGCGCTTGCGCCACAGCGTGGAGGGAACACCGTCCCACCGGGCCACGACGGGCTCCAGCCGCGGACAACGGGACGTCGCCGACAGCGCGCGCACCACGACCCGCGCGGTTTCCAGCTGCGCCTTCATCCGCTGCACCCGTACCGCGACGAACTTCGCGGGCAGCTTCAAGGCGGCGGCCACCTCGAAGCGGCTCAACTCACCCGCGGTCTCCAGCCACCACAAGGACAGCAAGGCCCGATCGCCCTCGTCCAGCCATCGGGTTGCCTCGGCGACCTCTTGACGCTGACCGGAAAGACCCAGCCGGATGATGGTCAGATCGACGAAGTCCGCACTGGGATCGGCCAGGTCGGCGGCCTCATCCACCCCCGTAGCGGCGGCCGACGCCTGTTTACTGCGCCAGTGCCGGCGTATCTCGTTCATCGTCACCGACACCAGCCACGAGCGGAACCGATGCGGTCTGCGCAGGTCGGCCAGTCCGTCCAGGACGCGAAGCATGGTCTCCTGCACGACGTCGTCGACGTCCGCGTGACCGTGGAGCGCGCGTCCGACGACGTTGTAGATCAGCGGTAGATAGCCGGCCACAAGCTCGTCCTGCGCTTGCTGGTCCCCTGCCTGCGCGGCCGCGACGACCGCGGCTTCACGTTCCGGCGTCATGTCCGTCCTCGCTCTCTTTCGTCATCGCGTCTGCATGCCTTCGATATCTGGGAGACCCTGGCGGGGCGGGCCGGATAACAGAAACCCAGAATTTTTTTCAGAACTCTCTGGGCTCGTCGACGACTCCCGTCATTCCGGCACATCAGTGGCACATCGACGCCGATGTAAGGACATTTAGGTTGTCCTTCGGGTATTGCGCGTTTCATCGGGGGTGGCGGCGCCGGGCAATGGAGTTCACAGTGCGGCGAGTTCGTGGACGGAACAAACTCGTGCCCTCGCATCCCCTGGTGTGGGGTGCCGGCGTGGCGTACCGCGTGCCGTCGCGCGCACCGGAGCCTGCGGCGACACCTGCTGTGACCTGTGCTGTTACGGACCTGCCCAGGGTGCATCCGGTGGCGTGGAACGGCGTCGGCACGGTTCCCCAAGTTCGTGGCACCGCACGCCGCGCGGGGTCCCTTATGGCCTCTCCCTCGGCACCGAGTATGTGATTGCCGCCACTTGGGACTTGCTTCGAGACGCGTGGCTCCGCTAATTTCTGCTGCTCATTGGACATGCCTTCGAAAGCGTCCAGTTCACGAGAGCTGTGGCAGCCCTCAATCCATTGAGCGGTGCCCTACATTTCTCTCCCATTTTCCGGGTCCACGCGCGAACCATTCGCCTTGCCGAACGGGCGGATCGCGTAGGGCGGACCTTAAGGCACCCACGCACGCCGGGACATCCGTCCCGGCCATCTCACCCAGGGCTCAGAGAGTGCTGCCTCGCAGCGGCTTTTGTCAGGGCCCTGGCAGTCCCAGGAGGACATCCATGAGTCGTGCTTCCCACAAGTGGAAGACCATCAGCGGCACGTCGCGCACCGTCATCGCGCTCGCCACGGCGGGAGTGATGGGAGCCGTGACCGTCGGGGTCTCCTCGGCGAGCACCGACGTACCCGATCGCAACTCAGCCCCCGCCCAGGCACCGCAGGCCGGTCACGGCAAACTGCCGCATGGTCTCGGCGCCCTGCCGTCCCGGTCGCAGTGGCGCGATTCCGTGCTGCGCCAGTCGGTTGAGTCGAGGCTGGTAGCCGCCGCCCCGCGTCCGGCGGACGCCGGCACATCGCAGGAGAAGGTCGGCGCAACCCCTCCCGCCAGTGTCGATCTGACCAAGTACGCCCCCACGGCCGGCAATCAGGGCCAGGTCGGCTCCTGTGCCGCGTGGGCCATCGACTACACGGCCTACACCATCCTGGAGAGGGAGCAGAAGATCTCCGCCTCCCCCCGGGCGCCCATGTACACCTACGCCCAGATTTCCAAGGGGCACGACAACGGCAGTTCACCGCAGCAGCACTTCAAGATAGCCATGTCGCAGGGCATCGACTCCAAGCCCCACTACTGGCAGGGGGACTTCGACTACACCACCCAGCCGACCGCGAGCGAGAGAGCCAACGCCGCGCACTGGAAGCTGTCCGGCTACACCCCACTGCACACCGGCAGCCAGATCAAGGACGAAGTGAAATCCGCGCTGGCCAAGGGTGAGCCGGTCGTCATCTCGATGCGCGTGTACAACAGCTTCTTCTACCTCAACTCCCAGAAGGCCGCCTCCTACACGTACTACCCGGCCTCCGGTGAGCAGTACGCGGGCGGTCACGGGGTCACCATCGTCGGCTACAACAGCAAGGGCGTGCGGGTCGAGAACTCCTGGGGCCCCAACTGGGGCGACCACGGATTCGTCAACCTGCCCTGGAAGTTCCTGGCCAGCGACCAGCTGATGGAGGCCAACGCCGTCGGCAAGCTCATCCACAAGCCGTAACACCCCCAACAGGGCCGACGAGCCCTGACCGGCCGTGCCGTTCGGACCGACCTGCCAGGGTCGCGCCGAACGGCACAGCCCCGCTGGGACTCGGAACGGGTAGTCGGCGTGCCGGGTGGCAACGGTCAGCCAGCGGGTGTGGGAGAACGCCTCGATGTCCCAGCGGCCGCCGTACCTGCCGTAGCCGGAGGACGGCGTTCCGCCGCGGCGCTGACGAGGGAGCCGACGACCGTACCGGGCTCGTCCGGACTGCCGCTCTCTCTTTCCACAGCACCAGCAGCCTGGACCCCGGTTACTGCGACGAATGCGCGGCCGCCCGCCTCGAACGATTCTGCCCCTTGGGCACGGGCATCTCGTCTCCAGCCTGCTGTGGCGAGACTCCGCGCGCAGGCGAACAGGCAGGCTGCCGCTGCAGCCCTCCTTCGTCGTCACCACAGGCCAGGCCGGTGATGCACCGGCGTTCAACACTCGCCGGAAAAGTGGTCCAGACAACGAACAAGGCCCAGGTCATTGACCTGGGCCTCAACTGTGGAGCGGGTGACGGGAATCGAACCCGCGCTCTGAGCTTGGGAATCAACGGGGCGTGTACGCGCCATTGCGGATCTGACCTGCGCAAACGCGTGCCGTGGGGCAGAGTGAAGAGGGTCGGTGGGGACCCGTATTGACCGTGATTCACCGCTCGTTGGGGCATGCGGAGGGCACGGACGTCTTCGGGAGGCGACTGCTTGCCGTCAAGATTCCCTTGCAGGCAGGCGGAAGAGAGGGGCACGTGGGTACCCGCGGCGGGATTGCTGGTGCAAGTGTGCAGGGCCGGCGTGCTCACCACCCCGCTTCCAAAGGTTCGTCGGGGTTGCCTCAGGCAGGGTCGGACGATTCCCCAACCGTCAGGGCCACATCGCGGCGCGGCACGAACTGTACCGGCGCGGTGCGGTCAGGCACAGAGGGCGCCCGGCCCGTGCCTGCGGAGCCTGGGCGGTGGCCGAGGAGGGCGGCGCATTTCCGGTCGAATAGAGGCGAGCGCCGGTGCTGAATATCTCATACCGCAACTGTAGAAATGGCCACGGGGGCGGTAGTTGTTTTTTACCCTCTCGAAAGCGTCGGGATCATGTGCCGCGCACGGCCGCCAGTACCGTGCTACCGTCGATCTCAGTTGCAGTTGTGGTTCCCAAGACTTCAAGCGTGCTCGCTGTCGTACACGGCGGAGCGTTTTCGTATTTCCGGTGTTTGTTTCCGGACGGGCAATCAACGCAGCGATACGGAGCCCGCACGGTGTGGGCTCCGGGCACTGCCCCGAAGGAGATATGACATGGCTACTGGCACCGTGAAGTGGTTCAACGCGGAAAAGGGTTTCGGCTTCATCGAGCAGGAGGGCGGCGGCGCCGACGTCTTCGCCCACTACTCGAACATCGCAGCCCAGGGCTTCCGCGAGCTGCAGGAAGGCCAGAAGGTGAACTTCGACGTCACGCAGGGCCAGAAGGGCCCGCAGGCCGAGAACATCGTTCCCGCCTGACGCTGACGCGTACACCGTAGCTGGGGCCCGCACCTTGGGTGCGGGCCCCAGCTCGTTGCTTTTCGGTGTTTCCCGTGTGCCCCGCAACGGCCGCACACGCGGCGTGCGGGCAGCCAGTTCGACTTCCCGACGCTATGACACGGCGGGCAATCCGCCCGCATTCATGCTCCGGCAACTGTTTCGCTCTTCTTTGCAGCGTTGCCGGTCCCGCTTCTGCGTGCAGGTCGACATATTTCCGCCCCGCTTCGTTTCATCTCAATTCATCGGTTCGTTCTTGCGATTCTTTGTGTGCGGCTCATTGCCGCCGGGAATTCCTCGACGTACCGCATCGAGGAAGGTTCTCCATGAACCGCACAGCTCGCACGAATGACCGCTACTCCCGCTCTGCCGGCTCGTCCGGCTCCGGCCGCGGCGGCTACCGCTCCGGCGGGCCGAACCGCTCGGGCACGGGCCGTTCCGGGGGCCCCGGACGGCGTCCCGCGACACTGCAGGGAGAGTTCGCCCTGCCCGTCACCCACACTCCCGCCCTGCCCCCGGCCGAGACTTTCACCGAGCTGGACATGCCGTCGGCGCTGCGGGCGGCCCTCACCGCGGAAGGCATGTCCGCCCCGTTCCCCATCCAGGCCGCCACGCTGCCGAACTCGCTGGCCGGACGCGATGTTCTCGGCCGCGGACGCACCGGATCGGGCAAGACGCTGGCCTTCGGTCTGGCCCTGCTGGCCCGCACCGCCGGACAGCGCGCCGAGCCCCGCCAGCCACTGGCCCTGGTCCTGGTCCCCACCCGGGAGCTGGCCCAGCAGGTCACCGACGCACTCACCCCCTACGCCCGGCCGCTGAAGCTGCGGCTGGCCACCGTGGTCGGCGGGATGTCGATCGGCCGTCAGACAAGCGCACTGCGCGGTGGGGCCGAAGTGGTCGTCGCCACGCCGGGACGGCTCAAGGACCTCATCGAGCGCGGCGACTGCCGACTGAACCAGGTCGCCATCACCGTGCTGGACGAGGCCGACCAGATGGCCGACATGGGCTTCATGCCCCAGGTCACCGCCCTGCTCGACCAGGTCCGGCCCGAGGGGCAGCGCATGCTCTTCTCGGCCACCCTGGACCGCAATGTGGACCTCCTGGTCCGCCGCTACCTCACCGACCCGGTGGTCCACTCCGTCGATCCCTCGGCGGGCGCCGTGACCACGATGGAGCACCACGTGCTGCACGTCCACGGTGCCGACAAGCACGCCACCACCACCGAGATCGCGGCCCGCGAAGGCCGGTCGATCATGTTCCTGGACACCAAGCACGCGGTCGACAACCTCACCCAACACCTGCTGAACAGCGGCGTGCGCGCCGCGGCCCTGCACGGTGGCAAGTCCCAGCCCCAACGCACGTGCACCCTGGCCCAGTTCAAGACCGGCCAGGTCACCGTCCTGGTGGCCACCAACGTCGCCGCCCGCGGCATCCACGTCGACAACCTCGACCTCGTCGTCAACGTCGACCCGCCGAGCGATCACAAGGACTACCTGCACCGCGGGGGACGCACCGCCCGCGCCGGCGAGTCCGGCAGCGTCGTCACCCTCGTCCTGCCCAACCAGCGCCGCACCATGAATCGCCTGATGGCTGACGCGGGCATCACCCCGCAGTCCACCCAGGTCCGCTCCGGCGAGGCCGAACTGAGCCGCATCACCGGCGCCCAGGCACCCTCCGGCATTCCGGTCACCATCGCCGCACCGGTCGTCGAACGCGCCAAGCGCAGCGGCTCCCCCACGCGCGGCCGCCGCAGCCGCCCCGCCCAGGCCCGCCGTGCCGCCGGATCAGCCCGAACCGCGACACCGACTGCGCGGCAGACCTCCTCGGCCCCGGCCGCCTAGGCCGGTCCCGGACCATCACGCTCAGCTCGTCGGATCGCCACCCTCGTCACGGAGGCTTTCGTCGATGCTTCGGAGCCACCCCCAAGCGGACCACTCCGGCAAGGCAGCCGGCGACGCAACGCGCGCTGCGGGACCTCGCCCGTGATCGGTGAGGACGGGCACGCCCTGAGCGTCGTCGTCCTCACCCGTGGATACCGCTCCCGCCCGGCCGGCGATCCGTTTCCGGCTTCTCTTCGACCTTGTAGAGGCACTATGCGCGTCGTCATCGCCCGCTTCCCCTTCGACCTGCTCAAGACCGAGGTGCAGGATGCGATGAAGGGCATCAAACCCGAACCCGTTACGGGTGAGTCCGTGCTCATCGGTCGCCGCCATTACCCCGTCAAGCAGGTCGGGGAGATCATCACCCGGCAGGATCGCCGTGACTTCTCCGCCGGTGAAGTGACCCGAGCCCTGAGCCGCCTCGGCTTCGTGTGCCGCCCAGCCGCCGCGCTCGTGCCCCCGACCGCTCTCACACCACTGGAGACGGCGTCGGCCTTGCTGGGGCACCCGGCCCGGGCCTGACCTGACGGCTGTGGCGATGCAGGCCCGACGGTCCGAGGCTGACCTCCCCAAACGCTGTTGCGGGGTCACTCCTGCCATGGCTACCTGGTTGTCAGCGAGGCCCGACAGCACGAAGGAGGACGGAAGCCGTGTCCCGCGACGCCGCCGAATCCGCAAGTGTGCCCCTCGCCCCGGTGAGGGGAGCACGTGCTCCAGCCGGCCAACCCCGCGAAGCGCACCGCGCCAGTGCCGGTGAGGGCCCTCACCCGATTGCCGCTCTGGTGGAGCGAGGGGCCGACCTGGTGGAGCCGATCAAACCGAAGCTTCGTGGCTGGCTCCACGCCGCAACGGTCCCCGCCGCGCTGATTGCTGGCGTCGTCCTGATCCGCCTGGCCCGGACCCCGCAGGCTGCCTTGGCCTGCACTGTGTACGCCGTCACCGCCTTGCTGCTGTTCGGGACGAGCGCCATCTACCACCGCGGTACCTGGGGGTCGCTCGGTGAGGCCGTTCTGCGTCGTCTCGACCACGCCAATATCTTCCTCATCATCGCCGGCACCTGCACCCCCCTGGCCGTGCTCCTCCTCACTTCGGCTCAGCGACCCGTCCTGCTGTGGGTCGTGTGGACGGGGGCGCTGGTCGGCATCGCCTTCCGCGTCCTGTGGGTCGGAGCTCCCCGCTGGCTGTACACCCCCTGCTACCTGGCCCTGGGCTGGGCACCGGTGCGCTACCTGCCCGACTTCTTGCACACCGGCGGAGTGGCCGTACTCACCCTGGTCGTGACCGGCGGTCTCCTCTACAGCGTGGGCGCGGTGGTCTACGCCCTCCAGCGCCCCGACCCCTCACCTCGCTGGTTCGGCTTTCACGAGGTCTTCCACGCCCTGACGGTGGCAGGCTTCACCGCGCACTACATCGCCATCTCCCTCGCCGTCGGCTGACCACTGCGGTCTGCCGGCTCGTGGGTCTCATCGGTCCCATGTCCCGATGGCCCGCCCGGCCCGGAGGAATCAGAGGCGCGGAGCCTCGGACGCTGCCGCCGGATCAGGGGACATCTCGACCGCGGTGCTCAGCCCGGTTGGCGTCAGGCTGACGGCGAAGAGCTCCGGCGACGATATCGACGGAGCCCGTCTGCGTGCTGCTGCGGGTCAGCTGTGACGCCGGCCTGTCCGACGCCGACTGAACGTCCCCGGCGCGGCCGCCGTGCGCGGGCGCGGAAGCGGACTTCAGACGTCGGTCTTGAGGTGGGGACCGGAGGGTGAAGCGCGCAGTTCTTCGTTGATGCGCTGAGCTTCGTCGAGCTGGTCTTCGAGGATGACGATGCGGCAGGCGGCCTCGACGGGGGTCCCTTGGTCGACGAGTTCGCGGGCGCGTGCGGCGATACGCAGCTGGTAGCGGGAGTAGCGGCGGTGGCCGCCCTCGGAACGCAACGGCGTGATCAGCTTGGCCTCACCGAGGGCCCGCAGGAAGGCGGGGGTGGTGTCGAGCATTTCGGCGGCTCGACCCATGGTGTAGGCGGGATAGTCCTCGTCGTTGAGACGGTCGTGAGAGATTTCTGCGGTCATTTGCACCTCTGATGGGGGAATGCATCGTGGGGCCCTGGTGCCGAACACGCACCAGGGCCCCGAGGGATTGAACACCATCTGCCGACTTACTGCGGTGCCGGCTTTCTGTTTCCGCACCGTCGCCCGGGAGAGGGCGGGAAGTGCGGGGATCGCGGATGCGTGACCGGGGACCACCTTCCAATCCGGGGCCTGCGGTACCCGAGCGGACTCACTTCCTCGCCCGGGCGATCCTGATGGCGCCTGCCTCCTTCTCATCCTTCTTCTGGCTTGCTTGCTACTGCGGATCCAGTGATCCCGCTCGCGGCCCCAGGGGCCGCCCGGCCCGGCAGTCAGTTGCGGGGCCCACCTGCATACCTTTCGGCCCCGCGACTCCACTGCCGTACCTCTTCTGGCACTGCACGCGCGGCAGTTCGACCTCTGCCGCGCCTTTCGATCTCTTGGCTACGACGAAAATCCTAACCCCCGGGGGGGGCGGCATGTCTACCACCGCCGTGACAGGTTTTCTGTGAAGGCGATGGCCGAGCTTCTGTCGTCCACGCCTGAGGGAAGCTGCACCAGGAAGCGGCGGCGGGCCGTTACGCCCTCCACCTCTTTGCCGGCCCGGACGCGCTGACCGCCGCGGTCGGCGACCTCGGCTCAGCCCCCGCGACCGCACACCTGATCTCAACGGCGGCAGCGGTGGATTCGGCTGGCGCATGATCCGCCACCTCACCAGCCACCTGGCCATCACCCCCACCCCCGGAGCCGGCAAGACCATCCAGGCCCAACTCCCGTGCTAGCGGGGCCCTGTGGCCCCGGGGCCCATGCGGCAGGAGGAGCAGGCCGATTTGCGCTCAAGGTGACCGAGGGCAACACCGGACTTGCGGGGGACAAGCCGTTGCTGCACCTGCGATGCCACCCGATAGCCCACGTACCCGTGGTGGAACCGGTCAGCCCTGAACCGGGCTCCTGCAGCACGCGGCCGGGCCCGTAGCTCCGATCAGCTGGCGCCGCCGACTGCTGGTGGCGTCGGCCGCTCAGCGATCTGCGCGTGGGGCGGTGGCCTACCGGTGGGCGGCTCGGTGCCCGCGCCGACTTTCGCGCCGCCCAGGAACACGAAGCCCTCGGCCATGAACGCCCGGAGCCGGACACCGTCCTCGTCCTGACCGACTGGCAGTACGTCGGCCACGGTCACACCCCCGGCGAATCCGCCCTCGCCGCCACCATCGCCCGCGACATCCAGACCAACCGCGACACCGCCCGGGAAGCCCTTGCCCAGGAAGGAGAGCGATCGTGACCGACTCCCTGCTCACGGTTGACCAAGCCGCCGCACGCCTCGGCACGACCGCCCGCTTCCCGCGCCGCCTCATCGCCGAGCGCCGGATCGCCTTCGTCAGGGTCGGCAGCCACGTGCGCATCAAGGAGAGCGCCCTCGTTGCCTACATCGAGGGCAACACCGTTCAGCCCATCCGTCGTCGCTCACGCCTCGGGAGGGCCGCCTGATGGGGAACGCGAAGGGCACCCGCCGCCGCTTCGGCGCGGTGCGTCAGTACCGGTCTGGCCGCTGGACCGCGAGCTACCTGGGACCGGACGGCCAGGAGTTCCGTGCACCTGAGACCTTCGAGACCAAGAAGGACGCCGAGGTCTGGCTCTCACAGATCGAGGCCGATCTCACGCGCGGGAACTGGCAGGACCCGGACGCCGGCGCGGTGAACTTCAGGGAGTACGCACTCCAGTGGGTGGACGAGCGCGGCCTCTCCGCCACCACGGACGAGCTGTACCGGCGGCTTCTGCGCCTGCACATCCTGCCCACCTTCGAGGCCTGGACCTCGACGAGATCACTGCCCCATGCGTCCGCACATGGCGTACCGAGCGGCTGGCGTCCACGGGTGCGCCCACGACCGTCGCCAAGTCCTATCGACTGCTCAAGGCCATCATGGAGACCGCGGTCGACGACGAGCTGATCCGCCGCACCCCTGCCGTATCAGGGGCGCTGGCAAGGAGTCCGCCGGCGAACGCCAGATCGCCACCGTCGACCAGGTCGACGCGCTCGCCAACGCCCTCGGGCCTCGCTGGCGTCTGATGGTCTTCCTCGGCGCGTACGGTCCCATGCGGCCGGAGGAACAGGCCGAGCTGCGCCGCAAGGACGTGGACCTGGACGAGATGACCATTCGCGTCCGCATGGCCGCCCCCGAGCTGACGACCGGCCATCGTGCGCGCGGCGACACCAAGTCGGACGCGGGCAAGCGGCGGAGGGCTTCCGCTTCTACGACCTTCGTCACACCGGTCACACCCTGGCGACGCGGTCGGGAGCGACGCTCAAGGACACGATGGTCCGCGCCGGCCAGTCGTCGGAGAAGGCCGCGTTGATCTACCAGCATTCGGATCTGGAGCGGCAACAGGAAGTCGCGAGCGGGCTGGACGACCTGCTGCGGGCTGCCCGCAGCAAGGCCCGCCAGAAGCCTTCCGGTGAGCCTTCTGGTGCGGATCTGGTGCGCGACGCCTGAACTGGTCCAGACAACAAACAAGGCCCAGGTCCCTGACCTGGGCCTCAACTGTGGAGCGGGTGACGGGAATCGAACCCGCGCTCTGAGCTTGGGAAGCTCATGTTCTACCATTAAACTACACCCGCGTGATTCCGTCTCTGTCGAGAGCGGAACATCGTCGCACACTCTACCCCATCGCCACCTCGTGGTGCATTTGGCATGCCCGCGAGGCTGTGTGGCGGCGTGCCGGCCGGCGTGGGCCGGGGGTCGCTCGGCGGGTGGGGCGCGGGTGGGATGCGTGTGCGGGGCGCGGGAGTTGGGGCGTACGGTTGGGCACCGGAGTGCCGCCTGTGAGGGCGCCCAGTTCATCCCCTAATGTGGCTTTTGTTGTCCACGCAGTTGGGAGAGGGACTTGATGGAGCGCACCGTCGTACGTTGTGCCGAGGGCCACGTGTTCAGCACCGCTTCGTTCCCGATGCAGACCACCGACCGGCTCGGTCCCGGACGGCTGTTGCGCTGCCCGCGCTGCGCTCGGCTGCGGCACTCGGTGCCCGTCGAGTACGCAAAGCGGTAGCGACCGGTATCGGAACCGGTATCGGAGCGGCGGCACGCAGGAAGATCGGCAGCGGCGAGCAGAAGTAACGCACAGACGTAACGAACAGACGTAACGAGGAGTGGTCTGGGGCCCGGCTTCCTTGATGGGGGCCGGGCCCTCGTCGTGCGAGGGGGGCCGGGTGGGCGCGTATCCTCGTCTGCGTGCTTCTCTCAGACAAGGACATCCGGGCCGAGATCGATGCTGGTCGGGTGCGCATCGACCCCTATGACGAATCGATGGTGCAGCCGTCCAGCATCGACGTGCGGCTCGACCGCTATTTCCGGGTGTTCGAGAATCACCGCTACCCGCACATCGACCCCGCCGTCGAGCAGTGCGATCTGACCCGTGAGGTCGTGCCCGAGGGGGATGAGGCGTTCATCCTGCACCCGGGCGAGTTCGTGCTGGCCTCGACGTACGAGGTCATCACGCTGCCTGATGATCTTGCGTCCCGGCTTGAGGGGAAGAGCTCGCTGGGGCGGCTGGGGCTGCTGACGCATTCGACCGCCGGGTTCATCGACCCGGGATTCAGCGGCCACGTGACGCTGGAGCTGAGCAATGTCGCCACGCTGCCGATCAAGCTGTGGCCGGGCATGAAGATCGGGCAGCTGTGCATGTTCCGGCTGACCTCGCCGGCCGAGCACCCGTACGGCAGTGAGCGGTACGGCTCCCGTTACCAGGGGCAGCGCGGTCCGACGCCGTCCCGGTCGTTCAAGAACTTCCACCGTTCGCAGGTATGACCAGGTAGGACACAGCCGCGTCGGTGCGGGGGGCGCGCTCAGGGCGGGCGCGTGGCAGAGCGTGGACACAGAAGGTCTGAGAGAGATACGTGAGTGACGTGCGGGAGAACCTGACGTACGAGCGGTTCGGTGGGGCGATCCGCGAGCTGGCGCAGACGATCGCCGACGACGGGTACGAGCCCGATGTCGTGCTGTCGATCGCCCGTGGCGGGGTGTTCGTCGCCGGGGGGTTGGCGTACGCGCTGGACTGCAAGAACATCCACCTGGTGAACGTGGAGTTCTACACGGGGGTGGGGACCACCCTGGAGATGCCGGTCATGCTGGCGCCGGTGCCGAACGCGATCGACTTCTCGGAGAAGAAGGTGCTGATCGCCGACGATGTCGCGGACACCGGCAAGACGCTCAAGCTCGTCCACGACTTCTGCCAGGGGACCGTGGCGGAGGTCCGCAGCGCGGTGATCTATGAGAAGCCGCACTCGCTGGTGAAGTGCGAGTACGTGTGGAAGCGCACGGACGAGTGGATCAACTTCCCCTGGAGCGTCGAGCCGCCGGTCGTGCGGCGCGAGGGGCAGATACTCGACGCCTGAGGTCGTCTGGCACGTTACGTCGTCGATCCACCCGGTCGCCGATCCCCGTAAGGGAGTTGGCGGTCGGGTGGTCTGCTGTGTGCGGGATCCGGCCAATCCCGTTCCGGGTGTTCCGTCCGGGTCCGGCTGCGACTAGAACCCGCGGTAACAGCAGACCGGAGGGGAGGCCCCATGGTGCGTGCGAGACGTGGGCGGGGGGCGTTACGTGGGTGGCGTACGGGGTCCGGGGCGGGTGCCCGGCGGCGGTTCCGGGCGGTGGTGGCGACCTCGGCGGCGGCGCTGACCTTGGTGTGCACCGTGGCGGCGGGCGGGGCGAGTGCCGCGGCCGGGGCCGTGGGACGGGACGGGCCGGCTGCCAAGCCGCTGTCGCCCGAACTGGAGCAGATCCGGGCGCGGGAGGCGGCCGGGCTGTACGGGGATCCGGCCGAGCGGCCGGTCGGGGAGCGGAAGACCGCGGTGATCTCGCTGGGGGACAGCGAGATCTCGGGGGAGGGCGTCGGGACGTACGAGCCGGGTACCGACGGGCCGGACAACTGGTGTCACCGGTCGCCGGACTCGGCGATCCACCGGACCGGGATCGCGGCGGATGTGACGTACAACGTCGCCTGCTCCGGTGCCTCCAGCGGCAACATCGTGATCGGTGGCAGCAAGCAGTACGCCGATGAGCTGGTGCAGAGCGACAGTCTGGCGATCAAGGCCCGCAATACGCGGCTGAAGATGGTGCTGCTGGTTGCGGGCGCCAATGACGATCTGCAGTTCGGGCCGGTGATGACGGACTGCGTGGAGCGCTGGTTCCTGTTCCAGGGCACCTGCGAGCCGAAGTACCAGCCGGGCTGGCAGGCGCGGGTCGACGCTCTGGTGCCGAAGGTCGAGCGGACGGTGGCCGATCTGCGGACCGTGATGCGGGACGCCGGGTACGCGGACGGTGACTACCGGCTCGTGGTGATGTCGTATCCGAGTCCGATCGGGCCGGATGTGACGGACAACCCGCACTACCCGGGGAAGCTGCCGGGCGGCTGTACCGGCTACACCTCCGACGCGGGCTGGGGGCGCAATGCCGCCGTGCCGGCGTTCGAGAAGGGGATGCGGACGGCCGCGCGGGACACGGGCGCGACCTATCTGGACGCCTCGCGGCTGTTCCACGGGCACGAGGTGTGCATGGAGGACACCTGGGCCCGCGGGCTGTGGGTGAACCTCACCAACCCCTTCCCGCCGAACGCGAACTCGGTGCGGCAGTCCTTCCACCCCAACGCCCGCGGGCACGGCGCGTTCGCCTCGTGTCTGACCCAGCTGTATGTGTCGGGGCTGCGGGAGGCGTCCTGCGCCGATTCGGCGAGCACCGGGCAGCCGAAGCTGTACGCGGGGGCCTGGGACGACGCGTACCGGCCGCTGAAGAACGCCGCCACGGGCAGCTGTGTGGATGCGACCGGCGGCGCGAGCGGCAACGGGACGGCGGTCGGCGGCTGGGACTGCCACGGCGGGCGCAACCAGGGCTGGTGGTACGACCCCGAGCGGCGGTCGGTGCATGTGGAGCTGACCCAGGACCGGTGTCTGGACGTGCCCGGCGCCCGGTACGCGGCCGGGGCCGGTCTGGTGCTGTGGAACTGCTCGGGCGCGGCCAACCAGGAGTTCGTACGGGCCGACGGCACCATCCGGCCGGCCGCCGCGCCGTCGCTGTGCCTGACGCTGGGGGCGGCGAAGGAACCGCTGCGGTTGCAGGGGTGTGACGGGTCGGCCGGGCAGCGGTTCGCCTAGACGGGGCAGCGTTCGCCCAGGCCGGGCGGCGCCTCTCCTGGTGCCTGTCCCTGTGCGGCAGGGTGTGCGGTCGTACGGCAAGGGGCCCGCTCCGGAGCTTGTGTGCTCCGGGGCGGGCCCCTTGCCCGTGGCCGGGACGGCGTTACAACGTGCCGAGCTTCAGCAGGGCGAGCAGGGCGACCAGCTGGATCGCGGAGGCGCCGAGGGCCTTGGGCCACGGCAGGTCGTGCGACTTGCTCACCATGGAGGTGAGCAGATAGCCGGTGGCGAGCCAGGTCAGCCAGCCCAGCACCTGCACCAGGGCGCTGTCGCCGCCGAGGAACATGGCGAAGAGCAGCCGGGGCGCGTCCGTGATCGTCATGATCAGCATGGTCAGGCCGATGGTCGGCTGCCAGGCGCCGTCGCCGCCGAGCTGGCGGGCCATGGTGTGGGTGACCGCGCCCAGGATCAGGCTGCCGATGATGAACATCACCGCGGTGATCAGCACCCAGGGGATGCTGTTGGACAGCGTGGCGTTCAGCACATCCGCGCGGGCCTTGTCGAAGCCGAAGACCGCGAGCAGGCCGTAGAGGAAGGTGACGAGGAGGGCGGGGGCCCAGACCGCGTGGTCGCGCATCTGCCAGAACGTGGCCTCGGGGCGCAGCACGATGCCGGACAGCAGCTGCTTCCAGTGCAGCTTGGGGCCGGCCGGCGGTGCGCTGGTCTGCCCGGCGCGGTAGGTGCCGCCGGCCGCGTACGCGGCGTCGGGGCCGTTGTCGTACCCGCCCGGCTGCGCACCGTAGGCGTCCGGCGCCTCGCCGACGCTGAACTGCTGGGTGTGACCTGGGTTGTTGTCGTTCGTGTACGGCGCGTAGGACTGCTGGGGGTGGTAGCCGCCGTCGCCGAAGTACTCGGGCTCGCCGTGCTGCCCGTGCGGCTGGGCCTGTGGCCCGCCGCCGTACTGCTGCGGTGGCTGCTGCCACTGCCCGTGCGGCGGTGGGGGCTGCTGCCCGTACGGCCCTTGCTGTCCGTACGGAGCCTGCTGCCCCTGGTGCCCTTGCTGTCCGTTCTGCGCGGGGCGGGCATTCCGTCCGCGACCCATCCTGAATCCAGCCACGTACTCGAAAGTACCTGGTCCGCGTGGATTGGGTGGTCGAGCTGGGGGATCGGGGCGGGGTTTGCTGCTGACCTGTGACATCCCCTAGGGGGTTCCCCGAGGGGGAACGGGGACGGAAGCCGGCGTCCATCGGAGGGTGAGCTGCGGCAGGTTCTCCATGTTGCCCCTGCCGTCGTCCGTGGCCACGACCCGGAAGCCGTGGTGGGCGTAGAACGCCCGGGCTTCCGCGTTGAGTTGGAAGACATGCAGCAACAGGCCGTCCGGGCGGTGTCGCCGTGCCGCGGCGAGCAGGAGGCTGCCGATGCCGGTGCGGCGGACGTCCGGGCGCAGATAGAGCTGGTCGAGCAGCTCGCCCCGGACGGCGGCATAGCCGAGGAGCTCCGGACCACGGGCGGCGACGACGGTGTGACACTGCGGCAGCACGATCTCCCGGACCCAGCGGGTGACCTCGTCATGGGTACGGCGCTGGGGCGGCAGGTAGGGCATGGTGACCTGCCGTGATGCCTGGTGGATGGCGGCTATCGCCGGGGTGTCGGTGGGTATGGCGAGCCGGATGGTGAGGGGCGGGGCGGGGGCCGTAGCGGGGGCCGCAGTGGGTGGGGCGCCGGTGCGTGAGGTGGTGGTGTGTGAGGCGGCCGTGTGCGAGGGGGTGGCGTACGGGGCGTCAGTCATGTTCATGCTCGCGTTGATGCCGGTGGTGTTGGAGCTGGTGGCGGTGCCGGCGGCGGTGGCGGTGCCGGTGTCCCTGGGGGTGGCCGTGCCGGTGTGGGGGCGCGCTTTCCTGTCCATGCCGTCATGGTCGGGGCGCGCCTCGGAAGCGGGCAACTTCATTGTCCGCGGGGTGTTTTGACGACGGGCCGTCGTGAGGTGTCGGGCGGGAGGTGTGTGTCGGGCGGTGGGGGTGTGTGTCGGGC
>NZ_SDIF01000100.1 GCF_004122735.1 Streptomyces sioyaensis | reverse complement strand
GGGGAGAGCCTGGGGGAGAGCTTTGGGGGAGAGCCTTGAGCTCACCGGGAGGCGCCATCGGCAGCGCCGACACCCGCCCCCGGCCGCCGCCCCGCTCCCCTCACGGCGCGATCGGCAGCGCCCGCTTGTGTTCGGTGAAGCGGTACCGGCGGACGATGGCCTGGGCGGCGGTGTCGTCGACCGGCTTGCCCTCCAGGAAGTCGTCGATCTGGTCGTAGCTCACGCCGAGCGCGTCCTCGTCCGGCTTGCCCGGGTCGAGGGTCTCCAGATCGGCCGTCGGAACCTTGTGGACCAGCTCGGCCGGGGCGCCCAGCGCCGCCGAGACGGCGCGTACCCGGCGCTTGGTCAGGCCGGTGAGCGGCACCACATCGGCCGCGCCGTCTCCGAACTTCGTGAAGAAGCCGGAGACCGCCTCGGCCGCGTGGTCGGTGCCCACGACCAGGCCGTCGCGGGCACCGGCGACCGCGTACTGCGCGATCATGCGCTGGCGGGCCTTGATGTTGCCGTGGACGAAGTCCTGGTGGTGGGCGTCGCGGAAGGTGAGCCCGCCGTCCACCGCGGCCTGCAGCGCCGCGTCGCTCGCCGGGCGGATGTCGACGGTCAGCTCCCGGTCGGCGCGGATGAACTCCAGCGCCCGCTGGGCGTCCTTCTCGTCCGCCTGGACGCCGTACGGCAGCCGCATCGCGTAGAACGTCGCCTCGTGCCCGGCGGCGCGGGCCCGCTCCACGGCGAGCTGGCAGAGCCGCCCGGTGGTCGTGGAGTCGACGCCGCCGCTGATCCCCAGGACCAGGGAACGCAGGCCCGCGGAGGTCAGCCGCCCGGTGAGGAAGGCCACCCGGCGTTCGATCTCCTGCTCGGCGTCGAAGGACGCGGTCACCTGGAGATCCCGGGCGATCTCCTGCTGCAGGGCCTTGGACGCCGGGTCGGTCACGGCTGCTCCTCTGGTTTCTCGGGGTGCGTCGTGCCGTTGTCGTGACGCACGGTTCCTGTGGCACGGGGTCCCTTGTGACGCACCGTCCCGCGAGGTTTACGCAGCGTTTCTTCCGCGCGTGCGTACGCTTCCCGGGGGCGCGAATCGGCGTGCCGGTAGGAAACCTTATGCCGGGTGCGCCCACTTCTTGAGGGCGGCCTTGCTCGTGAAGTCCGCGACGTCCTTGTCCAGCGGGGTGTCGGTGTACTGATGGATGCGCCACTTCGCCTTGATCCGGGGGTGACCGGCGGAGACGTAGTCGGCGATCCACAGGCCGTCGGCCGCGTACGACGTGGTGTCGCGGTGGAGCCAGAATTCGCGGTTGCAGTAGAGCAGCACGCGGTGGGTGGGGCGCAGCCTCTTCACCTCGGCCAGGAACTGGTCCTTCTGTGCATTGCTGGCATACGTCCCCTCGCCGGTGAGCTCCCAGTCGCAGGCCAGGAGATCACCCTGGACCGACGCGCACTTTTCGACGAAGTATTTCGCCTGGGCGGCGATATTTCCCGGCCACAGGAAGTGGTAGAAACCGACCACGCAGCCCGCCTTACGGGCCTTCGACGCCTGCGCGGACTGGTGTGGATTGATGTAGGAACGGCCTTCGGTGGCCTTGACGAAAACGAAGTCCAACCCCTCGGTGGAATACGAGGTGTTGTAGGAGCTGACATCGACACCGTGCAGCATGAACGGCCTCCTGCCGATCGGACCTGCGGATTCGAAGCGTCAACTGCTCGAAGCGGCAACCGTGTTGCGATGTGGTGTGACGTGCCTGTGTTTGTGCGCCGTTGTGCCCCTGCGCACTGTGTCCCGGTGTGGTGACCCGCTGCCGCCGCCGTGATCCAGAACTGCTGTGACCCCGAACTGCCCCGTTCCCGCAATGTGGTGCCATCGGGATCTCAGTGTTTCTGTGTTCTGTGTTCCGTGCGATTCGGTTTCGTTCCAGCAGTTTCCAGCAGTTTTCAGTAGTTCAGCATGCCGATACCGGAAGGCGCCAGACAGTGGTCGGGAAATTCCGTGCACGCGGGCGGATGTGACGGCGCGTCCGGTGCTTTTCGGACCGGGTGCCGCCGTACGGGGCGGCCGCCTCAGCGGCGCAGGGCCCGTCGCAGCAGCCGCCGGACACGGTTGCGGGTACGGCCCACGGTGCGCTGCCAGGCCCGGCCGTTGCGCGTCGACCGGAGCTCCTGGAAGAGGAGTTGGTAGCGCTCGGCGATCGGCTCCGGGTCGTAGCGGTGCGAGCTCTCCCGCGCGGCCTCGGCCATCGCGCGGCGGCGCTGCGGGGCCTCGATGAGCTCCATCAGGGCGTCGGCCAGCGCCTGGCCGTCCCCGCGCGGCACCAGCAGGCCGTCCTGGCCGTCGTGGATGATCTCGGCGGGGCCCAGCGGGCAGTCGGTGCTGACGACCGGCACCCCGCAGCGCATCGCCTCGACGATGGTCATGCCGAACGACTCGGCGTCCGAGGCCGAGGCGACGATCGAGGCCTTCGCGAACTCCGCCTCTATCGGCGAGCGCGGCCCGGTCAGCTCCGCCTGCCCGCTCAGCCCGAGGCCGTCGATCAGCCCCTGGAGCTTGGCCCGCTCGGCGCCGCCGCCGTGTATCCGCAGCTGCCAGTCGGGGTGCTTGGCGGCGACCGCCGAGAAGGCCTCGATCAGCAGGTCGAAGCGCTTGCCGCGGACCAGCCGGCCGGCGGCCGAGATCACCTTCGCGGTGCCCTCGGACGGCGGGCCGTCCGGCGCGGGCACGATGTTGGGCACGGCCAGGACCCGTACCCCGGGCAGCGGCATCCGCGCCCGGTACACGGCGGCGTCCGCCTCGGTGGTGGTGACCAGGGCGTCCAGTGTCCGGTAGTGGCGGGCGAGTTCGGCGCGGAGCTGCTTGCTGTGGGCGTCGTGTCTCAGATGCTCCTGGGCGATCCGCAGTGCCCGGCGCGGGCCGAAGCGGGCCAGGTAGACATTGATGCCGGGCCGGGTGCCGATCAGCACGTCCGCGTCCGTACCGCGCAGGAACTCCGCGGCGCGGACGTCGACCAGCCGGTTGTACTGCTGGTACCGCTTCTCGGCGAGCGGGAAGTCCTGCGCGGCCTCGCCGAAGCGCGGATCGGCCATGTCCTTGCTGCCGACGCGGGTGTCCACCAGCGGTACCAGCCGCACCCGGGGGTCCGGGGTGAACCGCGGGACCTCGCGGTGCCGGAGCATCGAGACGATCTCGACGTCGTGCCGGTCGGCGAGCGCGGCGGCGAGGTTGAAGGTGGTGCGGATGGTGCCGCCGATGGCGTAGGCGTTGTGCAGCAGGAGGGTGATCTTCATGCGGTGTGGTGCTCTCCCCGAGATGTGCCGACTCGTTCCGACCGGCCGGTACCCTCGCGACCTGGTCGTCGCGGCCGACCGTCCGGCACCGGGCAACCGTGGCGGCAAGGGGTAAGTCAATGGCGTGGCCAGGGTGAGAGCCCGGTAAGAACCACGGGTGAGAGGCGAGTAAGAAACCCGCCATCGGACCGGCCGCCCGCAGCCGCACCCCCGAGCCCTTGGCAGACTTGCCGCGTGACCCACTCCGTGCTGCTCGCCGAGGACGACCGCCCCATCCGCACCGCGCTGGAGCGTGCCCTGACCCTGGAGGGATACCAGGTCACCGCCGTCGCCGACGGCATCCAGGCGCTCGCCGCCGCCCACCGCGAACGGCCGGATGTCATCCTGCTGGACGTGATGATGCCGGGGATCGACGGGCTCCAGGTGTGCCAGGTGCTGCGGGCCGAGCAGGACCGCACCCCGATCCTCATGCTCACCGCCCGCGTCGAGACGGCGGACCGGATCGCCGGACTGGACGCCGGTGCGGACGACTACGTGGTCAAGCCGTTCGAGGTCGAGGAGGTCTTCGCGCGGCTGCGGGCGCTGCTGCGGCGGACGACGCCGGATCCGGCCGGGACGGCGGGGCCGGGGCCCGGGACCGACGGGGCCGGCGGGCCGGGGGAGGCCGACGAGGCCCGGCTCGCGGACAGCGGGGTCGTCGAGGCGGCGGATCTGCGGATCGACGGCCCCTCGCGCCGTGCCTGGCGCGGCGAGCGGGAGCTGGAGCTGACCCGGACCGAGTTCGAACTGCTGGAGCTGCTGGCCCGGAACGCCGGGATCGTCCTGGACCACTCGACGATCTACGACCGGATCTGGGGCTACGACTTCGGGCCGGGCTCGAAGAACCTCGCGGTGTACGTGGGCTATCTGCGGCGCAAGGTCGACGTCCCGGGCAGCCGTCCGCTGATCCACACGGTGCGGGGCGTCGGCTACGTCCTGCGGGAGGACTGAGATGTCCGGGCCGCGCGGCGGAGGGAGAGGTCCGGGCGCCCGGACCGGCCGGGGGCTGCGTGCCCGGCTGCGCTCCTGGCGCAACGGCGGGCAGGCCGCCTGGCTGCGTACCCGGAAGCCGGCCAGCCTGCGCACCACCTTCGCGGTGGCCTTCGCCGCCGGTGCCGCGGCGGTGACCGTCCTCGTCGGCTTCCTCAGCTACGACGCGGCGGCCCGGCTGGTGCGGGTGGACGAGAAGTCGGTGTTCTCGGAGGTCGTGGGGGATCTGCGCACCCAGGTCCAGGAGAAGTCGCTGGGGCCCGAGGACTATGCGTCCACCGACCCCGACCACGACGGGCCGCGCGACGACCTCACCCGGCCCACCCGTACCGACGTGCAGATCCTGGGTGCCGGCGGCCGGATCGTGGAGCTGGGCCGCCCGGCCCTGCCGGCCGGTGACGGGGAACAGCGGATCGCCCGGGACGCCCGCGCCGGCCGGTACGTGGAGCGGGAGGCGGACATCGGCGGCGAGGTCTACCACGTCGCGACCGTCGCGCTCGGCGGTGGCCGCGGGGCGGTCCAGGTCGCCCAGAAGTTCAGCGAGACCGAGGATCTGCTCTCCGCCCTCCAGCAGCGCACCGCCCTGCTGGCCGCCTCGGTCATAGCGCTGTCCGGGGCGGGCGGCTGGTGGCTGGCGCGCCGGATCACCGGCCGGCTGGTGCGGCTGACCTCGGTCGCCGAGAGCGTGGCCGAGCACGGGCGGTTGGACGTCCCGGTCCCGGTGGCGGGGCGGGACGAGGTCGCCCGGCTCGGGCGGGCCTTCGACGACATGCTCGGCCGGCTGGCCAGTGCCGTCCAGGACCAGCAGCGCCTCGTCCAGGACGCCGGCCATGAGCTGCGCACCCCGCTGACCTCGCTCCGTACGAACATCTCGCTGCTCAAGCGCTTCGACGAGCTGCCGCCGGATGCCCGCGAGGAGCTGCTCGCCGACCTGGCGGGTGAGGCCAGGGAGCTGAGCGATCTGGTGAACGAGCTGGTGGATCTGGCCGCCGGACAGCGCGACGACGACCCGTTGTCCGAGGTGAGCCTGGCCGAGGTCGCCGAGAAGGCGGCCGCTTCGGCCCGGCGCCGCACCGGCCGTGAGATCACCGTACGGACCGTCCGCCCGGCGGTGGTCGAGGGCCGGTCCGCCGCGCTGCACCGGGCGCTGACGAATCTGCTGGAGAACGCCGCCAAGTTCGACGCGGGCGGGACGGAGCCGATCGAGGTCGTGGTCACCGGCGCCCGTTTCGAGGTCCTCGACCGCGGCCCCGGGATCGCCGAGGCGGACCTCACCCGGGTCTTCGACCGCTTCTACCGGGCCGCGGCCGCCCGCGGTCTGCCCGGCTCCGGCCTCGGCCTGGCCATCGTCCGCGAGATCGCGACCGCCCACGGGGGCCATGCCTTCGCCGCCCGCCGCGAGGGCGGCGGCGCGACCCTGGGTTTCACGGTGGGGACCGGACAGGGGAGCGGCACCCGGGCGCACCGGCGGAACGGGCCGGGGGACTCCTGACGCCGGGCGCCGCGGCTCCGTGCCGGACCGCCCCCGGGAGCCCTCAGTGCGCCGCCTCCCCCTGGGCCACCTCCACCGTCTCGTGCAGATCGGCCGCGGCGTCCAGGGCGGCGGCCGCCGAGAAGGTGACACAGGCGAGCAGGGCCGCGGCGATCAGCCGGCGGCCCGGGAAGCCGGCCCGTATCGGGGGGTGACCGGCCGCCCGCTCCCCGTCCAGCAGGGCGGCGACCCGGCGCGGCACCGGGCCGGCCGTCGCGGCCAGCACGCCGCCGGGACGGTGCGGCGCCCGGGCATCCGGGCGGGCGGCCAGCGCGGCGCGACCGATGGCCCGGGCCGTGACCCGGCGGTCGCCCACCCGGGACGCGGCCGTCTCGTCGGCCCAGCGCTCCAGGGCGTACGCCAGGGGTGCGCGCAGCGAGCGGAGCAGCGGGTGGCAGGCCGCGGCGAGCGTGGTCGTGAGCAGGAACAGATGGTGGCGGCCCGCGAGATGGGCGCGCTCATGGGCGAACAGCGCCTCCCGCTCGGCCGGCGGCAGCGCCCGCAGCATCCCGGCGGTGACCACCACCCGGCCCGGCCGGCCCGGCAGGGCGTACGCCTCGGGGGCGGGGTCGGGCAGGACGCACAGATCGCCGGAGGTGGGGTGGGCGCCGGTGGCCCGCCGGGCGGCGCGCAGCTCGGCGCGGTGCCGGCGGGCGTGGTGCAGGACGGCGAGCGTGCAGGCGGTGAGCAGAGCGGCGGCGGCAGCGGCCACGGGGACGGTCACGGCACCGTCGCCGCTGTCGCCGAGCAGCGGCAGGGAGAGGTGACCCAGGGCGGCGATCGGGGGCAGCCGCAGCGCCCCGGCGGCCGCCAGCAGGCCGAGCGCCGCGGTGGTGCAACCGGCGAGGGCGGCCGCGCAGCCGGCCAGCAGCCAGGCGGCGGCGCGCGGCGGCAGCGACTCGGCCAGGCGGCGGGCGGCCGGCACCGCGAGCAGCGGCATCAGCAGCGGAATCCAGACGGCGACGATCACGGGCCGGCTCCGGGGCCGGGCCGCGGGGCGGCGGACGGCCCCTCGGGGGCGTCCCCCGCCGCCTCCAGCAGGGTCCGCAGCAACTGCTCGTCCTCGCTGGTCAGCTGGGAGACGAAGCGGGCGAGGGCGGTGCCGCGGTCGTCCTGCTTGTCGAGTTCGCTGCGCATCCGCCGGGCGGTCAGCCCCGCGGAGTCCTGTATCGGCGAATACGTGAAGCCGCGGCCGGCTCTGGAGCGGGACACCGCTCCCTTGTCGTGCAGCCGGCTGAGGATGGTGGTGACGGTGGTGCGCGCGAGGCGGCCGCCGAGCGCGCGCTGCACCTCGGCCGGGCTCAGCGGCTCCCCGGCCGCCCAGAGCGCCGCGAGCACGCTCGCCTCCAGCTCGCCGGCAGGGCGCCGCTGTACAGGTGATGTCTCCGACATGGAACGCCCTTCACCTTTTCGTCGTCTACAGTTCCGACAGCCGTCTACTTGACTGTAGTCGGCCGGTCGGTCGTGGGGCAGGCCCGCACCCATTATGCGAGGGGCCGCCGACATCGCCTCCGTCGCCGCATTTCCGCAGGTGACAGGGGTTGCCGGCGCACCGCGGGGCACCTGGGCCACCGCCCCCGGCCACCCCGCTCCCCACGCCCCACCGCGCCGTACGCACCACCGCCAAGGAGAACCCGTGAACCACCTCGCCTTTGGCGGCGCCTCGATAGACGGCGGCCTCTACACCCGGATCACCGGCCTGGCGCAGCACGCCCCGCACGGCCTGAACACCCTCGTCTCCTACGGGACCGACTACGGCCTCGGCCTCTTCGCCGTCCTGATGCTGATCGCCTGGTGGCGGGCGCGCCACGGTGCCCCCGGCGCGATGGCGGGGGCGCTGGCCGCCCCCGTCGTGGTGGTCCTCGCCTATGCCGTCACCGACCTGGTCAAGACGGTCTTCGACGAACAGCGGCCCTGTCGGACGCTGCACACCGTCACCGTCGAGGCCTGTCCCGGCCCCGGCGACTGGTCGTTCCCCAGCAACCACTCCGCCATCGCGGCGGCCGCCGCCGTCGCCCTGCTGCTGGGCGACCGGCAACTGGGCCGGATCGCGGTGCCGGCCGCGCTGCTGATGGCGGCCTCGCGCGTCTGGGTCGGCGCGCACTACCCGCACGACGTCGTCGTCGGCCTGCTCGTCGGCGCCCTCGTCGCCTGGCTCGCCACCCCGCTCGCCCGCCACGCCGGCCCCACCGTCGAGCGAATCCGCGCCACCCGGCTGCGTCCCCTGGTGGCCGCCCGGTGACCGCGTCCGGGCCGCCGCCGGGGCCGGAACCGCAGACCGCACGGCGCGGCCCCGGCCCGCGCCCCGGTCCCGCCGTCCGCCCGCCGCTCACCGTCGCTGCGGTCTGCGCGGCGCTCTTCACCGCCACCGCCGTCACCGTGTCCGTACGCCACGGCGTCCCGCTCGCCCCCGAACGGGCCGCCGTCCACTGGTCCGCCGCCCACCACGGAGAGCCACTGCGCTCCCTCGCCCGGGTGCTGACCGCCACCGGCACCGGCGCCGTCCCCTATCTGCTGGCGGTGCTCGCCGGGCTGCTGGCCGGCCGGGACACGCGCGGCCGGCTGCGCGCGGTGGGCTGCGCCGTCCTCGTCCTCGCCGCCGGCCAGGCGATCCGTTACGGCCTGATGGAACTGCTCGCCCGCCCCCGCCCGCCGGCCGTCGACTGGGCCGGCCCCGCCTCCGGCTACGCCTTCCCCTCCGGCCACGCCACCACCTCGGTACTCGCGGCCGGAATCCTGGCCTGGGGCATTGCCCGGCGCGTCGGTCCCGCCCGCGCCCGCACCTGGTGGGCGGTGCTCGCCCTCTGGGCCGCCGGCGTCGGCCTGACCCGCGTGTACCTGGCCGTCCACTGGCCGGGCGATGTCGTCGGCGGCTGGCTGCTGGCGGCCACCCTGCTCTGTCTCGCGCTGCTCCTGGAGCCGCTCGCCGTCCCCCGCCCGGACCCTGCCGACCGGGGCGGTACGCGGCCGGGCAGCGCCCATTCCCACGAATAGCTGACGATCCGACCAGGTCTTCCCCAAGGCGGCATGGACGCGTCCCGCGCCGAGCAGCACTGTCCTGGGCACCGGGACGGCGGGCGCCTTCCGGCCGTCCCGCCACCCCCACTGCCCACGGCACGTACCACCGCACCGTCAGGGGGACTCCACGATGAACCAGCCACTCGACGCCCCGGTGCCGTACCGGGCCACTCGCGCATCCGGCGCCTCCCGCGCCTCCCGCGGCCGCTGCCCGGCCGCCGCGCCCAGGGACCCCACCCCGTGCGAGGGGCCGCACGACGCCGCGACCCTCGTCGACCGTCATGGCCGGGAGGTCGCCGGCTGTGTCCACCACTGCGCCCGGGTACTGGCCGGCCTCGAAGGCGCCCGGGTCCACCCCTTCGTCCCGGCGGGCCAGGCCCTGGAGATCTACTCCCGGGCCCGTGAACTCCCGCCCTTCGCCTGGGAGATCGGCCGGTAGCCCGCCGCCGCGCGCGGCCCGGCCCATGAGCGAGGGGCCGCCGGTCCCGCCGGCGGCCCCTCCTCTCTGCGGCGCCGACGGTTCAGCGGCGCCGTGCGCTCAGCACTCGATGATGTTCACCGCGAGGCCGCCGCGCGCGGTCTCCTTGTACTTGACGCTCATGTCGGCGCCGGTGTCCTTCATGGTCTTGATGACCTTGTCGAGGGAGACATGGTGGTGGCCGTCGCCGCGCAGGGCCATGCGGGCGGCGGTGACGGCCTTGACCGCGGCCATGCCGTTGCGCTCGATGCACGGGATCTGGACGAGGCCCCCGACCGGGTCACAGGTCAGGCCGAGGTTGTGCTCCATGCCGATCTCCGCGGCGTTCTCGACCTGGGCGGGGGAGCCGCCGAGGACCTCGGCCAGGCCGCCGGCGGCCATCGAGCAGGCGGAGCCGACCTCGCCCTGGCAGCCGACCTCGGCGCCGGAGATCGAGGCGTTCTCCTTGAAGAGCATGCCGATCGCGCCGGCCGCGAGCAGGAAGCGGACGACGCCCTCCTCGTCGGCGCCGGGCACGAAGTTGACGTAGTAGTGCAGGACGGCGGGGATGATGCCGGCCGCGCCGTTGGTGGGGGCGGTCACCACCCGGCCGCCGGCGGCGTTCTCCTCGTTCACCGCCATCGCGTAGAGCGTGGTCCACTCCATGGCGCGGGCGGCGTGGTCGCCCTCGGAGCGCAGCTGGCGGGCGGAGTGGGCGGCGCGGCGGCGGACCTTGAGGCCGCCGGGCAGGATGCCCTCGCGGCTCAGACCGCGGGTGACACAGCCCTGCATGACCTGCCAGATCTCCAGCAGTCCGGTGCGGATCTCGTCCTCGGTGCGCCAGGCCTTCTCGTTCTGGAGCATCAGGGCGGAGATGGACAGCCCGGTGTCGCGGGAGAGCCGCAGCAGTTCGTCGCCGGTGCGGAAGGGGTGGGTCAGGACGGTGTCGTCGAGCTTGATCCGGTCCTCGCCCACGGCGTCCTCGTCGACGACGAAACCGCCGCCCACGGAGTAGTACGTCTTCTCCAGCAGGGGCGCGCCGGTGCCGTCGTAGGCGAAGAGCGTCATGCCGTTGGCGTGGTAGGGCAGGGCGCGGCGGCGGTGCAGGATCAGCTCGGACGATTCGTCGAAGTCGATCTCGTGGGCGCCGCCTATTTCGGCGCCCAGCAGCCGCAGGCGCTTGGTGGTGCGGATGCGCTCCACCTCGTCGTCGGCGGATTCGACGTCGACGGTGCGGGGGGAGTGCCCCTCCAGGCCGAGGAGGACGGCCTTGGGGGTGCCGTGGCCGTGGCCGGTGGCACCGAGGGAGCCGAAGAGTTCGGCGCGGACGCTGACCGTCTGGGCGAGCAGGCCGTCCTTCTTGAGCCGTCCGACGAACATCCGGGCGGCGCGCATGGGGCCGACGGTGTGGGAGCTGGAGGGGCCGATGCCGATGGAGAAGAGGTCGAAGACGGAGATGGCCACGGGGGCGGACTCCCTTGTCTGCTCGTGGTGGACGGTGGAGCAATGGAGCAGGAGGTACGTTTCTGCGCCGATTGTCGAGCGTAACGCGGACCGGACGCGCTGCCTCCGGGCGGAAACCGAAGAGCATCCGTTGCCGGGGCTAACGGCCGGTGTCGGGGTGGATACGGAGCCGCGGCGGGTGCCGGGCGGGGCCCGGATTCCGGCCGCCGGGGCCCGGTTGCGGGCCCGGCCGGGGACGCGGACGCGGGCCCGGTCAGGTGCCGGGCACGGGGAGGGCCGGGCAGCTGGAGCCGGACGCACCGGGGTCCCGCGGAAGTAGGGGAAGAAGGGGAGGAAGAGGGAGAAAGAGGGGAAAGGGGAGGGCTCTTGTGGGGGTGAAGCCCAGAGGGGCGGCCCCGGGGCGGAGCGCCCGGTGATCCCTGTGATCCCTGTGATCCGTCCCGCCACCCCTGGCCCGCCGTCGCCGACGGGCCAGGGGAAGGTCAGCGCATGAGACGCGTCACAGCGACGGGTAGAGCGGGTACTTCTCCGCCAGGGCCGTGACCCGGGCCTTGAGGGCGTCGGCGTCGTAGGCCGGCTTGAGGGCCTCGGCGATGATGTCGGCGACCTCGCGGAAGTCGTCGGTGGTGAAGCCGCGGGTGGCCAGCGCCGGGGTGCCGATGCGCAGGCCCGAGGTCACCATCGGCGGCCGTGGGTCGTTGGGGATGGCGTTGCGGTTGACCGTGATGCCGACCTCGTGGAGCCGGTCCTCGGCCTGCTGGCCGTCCAGCTCGCTGTCGCGCAGGTCGACCAGGACGAGGTGGACGTCGGTGCCGCCGGACAGCACGGAGACGCCGTGCTGCTTGACGTCGTCCTGGACCAGGCGCTCGGCGAGGATCCGGGCGCCGTCGAGGGTGCGCTGCTGGCGCTCCTTGAAGTCGTCGGACGCGGCGACCTTGAAGGAGACGGCCTTGGCGGCGATGACGTGCTCCAGCGGCCCGCCCTGCTGGCCGGGGAAGACCGCGGAGTTGATCTTCTTGGCCAGCTCCTGGGTGGAGAGGATGACGCCGCCGCGGGGGCCGCCCAGGGTCTTGTGCGTGGTGGTGGTCACGACGTGGGCGTGCGGCACCGGGTTGGGGTGCAGCCCGGCGGCGACCAGGCCGGCGAAGTGCGCCATGTCGACCATGAGGTAGGCACCGACCTCGTCGGCGATCCGGCGGAAGGCGGCGAAGTCGAGCTGGCGGGGGTAGGCGGACCAGCCGGCCACGATCAGCTTGGGGCGGTGCTCCTTGGCGAGGCGCTCGACCTCCTCCATGTCGACCAGGTTGGTCTTCTCGTCGACGTGGTAGGGCACCACGTTGTAGAGCTTGCCGCTGAAGTTGATCTTCATGCCGTGGGTCAGGTGCCCGCCGTGGGCGAGGTTGAGACCCAGGATGGTGTCGCCCGGCTTGATCAGGGCGAACATGGCGGCGGCGTTGGCCTGCGCGCCGGAGTGCGGCTGGACGTTGGCGGCCTCGGCGCCGAACAGGGCCTTGATGCGGTCGATGGCGATCTGCTCGACGACATCGACGTGCTCACAGCCGCCGTAGTAGCGGCGGCCGGGGTAGCCCTCGGCGTACTTGTTGGTGAGGACGGAGCCCTGGGCCTCCATGACGGCGACGGGGGCGAAGTTCTCCGACGCGATCATTTCGAGGGTGGACTGCTGGCGGTGGAGTTCGGCGTCGACGGCGGCGGCGACATCGGGGTCGAGCTCATGGAGGGAGCTGTTCAGAAGCGACATGAGTCTTTCCTGGGGAGTCAGGGGCGCGAAGGGGATCTCCCGGACGGAGGCCGGGGGAGCTTCCACTCGGCGGTGGCGGACGGGGAGCCGGCGGCTCAGCTCTGGATGAACGCGGCGTACTCGTCGGCCGAGAGCAGCTCGGCCGGCTCACCACTGGTCTTCACCTTGAACAGCCAACCGCCCTCGAACGGGGCGGAGTTCACCAGCGAGGGGTCGTTGACGACGTCCTCGTTGATCTCGGTGATCTCCCCGTCGACGGGCGAGTAGAGATCGCTGACCGACTTGGTCGACTCCAGCTCGCCGCAGGTCTCGCCCGCCGCGACCGTGGTACCGACCTCGGGGAGCTGCACGTAGACGACGTCGCCGAGCGCGTTGGCCGCGTGCTCGGTGATGCCGACCGTCGAGACGCCTTCCTCGGCGCCCGACAGCCACTCGTGCTCCTTGCTGTAGCGCAGCTGCTGGGGGTTGCTCATGGCTCGATTCTCCTGTACGCGAGGGTGTGGTCGTGAAGCGGGTCGCCCCTGGCGGAGCCAAGGGGAGGGATCTTGCACAGTGCGACGCACGGGTGCGCGCCGCGGCCGGCTCCCGGCGGGAGCGGTCCGCTACTTCTGCCGCTTGTAGAAGGGCAGCGCGCTGACCTCGTACGGCTCATGGCTTCCACGGATGTCCACGTGGACACCCTCGGTGCCCGGGGTGGCGTAGGCCGCGTCGACATAGGCGATGGCGATCGGCTTGCCCAGGGTGGGGGAGGGCGCCCCGGAGGTGACCTCGCCGATGACCGTGCCGTCGGCCGTGACGACCGGGTAGCCCGCGCGCGGGACCCGGCGGCCCTCGGCGAGCAGACCCACGAGCTTGCGCGGCGGGTTGGTCTCGGCGCGCTCGGCGGCCGCCGCCAGCGCGGCGCGGCCGACGAAGTCACCGTTGTTGCTGGTCTTCTCGAACTTCACGACCCGGCCCAGGCCCGCGTCGAACGGCGTGGTCGCGGTGGTGAGCTCGTGCCCGTACAGCGGCATGCCCGCCTCCAGGCGCAGGGTGTCGCGGCAGGACAGACCGCAGGGCACCAGCCCGGCGTCCTTGCCGGCCGCGGACAGCGCCTCCCACAGGGCCACCGCGTCCGCCGGCCGGACGAACAGCTCGAAGCCGTCCTCGCCGGTGTAGCCGGTACGAGCGATCAGCGCCTCGACGCCGGCGACCGTGCCGGGCAGACCCGCGTAGTACTTCAGGCCGTCCAGATCCGCGTCGGTCAGCGCCTTGAGGATGCCGGGGGACTCCGGTCCCTGCACCGCGAGCAGCGCGTAGGCGTCGCGGTCGTCGCGGATCGCGGCGTCGAAACCGCCCGCTCGCGCGCTCAGCGCGTCCAGCACCACCTGGGCGTTGGAGGCGTTGGCGACCACCATGTACTCCTGGTCGGCCAGGCGGTAGACGATCAGGTCGTCGAGGATGCCGCCTTCCTTCTCGCAGATCATGGTGTAGCGGGCGCGGCCGGTCTTCACGCCGCCGATGTTGCCGACCAGCGCGTAGTCGAGGAGATCGGCGGCCTGCGGGCCGGTGACGGTGATCTCGCCCATGTGGGAGAGGTCGAAGAGGCCGGCGCGGGTGCGGACGGCGACATGCTCGTCGCGCTCGCTGCTGTAGCGCAGCGGCATGTCCCAGCCGGCGAAGTCGGTCATGGTCGCGCCGAGTGCGCGATGGGTGGCATCCAAGGCGGTACGGCGGGGGGCATCAGTCATGGTTCTGGGCTCCCAGGCATGGGTGAGAGGACGTTCTCCCCATCTGTCATCGGAACCTGAGAGGTTCACCGGGATCCCGCGAACGGACCCGGTTTGCACCTTGGGTGGAGCCACCCCGTCAACCGGGCGGTGACTCGCTTTTCAGATCTGCCTCGCCCGTGCGGTATAGGGGCCTGAGAGATTCAAGGGAGGACTTGCTCCTTCGGCGCCCCGCCATGGCGGCCGGGGACTCTCCCGCGCGGGTTCAAGCGGCCGGTATGGAGTTGGCGGTGCACAAGTGAGACGCGGTGTGCACGTGGCGGCCACATCATTGCACGGGATCGCCGGATACAGCAGCCCTGGTGGGCGGCCCGCCCATGACGTGGGCAGATCGGACAACCGTCTTGATGGGCATTACCTTTTCTTGACACTCTGCGGGTACGGGACGGACTCGAACCGGAACAGAACCGGACGGGGAGGGTGATCACGGTGCACGGAGAAGCGGCATACGGTGCCACTTCAGAGGTCGTGCCTACCGAGGCCGTGCGTCCCGGCCGCGTGCCGGGAGCGGCCGCCGCCGTGTCCCGCGGCGGCCGTCCGCGGCGCACGGTCCTGCGGCCCGGCCGCCGCGCCGGGGTCGTGGATCTGCGGGGTGCGGGGCGGGCGCGCGGCGCGGTCGAGCTGCGGTTCCCGGCCGGTGATCTGGTGGTGGTCTCCGGGCTGCCGGGCAGCGGCAAGAGCACCCTGATGCACCGCGTGGTGCCGCCGCTGGACCGGCGCGGCGCCCTGGTGCACCGCATCGATTCGCAGGACGTCCGCGAGCGCTGGGAGCGTGGCCGGCTGCGCCGGCTGCCCTACGGCCTCTACCGCCCGCTGGTCCGGGCCGCCCACTATCTGGCGCTGCGCCGTGCGCTGCGCTCCGGCGACAGCGTGGTGGTGCACGACTGCGGGACGCTGGCGTGGGTGCGCGGCTGGCTCGCCCGCTCCGCGGTGCGCGGCGGCCGCGGGCTGCATCTGGTGCTGCTCGACGTGCCGCCGGAGGTGGCGCTGTCCGGCCAGGAGTCGCGGGGGCGCGGGGTGTCGGGGTACGCCTTCGCGCGCCATCGCGGGGCGGTGGGCCGGCTGGTCGGCGCGGCGGAGGCGGCCCGGCTGCCGTACGGGGTCGGCTCGGCGGTCCTGCTCGACCGGCGGGCGGCGAACACCCTGGAGACGATCGGCTTCGACTGAGCGCGGCCGCCCCGCGGCGGGCCCGTGCCCCGAGGGTTTCCGCGCGCGCTTTCTCGTCTAGGGTCGGATCCACCGGGCAGACCCCAGGGTCGTCGGCCAGAAGGTGCGGTTTGGAACGGGTGGGTTGACATGACATTTCCGGAGCAGGGGATACCGCAGCTGGCGTGGCCGGCGAACGAGCTCGAAGAGGTGCTGGCCGCCGCGGTCGGGCATCCGGGCGCGGGCGGCCGGATCGTCGAGGTCCTGGGCCGCAGCCGGGTGTGGGTGCCGTTGCCCAACGGCGGCGGCCCGCAGAGCGCCGGCCCCGGCGCCCGCGGCCTCGATCTGCCCACCGTCGAGCTCGACGGTGCGCCCTACGTCCCGGTCTACAGCTCCGAGCAGGAGTTCCTGCGGGTGGTCGGATCGCACCTGTCCTTCACCGTCGCCCCGGCACGGGAGTTCGCCCGCGGGCTGCCGCCGCAGGTCGGCATCGTGGTCAATCCCGAGGGCACGATAGGCGTCCCGCTGCCGCCCGCCGCGGTCTTCGAGCTGTGCCGGGCCGGACAGCAGGGAATGGACGGTGCGCCGAGCGGCGGCCGGGTGCGGCTCTTCGAACCGGACTGGCAGGACGAGCCGGTGGACTTCCTCGCCGCCGCCGGACTGGAGTTCTCCGCCGCCGGAATTGTCCTGACTGCCCGGCGTGCCCTGGCAAGTGTCGAGGGCGACACGCCCGCGCTCTTCGTCGGTGTTCAGGTCGCGGCCGACCCCGCGGCCGTGCACGACGGCACGGCCCGCGAGGCGGTACTGTCAGCCCTCGGACGTGCGCTCGGCGCCGTACCGGTGCCCTGGCCCGTGCAGCTCGTCATGCTCGATCTCGCCCAGGGGGACCCGGTCGCCGACTGGATGCTGGAGCGGGTGCGGCCCTTCTACTCTCGGGACCACTCGTAAGGGCTTGCGGAGCGGCCGGGGCCGGGTCGCGACCTCAGGCACGGCGCACCCCCGGCGAACGCCGGGGGTACCCCGATGCCGCGGCCTTCCGGCCCTGGCCCCTCGGCAAGCCCTAAGCTGGTTGGATGACGGGCGGGCGCACCCACACGTGCCCTGCTGACAGGAGGGACGGACGACGTGAGCGCGGGTGCGCATCAGGGGCCGGCGGCGGCCGGGCAGCTGGAGCAGCTGCTCCAGCAGGTCTCGCCCGGCCGTTATGACGCCTATGAGGCACTGCTGCACGCGCTCGCCGCGGGCCAGGTCTGGATGCTGCTCTGGCAGGGGCGGGCCGGAGCGGCCGACGCGCAGTACGGCAACATGGAGGTCGACGGCCTCGGTTATGCGCCCTGTGTGACCTCGGCGCCCGAGCTCGCCGCCTCCGGCTGGAACCGCGACCACGAGGTGGTCACCGGCCCGGAGATCGCCGCCGCGCTCTTCCCCGACCGCTGGGGCCTGTGGCTGAACCCGCACGCGCCCGGGGGCGGCGTCGGCATCCCCTGGCTCGATCTGCGCCGGATCGCCGGCGGGCTCGACCGGCTGCCCGCCGGGCCGTTGCGGATCTCCGAGCCGGTCATCGACATCCCGCAGTTCTATGCGCTGCTCGCGCAGAACGCCCACCGGACGCCCGCCGTCCGGTCGCTGCGCCGGGCCTGGGTGCAGCCCGCGCTCGGTGCCCCGTATCTGGCGGTCGGTCTGGATCTGTACGACACCGGCCAGCAGGCGGTGGATTCGGCGCGGTTGATGATCCAGCAGTCGATCGGCGCGGTGCCGGACGGTCTGCCGGTCTCCACGGTCGCGATGAACGACGAGTACGACCCGGTCGCCCTGTGGATGCGGGCCTCCACGCGCCCCTTCTTCGACCGTGACGGCTACGCCCAGCAGCAGCCCCCCGCCGCCTCCTACGGCTACGGCTACCCGCGCCCGTACTGACCCGCCGCACCGACACTGCAGGGCGCGTCGGCCCGACGCCTTTCCTGGGTGAATTCTCCCGCTTTGCCCCGAGGTTGAGCCCCTTTCCCGCGGTGGTGCGCCCCGCTCAGACCGCGTTGATGTCCGTATAACGGAAAGCCGCGGGCCACATCACAGTTACGCATCCTTTCCTGACCGGGTCTGGTGAGTGTTCGCAACTCGGATGAAGACTCCGGCAGCAGAGGACCTCGGTTCTTTCTACGAGTGTCATCCCGCACGACGTCACGCGAATCCCCGAATTCCATTGCGCGAATTTCCGGGAAATCCGCAGGACTTGCACCAGTGATGTGAAGCAGGCCGCTACGCGGCGGGGATGTGGGCCGGTCACTGCCGGCCGAGAGGGGTCAAGGCACCGTGACCGCACCGATCGAGACCACCGGGGCGGCTGCCCAGGCGCAGCCGGAAGCGGTGCTGAAGGGCGTGGAAGGAAAGCGGATCGAGGGGCGTTCGCTCGGTCAGATCGCCTGGCTGCGCTTCCGGCGGGACAAGGTCGCGGTGGCCGGTGCCATCGTTGTCATCCTGCTCGTCCTCGTCGCGGCGCTCTCCCGGCCGATCCAGGCGCTGCTGGGGCTGGACCCCGACAACCCGAACCAGGCGCTGATCGACCCCAACACCACCCTTCCCAAGGGGGACTTGGGCGGCATGAGCGCGGACCATCCGCTCGGCGTGGACCCGAAGTTCGGCCGCGATCTGCTCGCCCGGGTCCTGGAGGGCTCCTGGGTGTCGCTGATCGTGGCGTTCGGCGCGACCTTGCTGTCGGTCGCCCTCGGCACCGTCCTCGGGGTGGTCGCCGGCTTCTACCGCGGGCGGGTGGACGCCTTCATCAGCCGGATGATGGATGTCTTCCTGGCCTTCCCGCTGCTGCTGTTCGCCATCGCGATCTCCGCCTCGCTGCAGGGCGGCGCCTTCGGCCTGGAGGGCCTGCCGCTGCACATCTCGGTGCTGATCTTCGTGATCGGCTTCTTCAACTGGCCGTACATGGGGCGGATCGTGCGCGCCCAGACGCTCTCGCTGCGGGAGCGCGAATTCGTCGACGCCGCCCGCGGCATGGGTGCGCGCGGCCCGTTCATCCTCTTCCGGGAGCTGCTGCCCAACCTGGTGGGGCCGATCATCGTCTACTCCACCCTGCTGATCCCCTCCAACATCCTCTTCGAGGCGGCCCTGAGCTTCCTCGGCGTCGGCATCCAGCCGCCCCAGGCGTCCTGGGGCGGGATGCTCAACCAAGCGGTCAAGTACTACGAGGTCGACCCCCAGTACATGATCGTCCCTGGCCTCGCGATCTTCGTCACCGTGCTCGCCTTCAACCTGCTCGGTGACGGTCTGCGGGACGCGCTGGACCCGCGCAGCCGCTGACGGCGGTGCGGGGCGCCCGCTCACATGTCTCACCTGCGTTTTTGATGTTTTGACCTTTCTCGACGAACGAAGGGGCACCGACCATCATGCGAAGGTCAGTTCCGGTCGCGGCGGTTGCGGCCATCACCAGTGCGGGCCTTTTGCTGGCCGGCTGCAGCGGGGGCAAGGATTCCGGAAGCGGTTCGGGCGAGGCGAACGCCGCCACCAAGGGCGTCGTCAACGCTTCGGACGCGAAGGGGGGCACGGTCACCTACGCGATCAGTGACGCCCCCGAGTCGTTCGACCCGGGCAACACCTACTACGCCTTCGTCTACAACTTCAGCCGGCTCTACGCGCGCCCGCTGACCACCTTCAAACCGGGCCCCGGCAGCAAGGGCAACGAGCTGGTCCCGGACCTCGCCGAGTCGATGGGCAAGTCCAGCGACGGCGGCAAGACCTGGACGTACAAGCTCCGCAAGGGCGTCAAGTACGAGGACGGTTCCGAGGTCACCTCGCAGGACGTCAAGTACGCCGTCGAGCGCAGCAACTTCGCGCGCGACACCCTCTCGCTGGGCCCGAACTACTTCCAGCAGTTCCTCAAGGACAACGACGGCGGCTACAAGGGTCCCTACAAGGACAAGAGCAAGGCCGGGCTGAAGTCCATCGAGACCCCCGACGCGCAGACGGTCGTCTTCCACCTCAAGAAGCCGTTCGCCGAGTTCGACTACCTGGTCAGCGCCCCGCAGACCGCACCGGTCCCGCAGGCCAAGGACAAGGGCGCGGACTACACCAAGGCGGTGCTGTCCACCGGTTCGTACAAGTTCCAGAGCTACCAGGAGGGCAAGCAGCTCACCCTGGTCCGCAACCCGCAGTGGTCCGCGGCGACCGACCCGCTGCGCAAGCAGCTGCCGGACAAGATCGTCCTGAATCTGAAGGTCGCCCAGTCGACCATCGACAAGGACCTCCAGTCGGGCAACACCCTGGTGGACCTGGCCGGCCGCGGTGTCGACGGGCAGACGCAGGCCCAGCTGCTGACCGACCCCAAGGAGAAGGCCCAGACCGACAACGCGCTCGGTCAGCGCCTCGTCTACACGGCGATCAACACCAAGGTGAAGCCGTTCGACAAGCTGGAGTGCCGCAAGGCCGTCGAGTACGCGATCGACAAGAAGGCCGTCCAGACCTCGCTCGGCGGCCCGATCCGCGGTGACGTGGCCTCCACGGTGCTGCCGACCGACATCGACGGCTACCAGAAGTACGACCTGTACCCGCAGAAGTACAGCGGCGACAAGCTGGACGTGACCGAGGCCAAGAAGCACTGGGACGCGTGCGGCGCGGGCAAGACCACGACCACGATCCTGGCCCGCAACGACCGTCAGGACGAGGTCGACGCGGCCACCTCGGTCATCGAGTCGCTCAAGAAGATCGGCGTCACCGCCAAGATCCAGTCCTACCCGTCCAGCAAGTACTTCTCGGACTACGCGGGTGTGCCGGCGTTCGACAAGAAGAACAACGTCGGCCTGATGATGATGCAGTGGGGCGCGGACTTCCCCACCGGCTACGGCTACCTCCAGCAGATCCTGCACGGCAAGGCGATCGGCCAGTCCGGCAACTCGAACCTGTCGCAGCTGGACGACCCGGAGATCAACAAGCTGCTCGACAGCGCCATCGCCAACACCGACAAGGCGGCCCGCGAGAAGGCGTACGCCGAGATCGACAAGAAGGCGATGGAGCAGGCCGCGATCGTCCCGCTGACCTACTTCAAGGTCCTGATGTACCGCTCGCCCAAGGCCACCAACCTGGTGTCCACCTCGGCCTTCAGCGGTGAGTACGACTACCTCAACATCGGCGTCAAGAAGTAGCAGCCCTGGAAGGCAGGTGAAGGCAGGGCGTCCGCGGGCCGGTTCCGGCCGGCCCGCGGCGCCGGCGCCGCGTCCCCGTGTACTCGTACATCATCCGCAGGCTGATCAGCGCAGTGGTCCTGCTGCTGATCGTCAGCGCGGTCACGTTCGGCATCTTCTTCCTGCTGCCGAAGCTGGCCGGGCAGACCACCGACCAGCTTGCCCAGCAATACATCGGAAAGGCCCCCACGCCCGCGGACATCGCGGCGGTGAAGAAGAACCTCGGCCTGGACAAGCCGGTGTTTGAGCAGTACTGGGACTTCCTCAAGGGCATTTTCGTCGGCGTCGACTACAAATTCGGACCGGAAGCGGCAAAGTGCCATGTGCCGTGCTTCGGTTATTCCTTCAAGACCCATATCGAGGTCTGGCCGGAGATCCAGTCCCGGCTTCCGGTGACCCTCTCGCTGGCCGCCGGCGCCGCCGTGCTGTGGGTGGTCTCCGGTGTCGCGACCGGTGTGCTCTCCGCGCTGCGCCCCGGCTCGGTCTTCGACCGGATGGCCATGACCGTGGCGCTGGCGGGCGTCTCCCTCCCGATGTTCTTCACCGGCGCCCTGGCGCTGGCCCTGTTCACCTACCAGTGGCCGATCTTCGAGCGCAGCGACTACGTGCCGCTGATGGAGGATCCGTTCCTGTGGGCCCGGACCCTGGTCCTGCCCTGGGTCACGCTGGCCTTCCTCTACTCCGCGCTCTACGCCCGGCTCACCCGGGCGGGCATGCTGGAGACGCTCAGCGAGGACTACATCCGCACCGCCCGCGCCAAGGGCCTGCGGGAGGGCAAGGTGGTCGTCCGGCACGGTCTGCGGGCCGCGCTCACCCCGATCATCACGGTCTTCGGCATGGACCTGGGCCTGCTGCTCGGCGGTGCGCTCATCACCGAACAGGTCTTCTCGCTCAAGGGAGTCGGCGCCTTCGCCGTCGAGGCGATCAACGCCAACGACCTGCCCAACATTCTCGGCGTCACCCTGCTCGCCGCGTTCTTCATCGTCCTGTGCAACCTGGTGGTGGACGTTCTGTACGCCGCCGTCGACCCGCGGGTGAGGCTCTCGTGACCGATTCCTCCGAGGACACCAAGGGGACCGCGGCGGCCGCCCCCGAGAAGGCAGCGCAGCCGGCCGCCTTCCTCGACGTGCGCGATCTGAAGGTGCACTTCCCCACCGACGACGGCGTGGTGAAGTCCGTCGACGGGCTGACCTTCAGCCTGGAGAAGGGCAAGACGCTCGGGATCGTCGGCGAGTCCGGCTCCGGCAAGTCCGTGACCTCGCTCGCCGTGATGGGGCTGCACCGCGCCGCGCGCCAGCAGCGCAGCAAGGTGACCATGTCCGGCGAGATCTGGCTGGACGGCAAGGAGCTGGTCTCCGCCGATCCGGACGAGGTGCGCCGGCTGCGCGGCCGCGAGATGGCGATGATCTTCCAGGATCCGCTGTCCGCGCTGCACCCCTTCTACTCGGTCGGCACCCAGATCGTGGAGGCCTACCGCGTCCACCACGCCGTGGACAAGAAGACCGCGCGCAAGCGGGCCGTCGAGATGCTCGACCGGGTCGGCATCCCGCAGCCCGACAAGCGGGTCGACGACCATCCGCACCAGTTCTCCGGCGGGATGCGTCAGCGCGCCATGATCGCGATGGCGCTGGTCAACAACCCCGAGCTCCTGATCGCGGACGAGCCGACCACCGCCCTGGACGTCACCGTCCAGGCGCAGATCCTGGACCTGATCCGCGATCTGCAGAAGGAGTTCGGCTCGGCGGTCATCATCATCACCCACGACCTCGGGGTGGTCGCCGAGCTCGCCGACGACCTGCTGGTGATGTACGGCGGACGGTGCGTCGAGCGCGGCCCGGCCGAGAAGGTCTTCTCCGCGCCCCAGCACCCCTACACCTGGGGCCTGCTCGGCTCCATGCCGCGCATCGACCGGGACCAGACGGACCGGCTGATCCCGGTGAAGGGCTCCCCGCCCAGCCTGATCAACGTCCCGTCCGGCTGTGCCTTCAACCCCCGCTGCCCGTACGCGGACGTCCCCGAGGACAACCTGACCCGTACGGTCCGTCCCGAGCTGCGCGAGGTCGGCGGCGGGCACTTCTCCGCCTGCCACCTGCCGCAGGAGGAGCGGGAGCGTATCTGGACCGAAGAGATTGCGCCGAAGCTGTGACCGACACGACGGACGACCAGAGCAAGAAGATCCCGCTCCAGAAGGGGACCGAGGCCGCGAAGGCCCCCGCCGACCCCGCGCCGCTGCTGCGGGTCCGCGGCCTGGTGCGGCACTTCCCGATCACCAAGGGGCTGCTCAAACGGCAGACCGGGGCGGTGCAGGCGGTCGACGGCATCGACTTCGACGTACGGCCCGGGGAGACACTCGGCGTCGTCGGGGAGTCCGGGTGCGGCAAGTCGACCATGGGCCGGCTGATCACCCGGCTCGACGAACCGACCGGCGGCTCCATCGAGTTCCAGGGCCGCGACATCACCCATCTGTCGCCGGGCAGGCTGCGGCCGATGCGCCGTGACGTCCAGATGATCTTCCAGGATCCGTACGGTTCGCTGAACCCGCGGCACACCATCGGCGGCATCGTCTCCACCCCCTTCCGCCTTCAGGGCGTCGAGCCCGAGGGCGGGGTGAAGAAGGAGGTGCAGCGGCTGCTGGAGCTGGTGGGCCTGAGCCCGGAGCACTACAACCGCTATCCGCACGAGTTCTCCGGTGGTCAGCGCCAGCGCATCGGCATCGCCCGGGCGTTGGCGCTCAAGCCCAAGCTGGTGGTCGCCGACGAGCCGGTCTCCGCGCTGGACGTCTCCATCCAGGCGCAGGTCGTCAACCTCATGGACGACCTCCAGGAGGAGCTGGGCCTGACGTACGTCATCATCGCCCACGACCTCTCGGTCATCCGGCACGTCTCGGACCGGATCGCGGTGATGTACCTCGGCAAGATCGTGGAGTTGAGCGACCGCAAGGCGCTCTACGAGACGCCGATGCACCCGTACACCAAGGCGCTGCTGTCCGCGGTGCCGGTGCCCGACCCGAAGCGGCGTACCCAGCGCGACCGGATCCTGCTCAAGGGCGATGTGCCCTCGCCGATCGACCCGCCCTCCGGCTGCCGGTTCCGTACCCGCTGCTGGAAGGCCACCGAGGTGTGCGCCACCACCGAGCCGCCGCTGGTCGCGCTGCGGACCGGCCATCAGGTGGCCTGCCACCACCCGGAGAACGCCGGCGACCCGGCACCGGCGGCCGCTCCGCCGGCCGAGGGCCCCGCCGGCAGTAAGGCCTCAACCGGCGAATAACGCCTGGACTTGGCAAAGTCCTGGGCAAGACGCAGCGGGAGAGTGCAGAGTCAGCACGGTTGTTCGATCTTCATCCGTGTGTCCGAAGGGATGACTCATGGCACTCTCCCGTTCTGCGCGCCGCACCTCCCGGTGGCTGGCCCTGGCCACCGCGGTGGCCGCGACCGCCTCGATCGCCGCGGCGCCCGGCGCGTCCGCCGGTGCCGCCGGAGTCGGCGACCCCTACTTCCCCAAGTTGGGCAACGGCGGCTTCGACGCCCTGCATTACGACCTCGGCGTCAGCTACCACCCCAGCAGCGGCCGCCTCGACGGCCGCACCACCCTCACCGCCCGGGCCACCCAGAACCTCTCCTCCTTCGACCTCGACCTGCAGAAGCTGACGGTCGACTCGATACGGGTGAACGGCCGCCGGGCCCACTTCGCCAGATCCGGCGACGAGATCACCATCCGCCCGGACTTCGCGCTGCACCGCGGCCGGAAGTTCACCGTCACCCTCGCCTACCACGGCGTCCCCAAGCCGTTGGGCGGGCCGATCATCTTCGGCTCCGACTACGGCTGGATGAAGACCAAGGACGGCGTCTTCGTCGCCTGTGAGCCCAACGCCGCCTCCACGTGGTTCCCCTCCAGCGACCACCCCAGCGACAAGGCGACCTACGACATCCGCATCGACGCCCCCAAGGGCCTGACCGGCGTCTCCAACGGCCGGCTCGTCAACTCGGGGGAGGCGCACGGCCGGTCCTACGCCCACTGGCGCGAGAACCGCCCGATGGCGACGTACCTGGCCACCGCCACCATCGGCAAGTTCGACATCCGTACGGGCACCACCCCCGGCGGCACCCCGATCTACGTCGCCACCGACCCCACGCTGCCCACCGGCAAGGTCGACGTCTACGGCATCACCGCCGAGGCCACCGACTACTGGTCCAAGGTCTTCGGCCCGTACCCCTTCGAGGAGACCGGGGCGATCGTCGACGACATGCCGGAGGCCGGCTTCTCGCTGGAGGTGCAGTCCAAGCCGGTCTACTCGGCCGTGCGCAGCGAGTCCACCATCGTCCACGAGCTGGCCCACCAGTGGTTCGGCGACTCGGTCTCCGTCAAGCAGTGGAAGAACATCTGGCTCAACGAGGGCTTCGCCAGCTACGCGCAGTGGCTGTGGTCCGAGCACCGCGGGACCCTCAGCGCCCACGACGCCTTCCGCAAGGTCTACAACCAGATCCCCGCCGCCGACGACTTCTGGAAGCAGAAGATCGCCGACCCCAAGCGGGACACCATGTTCGCCGGCTCGGTCTACCAGCGGGGCGCGATGACGCTCCAGGTGCTGCGCGAGAGGATCGGTGACAAGGCGTTCTTCAAGCTGCTGCCGGCCTGGACCGCACAGCACCGTTACGGCAACGCCGACACCGGCCAGTTCATCGCGCTCGCCGAGAAGATCTCCGGCCAGCAGCTGGACGACCTGTTCCAGACCTGGCTCAACACGGACAGCAAGCCGCCGCTGCCGGGCAAGTAGGCCCGAAGCCCGAGGCGCCGAGGTCCGGCGGGCTCTCTCCCGCCCGGCGGGTGCTCCCC
>NZ_SDIF01000010.1 GCF_004122735.1 Streptomyces sioyaensis | reverse complement strand
GCGCTGCCCTTGCCGGCTCCCGTGCCGTAGACGCGGTAGACGATGTGCAGATCGTCCGCGATCACGGTCGGGATGCGGTCCTGGGCGGCCTCGGTCGGCCGGCTGCCGTTCGTGTGCTCGGCCATGTCCGTACCGTTCGTCAGTTCAGCCACGTCCGTACCGCTCCTCGGCCTTCCAGAAGTACACATAGCCGAAGACACCGGCCAGCAGGGCCCAGCCCGCGGCGAACGCCCAGACATGCGGCGGCAGTTGCTTGTGCGTGAAGCTGTCGATCAGGGCGAAGCGCATCAGGTCGATGTAGACCGCGGCGGGGTTGCCGTTCAGCAGCACCACCACGAACTGCGGGAGGTGCTTGCCCTGGAGGATCAGGCTGATGCTGAACATCACGCCGGACGCGTACATCCAGGTCCGCATGATGAAGGGCATCAGCTGCGCCAGGTCGGGGGTCTTCGCCCCCAGCCGTGCCATGACCATCGCCAGGCCGGTGTTGAAGACGAACTGCAGCGTCAGCGCCGGGACGACCAGCAGCCACGACCAGGTCGGGACCTGCCCGAAGCACAGCAGGATGACCACGAGCACGCCCATGGAGTACAGCAGTTGCTGCAGCTGTGCCAGACAGAAGGAGATCGGCAGACAGGCCCGCGGGAAGTGCAGCGCCCGCACCAGGCCGAGGCTGCCGGAGATCGCCCGGGTGCCGGCCATCACCGAGTTCTGCAGGAAGGTGAAGACGAAGACGCCGGTCACCAGGAACGGGACGTAGTCCGGGACGCCTCTCCGGGTGCCGATCAGCACGCCGAAGATCAAGTAGTAGACGGCCGCGTTGAGCAGCGGGGTCAGTACCTGCCAGAGCTGCCCGAGCTTGGCGGTGGTGTACTGCGCGGTCAGCTTGGCGCTGGCGAACGAGGTGATGAAGTGCCGCCGGTGCCACAGCTGGCGGGTGTACTCCGACAGTGAGGGGCGGGCGCCACTCACCGTGAGGCCATGGCGTTCGGCCAGCGCGCGCAGCTCGGGGTCGGGGGCGGTGCCGGGCGCGGGCGCCGGGGTGGGCGTCGCGACCGGGGGCGCGAGGGTCTGGGGCATGGAGGAGGCCGCTTTCGTTTGCGTACAGGGGCCGCACACGGGGGCGACGATGGGACGGGTCCGTATCGTCGCGACGTCGAGACTAGAGGGAGCCCGCGTCGAAACGCAACCGTAGCGTCGTGACGTTATGCTCAAGCCATGGCACACGACGGCAGCGGAAGCGAGACCGCGGCGGCGCGCCGGAGCCCGGCAGGCGCCGCCGTACTGCGCGAGGACAAGACCGCGGCGATCCGTGCCGCGGTCTTCGAGGAACTGGCCGCGGTGGGCTTCGCCCGGATGTCGATCGAGGGCATCGCGCGGCGGGCCGGCGTGGGCAAGACCGCCGTCTACCGCCGGTGGCGCTCCAAGCTGCACCTGGTCCTCGATGTGGTCTCCGCGGTGGCCGCGGCGGGCATGCCGACGCCGGACACCGGGTCGCTGTCCGGCGATGTACGGGTGCTGCTGGAGGTCGCGGCCCGTGCGCTGCGCCACCCCATGGCCTCGCAGATCATCCCGGACCTGCTGGCGGAGGCGGCCCGCAGCCCCGAACTGGCGGCCGCACTGAAGTCCGCGCTGCACGACAGCCAGGAGGGCGTCGCCACGGCGATGGTGGCGCGCGCCGTCGAGCGCGGCGAGATCCCGGCCGGCGCGGACGGCCGGCTGGCCCTGGACCTGCTGACCGGGCCGCTGTACTGGCGGCTGCTGGTGGTCCGGGACGAGGTGCCGGCCGGCTATCTCGACGAGCTGACCGCGGCCGTGGTCAGCGCGCTCGGCGGACGCTGAGCGGACCGGCTCCGGCCGGATCCGGAAAAGGACCGGAAAAGGAAAGGTGCCGCGGCGGGATCCCCGCCGCGGCACCCCGCCGTGGGGGTGGGGGCGGTTCAGCCCGCGAGCCCCATGTCCGTCGCCTCGGCGGACGGCGTCACGTCGGCGGGCGTCACGTCGGACGGCGCCACGGCGGACGTCGCCTCGGCGGACGGGCCGCTGTCCCGCTGGGCGGGCAGCCGGGTGCCCGCGAGCGGCAGCCGGCCCGGAGCGGATCCGGCGGCCGCGGCGCGCGGGGACGGGGCGACGGTCCGCTCGGCCTGCGGCAGCGGGGCGGGGGTCGCCTCCTGGCCCAGGAAGACCCGGCGGACCACCCGCTCGGCCGCGTGCCCGTCGTCCCACTGGCAGAACCGCGCACGGAACGCGGCGCGCAGCTCGGTGGCCCGCTCGTCGTCCCAGCGGCCGCTGCGGAACGCCTCGATCAGCTCGTCCTCGGTGGTGGCGAGGGCGCCCGGGGTGTCGCCCGGCCGGCCCGAGAGCAGGTCGAAGGTGACACCGCGGGAGCGGACGTAGGTGTCCCAGTCGTCGGCGTAGGTGACGATCGGCCGGTCGAGGTTGGCGTAGTCGAACATGATCGACGAATAGTCGGTGATCAGGGCGTCGGCGGCCAGGCACAGCTCCTCGACGACCGGGTGGCCGGAGACGTCGATCAGCGCGCCGCGCTCCTGGAGCGCCTGGAGACGCGGGTCCTGGTCGTAGAAGTAGTGGGTGCGCACCAGCAGGACGAAGTCCTCGCCCAGCTCGCGGGAGATCCGCTCCAGGTCGAGCCGGGGGACGTAGCCGACCTGGTAGTCGCGCATGGTCGGGGCGTAGAGGACCGCGATCCTGCCGGGCGCGATGCCCAGCCGGGCGCGGATGTCCAGGACGTCCTGGGCGGTGGCCCGGTAGTAGACGTCGTTACGGGGGTAGCCCGCGTTCAGCGCCTCGAAGTCGCAGGGGTAGACCCGCTCCCACTGCTCGGTGGTGTGCTGGTTGGCGGAGAGCGAGAAGTCCCAGCGGTCGGCGCGGGCCAGCAGCTTGCGGAAGCTCATGCCCTTGGCCGCGGCCGGGTAGCGCTTCTGGTCGGTGCCCATCGACTTCAGCGGGGTGCCGTGGTGGGTCTGCAGATGGATCTGGCCCTCGCGCTTGACCACGCCGTCCGCGAAGTTGACGTTGTTGACGAGGTACTTGGCGCGGGCCATCACCTCCCAGTAGCGCGGGGAGTTCAGCACGACGTGGTCGATGCCGGCCGGGATCTCGCCGGCCTCGGCGAGCTGCTTCTTGACGACCCAGACGCCGTGGATCCCGGGCGCCAGCTCCTTGGCCTTCTCGTAGACCGCCAGCGGGTTGCAGGCCGGCCGCCGGTTCCAGTACGCGGAGTAGACGGCGAGGTTGTCGTCCAGCGGCTGCCGCAGCAGCGCCTGGTAGCGCAGGTCCATCGCCTTGCGCTTGGCCTGCCGGACCCGCTTGCCGGCGTGCTTGCGTACCGTGCGCCGCACCTTGCCGACGGCCTTGAGGCCGGCCAGTGCCGGGTAGGCGTCCTTGGCGAGCAGCGCGTACTTGCCGCCGGCCATGCCGGTGGGGCGGACGAAGCCGGCCGGTATCCGCAGGCGGTAGTCGCGGGCGGCGCGGTGGAAGAACTCGGCGGTGGCGTTCCGCGGCAGCCGGCCGGGCTTGTCCAGGACGGTCAGATAGTGGTCGACCATCTTGCGGAACATGTCCGGGCGCCAGCGCGACAGCTCGGGGTGCGCGTCCAGGTAGGCGAAGACCCGGGCGTACTGGTCGAAGACGTCGAAGTGCTTGCGGCTGGTGGTGCGCAGGATGTTGCCGCCCTGCCGGCGCTGGCGGTAGTGCAGCGCGACCCGGTCCAGGACCGCGATCCGCCGTGCGGTGATCAGGGTGCAGAAGGTCCAGGGGGCGTCCTCGTAGTAGCCCGGGGGGAAGGTGAAGCCGTGCTCCTCGATGAAGTCGCGGCGGTAGGCCTTGTTCCAGACGATCTGCAGCAGATCGAGCAGCTGGGGGCGCTCGGCCAGCGAAAAGGCGGGGGCACCGGACTCGTCGAGCAGCCCGGAGAGGGCATTGCGCCGGGTGGAGCCGTCCCAGTAGGTCCGGGCGTAGTCGAAGATCAGGATCTCGGGGTCCCCGGTGGCGGCCAGCCGGTCCGCCAGGGCGCCGAGCGCGCCGGGTACGAGGGTGTCGTCGCTGTCGAGGAAGAGGACGTAGTCGCCGCGGACCTTCTCCAGGCCGGCGTTGCGGGCCGGGCCCAGACCGGCGTTCTCCGGGAGGTGGAGCACCTGGACGCGGTCGTCGCGGGCGGCGTACTCGTCCAGGATGGCGCCGCTGTGGTCGGGGGAGCAGTCGTCGACGGCGATGAGCTCGAAGTCCGTGAACTCCTGGGCCAGCACCGAGTCCATGCACGCGCGCAGGAAGCCCTGCACGCGGAACACGGGGACGATGATGCTGAACCGGGGTACGGCGTCAAGGCCTGTCTCGGACATGCGGTGCTACTCCTCGTAATGAGCTGAGTACAGAACGCAGAAATCTCCCCAAAGGGGTCTCGTGCGTTGTCAGCCGTACGACTCTCGTTCACCCAAAAAGGTTGTTCTCCGTAATCTGAATGTTCTGTGGGCCCGGTCACACGTCCGAGGAAGTGGTGAATTGTCGGGCAGGCAGGAACTCCCCGGTGACCGAATACTGAGGGTGTGTCACCCGTGCCCTTGCCCCTGCTGTCCCGCCGCCGGCTGCTTCAGGTCGCCGGCGGCGGGCTGTTCGCCGCGACGGCGGGCGCCGCGGTCTGGGCCCGGCTGTCGGACGACGCCTCCCGTACGGCCGGACCGGCGGGCCCCGGCCGCTCCCTGGTGGACCCGGCCGGCCAGTCCTTCGTGCACATCGTCGCGCACGCCGACGACGGCCTGTACTTCATGAACCCCGACCTGGAGCAGTCCCTGCGCGGCGGCGCGCGCTCGGTCACCGTCTGCCTCACGGGCGGCGAGGCGGACGGCCACAACGTCAGCCTGCGGGCCCCCGACCCCGAGCGGGTCCCGGTGGACCGGGCCGCCTTCGCCCGCGCGCGGGCCAACGGACTGCGGGCCGCGCACGCCGCGATGGTCACCGGCAGCCCGGCCGCCCGCTGGGACGTCGCGGCCCTCTCCCTGCTCCCCGGCTTCGAGGCGGAGATCCAGACGCTGCACGACGCCCCGCAGCACCAGCTGATCTTCCTGGAACTGGTGGAGTCCCGGGCCGTCTGGCAGGCCCGCACGGTCAGCCTGCGCGGCCTGTGGCTCGGGGCCGCCGCCACCCTCCCCACGCTGCGTCCCGACGGCACCCCCGTGCGGCGGCAGTTCCACTACACCCGCGACCAGGTCATCCGGACCCTGGTGGCGGTGCTCGACCGGGTCCGGCCCACGGTCGTACGGACCCTGGACCCGAACGCGGTGCACGCGCGGAAGCGGCCGCCGGCCACCCCGGATCACGATCCCCGGCTGGCCGGGCTGCGCTACTACGACCATCAGGACCACACCGCTTCCGCCTACTTCGCGCAGGCCGCGCTGGCGGCGTACGCCGACCGCGGGCGGCCCCCGATCGTGGAGCACTACCTCGGCTACGAGGCCGGAGTGCTGCCCCACGACCTCGACCCGGCCACCGCCCGCCGCAAGGCCGCGCTGCTGTCGGTCTACGGCTGGGCCGACCACCGCGCCTGTGGCGACCCGGCCGGCTGCGGCGACCGCAAGGTGGGCGGCTCGGCGCTTTACGGCGGGTCCCGCAACTGGACCCGCAGCACCCGGCTGCGGGCGCCCGGTTCCAACGCCTGGCTCCGCCCGGCGCAGGACGGCCGGCTCGCGGCCTTCGCGGTCCTGGGCGGCCGGGCGTACTGCTGGGCCGAGACCCGGCCGGGCAGCGGCAGCTTCGGCGCGCCGGTACCGGTCGGCGGTGCGCTGTTGCAGGGGCAGCTCCATGTGGTGCGCCGCCCGGACGGCACGCTCCAGCTGTTCGCCTCCCGCACCGTGCTGCCGGGCCGGCACACCGACCACCACCGGGAGCTGCTGACCGCACCGCAGACCGGCACCGGCCCGGACGGGGTGCCCGCGTTCGCGCGCTGGGAGTCGCTGGGCTCCCCGGACGCGGACCCGGTCAGATCGCTGGAGATCGGCTTCCCGGCGGCGGTGGCCACCCCGGACGGCACGGTGCACGTCTTCGTCCGGACCTGGGACGGCAACATCGCGCACCGCAGCGGCCTGCCCGGGCGGGGCTTCTCGCCGTGGCAGCGGCTGGAGGGCACGGTCAGCACGCTGCTGGCGTCCCCGCGGATCATCGACGGGCTGGACGCCTGCGTGGACTCCGCCGGGCTGATCCATCTGGCCGCGCCGAGCGCCGGGACCGTGGAGCACTGGGTGTCCAAGGAGGCCGGGGGGCCGCCGCGGCCGGCCGCGGCCACCGGGCTGCCGCAGCCGGCCGGCCCGGTCAGCCTCGTCCCGCTGGCCGACGGCGTGGTGCGGGCCGTCTTCCGCCGGTCGGCCACCGCCCAGGTGCTGATCGCCGAGCGGCCGCGGATGATCGGCGGCTGGCGGGTGTCGGCGCGGTGTGCGGCGGTCGGCGGGTACGGGCGGGTGGCGGCGGCGCCGGTCGGCGGGGCCGGCCGGATGGTGCTCGCGGCCCGTGATGATGCCGGCGACGTGCGGATGGCGATGGCCCAGGACGCCCCCGGGCCCTGGCAGCGGGGCAGGGTGGCGCATTCGGCGGCGGCCGGCGTCGCCCAGGACGTCGCCGGGCGCGCGGTGGTGGTCGCGCTGGGCACCGACGGCAGGCTGTACACGGCCCGCCAGACCTCGGTCGGGCAGCGTGCGCTGTTCGGGGGGTGGCGGGCTTAGGGGCTGTCGTTTGGATCAGGCCGGGCTCGCGGGGTCTGGCACCGCACCTCGCCGCGTTGTCGTCGGTCGCCAGGGCTCCGCCCTGACTCCCTCCTCCGCCTTGCGATGCACGACACCAGACCCCGCTCCCTGATCCGGCCTGATCCAAACGACAGCCCCTAGACGGGTCCGCCGGAGCGGGCCGGCGGCGGATCGGGCTGAGCGGGCGGGCGCAGGATGCGCTGGGAGACCAGAAAGGTGAACGGGAGGGCGGCCAGCGCCGCCGCCAGCGGCGCCACCGCGGTGTTCAGCCCGCACCAGCTCACCAGCAGCACCAGCCCCACGCTCTGCGCCGCATAGTTGGTGACCTGCGTGAGCGGGAAGAGCAGGAACTTCTTCCAGGTCGGCCGGGTGCGGTAGGTGAAGTAGGTGTTCAGGAGGAACGAGCAGACCATGCTCAGCGCAAAGGCGCCGGTGTAGGCCGCGAAGTACGGCAGCATCCGCCGCAGCGGCAGGTAACAGGCGTAGAACGTGAGGGTGTTGACCCCGCCGACGGTGGCGAAGCGCACCATCCGGCCCCAGGGGACGGGCGTCGGCAGCCCGCGCATCAGCCGGCCCGGGAGCCGGCCCGGGAGCCGGCCCGGGTGGCGTCCGCGGGCGTGGGCGCGGGGACGGCGGTGTTGCTCTCCTTGATCAGGAAGTGCGGCCGCCGCTTGGCCTCGTAGTAGATCCGTCCGATGTACTCGCCGATCAGCCCGAGCATCACCATCTGCAGCCCGCCCAGGCCGACGATGATGGCCACCAGCGTCACATAGCCCGGCGCGGTGACCCCGCCGACGAGGGCCGCGCCGATGATCCACAGGGTGTAGAGGGCGGCGAGCGAGGCCAGGGTGAGCCCGGCGTAGATGGCCAGCCGCAGCGGGCGGGAGTTGAAGGACAGCATGCCGTCGATGCCGTAGTTGACCAGCGAGCCGACGTGCCACTTGGTCTCGCCCGCCTCCCGGGCGGCGTTGCGGTAGTCGAAGGTGACCGTGTCGAAACCGATCCAGGAGAACAGGCCCTTGGAGAAGCGGTTGTACTCCGGCAGCGAGAGCAGCGCGTCCACGGCCGTACGGGACAGCAGCCGGAAGTCGCCCACGCCATCGGTGAGTTCGACATCCACCCACCTGTTGACGGCGCGGTAGTAGAGCCTGCTCAGCGCGGTCCGCACCGGCCGGTCGCCGTGCCGGGTGCGCTTGGCGACGACCTGGTCGTGGCCGAGTTGGTAGAGGTCGAGCATCTTCTCGATGAGCTCGGGCGGATGCTGCAGATCGGCGTCCATGAGGATCACCGCGTCGCCGTCGGCCGCCCGCAGGCCGGCCAGTATGGCGGGCTCCTTGCCGAAGTTACGGCTGAAGGAGAGATAGCGGGTGGTGCCGCGGTGCTGCTGGGCGAGGCTGCGCAGCCGGGCCAGGGTGCCGTCGGAACTGCCGTCGTCGACGTAACAGAGTTCGTACTCGACGGCGAGCGCGGCGAGGACCGCGCGGATCGTGTCGTCGAAGCGGCTCAGGACGGCCTCTTCGTTGTAGCAGGGGACGACGATGGAGAGCTTCATGAGCAGGCCTTTTCGCCGGGGGCAGGGGGCGGTGCGGACGCCGTCCCCGGGCTACGGATCCGGTGCGATGTCACGAGGTGAGGGGCGGGCTGGTGTGCCGCGCCGGCGGCCGCGGACCGCCCCGGCCGCCGCCACCGCGGCGACCGCCAGCGCCGCCGCGGCGCTCGCCGCCAGCCCCGTCCGCAGGCCCGGCGGCTCGTAGGAACACGACAGCCGGGAGGCCCCGGAGCCCAGCGGGACGGCCAGCAGGCCGGCGAACGAGCGCGGCGCGCGGCGGGGTCCGCCGTCCACCGCACAGCCCCAGCCCGCGACCGCCGGCATCGCCAGCACCGCGCTGCCCCTGCTGCCCGGCCGCAGCCGGGCCGTCAGGCGGTGGCCGCCGGCGGTCAGTTCCACCGGGCCCCTGGCGCGCAGCGCGTCCACCGCCGCCGTCAGCCCGCGCCGGGACAGACAGCCGACGGCGTGCCCGGGGACGTGCTGCGGGCCCCGGCCGGTGAAGCGCACCGACACCGTGCCGTCCGCGGGCACCCGGCCCAGCTCCCGCACCGGATTGGCGGTGACATCGGCGCTGCCGATCGCCTTGCTGTGCCCGCCCAGCCCGCTGACCCGCCCGGCGAACCACGGCGCCGACCACACCGCGGTGCTGCCCGGGGCGCAGTGCGCCGTGAAGGTGGTCCCGGGGCCGTTCGGGCCCGCCGCCGGGTGCCGTGCGGCGGGCGGCCGTGCCGGGCGCAGCAGCCAGCCGTCACGGTCGGGCACCGCGGGCGCGCCCGCGGTCGGCCGCAGGGCCGGCACCTCGTAGACGGCCGCACCCAGCACCCGCTCCTGACGGGCGAACACCGTCTCCCCGGCGCCCGGGCCAGGGAGCGTGCTCCGTACGGTCAGCAGCGGGGCCGGGTGCGCGCGGTGCGTGCGGTAGCGGGTGCGGCTTTCCCACACCGGGGACAGCGAGCTGCTCACGCCCATGATCGCCTGGCCCGCCGGGTCCTCGAAGCTGAGCGTGTGGCGGCCCCTGATGTACCACCCGGCGCCCAGGCGTTGCAGGGTGCGGGCGGTGGCCGCGGGCACGTAGCTGCTGTAGTACGCGCCGCCCTCGCCGCCGAGCAACAACGGGTCGTTGTTGGCGAACTCGTGCGGCCCCGGATCGGTGCGGGAGCGGGGCCAGTCGGTGCGGGCGGCCAGTTCGCCCCGGGCCGCCAGCGACGGCCCGGCCAGCGTGATCTTGGGCCGGAACCACGGGATCCGGTCCCGCGCCGCGGTCACCGAGAACGCCGTGTACGCCGAGCCGAGCAGGACGGTGCCGGTCAGCGCGGCGGTGGCCGCGGCCCGGGTGCGGCCACCCGCGGTGCGCGCGGTCAGCGCCAGGAGGGTCACGGCGCCGCCGCCGGCCACCAGGACCCAGGTGGCGGTGCCGACCGCGGCCTGGTGCCGGCAGAGCCAGGCCAGCGCGGCGACCAGCCCGGCGCCCGCGGCGAGTTCGCCGGGCCGCGGGCGGTGCGCCAGCGCGAGCCAGGAGATCATCACGAGGATCCCGCTGAGCACGAAGGCGGCACGGTAGGGGCTGCCGTTGGGCAGCGCGAAGCCGTGCCAGAGCAGGATCGTCGGCTCCCGGACGAACGAGACGGCGACACCCGCCGCCAGCGCGGACCAGCCCAGGCGCACCCGCGGCGGCACCGCGCGCACGAACGGGAAGGCCGCCACCAGCAGCAGCCCGGGGACCCCGATGAAGAGGTTCGGGGCCGGCGTCGAGTCGTGGCCGCCGGGCAGCAGCTGCGACACCTGGTGGAGCAGGGGCGGCCCGCCGGTGTACGACACCGCGGGGGCGGGCTGGGCGGCGCGGCCGGCCAGGAAGGTGACGGTCAGGACGGGCGCGGTGAGCAGGATGCCGGTCAGTGCCATCGAGACGGCGCGGCCCGCCGCCCGCAGGCGGTCGCGGCGCGGCATCCGGGTGGCCGTCAGCAGCCGCAGGCCCAGGACCAGCGCCGTCGCCAGGGTGGCCATCGCCGCCGTGTAGAAGTTGCCCGCCCAGGCGAGGGCGACCAGCAGGGTGCCGGCCACCCAGCGGGTGCGGCGCAGGCACCAGTCCGCGGCGATACCGGTCAGCGGCAGCGCGACCAGGCCCCACATCCACATGGGGTCGGCGAAACCGTCGTTCAGCACCCAGGCGCACAGTCCGTACCCCACCGACAGCAGCGCCCGCAGCGTGCCGGAGCCCGGCTTCAGCCGGCCGAGGAAGACGGTCATCAGCGCGCTGCCCAGGCCGATGCTGAGCAGGGTGACCAGGAAGACCGGGAGGTCGACCAGCCCGCGCGGGAAGAGTCCGACGAGCCAGGAGAAGGGGTTCATCAGATAGCTGAAGAAGTCGGCGAGGAACGGGACGCCGTAGCCGCTGCCCCAGTTGAAGAACAGATCGCCGCTGGTGGTGCCGTGCATCAGGTCCCACAGCCGGGCGTGGAACGGCACGAACTGATTGCCCAGGTCGTTGACGGCGCGGGAGTGCGGACCGAAGGGGTAGCTGCCGTAGAGGGCGAGCCCGAGGCAGTACGCGCCCATGGCCAGGGCCGCCGCGAGCCCGGGTGCCGTCAGCCGCCCGAGGGCCCCGCGCGCCGCCGCCGGGCGTTCCCTTCCGGGAACGGGACGGGCAACCTCCAGGGGCCGGACCGCCTCTTGTGGGGTGGCGGGCGTCGGAGCCACCGGCACTCCTCCACGATCGGCGAACGTTCACCCCACGTTATATGTCTAGATAGTCCCTTTTGCCTGGCTGCGCCGCCGGGTCTTTCGGGGGATTGCAGAAATGAACGGAGGGCACGGGTGCCCGTCTCAGACGACCTCGCGGCCGCGGTCCCCACCGGGCCGGATGCCGCGGCGCCGACCGTCTCGGTGATCATGCCGGTGCACAACACCCGGCGATACCTCGACCGCAGCCTCGGCTCCGTCTTCGCCCAGACGCTGGACCAGCGGCAGATAGAGGTGATCGCGGTCGACGACGGCTCCACGGACGGCAGTGCGGAATGGCTGTTCGAGCAGGCCCGCAGCCACCCCAACCTGACGGTGCTGCGCCAGGAGGCCTCCGGCGGCGCCGGCCGGCCGCGCAACGCCGGGCTGGACCTCGCCACCGGCGATTACGTCTTCTTCCTCGACTCCGACGACCGCCTCGACACCGAGGCGCTGTTCTGGCTCACCCGCACGGCCCAGAAGAGCGGCTCGGACGTCGTCTACGGCCGGATAGCCGGCGCCGACGGCCGCGGGGCCCCCGTCGACCTGCGCACCACCAGCGCGGCGGTCTCCGTCTTCGACTCCCCGGTCTACTGGTCGCTGGCCGCCTACAAGCTCTTCCGCCGGGCCTTCCTCGAACAGCACCGCCTGCGCTTCGTCGAGGGCCGGCTGCTGGCCGAGGACCTCCCCTTCGGCATCACCGCGCTGCTGCGCGCCGAGGTCGTCTCCGTCTTCGCCGAACGCACCTGTTACTACCTGCACGGACGCGACGACAACAGCAACGCCACCCGCCAGGACATCGACTGGTGCGAGTACCTCGCCTACATCGGCACCGTTCTCGACCAGGTCGCCGCCGAGGTCCCGCCCGGCGCCGACCGCGACAAGCTGATGGTCCGGCACTTCCACGGCGAGATACTCATGCCCTTCGGGGCCCCCTACCTCGGCCGCGACGGGGCCGGCCGGCGGGCGATGGCCGCCGCCGCCCGCCCGCTCGTCGAGCGCTACCTCACCGACCGGGTGCTGGCCGCCCTGCCGCCCGCCCTGCGGCTGCGCGCCCACTGCCTGCGCGCCGGGCTCGACGACGAGCTGACCGCCGTCGTCCGGGCCGACACCGGCTCCCGGCCGGGCCCGCCGCACCTCGACGACGACGGGCGGGTCTACGCCGGCTATCCGTACTTCCGCGATCCGCAGCGCGCCCTCCCCGACGCCTGCTACGACCTCACCGACCGGGTGGCGCTGCGCCAGCGGCTGGTCCACCTGCACTGGGTGGGCGGCGTCCTGCACCTGCGGGGCACCGCGGCCCTTTCGCCGCTCGGCGGCGACACCGTCGAGATCCACCTGCGCCGCGGAGGCACCACCCACCGCGTCCCGGCCCGCTACCAGGACGGCGCGTGGCGGGCCGCCGTCGACCCGGCGACCGCCGCGGACGGCGGCCCGCTTCCCGGCGGCACCTGGGGCTTCAAGATCGCACTCACCGCGCACGGCACCGGCGGCGCCGCCGGGCCCGCGCTGCGCCGCGAGGCCTGGCTGGTCCCGGAGCACCCGGCGGACGAGACGGGCCACCCGGACTTCGCCCCGCGGATCGTCGGCCGGGGCGCCGCGGGCCCCGCCGTCGCCGCCCTCTTCCGCTCCAGGCCGCACGGCCATCTGAACCTCGACCTGGACGGAACGAGCCGGCCGCTCGGCGCGGACCTGCGGGGCACCGCGGACTGCACCCGCTCCGGACGCGCCACCCTCACCGCGCACCTCACCCTGCCCGGCTGCCCCGCCGACGCCGAGCTCCAGCTGATCCTCCGCGACGCGACCCGCACGGTGGCCTTGCGCACCACGGCCACCCGGAACGCCGGCGACCACTACACCGTGCGCTCCCTGCTCCGCACCGGCCCCCCGGGCACCTGGCGGGTGGCCCTGCGGGTGACCGCGGGCCCCCTCCGCCGCGAACTACCGGTCCACCCCGCCGACGCCCCGCCCGACGGCCCGATACCGCTGACCCTCAACGTGCCCGACACCAGCTTCCGGACGCGGCTCGCGCGCAGGCTCCGCGGGTGAACGACGGGGCGGGCGGGGTGTACGGGGTGGGCGGGCCCGGCTTCCGGCTCAGGCCGCCGTGCGGCACGCCGTGCACACGCGGGGCGGCAGGCGCACGCTGGAAACAGGGGTTCCGGAGGTGATCGTGATGCTGCAGACCGCTGTTGGATGGCATGTCGAGCTGGAATTCGACGAGGACACCCACCGCACTCGCGCCGCGGCCCTGGTCCGGCTCTCCGACGGGACCGAGGTGCGGTCCCATGGCTACGCCAGCCGCCACCCCGCCGATTCGAATCAGCCGAGGGTCGGCGAGGAGGTCGCGGGGGCCAGAGCACTCAACGAGCTGGCGATGAAGCTGCTGACCAAGGCGCACGACGAGATCGACGAGGCGTCCGGCCGGACCTCGCACCCGCTGCACTGAGGCGGATGGCCGGGCCGTGACCCCTGCGGGCCGGCCGGGCCCCGCCGTGCCCGTACGGATCCGCCCGTGCGCAGAGCCGCGCCCCGCCGGGTCCGTGCGGGTCGGCGGGGCGTCGGTGGCCGGGCTCCGGTCAGGCCTGCGGGTGGTGGTGCTGCCAGCCCGCCCAGGCCGAGGTGATCATGTCGCGGACATCGTGGTGGGCCTTCCAGCCCAGCTCGGCGGTGATCCGGTCGGCGGCCGCGACCACCCGGGCCGGGTCGCCCGCGCGGCGGGGGGTGACCTCGGCGGTGACGTCGGCGTGGCCGGTGATCTCGGTGATCAGGTCGATCATCTCGCGCACCGAGACGCCCTCGCCGCGGCCGATGTTGAGCGTCAGATCGCGCACCGGGCCCGGCTCGGCGAGCTTGCGGGCGGCCGCCACATGGGCCTCGGCGAGGTCGGCGACGTGGATGTAGTCGCGGATGCAGGTGCCGTCGGGGGTGTCGTAGTCATCGCCGAAGATGCGCGGCGCGGTGCCCTCGGTGAGCCGCTCGAAGACCATCGGGACGATGTTGAAGACCCCCGTGTCGGCCAGCTCGGGGGTGGCCGCGCCGGCGACGTTGAAGTAGCGCAGGCAGGCGGTGCTGATGCCGTGCGCCGCGCCCACCGCACGGGCCATCCACTCGCCGACGAGCTTCGTCTCGCCGTACGGGTTGATCGGCACGCAGGGGGTGTCCTCGGTGACCAGGTCGACATCGGGCATGCCGTAGACCGCGGCCGAGGAGGAGAAGACGAAGCGGCCGACGCCGCCCGCGGCCATCGCCTCCAGCAGCGTCTGCAGACCGTGGACGTTCTCGCGGTAGTAGAGCAGCGGCATCTCGACGGACTCGCCGACCTGCTTCTTGGCGGCCAGATGCACGACATCGGTGATGCCGTGCCGGTCGATCGTCTCGTCGAGCAGCGCGCGGTCCAGGGTGGAGCCCACGACCAGCGGGACGCCCTCCGGGATCCGGGCGGCCACGCCCGTCGTCAGGTCGTCGAGCACGACGACCGACTCGCCCGCCTGGCGCAGGGCCCGTACGACATGGGAGCCGATGTATCCGGCACCACCCGTGATCAAGTAAGACATGGGTCAATCCTAGGGTCGGGGTCGGACAGGAAAGAGGTTCGGGCCGCGGCGGTCAGCGGCGCAGCCGCCGGGCGGCGATCCGCCATACGCTGCGCACACCCGAGGCGACCCGGAGCGACAGCGCTCCGCCGGTCGTCGCGTACGGCTGCACCAGCAGGACGAGATGCTGCCGGCTGGGCAGCACCCGGCGGCGCAGCCCCGGTCCCTTGGCCCGCAGCGAGGCGCGGAAACCGGCCCCGTTCGCGCAGCTGACCTGCGCCATCAGGTCCCAGGGCTCGGGGTCGGCGCCCTGCCCGTCCGGTTCGACCAGCGCGGCGAGGTCCAGCGTGACCTCGGCGGTCCAGCTGGCCGTGGAGCCGGGGGCGGTCGGGGCGGCCCGGGTGAGCGAGGCGGTGTGGACCGGGCCGCGCTGCTCGTCGCGGCGCCGGTGCAGCTCGATGTCGATGCTCTGCGGTTCGGACGCGGCCAGCCGCCCGTACAGATCGTGTATGCGCAGCCGGAGCACACCGCGGCCGGTGACGGAGGGTTCGGCGTCGATGGTCACCGGCAGCCGGTGCGTCGGCTTGGTGCCGACCGCGTCCAGCTCGACCTCGGGCAGGTCCGGGGACCACACCGGACGGCCGTCGGCCTCCGCGTACGGCGGCAGCAGCCGGCCGGGGCGGGCCGCCAGCTGGGTGAGGCGGTCCAGGTCCCGCGGGGCGGGGGAGGCCAGCACGACGCGGGCCAGCCAGCGGGCCGGGGCGCGGGCCGCGCGCAGATCGACCTCGTCGAAATTGGCCAAATAGTCGCGGGTCAGGCTCCACCACTCGGCGCGGTAGTCGGCGCCGCGGGTGTGCAGCTCGCGGACGTACATCCGCAGGTCGTGGTCGAGGAACTTGGTGTGCGCGGCGTGCGCCAGCGCCTTGAGGCCGGCGTCCTTGAAGATCTGCACGCTGGCGCGGTGCGCCGCGATCCGGGCCTGCCAGTTGGCGACGTCGTTGCGGTCCAGCGAGATCGACTGTTTGGCGGCCGAGCGGCGCACGTGCCAGATGTAGACGCTGTCGGGGATGGTCACGATCCGCGGGTCGGCGGCCAGCACCCGCGCGGTGAAGACGAAGTCCTCGTACGTGAAGCGGCCCTCGGGGAAGGTGACGGCGTGCTCGTCCAGGAACGCCCGGTCGTAGAGCTTGTTGACGCACAGCGTGTCGCGGACCAGCTGCGGGCTGGTTTCGGCGGAGTCGTGCACGGCCGGCTCGCGGTAGAGGGCGGGCTGCCAGGGGATGTCGCGGTGCGCGGGCAGCTCACGGCGTACGCAGGCGCCGGCCGCGACCGGGGCGTCGTGCTGAAGTGCGGCGGCCAGCAGCGCCCGGGCCGCGCCCGGGGGCAGCACATCGTCGCTGTCCAGGAACATCACGAAGCGCCCGGTGGCGGCGCGCAGCCCATCGTTGCGCGGGGTGCCGCAGCCGCCGCTGTTCCGCTCGCGGTGCAGGACGCGGAGGCGCGGTTCGGTGCGGGCGAGGTCGTCCAGGGCGGCGCCGGTGCCGTCGGTGGAGGCGTCGTTCACCGCGATCACTTCGGTGACCGTTTCGCCAGGATTCCCCTGCGCGAGCGCGGAGCGCACCGCGTCGCAGACGTGGCCGACATCGTTGAAGGCGATGACAACGATGCTGACCTGCGCGGATGGCGTGATGTTGGGCCCGGCCGGCAGTGGCTCAAGGGCTTCTTTCACAGTCACTGAATCTACATTTCGTGTCGACAGCATCTCTTGGCGCGAGCGGGTTCCGAACCCATTTCCGATGGTTGAGAGGTCGAATCCCGTCGAGCGGTTGCACCCGCCGCTCCGCTTTTCCCGCCCTCTTGCCGTCTTCTTACCCGGCGGGAAGTCAGGGGTTGGGTGTGCATGGCCCGTAAGAGCACCTGCACATGCTGTAACGACGCGAGCGCCGCACGATGTCGATCCAGCCGCCATCACCTTGCGGCGGACCGGCCCGCCTCAGCGCTCCATCAGATCGGCGACCCGGCCCGCCGCCCCGCCGTCGTCCCGGTGGCAGAACGTCTCCCGGAAGTCCGCGTACGCCTCCGCCCCCGCCGCGGCGATCGCCTCCAAGTCGCCCAGCGCGTCGATCAGTTCACCGGTGGAGGTGAGCAGCGGACCCGGTACCCGCGCCTCGAAGTCGAGGGTGAAGCCGCGCAGGGTGTCGCGGTAGTGCGGCAGATCGGGGGTGAGGAAGAGCATCGGGCGGCCGGTGTTGGCGAAGTCGGCGGCCAGCGAGGAGTAGTCGGTGACCAGCACGTCCGCGGCCAGCAGCAGCTCGGTGGCGTCGGGGTGGGCGGAGACGTCGAGGGCGAAGGGCGCGTGGTGGGCGGGCAGCCGGTCGGCGACCAGCGGATGGCCGCGGACCAGCAGGACGTGGTCGTCCGCCAGCTCCTGCCGGGCCAGCTCCAGGTCGAGCGGCAGATGCAGCCGGTGGTGGCCCGCGTCGTAGGCCAGGTCGTCGCGCGGGGTCGGCGCGTACAGCACGACCTTCCGGCCGGGCTCGATGCCCAGCCGCTCGCGCACCGCGGCCGCGATCCGGTCGCGGTCGGCGGCGAAGAAGGCGTCGGTACGCGGCAGCCCGGTCTCCAGCAGCCGGCCGGAGTAGCCGAGCGCGGCGCGCAGCACCGGGGTGCTGTGGGCGTTGGGCGACAGCAGCACGCTCCACTGCCGGCTCACCCGCGGCCGCGGCGCCAGATGGGCCAGGCCCGCGCACAGGGTCCCGGCCAGGTCGGCGCCGATCCGCTTGAGCGGGGTGCCGTGCCAGGTCTGGATGATGCGCTGGCCGCCGCGCCGGGTGAACCACCGGGGCAGATGGGTGTTGGCGACCACCCAGCGGCTGTGCGCCAGCGCGCCGTGCCACTCGGCGCTGCCCACGATCACCGCCCGGGCCGTCTCCGGCACCGCGGTCTGGGCGTCGCGCACCGCCCACAGGTGCTCGACGTCCATGTCCCGGCGGACCAGCTCCTCGTGCACCGCGCGGGGCGAGTCCCCGTACGCGCGGCCGCCGAAGCTGCTGTAGAGGACGGTGTCGCGCAGCGGGCGGGAGCGGTGCAGCGCATAGTGCTGTTCGCGCAGCATCCGGCGGCGGTAGGGGCCGCGGTCGGGGGCGGGCAGCGCGGGCCCCGCCGTGACCAGGGCCTCGTCGTGCCGGTGCCGGTCGAGGGCGAGCGGCTTGCCGCGGACCGTACGGGCGGCCGGCAGCCCGTCCAGGACGGTCGGTGCGCAGCGGACCGGGGCGTCCAACGGGGAGCCGGGCGCGCCCTGTTCGCGCAGGTGCAGCGTCCAGCGGCCCTCGCGCAGCGGCACCGTCCCGGCGAGCGAGGGCAGCGCGCCCAGCGGCAGCGCGCAGTGGAAGCGGCCGTCGTCGTGGGTGGTGGGGAAGGCCAGCTCGGTGGCGTGCGCCCCGTGTTTGAGGACCAGTTCGGTGGTGTGCGGCGCGGCGTCCGGCAGCCGGCCCGCCAGCAGCAGGGTGCCGTCCGGACGCCACAGCGCCCGGTCCAGGTACGGCTGCGGGATGCGGTCGTGCAGCACGAGGTCGCCGGCCGGGGTGGCCGCGACGATCAGCTCGCGGCCGTGCGGGAGCGGGCAGGCGAGGGGGGCGAGCCAGGGGTCGCAGGCGATCGGGTCGGTGCCGCCGCCGGGCAGGACCAGTTCGGGCACCCAGCTCTCGGTGTGCGCCGGCGGGACGGCCCGCGGCGCCCCGTCCCGGGTGGGGCGCGCGGCGGCCAGGGCGTCGAGACGGATCCGGTAGGTCAGCCGGGGGGCGGGGGAGCAGCGCGCGGCGCCGGACGCGGGGGGCGCGGCGGCCGCCTGCTCGGGGTCCGGCTCGCTCGGCGGCTCCGTCTCCACCGGGAACGACACCACCGTGCCGGTTCCCTGGTGGGTCACCCGCAGCGCGGCGGGCGGCCGGCCGGGCGCGGTGACGGTCAGGTCCAGGGTGCCGGCCGCCGCCGCGTGCCGGCCGGCCAGCCACCGGGTACGCCGGGCCACCGACAGCCGCAGCTGCCCGTCCGCGTACCGGGGCGTGATCCGTACGGCGCCGTCCGCGCCGTCCGCGGCCACCTCGTGGGTGCACGGGGCGGCGCCGGAGCCGGTCTCGGGCGCGCCCAGCGGCGCGGTCCGCAGCACGCCGGCCGACGCCAGCAGCACCCCGACCGTCCACTCGCCCTCCTCCCAGCGCCCGCCCCTGCGCAGCCGGGCCGGGTCGAGCCGTACCTCGAAGCCCGACCAGTCGTAACAGTGCAGCTCCTGACCGGACTCGGTGGTCGCCTCCGGCATCAGGACCGGCCGCAGCGGCAGCAGCACCCGCCGCCGCCCGCACGACAGCACCGCCGTCCTGAGGTAGCTGTGCCGGGCCGCGGCGTCCAGATTGCGGATATGGGCGTGGCCGCGCAGCACCAGCACGCCGTCCTGCCACGTCGCCGCCACGACCCGGGCGCGTACCGGGAAGTCGGCGCCCGCCAGGCGGGTCACGCCCGGCGGCAGCTCCAGCGGCGGCGTCAGCGGCAGCACCGCCCGCTTGCGCAGCGGCGGCCCGGCGACGGTGAACCCGGCCGGATTGCGGGCCTCATGGGTGAGCAGGGCGAGCAGATCGGTCAGCCGTCCGGTGCGGATCAGGTACCAGCGCATCCGCAGCTCCACGGGGAGCGTCGGGAACAGCCGCGGATCGACGCCGGAGAGGAAGTCGCGGGCGCAGTCCAGGAACGCGGTGCGGTACTCGGGCGTGGCCCCGGGCAGCGCGTCGACCAGGTCGAGCAGCCCGTCGGTGAGCTGGGCCCGGTCGTAGTCCCGCCGGTGGGCGGCGAGCCGGGGGCGGGTCGGGTCGCCGAGGAAGCGCCGGATGCCGGCCACCACCGCGAACCGGTCCCGCACGCCCCGGGCATCGGGCCGCCGGTGCCGGTCGGGCCCTTCCGGCAGCCGCCAGTAGCAGACGTGCTCATGCAGCACATCGACCGCGTCGGCGAGGAAGTGCGCGGGCAGTGTCGCCGCCGCGTCATGGCAGAACTCCCCCTCGGGAAAGGCGAGTTCGTGGGTGTCCCAGAAGGTGCGGCGGAAGACCTTGTTGCGGGCGAAGTGGTCGGCCAGCAGCGTGAGGTCCTCGCTGATGTGGGTGCGCAGTACGGTCTCGCGGCCGGCCGGATGGTGTGCGGACTGACTGCGGCCGCCCGCGCCGAGCCGGTAGACGTTGCCGGTCGCCAGGTCCGCACCGGACTTGTCCAGGAGGCCGGTGAGGTCCTCGTACGCGCGCGGCAGCAGCACATCGTCGGCGTCGAGAAAGGCCAGGTACGCGGTGTGCGGATAGGCGTGCCGGACACCGGTGTTGCGGACCGCGCCACAGCCGGGGGCCGGGTCGCCGCCGGGGTGGTGGACGATCCGGAACCGCGGGTCCCGCTCGGCGAAGCGGCGGGCCAGGGCCGCGGGCGTGCCCGGTGCGGGGGCGTCCTCGCCGCCTTGCGCGGGCGGGCCGTCCACCATCACCACATCCAGCGCGGTCAGCGTCTGTGCCGCGACCGACTCCAGGCACTCCTCCAGATTCCGCTCGGATCCCTCGGTGCGATGGACCGGGATGACGACGGTGAGCCGAGGCTTCATACGTGGACCAAGCCTTTCCGGACGGGTGATGCACAAGACCGGTCCGTTCAACTCGCGGGTGGCGGCACGGTCACCGCTTCTGCGCTGAAAGGGTGAGAGCCGCCGTCGGCGGTGCGTGTTCCCTCGATGACGTTCCGTGCGCAAAGGTCGGCGCGCCGTAGTGCCGGGCCGCGTTCGATGCCGTAGACCCGTTCACAGCTTGCCGGCGCCCCGTGCGCCCCGATTCCTCAGGGAAGGTGACCGCGTCCTGATGCCCGGCCGAACCGACAGCTCCGCCGCCACCGACAGCCTCGACGCCGGGCCGCCGGGCGGTGACACCCGGCCCGCGCGCCCCCTTCGCCCCGCGGGGACCGCGCCGTCCGCCTCCACCGCGCGGCTGCCGGCCGACCGGGGCCGCGGCGGCCCGGCGCGGCTGCTGCCCGCCCGGTCCCCGTTCCGCAGCCAGCTGCGGCGGATCGGCACCGGCCGGGTGCTGGAGATCGGCTGCGGCGACGGCGACACCCTCGCCGGCTGCGCGCCCGGCAGCGTCGGGGTGGACCACGACCCGCAGTCCGTCGAGCGCTGCCGGGCCCGCGGGCTGACCGCCTATACGGCCGAGACGTTCCTGGCCAGCGCGCACGCCAGGCCCGGCGCCTTCGACGCGCTGCTGACCGCGCACGTCCTGGAGCATCTGGACGACGAGCAGGTCGAGAGCTTGCTGCGGGCCTACGTCCGCTATGTCCGGCCGGGCGGCGGGGTGCTGCTGATCACCGCGCAGGAGGCCGGGCACCGGGCCGGCCCCACCCCGGTGCGTTTCACCGACTTCGCGCTGCTGCGTGCCTTCGCCGCCTCCGCCGGCCTGGCGGTGCGGCGGACGTACTCCCATCCGCTGCCGCGCCCGGCCGGGATGCTGCTGCGGTCCAATGTGTTCGTCCTGGTGGGGCAGGTGCCGCGGTAGGGCGGGCCGGGCCGGGGCGCTCCGGCCCGGCCCGGCGCCTCAGCGTCCGCGGGCCCGCTTGCGGGCCTTCACCAGGGCGCGGGTGACGATCGGCGGCAGGACGTCCAGGGCCAGCCGCCGCACCGTGCCGCGCGTCGGGAGCGGCGGGCGCGGGGCCGGGCGGGCCGCGGAGGCCGCCGGGGACTGTGCCGGCCGCGGGGCGGAGGCGCCCGCGGACCGGTGTCGCGAGGCCGGCTGGGCGGGTTCCCTGGCGCCCTTGGCGCTCAGCCGGATCAGCGGGGCGTCGTTGACGAACTGCACCTCGTGCCAGATGTCGCCGCGGGCCGCTATCCACTCCAGCAGCGCCTTCTGGAGCGGCTCGGGGTCGCCCCAGGTCCCGTAGAACTTGGTGCCGGTGATGCAGATGGGGCGCAGCCCCTCGTTCGCGACGGCCTGCCAGGTGGCGGCGGCCACCCCGGGGCAGTGCTCGGCGCGGTAGTCGTCCATCACCACGACGCCGTGCGGGGTGAGCAGCGTGCGCACCGCGAGGATGTCGCCGTGCACATGCTCGTAGAGGTGTGAGGCGTCGATGTGGGCGAAGCGCACCGAACCCTCGTCGACGTGGTCGGTGACGACCGAGCTGAGGCCCTGGACGATGGTGGGCAACTCCTCATGGAACGCCCGGTAGTTGGCCTCGAAGGCCCGCCGCGTCAGGGTCGCGTAGGACTTCTTCATCTCCTTGGAGTTGGAGGCGTCCTCGGCGGGGGAGTCGAAGAGATCGCAGACCGTGAAGCGCTCGCCGGCGCGCAGCCGGGCGCCGAGGAAGATCGCGCTCTTGCCCATGTACGCGCCCAGTTCGAGCAGATCGCCCGGCTCGGATTGCTTCTGCTGGTGTGCCAGGAACCAGTCGAACATCAGCTGGTCGGCGGTGAAGAACCAGCCCTTGACCTCGGACAGCCGGGTGGGGCGCGGCAGTGCGGCACTCTCTGCGATGGGGGCAGTCATGTGCGGTCCGTCTCCAGACGGTCGGGAACGTAGGACGAATGACGACACGTAGGTGAGGGGGATGCGGGCGGTATGTTCCGGCGCCTGTCCGCCGTGGATATGCGGGTGCTGCTCGGTGCTGCCTGTTGTGGTTGTCTCCGCGGTCCGGGGCGTACCCGGGTGTCGCGGCCGCTGCGCACGGGCGCGGCCCTGCCGGGCCGGGGGCGCCACCGCTCGGTGCGAGAGTCGTGCGCGCGCCGCTCCGGCAGTCTCCATGACGAAGCCGGGTCACACCATGCGCTTCACGGGACCCGCATCGTAGGGGGAGGAAGGTGAACAGGAGATGGCGTGCGGTTCCCCGCCCCGTCTCCCGCGGTCTCACTTCACCGCGCCGGCCATCACTCCGGAGACGAACTGGCGCTGGAAGGCGAAGAAGACGATCAGCGGCACCACCATCGACAGGAACGCTCCGGGTGCCAGCACATCGATGTTGTTGCCGAACTGCCGCACCTCCTGTTGCAGGGCGACGGTGATCGGCGGATGGCCGCTGTCCGCGAAGATCAGCGCGACCAGCATGTCGTTCCACACCCACAGGAACTGGAAGATCCCCAGCGAGGCGATCGCCGGACCGCCCAGCGGCAGCACGACGTGGGTGAACAGCCGCAGCTCGCCCGCCCCGTCCAGCCGGGCCGCCTCCAGCAGCTCACGCGGGATCTCGGCGAAGAAGTTCCGCAGCAGGAACACCGCGAACGGCAGCCCGAAGGCCGTATGGAAAAGGATCACCCCGGCCGTCGTCTCGAAGAGCCCCACCGCGCCGAACAGCTTGGCCACCGGGATCAGCGCCACCTGCACCGGCACCACCAGCAGCCCGACCACCACCAGGAACCAGCCGTCGCGGCCGGGGAAGTCCAGCCAGGCGAAGGCATGGCCGGCCAGCGCTCCGATGACGACGACCAGCACCGTCGACGGCACGGTGATCGCCGCCGTGGTCAGCAGCGAGCCCATCACCTTGCCGTTGGACAGCAGCTGGCTGTAGTTGTCCCAGGTGAGCTGGGCAGGCTGGGCGAAGACCCGCCACCAGCCGGACTCGGCGATCTGCCGCGGGCCGCGCAGCGAGGACAGCAGCAGCCCCACGGAGGGCATCAGCCAGAACAGCGCGACCAGGATCAGGAAGATCCGCAGCGCCCCGCCGCCGGCCCGCGCCGCGATCCGGGCCGTGAGCGGCTGCCGGGCGCGTACCGGACCGGCCGCGCGGCGCCGCTCGGCCGGTACGACTCCGTCGGCGGTCGTCATCGGCGACGCTCCTTCCGTATGCGCCGGAGGTTGACGTACATCACCGGCAGCACGAGCAGCAGCAGGAAGACGGCGATCGCGCTGCCCAGCCCCTCGTCGACATCCGTGCCGAACGACGACTGGAAGAGCTGGAGCGCCAGCACATTGGCGGACCGGAGGCTGGAGCCCGGCGCGATGATGTAGACCAGGTCGAAGATCTTCAGCACATTGATCATGAGGGTGACCAGCACGACCAGCAGGACCGGGGCCAGCAGCGGCACGGTGATCCGGCGGAAGACCTGCCACTCCCCGGCGCCGTCCACCCGCGCCGCCTCCAGCAGCTCACGCGGGACGCCCGCCAGCCCCGCCGCGATCAGGACCATGGCGAAACCGGCCCACATCCAGACGTAGGAGCCGATGATGGCCGGGGTGACCAGTGCCGGGCCGAGCCAGTCGACGCCGCGGTAGGCCTCGGCGAAGTCGGCCGCGGGCAGCCGGAGCCGGGCGCCCGCGGCCCGCTCGCCGGGCAGCGAGAAGGTGCCGTCGGCCGCCGTCGTCGCCGAGGCGACCACCCGGCCGCCCTCGACCGCCTCGATCGTCAGCCCGGCCAGCCCCTTCTCGTTGCCGTCGAGGACGTTCGGGCGGCCGCCGCCACCGCGGGTGAAGTCCAGCCACACGGTGCCGGTGATCGCTCCCGGCCGGGGCCGGGCGGCGGCCGCGGGCCGGGCGTCGCGCACATCGCCCGGCTGGACGGCGACCAGCGGCAGCGGGACCGGGGCTCCCGCACGGACGGCCGAGCGCGTGGTGAACCCGCCGTCGCCGGACGGCGCGAGGCCGGACCCGGGCCGCGGCTTGGCGCCCGGGAACGGCGCCGGGTCGGCGAACGTGTCATGGACGCCGACCCACACCGCGTTGGCGACACCGCGCTGCGGGTCCTGGTCGTAGACCAGCCGGAAGATGATGCCGGCCGCCAGCATGGAGATCGCCATCGGCATGAACACGATCAGCTTGAAGGCGGTGCCCCAGCGGATCCGCTCGGTCAGCACCGCGAAGACCAGCCCCAGCACCGTCGAGACCGTCGGCGCCACCACGACCCACACGACGTTGTTCTTCAGCGCCGTACGGATGCCGTCGTCCGAGAACATCGCGCCGTAGTTGCCCAGCCCCACGAACCCCTTGCCGGAGGCGTCGAACAGGCTCCGCTGGACGGAGAAGCCGATGGGGTAGGCGACCAGCGCCCCGAGCAGCAGCAGGGCCGGCAGCAGGAACCCCGCGGCGATCCACGGCCGGGTGCCCGGCACGCGCGGCCGCCCGCTACGGGGCCGCCCGCTGCTGGACCGCCCGCCGTCGGGCCTCCCGCCGTGCCCGCTGCTGACCTTGCCGACCTGTGCGTCGCTCATCGTGACGGTCCCCCGGTCCCGGTCGAGGTGGTCGGCGTCAGTGCCCGAACGACCGGGCGGCGTCCTTCTCCAGCCGGCTCTGGACGCCCGCGACGTCCTTGGGGTTCTTCAGGAAGTCCTGCAGGTCCTTCCACTCGCCCTGGCCCGGCTTGCCGCCGAAGGAGGCGGGCGCCTGGTCGGACATGTCGAAGCGGAAGTCGTCGCCCGCCGCGATCAGCGCCTTGGCGATCGTGCGCAGCACGTCATTGGCGTACGCGGCCTGGTCGAGCGCCTTGTTGGGCGAGAGGAACCCGCCGGCCCGCGCCCAGATCCTGGCGGCGTCCGTCGACGCCAGGAACGTCAGCAGCGCCTGCGAGGCCTTGGTGTCCTTGAGGGCCACTGCCACATCGCCGCCGGTCACCACCGGGGACTTCGCGCCCACCGCGGGGAACGGGAAGACCTTGGCGTCCGTGCCGATCCGGGCCTTGGTCTGGCTGATGGTGGCGGCGGCGAAGTCGGCCGAGGAGACCATCGCGGCCTTGGGGGCACCGCCGCCGCTGAAGGTCCGGGTCACCGACGTCGGGAAGTCCGTCTGCAGGGCACCGGAGTTACCGCCGGCGAGCAGATCCTTGTGGCCGAAGAGCCCGCCGAGTGTGGTCAGCGCCCGGGTGACGGACGGGTCGGTCCACTTGAGCTTGTGCCGCGCGAGCTGGTCGTACTTCTGTGGTCCCGCCTGCGAGAGGTAGACGTTCTCGAACCAGTCGGTCAGCGTCCAGCCGTCCGCGCCGCCCACCGAGACCGGCTCGACGCCCGAGTCGGCCAGCGTCCGCGCCGTCGTGAGGAACTCCCGCCAGGTCGTCGGCTCCTTGACGCCGGCGTTGTCGAAGGCCCGGGCGTTGTACCAGACCAACGACTTGTTGCTGGCCTTGAAGTAGACGCCGTACGGCGTGCCTCGGTGCGCGCCGAGGTCCTGCCAGCCCTTGGCGTAGTTCCTGGTGAGCTGCGCCTTGGCATCCGCGCCGAGCGGCTTGAGCCAGCCCTTCCGCGCGAACTCGTGGAGCACACCGACCTGGGGGAGCATCGCGACGTCCGGCGGTCCGCCACCGGCGATCTTGGAGCCGACGAAACCGGCCATGTCGTCGCCGCTGGGCACGAAGTCGACCGTGGCCCCGGTGCGCTTTTCGAACTCGTCCAGCACCTTGCCGAAGTTCTCCCGCTCCGGCCCCGTCCAGACCGCGGTCACCTGCACCTTCTGGCCGTCGAGGTGCGGGAGTCGGACGGTGGGGGCGGTGCCGCGGCCCGTGCCGCCGCCGTCCGCGTGGTCCGTGCCGCCGCCGCTGCCGCAGGCGGCCAGCGCCAGGGCGAGCGCCGCGGTCGCGGCCACCGCGGTCGTGGTGCCGAGCGCCGTGCGGTCGAGTCGTCTGCGCATCCCCGTAGCCCCCTTGTCGCTGCGCCTGCCGTGCCGGGTGCGAAGGGAGCGCCGTGTCACGTCGTGCCGCGGCGTCCCTGCGGTGCCGTTCGCGTCGTGCCGAGCGGTGGTGCGGTGTCGCGCTGCGCCTCGTCGTGCGGGTCGGTGTGCGACAGTCCTACGCCCCGGCCGCGGGGTCCGCAATACCGCGTTCCGCGTCAACTGACCTTTCGTGACGGTGGTGTTACGGACGGCGGTCGGGTTTCACGGCAGGTCGGGGCTCACAGTAGGGGTGGGGCGGCCGCGGCACCCGAGGACTGTGCGGCCCGCTGGAGCGCGCTGGCCAGCAGCGCCAGGTCCGTCGGACCGTTGCCCAGCTCGCGCAGCGGCCGCCGGGCCGGCGGGTCGCCCATCCGCGCCCACTCCAGGGGGACGACCGTCGGCCGGAGGGTGGACGTCCGGGGTATCCGCCCGGTCACCCGGCCCGCCTGGAACGGCGTCGAGGAGCCGTCCGCCACGCGGTGCAGCCGGCCGCGGCCGGGGGGCACCGGCTCGGACGCACCGTCGGAGGCGCCCAACTGCACCCGCAGACCGGCCCGTTCACTCGTCGCCGTCTCGGCCGTACGGTCCGGATGGCCGGTCGCGGCTATCAGATGGACCCCGAGCGCCGCCCCGTCCCGGGCCACCGCCTCCAGGGCCCGCACGACCGAACCGGCGGCCGGCCGGCCCATGCTGCCCAGCGCCGGCGCCACCAGCGCGTCGAAGTCGTCGACCAGCACGAACAGCCGCGGCATCGGCACCGCCGCCGGCGCACCGTCCGCCGCGGGTGCCCCGCTGCGCGCCCGCAGCCGCAGCGTCCCGGTCGTCGACGGGTCCGCGTCACCGGCCGCCGATCCGCTGGTGCCCTCGGTCGTCCGCCGCGGGGCGACGACCCGCGGCGCCGGCAGATGCCGGCTGCGCCACTCGGCGAACGGGGTGCCGCCGAGTATCTCCGTGCGCCGCTTCAGCTCGGAGGACAGCGCCTGGGCGAACTCCCGCATCCGGACCGGCTCCGAGGCCGCGAGATACGTCGTGACGTGCGGCAGGTCCGTACACACCCGCAGCCCCTCACCGCGCTCGCTGCCCCCGCCGTCCACCAGTACCAGCGACAGCAGGTCCGGACGGTCGGCGGCCGCCAGCGAGGCCGTCAGCGCCCGCAGCAGCTCGGTCTTGCCGGTGGCCGTCGCGCCCGCCACGAGCAGATGCGCGCCGTCGGCGGCGAGATCGGCGCCCAGCGGGCCGTGCGGACCGGCGCCGAGCACCGCGACGGCGCCCGCCCGGTCGGTGTCCAGCGCGGCGGCCCAACGGGCCATCAGGGACGCCGGGGTGGCGCGGGCCAGCCCCAACTCGTCCAGCAGCCGCGCCGCATCCGGCAGCGGGACGGCCGCACGGGGAACCGCGGCACCCCCGGCCGGCGCACCGTCCTCGCGCAGCGGCGCCAGCGCCCGGGCGAACCGCTCGGCCCAGGCACCGGAGACCGCGTCCACCGTCGCGACCGTGCCATTGGGGCCGGAGCCCGGCTGGACGACGCGCAGCGCCGTGGCGACATCGCCGCTGAGCACCGCGACCGCCCCGCACTCCCCGAAGGCGGGGGACGCCGCCCGGGCCGCCTCGTACGTCGCGGACAGCGGGAACGCGGGGGAGGCGGCCGGGGTCTCGGCCAGACACAGCAGATGGATACCGGCCGCCGGGCCGCCCGACGCGAGCCGGGCGGTGGTCTCGCGCAGCGCGGCGGAGCCGGGGTCGCCGTCCACGATCACCAGGGTGAACGGGCCCTGATGGCGGGCCGCGGCGGCGGCGGTCTCCGCTCGCCCGGCGTCGGCCCAGCCGGGACCCAGCGGGCCGTCGTCGAGCCGGCGCACCAGCTCGGACGTACGGGCCGCGGCCTGCTCCTTGTCGTACGCCAGCAGCAGCCGGCAGTCCTGGCCGTGGGCCGGGCGGACGTGCGGCAGCCAGCCGAGCCAGGACCATTCGGCCACCCGCTCCTCGGCGGAGCGCGCCCGGTCCGCGCTGATCAGCACGATGTCGAGGGTGCCGGGGGAGTGCAGCGCGGCGAGCTGGGCGAGGGTGCAGCGGGCCAGCCCGGTCAGCCGGGCCCGCGGTCCGGCCAGCCCCAGCGAGCCGGCCCGGCGCAGCCCGACGGTCACCGGCGCCGCGGCCCGGCCGCCGCTGCGGGCGGCCGTTCCCAGCCGGACGGTCAGCGCGTCGGGGTGGTCGGGGCCGCGCTCCCAGAGCCGGGGGCCCGGGCCCAGGGCGGTGAGCAGGATCGCGGCGGCGTCCGGCCACCGCTCGTCCGCGGCGGGCCCGGACACCTCGTCCGCCGCCCAGGTCTCCCCGGCGTCGTCCGCGGGGGCCGCCGGGTCGCCGGCCGGCGGGTACGCCACCGGGAGGGTCTCGGGCCGCTCCACGGCGGGCCGGCCGCCGGCCAGCCGCCGCGCCCAGGCGCCGATACCGCCCCGCCGCCCGCCCTTACGGGAGGACTCCTCGGCCGGCACGAGCGCCTGCTGCCCGCCGTGCGTGGGGTCCTGCACCCCGCCGGGGAAGCCGTCGGCGCGCGGGGCGCCGAAGCCGTCGGTCCGGGCGCCGTCGTCGGTGCGGTCGTAGACCTGGCCGCCGGAGAGATCCGGGAAGGGGGCGGCCGCGGGAGCCCGCCAGGCGCCCGGGCCGGGGTCCGGCGCGCCGTGCCACGACTGGTCGCCGCCGGCCGGGGTGCCGCGCAGCGGGGTGTCCCGCCGCCCCTTCTCCGCCGCCGGGCGGGTCGGCGGTACGGGAGCGGAGGCGGCTGCCGGGCGGTCGTACCCGGCTCCCGCATACGCCCCGCCGGCCGCGGCGGTGGCTCCCTGCGGACCCGGTGCCGCTCCGTGGCCTCCGCCTCCGCCGGCCGCCGCCGGTCCTGCTGCGGAAGCGCTCGCGCCGGCCGCCCCCGGGGCGATCCGCAGCTGTCCCTCGCCGTCCGGCGCGGTCGCCAGGGCCGGGTCCGGGGCGCCGGGCGCGGACTGCAGGCGCAGCGCGGACTCGCCGATCCGCAGCAGCGCGCCGGGCCGCAGCGGCGCGGGCTGTTCGCCGAGGTCGGCGCCGTCCACGGCCGTGCCGTTCGTGGAGCGCAGGTCGGCCACGGTCACCGCGCCGTCGGGCCCGACCGTCACGGCGCAGTGCAGCCGGGAGACATCGGGGTCGTCGAGCGGGACATCGGCGTCGGCGGAGCGGCCGATGCGGATCTGGCCGCCGTGCAGCAGATGCACGCCGCCGGCATCGGGGCCGGAGACGACGCGCAGCCGCGCGGAGCCGTGCGGCAGGCCGTGCGCCGGGGAGGGGCCGGGGTTCTGGAGGGAGAGCACCGCGCCGTCGATCAGCGGGGGCTCGCCGAGCGCCGCCCGCTGCGGATCGAGCCGCTCGGTCCCGGCATACAGCACCACGGGGGCGCTGCTGCCGCCCGCGCCGCCGACATCCGCACCGGAGCCCGCCACGGAGGCCGCGAGCGAGCCGGCCACCGCCGCCAGCGCGGTCCCGGCGGGGGCCGTCACGAGCACGTCGCAGGCCCGAGTGGTGTGGCCGCTGCGCGGCCCGAGGACGGTCAGCCGGATCTGCATCGCCGTCAACGGTCCCTTCTGCCGGGATCCGCAGGGGGTCCGCTCATCCCCCCACCGCACCCGGGCACGTCGGCACGGACAAGTCCCAAGTGCACGGCGCGACAAAGACCGCCCGCCCCCACCGCATCGTGCTGGGTGCATCCTCGCACCTGGCACTGACAACACGCCCGCCGACCGCCGTTCAGTGATCTTGATTGGTCTTCTAAGGGCGAAAAAGTGCCTGCTTGCGTGCCGTGCCCGGCCGGAATTCGACCGGCGTGGTCAGCTCGGAACGGTTCCCGGCCCGGACGTGCGGGCGGTGTGCGCACCGGCCGGCGGCGGCGGGCAACCATCCGCCGCGAAGGTGCGTCTTTCCCACAAGCCTGTACCGGGCCGTCCGGACCGAAAAGATTGTGCGACGGCACTACAGTGGGTCGGACGGCCGTGCGGAGGCGAACCATCCGATCCGGCGGGCCAGGCAACGAGAACCACACGACCAGGGAGCGCATGACGTGCGGCCGGTAGGCAGCAAGTACCTGCTCGAGGAACCGCTGGGACGCGGCGCCACGGGCACCGTCTGGCGTGCCCGCCAGCGGGAGACGGCGGGCGCCGAGGCCGCCGTGGCAGGAGAGCCCGGTGAGACGGTCGCGATCAAGGTCCTCAAGGAGGAGCTGGCGCACGACGCGGACGTGGTGATGCGCTTCCTGCGGGAGCGCTCCGTCCTGCTGCGCCTGGCCCACCCCAACATCGTCCGCACCCGCGACCTCGTCGTCGAGGGCGATCTGCTGGCCCTGGTCATGGACCTGGTCGACGGCCCCGACCTGCACCGCTACCTCCGCGACAACGGCCCCTTCAGCCCGGTGGCCGCCGCCCTGCTCACCGCCCAGATCGCCGACGCGCTGGCCGCCAGCCACGCCGACGGCGTGGTGCACCGCGACCTCAAGCCCGCCAACGTCCTGCTCGCCGGGTCGGACGGCAGCGGCGAGATGCACCCGATGCTGACCGACTTCGGCATCGCCCGCCTCGCCGACTCCCCGGGCCTGACCCGCACTCATGAATTCGTCGGGACCCCCGCGTACGTGGCCCCGGAGTCCGCCGAGGGCCGCCCGCAGACCTCCGCCGTGGACATCTACGGCGCCGGGATCCTGCTGTACGAACTCGTCACCGGCCGGCCGCCGTTCGCCGGGGCGACCGCCCTGGAGGTGCTGCACCGTCACCTCAGCGAGGAGCCGCGCCGTCCCAGCACGCTCCCCGAGCCGCTGTGGACGGTGATACAGCGCTGCCTGAGCAAGCGCCCCGAGGAGCGGCCCAGTGCCGAGAACCTCGCGCGGGCACTGCGCGCCGTCGCGTCCGGCATCGGGCCGCACGCCTCCCCGGCGCAGGCCGAGGCCGCGCTGGGCGTGGCCGCGCTGCTCGCCCCCGACCCCGCGCCCGCGACCGTCCCCGGGACGGGCGGCGACGGCGGGACCGGCGGCGGCGACGCCGACCCCACCCAGGTGCTCCCGTCCGGTGCCGGTTCCTACGACCCGGCCGCGGCGACCAGCGTGCTGCCGTCCACCGGCGGCCAGGGCGGCCAGGGCGCCCCCGGCGGGCAGGGCGACCCGACCCGTGCGATGCCGCCGATGCCCATGGGCGCACCGGCCGGCGGACCGCAGAATCCCGACGGGCCCCATCCGTGGGAGTCCCAGATGCGGGCCGCCCGCGACCGCAACGAGCAGACCCAGGTGCAGTATCTGGATCCCACCGAGGATCCGCTGCGCCGCCGTCCGCAGCGCCAGCCCGCCCCCCAGCGGCCGCAGCAGCCCCCCTACCGGCAGCAGCCGGCGCCCTACCAGCAGCAGCCGCAGGCGCCGCAGCGCCGTCAGGAGCCGCCGCCGCAGCGCTATGAACCACAGCGGCCGCCCGCCCGGGAGCCCCGGCCCCGGCGCGAGCCCCGCCCGCGCAGCGCCAACCCGATGAAGATCCCGGGCCTGGGCTGCCTCAAGGGGTGTCTGTTCACGATCATTCTGCTGTTCGTGGCGGCCTGGCTGATCTGGGAGCTCACCCCGCTCCAGGAGTGGATCGGCACGACCAGGGGATTCTTCTCACAGATCGGCCACGTCTTCACCAGCGTGCAGCACTTCGTGCAGAAACTCGGCGGCTGACGCCGGCCGCCCGCGGGGGATGCCGCGGGCGGCACCGAACCCACTCAGTGGATTTGTCGACTTCTGACGGGCAATTTCGCCCGGAGAAGTGAAGGTTGCCGCCGTACGGGGCACGAACTCCCCTGGCATCCGCGTAGCTTTGACGCCAACCTCAGCCCTCGCAGGACGCTCGGGGGCCCGACACGTCGGAGCAGTCTTGGCACGGAAGATCGGCAGCCGGTACACCGCCCACCAGATCCTGGGGCGCGGCAGTGCCGGCACGGTATGGCTGGGCGAGGGTCCCGAAGGGGCCGTGGCCATCAAGCTGTTGCGTGAGGATCTCGCGGCCGACCAGGAGCTCGTCGGCCGCTTCGTCCAGGAGCGGGCGGCTCTGCTGGGCCTGGCCGACCCGCATGTCGTCGGCGTCCGCGACCTCGTCGTCGACGGCAACGACCTGGCGCTGGTCATGGAGCTCGTACGCGGCACCGACCTGCGCACCCGGCTGGAGCGCGAGCGCCGGCTGGCCCCCGCGGCGGCCGTCGCGATCGCCGCCGACGTCGCCGACGGGCTCGCCGCCGCGCACGCCGCCCGGATCGTGCACCGCGACGTCAAGCCCGAGAACGTCCTGCTGGACATGCAGGGACCGCTCGGCCCCGGCGGCGCGCACCCCGCGCTGCTCACCGACTTCGGCATCGCCCGGCTCGTCGACGTGCCGCGCCGCCTCCCCCAGACCCCGGCCGGGGGGAGCACCGTCCCGCTGCGCTCGACCAAGGTCATCGGCACCCCCGACTACCTCGCCCCGGAGATCATCGAGGGCCTGCCGCCCCGCGCCTCCGTGGACGTCTACGCCCTGGCGACCGTCCTGTACGAGCTGCTCGCCGGGTTCACGCCGTTCGGCGGCGGCCACCCCGGGGCGGTCCTGCGCCGCCATGTGACCGAGAGCGTGGCGCCGCTGCCCGGGATCCCCGACGAGCTGTGGCAGCTGCTGCTGCAGTGTCTGGCCAAGGCGCCGGCGTCCCGGCTGCGCGCCCCCGAGCTCGCCGCCCGGCTGCGCGAGCTGCTGCCCTCTCTGGCGGGCATGCCGCCGCTGGACATCGACGAGCCGGAGGACGAGCAGCCGGAGGACGCCCCGGAGAGCGCCGCCGGGACCCGTGACGAGGCGTTCCCCCCGCCGGCGGCATCGGGCGAGGCCACCCCGCCGCGGGGCGCCGTCCCGCTCGTCCAGGGCACGGCCCCCGACTCCAACCGGGACACCCACACCAGCATGCGGGTCCCGGGCCCGGACGAGCTGGCGGGCGGCGCCCACGGCACCGCCCGCGCCCCGCGCGCCACCGGCGAGCGCCGGGCGGGCTCGGCCCGGCACCGCGCCTCGCCGGAGGCGGTGCGCCGCCGCCGGATCAGGCTCGGCGCGGCCGCCGCCGCGTTGGTCGTGGCGGCCGGCCTGGGCGGCTGGCTCGCCTCGGGCGACGACGACGCGGGCGACGCCACACCGGGCGTCCACCAGTCCGGACCCGACGCCCCGTGACGGCGCCGGGGGCGCGCCGGGCCCGGCGGTGAGCGGCCGGACGGACGGCGCGGCACCCCTTCCCGGCCCGGTGCGGGCGGCTCCCGGCAGGTTCGACCTGTCGGGGCCGGGTCACGCGGACGGTGGCAGCCGTTAGGCTGGGTGCGTGGCAGTCGTGGATGTATCCGAAGAGCTGAAGTCCCTCTCCTCGACCATGGGGTCGATCGAGGCCGTGCTGGACCTCGACAAGATGAGGGCCGATGTCGCCGTGCTTGAGGAGCAGGCAGCGGCGCCGTCCCTGTGGGACGACCCGGAGAGTGCCCAGAAGGTCACCAGCCGGCTGTCGTACCTCCAGGGCCAGCTGCGCCGGGCCGAGCAGCTGCGCGGCCGCGTCGACGATCTCGAAGTGCTCTTCGAGCTCGCCGAGGCCGAGGACGACGAGGACACCCGCGCCGAGGCCGAGGCCGAGCTGACAGAGGTCCGCAAGGCCGTGGAGGAGATGGAGGTCCGCACCCTCCTGTCCGGCGAGTACGACTCCCGTGAGGCGGTCGTCAACATCCGCGCCGAGGCCGGTGGCGTGGACGCCGCCGACTTCGCCGAGAAGCTCCAGCGCATGTATCTGCGCTGGGCCGAGCGGCACGGCTACAAGACCGAGCTCTACGAGACCTCGTACGCGGAAGAGGCCGGCATCAAGTCGACCACCTTCGCCGTGCAGGTGCCGTACGCCTACGGCACGCTCTCCGTCGAGCAGGGCACGCACCGCCTGGTGCGGATCTCGCCGTTCGACAACCAGGGCCGCCGCCAGACGTCGTTCGCCGGCGTCGAGGTGCTGCCCGTCGTCGAGCAGACCGACCACATCGAGATCGACGAGTCCGAGCTGCGGGTGGACGTCTACCGCTCCTCAGGACCCGGCGGCCAGGGCGTCAACACCACCGACTCCGCGGTCCGGCTGACGCACATCCCCACCGGCATCGTCGTCTCCTGCCAGAACGAGCGCTCGCAGATCCAGAACAAGGCGACCGCGATGAACGTCCTCCAGGCCAAGCTCCTTGAGCGCCGCCGCCAGGAGGAGCAGGCGAAGATGGACGCACTCAAGGGCGACGGCGGCAACTCCTGGGGCAACCAGATGCGTTCGTACGTCCTGCACCCGTACCAGATGGTCAAGGACCTGCGGACGGAGTTCGAGGTCGGCAACCCCACCGCGGTGCTGGACGGCGACATCGACGGCTTCTTGGAGGCCGGGATCCGCTGGCGCAAGCAGCAGGAGAAGTAACGGGCCCGGCCCGGATCTGAGCATCGAACAACTGCCTCCCTCGGGGAGGCAGTTGTTTTTGCTGTGGCGGTTTGGTCACAGTCGTATGTCCATGTACCGCCCAACTCTTGCCAATTCGGACGCCGGGACTTTATTCGGCCTTGACGATGATGGTCGAACTGGGAAGGGTGAGCGCGGCATGCGTATGTCATGGGGCGCGTGGTGCAACGGGGAGATGAGGGGCCGGCAGCTGTGCTGCGGCCGTGACTCGCGTACCCCCATCGGCTCGTCGCCCCGTACAGCGGTGCTCCAATGACGAGTTCAGCTACTGGGGGTAGCAGTACATGACGAAGAAGACGCGGCTGCGCGTAGCGCGCATTGCGGCCGGTGCGGTGATCGCGGCCGGTGCGTCGCTCACCGCGGCCGGCGCGGCTTCCGCGGCCAGCCCGGGTGAGACCCCGGGCCAGGACGGCGGCATCATCGGCGGCATCATCGGCGGCGTCATCGGCGGAGGCGACTCCGGCGGCGACAGCAGCGGTACGACCGGTGGCGGCGACGCCACCGGTGGTGAGATCGGCGGCGACGCCACCGGCGGCGAGATCGGTGGCGACACGACCACCGGCGGTGAGATCGGCGGTGACACCACCACCGGCGGCGAGACCACGGGTTCCACCACTACGGGTGGTGACACCACCACGGGTGGTGACACGACCGGTGGCGACACCACGGGTACCACCACCGGTTCCACCACGGGCGGTGACACCACCACCGGTGGCCAGACGACCGGCGGTGACACCACGGGTTCCACCACGGGTGGCCACAGCACGGGCGGCCAGACGACCGGCGGTGACACCACGGGTGGTCACGGCACGGGTGGCGGCCAGAGCACCGGTGGCGACAGCACCGGTGGTCACGGCAACGGCGGTGGCGGCAACAGCGGTGGCGGCGACTCCACCGGCACCGGCACCGACAACGAGGGCTCCAAGCCGATCGAGCAGCCCGGCCAGGGCAAGGAGCAGATCGCTGACACGCCCGGCCAGGCGAAGCAGCAGGCCAAGGGCGGGGAGCTGGCCGAGACCGGTTCCTCCGGCACGACCGTCCTGCTCATCGGTGCGGCGACGATGATCGCGGGCGGCGTGGGCTTCCGTATGCTGCCCCGCCTGATCAACAAGAACGGCGGCGGTGCCGCGGCGGCCTGATGCCGGCGCGGAACAGCTGGAGGGGCCCGGGACGCGGCAGCGTCCCGGGCCCCTCGGCGTTCGTGGTCCCGCCGCCATTCGGGCGGTTGTCCGGGCTGCCGGGCAGGCAGCCGTACACCGGTCTCAGGCGACCTGGTGGAGCAGGACGCCCAGCGCGATCAGCAGGATCATCAGCGCCACCAGCACTGCGGGGCTGAGCTGGGCGAAGATACCGCCCGCCTGCTGCTGAAGCCGTTCTCTGCTCGCCCGGCACACGGGGCAGCGGCCCTCGCTCACAGGGGCCGCGCAGTTGGCGCACACCAGTCGGTCGTACGTCATGCGACCTCCTTCTCCACTGCACCAACGCACCGGAAGGCGCATTGGTTCCCTCTTCCACTGTGCCAGCTCGTCCACGGAACGGCGCGCCCCGGCCGGTGCACGGCTGCCGGGCCGCGGGATTGTGCGCCTTTTGTCCCGTAGGTGCCGTGAGGAAAGGCACCAACCCTCCACGCCGACTGCACCACCCCGTGAGGTTCGCGTATGGTCACGCACACCGACGGGAGCCGCAACTCGGCAACCCGTGCCGCTATCCAGGTCGACCGTGGTGCATCAGTGATCCGATTCGACAACGTCTCCAAGACCTACCCGAAGCAGAACCGTCCTGCACTCAGGGATGTCTCGCTCGAAATCGAGCGCGGCGAATTCGTCTTCCTGGTGGGCTCTTCCGGGTCCGGAAAGTCCACCTTTCTGCGGCTGCTGCTGCGCGAGGAGCGGGCCAGCCACGGCCACGTCCACGTGCTCGGCAAGGACCTCGGCAAGCTCTCCAACTGGAAGGTTCCGCAGATGCGGCGCCAGGTGGGGACCGTCTTCCAGGACTTCCGGCTGCTCCCCAACAAGACCGTCGGGGAAAATGTCGCCTTCGCCCTTGAGGTCATCGGCAAGCCGCGCGGCCAGATCCGCAAGACGGTGCCCGAGGTCCTCGAACTGGTCGGCCTCGGCGGCAAAGAGGACCGTATGCCGGGCGAGCTCTCCGGTGGTGAGCAGCAGCGCGTCGCCATCGCACGGGCCTTCGTCAACCGTCCGATGCTCCTCATCGCGGACGAGCCCACCGGCAACCTCGACCCGCAGACCTCGGTCGGCATCATGAAGCTGCTGGACCGGATCAACCGGACCGGTACGACGGTGGTCATGGCCACCCACGACCAGCAGATCGTCGACCAGATGCGCAAGCGGGTCATGGAACTCGAAAAGGGCCGGCTCGTACGCGACCAGTCGCGCGGCGTGTACGGCTACCAGCACTGAAAGGACGCCATGCGCGCCCAGTTCGTCCTGTCGGAGATCGGCGTCGGTCTCCGCCGAAACCTCACGATGACCTTCGCCGTCATCGTCTCCGTAGCCCTGTCACTGGGCCTGTTCGGCGCCTCGCTGCTGATGCGCGACCAGGTCAGCACGATGAAGGGCTACTGGTACGACAAGGTCAACGTCTCGATCTTCTTCTGCAACAAGAACGACGCCGACTCCGGTGCCAACTGCGCCAAGGGTGCGGCCACCCAGCAGCAGAAGAACGACATCAAGGCCGAGCTGAACCGGCTGCCGCTCGTGCAGAACGTGCAGTACGAGTCCAGTGACCAGGCCTACAAGCACTACAAGGAGCAGTTCGGTGACACCCCCGTCGCCGGACTGGTGACGCCCGACCAGCTGCCGGAGTCCTTCCGCGTCAAGCTCAAGGACCCGACGAAGTTCGCGGTCATCAAGTCGGCGTTCTCCGAGCGGCCCGGCGTCCAGGAGGTCCAGGACCAACGGGACACCGTCGAACCGCTCTTCAATCTCCTCAACGGCATGAACATCGCCGCCCTCGTCGTGATGGGGCTGATGCTGGTCGTTGCGCTGATGCTGATCGTCAACACCGTACGGGTGTCGGCGTTCAGCCGTCGGCGGGAGACGGGGATCATGCGGCTGGTGGGAGCGTCCAGCTTCTACATCCAGATGCCGTTCATCCTGGAGGCCGCCATTGCGGGGCTGCTGGGCGCCGCCTTCGCCTGCGTGCTGATCGTCGGCGGCAAGTACGTCCTCGTCAACAACTGGCTGGCGAAGAAGATCCAGGTGATCAACTTCATCGGCTGGGACTCGGTCGCCGCGGTCCTCCCGCTGGTCCTTCTGATCGGGCTGCTGATGCCCGCGCTCGCCGCGTTCTTCGCGTTGCGCAAGTACCTCAAGGTGTGAGCTTTGCCAAGGGGCGCCGTACGGTCAACTCGCCGTACGGCGCCCTTTTGTCCCTTAGACTCACCGGCATGTCGGGCCCGTGTTCGTACGACCGGCCTCGCCGCATTCGCCGCGGGGCGGCCCTGACGTTGTTCCTCGCCGGTGTGCTGGCCACCGGTGCCGTGACCGGCACCTGGAGCGATGAGGCGGCCGGCGCCGCGGCACCGACCGCCCCGGACGGCAAGGCCTCCCGGGCGCACGCCCCGGCCTCCGCCTTCGCGGACCGTGAGGCCGTCGAACGCGCCGCCTCCGAGGCCGTCGAGGACGGCAAGTCCGGTGCCCAGGCCGCCGCTGACGTCGTCAGCCGCAGTGGCGACCGCTGGTCGGCGATCTACACACCGGGCCAGTTCGAGGACTTCCAGGAGCAGTTGGGCGGCGCCTATGTCGGCGTCGGGCTCTGGGTGCGGCAGGCGGACGACGGGCGGATCGAGGTGTCCCGGGTCCAGTCCGATTCTCCCGCTGCCCGGGCCGGTATCGCCCGCGGCGACCGGCTGCGCGCCGTCGACGGGCACCCCACCCTGGACACCCCGGTCACCGAGGTCGTCAGCCGGCTGCGCGGGGTGGCCCCCGACGGTTCCCGCGCCTCCGCCGCCGCTGCCGGTACCCCCGTCTCGCTGGACCTCCAGCGCGGCGCCCGCCGGTGGACCGCGACCGTCCACCGCACCCGGCTCAGCTCCCGCAACGTCGTCACCGATCACCCCGACGGGGTCCACGGCCCGACCCGCGTCAAGGTCGGCGCGTTCGCGAAGGGCACCGGTAAGGCGGTCCGCCGTGCGGTGCGCCACGCCTCCCCCCGGCACGGTCTGCTGCTCGATCTGCGCGGCAACACCGGCGGTCTGGTCACCGAGGCCGTCACCACCGCCTCCGCCTTCCTGGACGGCGGCCTGGTCGCGACCTACGACGTGCGCGGCAGCCAGCGGGCCCTGTACGCCGAGCGCGGCGGCAACACCCGGGTGCCGCTGGTCGTCCTCGTCGACGGCGGCACGATGAGCGCCGCCGAGCTGCTGGCCGGCGCGCTCCAGGACCGCGGACGGGCGGTCGTGGTCGGTTCCCCGACCTTCGGCAAGGGCTCGGTGCAGATGCCCAGCAGGCTGCCGGACGGCTCGGTCGCCGAGCTGACCGTCGGCCATTACCGCACCCCGTCCGGCCGGACCGTCGACGACGCGGGGATCACCCCCGACCTGGTCGTCGGGCACGGCGCCGAGAAACGGGCCCGCACGGTATTGAGTGGCCTCGGGGGCGGTGCGTAGTGCGAAAATGGCGACACTATGAGCAAGCAGACTAAGGACAAGGGCAAGGATCCCGGGCGCAAGCTCGTGGCGCAGCACAAGAAGGCGCGGCACGACTACCACATTCTGGACACCTATGAGTGTGGCCTGGTGCTGACCGGCACCGAGGTGAAGTCGCTGCGGCAGGGCCGGGCCTCGCTGGTGGACGGATTCGTCCAGATCGACGGCAATGAGGCCTGGCTGCACAACGTACATATCCCGGAATACACCCAGGGCACCTGGACGAACCACGCGGCCCGGCGCAAGCGGAAGCTGCTGATGCACCGCGCCGAGATCGACAAGCTGGAGTCCAAGAGCCAGGAGTCGGGGCACACCATCGTGCCGCTGGCCCTCTATTTCAAGGACGGCCGGGCGAAGGTCGAGATCGCGCTGGCCAAGGGCAAGAAGGAGTACGACAAGCGGCAGACGCTGCGGGAGCAGCAGGACCGCCGGGAGACGGACCGGGCGATCTCGGCGGCGCGGCGGCGGCAGCGGGCCTGAGGAGCCCCCGCGGCCCGGGCCCCGTCGCCGCTGCCACGGAATACGCTGGCAACGGCATGCGTTGTTCACGTACGATGGCTCCGCACCCCACGAGGGGTGTGGCACCACCTTGATAAATCAACATGGGGATGATCGGTTTCGACAGCGGATGTCGAAGCAGGGGAAGCGAGTCGAGGAAGCGGCAATGATCTCGTTAACCATATGTCGCAACCAATAATCGCCAACACCAAGCGCGATTCCTTCGCCCTCGCTGCCTAAGTAGCGACTTGCGAAGTGTCAGCCCGGGGATGTTCCCGACCCGGATCCTGGCATCAGCTAGGGAACTAAACTTCTAGGTCCGGTCACGGGGCCCAGAAGGAAATCAAACAGTGACTGAGCCCGTCGGAGACTTGTTCGCGTGATCTCCGGGGCCGAGAAAATCGCAGCGAACTGCACTCGGAGAAGCCCTGATTCTGCACCGTTGGACGCGGGTTCGATTCCCGCCATCTCCACTCATCCCATGTAGAGCAGCGGCCCGTGAGATTCTCGCGGGCCGCTGCTTTGTGTACGGACGGTCACGCCGGGTGCCGCCCCGCTCACGCCCGGTGCCGGAGCGAGGCGCACAGCGCCAGGGCGGCGGCCGCGGCCGGGACCGCATACCCGAGGCCGGGCCCGGTGAGCCGCTCCACGGCCCAGCCGCCGGTGGCGGAGCCGGCCGCGATACCCGCCGGCCGGGTCGTCCCGGAGGAGATGGGCCCAGCGGGCACGGGAGAGCCCGCCGGTGTTGGGGGTGGTGGCGGTCGCGGCGTACGAGGCGAAGAGCGTCCAGTCGGGTGCTCCGTAGTGGACGCAGAGCAGCAGCGAGAGCGAGCCGAGGACGGCGAGTGCGGTGGCCGGGACGGCGGCACGGGCCTGGCCGTGCCGGTCGATCAGCCGCGCGGTCCACGGCCCGGCCAGCGCCGTTGCCGCCAGCCCGGTCGCGGTGACCGCCCCGGCCAGCGCGTACGAGCCGCGCGAGCCCGCGATCATCAGCACCGCGCTGACGCTGAGCATGCCCATGGGCAGCCGGGCCAGGAGGTTGGCGGCGGTGAAGGCGCGGGTGCCGGGGTGGGCGAAGATCCGGCGGTAGGGCGCCGGCAGGCGGAGTCCGCTGCGCCGCGTGGCCGGGCGTACGGGCCGCGGGGCGGGGCGTACGGGCCGTGGGGCCGGGCGTACGGGCGGGGCGGTCACGGGCCGGGCGGCGAGGAAGAGGATCATGCCTCTACGGTCGCGGCCGCGCCCGGGGCCCGTCCAACACCTGATCAGCGCCCATTGACGCATCTGAGTTGTCAATGGGCGGCGGGCGGCAGGCGGTTGGTGGCGGGCGGCGGATGGTGGCACCCGGCGGCACTGCCAGGATGGCCCGATGCCGTACGACATCGATCCGCGCCTGCTCCGCGCGTTCACCGCCGTCGCCGAGGCGCTGCACTTCACCCGTGCCGCCGCCGGGCTGCACGTCGCCCAGCAGGCGCTCAGCCGCGACATCCGGCGGCTGGAGCGGGAGGTGGGCGCCACGCTGTTCGTCCGCAGCACCCGGCAGGTCGCCCTGACTCCGGACGGGCAGCGGTTGTTGCCGTACGCGCGGCGGGTGCTGAGCGCGCACGACGAGCTGGCCGCGGCGTTCCGGCCGGCCCCCGAGCGGCCGCTGCTGGTGGACGTGCGGGCCCCGGTCGGCACCGCGCACCGGCTGCTGGCGGCGGCCCGGGAGCGGGTGGCGGACAGCGTGGAGCTGGTCGCCCGGTTCCACAGCGGGCTGGCGGGGGCGGCGTCCGAGGTGGCGGACGGCCGGCTCGATGTCTCCTTCGGCCGGATCGCCGCGCTGCCGGCCGCTGTCCGGGCGCGGCTGAGCCATCAGCCGGTCCGGCTGGAGCGGATGGCGGTGCTGCTGCCCGAGGAACACCCGCTGGCCGCCCGGCCGGTGGTCCCGCTCGCGCGGCTGGCCGGCGAGACGCTCTACGCGGGTGCCGGCAATCCGCGCACCGCCGAGTGGACGGAGCTGGCCGCGCGGCTCTTCGAGGGGCGCGGCATCGCGATGGCCGCGCCGTTCCCGGAGATCGAGGGCTCGCAGGAATTCGTCCGGGTGGTGCGCAAGCGGGGGTGGTCGGTGCTGGCGAGCGAGGAGTTCATCGAGGTGCCGGGGATGGTGCTGCGGCCGCTCGTGGAGCCGGTACCGCTGTCGCCCGTCTCGATGGTGTGGCGGCGGGGGCTGCGGCATCCGGGGCTGGACGCCCTGCGGGCGGCCGCCCGCGAACGGGCCGCGCGGCACGGCTGGCTCGCGCCGCCCGACGACGCATGGTGGCTCCCCGAGACGGACGCGCGGACGATGGGCATCGCTGCCTGACGCCCCGACATGATGTAAGAGGCAGCGAAAACGTACGGCAGGCCCAGGCAACCCCGGGCGCCCGGAAGCTTTCCTTAACGGCAGGGAAGTGTGTGAGCAACGAACAGGGGAAATCCGTGCAACGGCGTTCACTTCTTGCGACGGTGGCGGCCGCGCTGATCTTCAGTGTGACGGCCGGCCTGGCCCTGACCGGCTGCGGCTCTCCGCGGATGGCGGCCCTGCACGCCAACTGCACCACCAAGGGCCTGCGGTGGAAGCTCACCGTCCTGAAGAAGAAGCCGCACACCCCGCACCGCGACGCCCGGCTGTCCGTCGTCAACACGGGCGACAAGCCCTGTGTGTTCCGCGGGTTCCCGGCCTTCGAGGTCCACCTCGGCAAGGGGCCGGAGTCCGATGCCCAGGGGCACGGCCGGATCATGCCGATAGACCTGCGACGCGGCGGGACGGTCGTGACCAGCCTGCGCTACAAGGACTGCCGCAAGGGCGCGGCGTCGGACCCCTTCATGATCAGCAACGATGTCGCCGTGGTGTCCGCGCCGCGCGATTACCCGGGCCGGCGGGCGGTCGAGGTCCGCGACGAGGCGGGCAAGCGCCAGGCGATGAACGTCTGCGCGGCCTCGATATGGATGGGCGCGCCGTACGAAGCGGCCGAGTAGCCCCGGTTACGGGGCAGTTGTGGCGGCAGCGGAGCGTGCGGCGAACGAGGTGAACGCGGCCCAGGCACCCGGCGCGAAGTCGAGGTGCGGGCCCTGGGGGTCCTTGGAGTCGCGGACGTGGATGGTGGTGGGGTGGGCGGCCACTTCGAGGCAGTTGCCGCCTTCGTCGCTGCTGTGGCTGGACTTGTGCCAGTCGTAGGCGACTTCGAGGCAGGCCCCGCCTTCGTCGCCGCTGTAGCTGGACTTGTGCCAGTCGTAAGCCACTTCGAGGCAGTTGCCGCCTTCGTCGCCGCTGTAGCTGGACTTGAACCATGTCAGATGGGTCATCGCTCTCCTAGCAGCCGGTCCAGCAGACCCATGGTCTCTTCGGCGTTGAGGGCCTGCATTCGCAGCATTCCATATTTCTGGGTGAGGATGCTGACCTCATCGGGGTCCGATGTCAGCTCGCTGCTGCGTTGCGCCTCGGTATAGGCGAAGTGCTGATGGTCGGCGGTTTCCAGCAGGACGAACGGTCCGTTGAGACCGGCGTGATGCTCGCGGTTCAGCGGCAGGATCTGCAGCGATACGCCGGTGAGTTCCGCGCACTCCCGCAGGTGGACGAGTTGGGCCCGCATGACCTCGCGGCCCCCGAGGTTGCTCCGCACAATGGCTTCGGAGAAGACGAAGCTGGCGGTGACTGCGCCTTTCCCGTGCAGGATTTGCTGGCGCTCCAGTCGTGCGGTGACGCGTTGCTCGACGGTCTCGTCGCTGAGCCCCGGGATATTGCTGCGGAACGTGGCGAGTGCGTAGTCCCCGGTCTGGAGCAGGCCGGGGAGGACACCGTGCTCGTACCAAGAGAGCGAGACGGCCTCCTGTTCAAAGGCGATGAAATCCTCCGCCCAGATCGGATACTTCTCCTTCCGCGGCAGCTTCGTGACGCCCGCCGCCAGCGCCCCTCCCGTGCGCAGGAGTTGGTCGAATTCGGAGGCGAGGTGCGGCATCAGAGCGCGCCTGCCCTGTTCGATGGAGGCGATGGTCTCCTCGGACGCAGTGGTCCGTTCCCCGAGGCCACGCTGGGTGAGACCGGCATTGATGCGGAACAGCGCCAGTTGTGCGCCGATGACTTCCATGGCTGCGGAGTGCCGGTTCCTGGGCTTCATTCGCGGCTGCATGGCCTTCCACTCCCCGTGGTCGGACGTCTGTGACCGTGTGTGCGCCCGTACTCACCAGGAGTACGGGTCCGACTGGTGGAGCAGCGTAGTTACGCAGCGCGACGGTCGACGCGGGAATGCGGGGATCCCCTTCGATGGGGGACCCCTTCCGTCCGGTCGAGGAGTGGTCCCCGCCTCACCACCCCCCGCCCCACCACGTGAGTGCAAGGTTTCGTCCGCGTCACCGGGCGGCACGGTACGGAAATCCGCCGTCCCTAGCGTCGGGGAGCAGGACCTGACCCCTTGGGAGGCGCGATGACGGCCGAGGCCGCGGAGACCCGTAGTAACAGCCCCGATGACACGACCGCCGAGAGCCGTGGCGACAGCCGTACCGACGGCCGTGTGCGGCGCGGCGGGCGGTGGATCGAGCACTGGGACCCCGAGGACGAGACCTTCTGGGCCGAGACGGGGGAGCGGATCGCCCGGCGGAACCTGGTGTTCTCCGTGCTCTGTGAGCACATCGGGTTCTCCGTCTGGAGCCTGTGGTCGGTGATGGTGCTGTTCATGGGGCCGGAGTACGGGATCGACCCGGCCGGGAAGTTCTTCCTGGTGGCGATGCCGACGCTGGTGGGCGCGGTGCTGCGGGTGCCGTACACCTTCGCGGTGGCGCGGTTCGGCGGCCGCAACTGGACGGTGCTGAGCGCGCTGCTGCTGCTGGTGCCGGCCTCGGTGGCCGCGGTGGTGATCGAACCGGGCACCTCGTACAGCACGTTCCTGCTGGTCGCGGCGCTCGCGGGGGTCGGCGGCGGGAACTTCGCCTCGTCGATGACGAACATCAACTCCTTCTTCCCGCTGCGGAAGAAGGGGTACGCACTGGGGCTCAACGCCGGTGGCGGCAACATCGGGGTGCCGGTGATCCAGCTGCTGGGGCTGCTGGTGATCGGGACGGCGGGGGCCGCGCAGCCACGGCTTGTGCTGGCCGTCTACCTGCCGCTGATCGTGCTCGCGGCGGTGCTCGCGGCGCTGTTCATGGACAATCTCGCGCCGGTGACGAACGACACCGGCGCGGCCGTCGACGCCGCCCGGGAACCGCACACCTGGGTGATGTCCCTCCTCTACATCGGCACCTTCGGGTCGTTCATCGGCTACAGCTTCGCCTTCGGCCTGGTGCTGCAGAGCCAGTTCGCGCGCACGCCACTCCAGGCGGCGTCGCTGACCTTCATCGGGCCGCTGCTGGGCTCGCTGATCCGGCCGGTCGGCGGGCGGCTGGCGGACCGGTTCGGCGGCGCCCGGATCACGCTGGGCACCTTCGCGGCGATGGCCCTGGCCACCGGGGTGGTGATCGGGGCGTCGGCGATGAAGTCGCTGCCGGTGTTCCTCGTCGGGTTCATCTCGCTGTTCGTGCTGTCGGGGCTCGGCAACGGTTCCACGTACAAGATGATCCCGGGGATCTTCCAGGCCCTGGCGCTGGGTCGCGGGCTGGCGGGGGAGGCGGCCGCGGCGTACGGGCGGCGGCTGTCGGGCGCGGCGATGGGGCTGATCGGGGCGGTGGGCGCGGTCGGCGGGCTGGCCATCAACCTCGCCTTCCGGCAGTCGTTCCTGACGACCGGCTCGGGCACGCCCGCGTTCGTGTCGTTCCTGGTCTGTTACGGGGTGTGCGGCGCGGTGACCTGGGCCGTATACCTGCGGCCCGCGGCGCGCGAGCGGCGTACGGCGCAGGTCCCGGCCGCGGACGGGGAGCCGCGCCCGGTGTACGCGGAGGTGTGAGCGGCGGTCCGGGGCGCGGGGGCGGCCGCAGGGAGGTCCCCGCGGCCGCCCCCGCGCGACGCCTCGTAACCGCGGGGAAATACTGGAGGACCGGAGCTGTCACGTGCCGTTGGCACGCTGGGCACTCGGCACCGTGTGCCGCCCGAGCCGCGGCGGTACGGGTACGGGCGCCGGACGGCAGCACACCACTCTGGGCGAAGCGGGACGACCATGTACGAGCAGCAGCAGGAACACGGTGAGCAGGAGCAGACGGCGTCGGCGTCGGCACCGGCCGTCCGGCCGCTGGACGGGTTCACCGTCGGCGTGACGGCGGCCCGGCGGGCGGAGGAACTGGGCGCCCTGCTGGAACGGCGCGGCGCACAGGTGCTGCATGCGCCCGCCCTGCGCATCGTCCCGCTCCCGGACGACACCGAGCTGCTCGCGGTGACCCGGGACCTCATCGGCCACCCGCCGGACGTCGTCGTGGCCACCACCGCCATCGGCTTCCGCGGCTGGGTGGAGGCCGCGGAGGGGTGGGGGCTGGGCGAGGCGCTGCTGGACCGGCTGACCGGGGTGGAGCTGCTGGCGCGCGGGCCCAAGGTGCGCGGCGCGATCCGGGCCGCCGGGCTGACCGAGAAGTGGTCCCCGGCCTCCGAGTCGATGGCCGAGGTGCTGGACCGGCTGCTGGCGGAGGGCGTCTCCGGGCGCCGGGTGGCGGTCCAGCTGCACGGGGAGCCGCTGCCGGGGTTCGTCGAGGCGCTGCGGGCCGGCGGGGCGGAGGTCATCGGCGTCCCCGTGTACCGCTGGATGCCGCCGGAGGACATCGGTCCGGTCGACCGGCTGCTGGACGCGGTGCTCGCGCGCGGCCTGGACGCGGTGACCTTCACCAGCGCGCCGGCCGCCGCGTCGCTGCTGCGCCGGGCGGGGGAGCGCGGGATCCGCGAGGAGGTGCTGGCCGCGCTGCGGCAGGAGGTGCTGACGGTGTGCGTGGGACCGGTGACCGCGATCCCTCTTGAGGCGGAGGACATCCCCACCCTGCAACCGGAGCGCTTCCGGCTCGGCCCGCTCGTGCAGCTGCTGTGCCGCGAACTCCCGTCCCGGGTACGGCCGTTGCCGGTGGCCGGGCAGCGGCTGGAGATCCGCGGGCACGCCGTGGTGGTGGACGGCGCGCTGCGTCCGGTGCCGCCGGCCGGGATGGCGCTGCTGCGCACACTGGCCCGCCGGCCCGGCTGGGTGGTCTCCCGCGCGGACCTGCTGCGCGCCCTGCCGGGCGCGGGCAGCGACGAGCACGCGGTGGAGACCGCGATGGCCCGGCTGCGGGTGGCGCTGGGCGCGCCCAAGCTGATCCAGACGGTGGTCAAGCGCGGCTACCGGCTGTCGCTCGACCCGCATGCGGACACGGACAAGTACAGCGGGGAGTAGCGGCCGCGCGGAGCTGGGGCGGTCCGGCGGATCGGGGGCGACAGGCCCTACGCCCTACGCCGGGTTGTTCACACGGATCTTGGACTGGCCGTGCGGCCGCTTCTCCCAGTCCGCCATGAAGCGCGCCTCCAGGCCGTGCCGGCGGGCCAGCTCCAGCAGGGTCTCGGTCCGGTAGTAGAAGTCCTCGTGCAGCACCTGGTGTTCGGTGCCCTCGGTGCCCTCGGTGCGGTCGAAGGTGAAGTCGAAGAAGCCGCCGGGGGCCAGGATCCGGCCGACGTGGGCCAGGCACTCGTCGATGACCTCGGCCGGCGAGTGCGAGAAGACGCTGTGCGCATGGACGATGTCGAAATGGGCGGACGGCAGGAAGTCCAGCGTCAGGTCCTGGGTGATCGTCAAGTGCGGCAGCTTGTCCTGGAGCCCGTAGGTCGTCAGGGTCCGCTTCGCGGAGATCAGGATGTCCGGCGAGATGTCGATGTCCTGGAGTGGCTGAGGGCGTGGCGACAGGCAGACGGACCGGGACAGACGGGCAGGCGGGCGGACGGGCAGGCAAAAGGCGGGCGGAGCGGAGGGCGAAGGCTCACCGCTCACCCACCACGCACTATACGCAAGATGTATACATGCAGGGTCTACTCGTCGTGTCCAGGTGCGGCCCCGTCACGGAGTGGCTGACTCCGGAGGGTTCCGGCCGGACCGTGCGGCGGGCACTCTGGGGGCACAGGTGTGTGGTCCCTAAGGAGTGACAGGCACATGGCGGTGCATTGCGACCTGCGGTTCGACTGCGGGCGGATCTGCCTGGACCTGGCGGCCACGGCAGAAGGCGCCCCCGCCGAACGGCTCACCGGCCCCGAGGAGTTGCGGGCCTGGCTGGTCGGCGCCGGCCTGGTGCCGCACGGCACCCCGCTGGACGGTGTCGACGGCCGCTGGCTCGGCCGCTTCCGCGCGCTGCGGGAGCTGCTGCGCCGGGTGGTGCACGACGAGCTGCGGGGCCGGGCGGCCGACGCCGATCTGGCGCTGCTCAACTCCGCGGCCGGGGCCGGGGTACCGCCCGCCGTATGTGCCGTACGGACCGCGGACGGCGCCCTGGCCCGTACGCTCCCCGGCCCGCCCGACTGTGCCGGGCTGCTGGCCGCGGTGGCCCGGGACGCGATCGGGCTGCTGACCGACACCGGGGCCCGCCGGCAGCTCCGGCAGTGCGAGGGCGAGAGCTGCACGCTGGTCTACCTGGACACCTCCCGTGGCCGGCGCCGCCGTTGGTGCTCCAGCGAGGTGTGCGGCAACCGGGAGCGGGTGGCGCGGCACCGCCGGCGTACGACGGTGCGCAGGGAGCAGGGCGGAAGCGCCGGTCAGGGGCCCGTGCCCACTGAGCAGGTTTCCACCTGACGTTGCTGGTCACGGGGCTGGCGTGCGGCGGGGGTGGGGATCTCGTACCGGTCGGCACGTGTCCGGCGGACACGAGTGACGGCTGACGGCGGGCCGGGAGCGTCCGGTCGACGGCGTACCCGCACCGGGTACGCCGTCGACCGGGCGGCGCCGGCTCAGAGCAGCGCGTGCGGGTACTGCTCGGCGCGGTGCTGGAAGGCCAGGACCGCAGGGTTCTGGACGGTGCCGCCGCGGATTTCGATCGCCCGGCGGATCGTGCCGTCACCGTCCCAGCCGGCCGGTCCTTCGAGGACCGGCCGCAGGAACGGGATCAGCGCCTCGCTGTTCTCCCAGGTGGCCGCGTCCCACAGGTAGGACGGGCTGTGGTCCACGCCGTAGTAGCGGACGTGGTCGCCGACGGTGAACATCGGGTCGTCGAAGGTGGTCGGCCGGGCCCAGGCGAAGCCCATGCCCTCGTCGCAGGAGACATCGATCACCAGGGTGCCGGGCGCGAGCTTCGGCAGGTCCTCCTTTATCAGGAACATCAGCGGCGCCGCGGTGTCCTGGAGCACGCAGTTGACGATGATGTCGTGCCGGGCGAGGAACTCGGCCAGCGGCTGAGGGCCGCCCTCGGTGACCACGCTGCTGCGCCGCGGGTCGAGCGTGCCGTCGGCCACGTCGTGGTCGAAGTGCACGATCCGCGCCGAGTGGATCGGTGAGCCGACGGCGGTGACGCCGCGGGCAGTCAGCACGTCCACCTCGTGAACGCCCAGCGCGCTGAGTGCGGTGACCGCGCCGCGGGCGGTGGCGCCGAAGCCGATCACCACCGCACGCCGTCGGCGCCCGTAGTCACCGGTCGCACCGGTCAGCTGCATGGCGTGCAGCACCGACGAGTAGCCGGCCAGCTCGTTGTTCTTGTGGAAGACATGCAGGTTGAACGCGCCCTCCCGGGTCCAGTGGTTCATCGCCTCGAAGGCGATCACGGTGAGCCTGCGGTCGATGGCGGCCTGTGTGACCTTCGCGTCCTGCACGCAGTGCGGCCACCCCCACAGCACCTGCCCGTCCCGCAGCTCCGCCACATCCTCGTGCAGCGGTTTGGCCAGCAGGATGACGTCACACTCCGCGATCAGCTCCTGGCGTCGGCGGAAACCGGCGACCCACGGTGCGAGTTGACTGTCCGGGACACCGAAGTGCTCGCCGTAACCGGTCTGCAGAGAGATGTTGGGCCGGAGGTCGGCGTCGATGCGTGCGAAGTGTGCTGGGTGGATCGGCAGACGGTGCTCGTTCTCTTTGCGGGTCTGCGACATGATTCCGAGCTTGAGCTGCTGCAAAATACCCCTTTGATTACGCCCTGTGTAACACATCCCGGAGTGCGGAGACCCCGGCAGGCAGCGCTTTCTCCAGGCTGGTGACGTGGTGACACGGATGCCGTTTTGGGCTGACGTTTTTGGCGTCCGGGCAGGTCCGGTGGCTGCCGGTCGTCGCCCGGGAAAAATATTCCGCCGGCCGCTGAACACCCCGCCCGGCCCGTCCGTACTCCTCACCGCAAGTCCGATTCATGGCGCGGTCCCCGGCGATCTTGGGCGATCTGGGCTATCGACCCGGGAGTTGGAGTGCGTAAGGATGCCGTCGTGGCAGACAGGACGACACCTGACGAGGAGCTCATGCGAGCCCTCTATGACGATCATGCGGGCCCGCTTCTCGCCTTCGTCCTGCGCTTGGTCGCGGGCGACCGGCATCGTGCGGAGGACGTGGTGCAGGAGACGCTGGTCCGTGCCTGGCGCAACGCGGATCAGTTGCAGCGGGCGACCGGATCCATCCGGCCCTGGCTGGTGACCGTCGCCCGGCGGATCGTGATCGACGGGCACCGCAGCCGCCAGGCGCGGCCGCAGGAGGTCGACGCGACGCCCCTGGAGACGATGCCCGCCGCCGATGTGATCGACCGGGCGCTGCGGCTGATGACGATCTCCGAGGCGCTGAGCGATCTGAGCAAGGCCCACCGAGAGGCCCTCGTCGAGACGTACTTCAAGGAGCGTACGGTCAGCGAGGCGGCACAAGTGCTGCGGGTGCCGGCCGGGACCGTGCGGTCCCGGGTGTTCTACGCGCTGCTCTCGCTTGAAGAACGAGGAGTAACGGAGTGACCCCGCCCATGCCGCCGGACCGGCACACCGACGTCGGCGCTTACGCCCTGGGCGTCCTGGACGCCGCCGACGCGGACCGGTTCGAGGCGCATCTCGTCGGCTGCGACCGGTGTGCGGCCGAGCTCGAACAGCTGATGCGGCTCACGCCGTTGATGGCGGAGTTCAAGCAGTCCGCCCCCACCCCGCAGACGATCACCGCCGTCCCCGGGCCGGCGATGCTGGACGGGCTGCTGGACGTGGTGACCACCACCCGGCGCGGCCGCGCCCGGCGCCGGCTGTTCCTGGTCGCCGCGGCCGTCGTACTGATCGTCGGCGGCCCGCTCGCCACCTTCGCCCTGAAGGGGACGGAGTCGCCGCAGAGCCCTCCGGCGCCGCCGCTGGCGAACGCCGTCCGGGCCCAGTACGCGGCGGGCGAGAAGGTGAGCTCCGTCGACCCGGACACCAAGGTGTCGGCGGGCGTCTCCATGGCCGCCAAGCCCTGGGGCACCCAGGTCGTCCTTGAGCTCGCCAACGTCAAGGGGCCGCTCGCCTGCGATCTGGTCGCCGTCGGCAAGGACGGCAAACGGCAGACCGTCACCACCTGGGCCGTCCCCAAGGGCGGATACGGCATCCCGGGCAGCACCGCGAAGTGGAACCGCGAGCCCCTGTACGCGGCGGGCGGCGCGGCCCTCAACCGCGGCGACATCGACCACTTCGAGATCAACACGCTGGACGGCAAGCGGCTGGCGAAGGTCAACGTCTGAGGCCCGTCCCCGGCGCCTGGGCCCGCCGCGGCCCGGGGCGCCGGCCACGCACCGCCCCGCGCCGGGCCGCCACCTCCCCCGACCGGCCCCACCCGGAGCCGCGGTCCGCGTCGCCACCGGAGGCATGGTCCGCGTCGCCCTCCGACCGAACTCGTCCGACTTTGTCCTTCTGACCAGGTGCGCATGATGCCCGGTTCGCGTACGGTTGACGGCTGCCCTACGCACAGCAGAAGGGGGCCTGGGTGGCCGCGCACAACGCCACGCACGCACCGGATCACGCTTCGGATTCCGTTCGCGACCGTGAGATCGAGTCCGAGCAGACGCATCTGGACCGCGTCTACCGGCGCCTTGAGGAGAAGATCCACGAGGCCGAGTTCCTGATGGACGACGCCGCCAAGCGCGGCCAGGTCGGCACGCCCGGCGCGCTCGCCGAGCGCGACGCCCAGGTCTTCCAGGCCGGCGTCCATCTGCACCGGCTGAATTCCGAGTACGAGGACTTCCTCTTCGGCCGGATCGACCTGCTCCTCGGCAAGGACGGCAAGAAGGGCCCGGACGGGGCCTTCACCTCCGTCGAGCCCGCCGACGGCGCGATCGAGAACAACCGCGCCGAGATCGCCGAGACGCTGCACATCGGCCGCCTCGGTGTCCTCGACGCGGACTACTCCCCGCTGGTCATCGACTGGCGGGCGCCGGCCGCCGCGCCCTTCTACCGGGCCACCCCGGTCGCCCCCGGCCGGGTCGTCCGCCGGCGCGTGATCCGCTCCAAGGGCCGCAAGGTCCTCGGCGTCGAGGACGACCTGATGCGCCCGGAGGTCACCGCGACGCTGGCCGGCCGGGAGCTGCCGGCGATCGGTGACGGTGCGCTGATGGCCGCGCTGGGCCGGGCCCGCAGCCACACCATGCGGGACATCGTGGCCTCCATCCAGGCCGAGCAGGACATGGTGATCCGGGCCCCCGCCGCCTCCGTCACCGAGGTCGAGGGCGGGCCCGGCACGGGCAAGACCGCGGTCGCCCTGCACCGCGCCGCCTACCTCCTCTACCAGGACCGCCGCCGCTACGCGGGCGGCATCCTGATCGTCTCCCCGACGCCGCTGCTGGTCGCGTACACCGAAGGCGTGCTGCCCTCCCTCGGCGAGGAGGGCCAGGTCGCCATCCGGGCCCTGGGCTCGCTGGTGGAGGGCGCCGAGGCGACGGCCTACGACCCGCAGGCCGTCGCCCGGATCAAGGGCTCAGCGCGGATGCAGAAGCTGCTGCGCAAGGCGGCCCGCGGGGCGCTGGAACTGGCCGCTCCGGCGGCGTCGCCGGACGGCACCGGCCCGGCCGCCGCGGCGGACGAGGACGGCCAGCTGTCCCTGGAGGACCTCTTCGCCCCGCCCCCGGACAGCGGCGCCGCGCAGGAGACCCGCCGCGCCCGCCGCACCCGCTCCAGATCCCCGCGGCCCGCCGCGGCCGCCCCCGCCCGGCTGCGGGTCGTCGCCTTCGGCGGCCGGATCGAGCTGGACGCCGACGAGCTGCACGCCATCCGGCAGTCCGCGCTCGGCGGCACCGCACCGGTCAACCTGCTGCGCCCGCGCGCCCGCCGGCTGATCCTGGACGCGCTGTGGGCCAAGTCCGGCGCCGCCCGCCGCTACACCGACCCCGAACTCGCCGCCGAGGCCCGCGAGGGCTTCGACGAGGACATCACCACCGAGCACGACTTCCAGGAGTTCCTGGACGCCTGGTGGCCCGAGCTGACCCCGCGCGGCGTACTGGCCGCGATGGCAGACGAGCGGCTGCTGGGCCGCTGGGCACGCCGGACCCTCAACCCGCGCGAGGTACGCCAACTGGCCCGCTCCCTCCAGCGGCTGGACGCGCAAGGACACGGCCCGCTGTCGGTGCACGACATCGCGCTGCTGGACGAGCTCCAGCTGATCCTCGGCGCTCCGATGCGCCCGGCCCGCCCCCGCGAAGCCGATCCGCTGGACCATCTGACCGGCCTGGAGGAGCTCACGACCTACGTCGACCGCAACGGCGGCGGCGGCCGCAGCCGGCGCGAGCGGCTGGAGGAGGAGCGCACCGACTACGCCCACGTCATCGTCGACGAGGCACAGGACCTGACGCCGATGCAGTGGCGGATGGTCGGCCGCCGCGGCCGGCACGCGACCTGGACCGTGGTCGGCGACCCGGCGCAGTCCTCGTGGTCCGACCCGGACGAGGCCGCCGTCGCCCGCGACGAGGCGCTCGGCACCCGCCCGCGCCGCCGCTTCACGCTCACCGTGAACTACCGCAACCCCGCGGAGATCGCCGACCTGGCGTCCCGGGTGCTGGCGCTGGCGATGCCCGGTATGCAGTCGCCGAAGGCGGTCCGCTCCACGGGCCTCGAACCCCGCTTCGCGCTCACCTCCGACGGCGGCGGCCCGGCCGGCGACGAGGCGCTGGCGCGGACCACGGTCGCCGAGGCCGAGCGGCTGCTGGGCGAGGTGGACGGCACGGTCGGCGTCGTGGTGGCCATGAACCGCCGCGAGCAGGCCCGCAGTTGGCTGGCCCCGCTCGGCGACCGGGTGGTGGCGCTGGGCTCCCTGGAGGCCAAGGGGCTGGAGTACGACGCCACCCTCGTGGTCTCGCCGGCCGAGATCGCCGATGAGTCCCCGGCCGGCCTGCGGGTCCTGTACGTGGCGCTGACCCGGGCCACCCAGCAGCTGACCGTGCTGTCGGCCGAACGGGACGAGCCGGACGCGTCCGCGGTGCCCGATCTGCTGCGGGACTGACCCCGACCGGCCCCGCCCGGCACCCGTACGGCGGCCCCGCCGGGCGCCGGGCACCGCCGTACGAGGGGTCTTCAGATCGGCCCCCCGGGACGGGATTCGCTTCCGGGGATGGTTTGTTAGCCTGGGTGACGGCACCGGCTCGATCCAAGCCCCCGGGCCCAACCATCGTCGCTACGAGCGACCACTTGCCGCGAGGCGAGCATGGCGGGTCGGTGCCGCCTGATCGTCGACTACGGGCGTCTCTCCTGCGGGAGAGGCGCCCGCAGTCGTTCGGTGCCGGCTGAACGGCGGGCGACGGGCGGATGACCGTTGCCGCAACGTTCCCCGGAGCCGCTCGCCGGGGGCTCCGCACTGCTGATCGCGTCTCGTATGGTGAAATCGCCTTTCCGAAAGTCGCGGCTGGTTACCGCGTACCGGCTGGTAGGTGCGACGATCGGTCAACATTGCTCCGGACCGGGTACCCCGGGCCACGGAGCCGCTGAGAGAGAACCAGGGAAAGCAGAGGAAGTCGGCCATGGCAACGGCGCCAAGCGTCTCGTACTCGATGACGGTTCGGCTGGAGGTCCCTGCCAGCGGGACCGCAGTCAGCCAGCTCACCACGGCCGTGGAGTCCTCCGGCGGCTCGGTCTCCGGCCTCGACGTGACGGCATCCGGCCACGAGAAACTCCGGATCGACGTCACCATCGCCGCGTCGTCCACCGCGCACGCGGACGAGATCGTCTCCAAGCTGCGCGGCATCGAGGGCGTCTCGCTCGGCAAGGTCTCCGACCGTACCTTCCTGATGCACCTCGGCGGCAAGATCGAGATGTCGTCGAAGCACCCCATCCGCAACCGTGACGACCTGTCGATGGTGTACACCCCCGGCGTCGCCCGCGTCTGCCAGGCCATCGCCGACAACCCCGAGGACGCCCGCCGGCTGACGATCAAGCGCAACAGCGTCGCGGTCGTCACGGACGGCTCCGCCGTCCTCGGCCTAGGCAACATCGGCCCCAAGGCCGCGCTGCCCGTCATGGAGGGCAAGGCGGCCCTCTTCAAGCGCTTCGCCGGCATCGACGCCTGGCCGCTGTGCCTGGACACCCAGGACACCGACGCCATCGTGGAGATCGTCAAGGCCATCGCCCCCGGCTTCGCCGGCATCAACCTGGAGGACATCTCCGCCCCCCGCTGCTTCGAGATCGAGGCGCGGCTGCGCGAGGCCCTGGACATTCCGGTCTTCCACGACGACCAGCACGGCACCGCCATCGTGGTGCTCGCCGCGCTCACCAACGCGCTGCGCGTCGTCGGCAAGAAGGCCGAGGACGTCCGGGTCGTGATGTCCGGCGCCGGCGCGGCCGGTACCGCCATCCTCAAGCTGCTGATCGCGGCCGGCGTCCGGCACGCCGTCGTCGCCGACATCCACGGTGTGGTGCACGCCGGCCGGACGGACCTGGTCGACGCCGACCCGGACTCGCCGCTGCGCTGGATCGCCGACAACACCAACCCCGAGGGCGTCACCGGCACCCTCAAGGAGGCCGTGGTCGGCGCGGACGTCTTCATCGGCGTCTCCGCGCCCAACGTCCTGGACGGCGACGACGTCGCGAAGATGGCCGACGGCGCGATCGTGTTCGCGCTCGCCAACCCCGACCCGGAGGTCGACCCGGTCATCGCCCGGCAGACCGCCGCCGTCGTGGCCACCGGCCGCTCCGACTTCCCCAACCAGATCAACAACGTCCTGGTGTTCCCCGGTGTCTTCCGCGGCCTCCTCGACGCCCACTCCCGTACGGTGAACACCGAGATGATGCTGGCCGCGGCCGGTGCCCTCGCGGACGTCGTCCTGGAGGACGAGGTCAACCCGAACTACATCATCCCCAGCGTCTTCAACGAGAAGGTCGCGGGCGCGGTGGCCGACGCGGTCCGGAACGCGGCGAAGAGCGGCGAAGCGGCTGTGACGGCTGCCACGAGCGTCTGAGTCGGCGCGTCGCTGGAACACCGTCGTTGAGCCGCCCATAGGGTGGCGGGCAGCAAGCGACCGCCGCCCTGTGGGGCCGGCCCGGAGCGGGATTGATACGGAGCGTGACCACTAACGAGGCAGTGGCGCTTTTCGTGTGACCCTCCTGGGTGCCGGATTGGCTTTACCGCCGCAGGTAGGGGCAGGATGCGTAATCGGGCGCGAGGGTCTGGCACCAGACCCGGGTCCGGGGACTGTCCGAGGACCCTGGCAGCATCGGCTTCGATCTCACGCCTCATTGGCAAGAAGAACACGGGAGTACAAACATGAACCGCAGTGAGCTGGTGGCCGCTCTGGCCGATCGCGCCGAGGTGACCCGCAAGGACGCCGACGCCGTTCTGGCCGCCCTCGCCGAGGTGACCGGCGAGGTCGTCGCCAAGGGCGACGAGAAGGTCACCATCCCCGGCTTCCTGACCTTCGAGCGCACCCACCGTGCCGCTCGCACCGCGCGCAACCCGCAGACCGGCGACCCGATCCAGATCCCGGCCGGCTACAGCGTGAAGGTCTCCGCGGGCTCCAAGCTCAAGGAAGCCGCCAAGGGTAAGTAAGACCCTCAGCACGGCACGCCAGGGCGGCCATCCCTTCCAGGGGTGGCCGCCCTGTCGCGTCCCACGGCACGGGCGGCCGGTGGACGGCCGGAGACGGCCGGCCGCACCGAACGGGAAGTCCGCCGGGCGCACGCCCCCCAGCGAGGCCGCCAGGGCCCCGCAGGGGCCGGAAACGCCGCCCGGTACGCCCGGAGATGCGCCGGCGGCCCGCAACCGGCGCCGCCGGGGCGCCCCTGGGGCTGTCGGCCGGACGGTCCGTGCGACCTCGGCGGTGCCGTCCCGGTCCCGTACGGGGCCGCCGTACGGGTGAGACCTGGGGCCGCGAGGACGGACGGCGCGAACGGTGCGCCGCGCCCGCCGAGTTGTCCGCGGCATGCGGGACTCCGCACGGCAGCGGGCCCCGGCGGTGTACGCCGGGGCCCGCTGCCGTCTGTCGAGAAGACCGCTGTGCCGTGGTCAGTTGCTGCGCAGTGCGCCGTTCGGGAGCTCGACCTTGGCGCCCAGCTCCACGAGCTTCTCCATGAAGTTCTCGTAGCCGCGGTTGATCAGGTCGATGCCGTGCACCCGGGAGGTGCCCTGCGCCGCCAGCGCCGCGATCAGATACGAGAAGCCGCCGCGCAGGTCGGGGATGACCAGGTCGGAGCCCTGCAGTCGGGTCGGTCCGGAGACGACCGCGGAGTGCAGGAAGTTGCGCTGGCCGAAGCGGCAGGCGGAGCCGCCCAGGCACTCGCGGTACAGCTGGATGTGCGCGCCCATCTGGTTGAGCGCGGAGGTGAAGCCGAGCCGGGACTCGTACACCGTCTCGTGCACGATCGACAGGCCGGACGCCTGGGTCAGCGCGACGACCAGCGGCTGCTGCCAGTCGGTCTGGAAGCCGGGGTGGACGTCGGTCTCCAGGGCGATGGCGTTGAGCGAACCGCCCGGGTGCCAGAAGCGGATGCCCTCGTCGCCGATCTCGAAGGCGCCACCGACCTTGCGGAAGGTGTTGAGGAAGGTCATCATCGACCGCTGCTGCGCGCCGCGGACGAAGATGTTGCCCTCGGTGGCCAGCGCCGCGGACGCCCAGGAGGCGGCCTCCAGGCGGTCCGGGAGGGCGCGGTGGGTGTAACCGTCGAGTTTGTCGACACCGGTGATCCGGATCGTCCGGTCGGTGTCCATGGAGATGATCGCGCCCATCTTCTGCAGGACGCAGATGAGGTCCTCGATCTCCGGCTCCACGGCGGCGTTCGACAGCTCGGTGACGCCCTCCGCCAGGACGGCGGTCAGCAGCACCTGTTCGGTCGAGCCGACCGACGGGTACGGCAGTCGGATCTTGGTGCCGCGCAGCCGGTGCGGGGCCTCCAGGTACTGCCCGTCGGCGCGCTTCTCGATCGTCGCGCCGAACTGGCGCAGCACGTCGAAGTGGAAGTCCACCGGGCGGCCACCGATGTCGCAGCCGCCCAGGCCAGGGATGAAGGCGTGGCCGAGGCGGTGCAGCAGCGGGCCGCAGAACAGGATCGGGATCCGTGAGGAGCCCGCGTGGGCATCGATGTCAGCGACGTTGGCGCTCTCGACGTGCGACGGGTCGAGGATCAGCTCCCCCGGCTCGTCACCCGGGCGCACCGTGACGCCGTGCAGCTGCAGCAGCCCGCGCACCACGCGTACGTCGCGGATGTCGGGCACATTGCGCAGCCGGCTGGGGCCGCTGCCGAGGAGGGCGGCGACCATGGCCTTCGGTACAAGGTTCTTCGCGCCGCGAACCCGGATCTCGCCCTCGAGCGGGGTGCCGCCGTGGACAAGCAGTACGTCGTCAGTAGAGACGGTCATGGATCTCGCGTTCCTGGAGACGGGCAGGGGCCAAGCTGAAATGGTAAGGGCGGCCGGGGGTGAGTCCGTAGGCCCGTGCAGGCTTCGCGCGTGTAATGGCTTTGCCACAACACGCTCCGCTACCTTCCGCCTTTGATCTGTAATCAACCTTTGGCTGAAATTGCCGGTGAATGTCTTGAATGGGCTATCCGTTCCGAAGTCGTGCGCCGGTGCTGCCGCCGTACGCCCTGCCCTGCTCTCGCACGGGCCTCGGCGTTGACTCCCCGCTCCGGGCAGAAGTGCGGGATCATGTGGCCATGACCGAGGTGTCCTCGCTCACAGGGCGGCTGCTCGTCGCGACACCCGCGCTCGCCGATCCGAACTTCGACCGCGCGGTGGTGCTGCTCCTCGACCACGACGAGGAGGGCTCCCTCGGCGTGGTCCTCAACCGCCCCACCCCGGTCGGCGTGGCGGACATCCTCGCCCCCTGGGCCGCACTGGCCGGCGAGCCGGGGGTGGTCTTCCAGGGCGGCCCGGTGTCGCTGGACTCCGCGCTCGGGGTGGCCGTGGTGCCCGGCGGGCTGTCCGGCGAGGGCGGCATCCCCTCCGTGGACGGCAGCACGCTGGCGGGCGGTGACGGCGCGGAGCCGGCCGGTGCCCCGGCCGCCCCGGCCGCGGACCGGGCGGACGTCCAATCGGGTGACGAGCCGCTGGGCTGGCGCAGGGTGCACGGCGCGATCGGCCTGGTCGATCTGGAGGCCCCGCCGGAACTCCTCGCGGCGGTGCTGGGCAGTCTGCGGATCTTCGCCGGGTACGCGGGCTGGGGCCCGGGCCAGCTGGAGGACGAGCTCGTCGAGGGCGCCTGGTACGTGGTCGAGTCCGAGCCCGGCGACGTCTCCTCGCCCGATCCGGAGCAGCTGTGGCGCGCGGTGCTGCGCCGCCAGCGCAACGAACTGGCGATGGTGGCCACGTATCCGGACGACCCGTCGCTGAACTGAGCCCCGTCCGGGTGCGGGCGGGCGTCGGGCGGGCGGCTTCCCGCAATCCGGCGCGGGGGCCCGAATTTTGTTGACGACTGGATTATTGTGACGGCTTCGGCATGGGGAATTGTCGGACCCCGTCGCTAGGGTTCGGACGTAACAGGCGAGGTGTGCGGCCGCGTCGGCGGGGCCGCGCCGGACAAACGGGGGAGAGCGCCATGCAGAGGCCGAGCGTGCCCGAGGACCTCGACCATCCGGAGCGCCTGTGGGCGCGCGCCGCGACCCTGGCCGTGGTGGCCGCCGGCGCGGACGACGGGGACGAATACAGCTGGGGCCGCAACGGCCTGCAGTGCTGGAACGACGGCGGCAGCTACTGGTGGCGGCTGCAGCTGTTCGAGGGCGGCCGGGCACTGCTGTGCGGCCAGGACTCGGACGGCAGCTACACCCACGACGGGGGCCGGCGGATCGACTTCCTGGCCGGCGGCCCCGAGTGGCTGCCCTGGGAGCGGCTGCGGGAGGACGCCGAGGGCAATCTCCTCGGGTTCGTCTACTGGTGGCAGGACGGCGGCTGGGCCCGTGCGCCCTATCCCGCGAAGATGCCGGACGACGGCCTGGAGATGGCGATGAACTGGGCGGCTCCCGGTGACGCCGCGATCGACAAGCTCGTCGAGGACCTCGTGGCACGGGCGGAGACGGAGGTCGACCCCGGTGCGGCGGTCCGTGCCTTCCTCGCCCTCGCGGCGGCCCGCACGGTAGGGGCGGCGGACATCGCGGCGCTGCTGGACGCGGTCTGCGACAAGGACTCCTGGTACGACGTCCGGCCGGATGCCGCGCTGGCCTTCGCCGTGCGGCTCGGCCTGACGGCCGGGGACCGGGGCGGTATGGCGGTCGCCTCGTAGCGGCCGTGCCCCGGGGCCGTGCGCCCGGCCCGGCACCGGCACCGGACCGACGCTCCCGGCTTGTGGCGCGCGTGAGTACCCTTGGCTGTTATGAGCACTGTTGAGCCCGAGCGCGGGGCAGGTACGGGCACCCTCGTAGAGCCGACACCGCAGGTGTCGCACGGCGACGGCGACCACGAGCGCTTCGCCCACTATGTCCAGAAGGACAAGATCATGGCGAGTGCGCTCGACGGTACGCCCGTCGTGGCGCTGTGCGGGAAGGTCTGGGTCCCGGGTCGCGACCCGAAGAAGTACCCGGTCTGCCCCATGTGCAAGGAGATCTTCGAGTCCATGGGCGCCGGCGGCGACAAGGACAAGGGCGGCAAGGACGGCGGCAAGAAGTAGCCACCGCGGACCGTAACTCCCGGCCGGCGACGGCCGGTCGTGCGCGCGCGGCGCAAGGACGGTGACGGGCTGCGGACGCGGCCCGTCCGGCAGTGCGTCGTGCGGCGGTGACGAACCCGCCTCGGTACGGGCCCGGGTCCCTCGTGGACCGGGGCCCCTCGGCGTTCTGGGCCCGTGCAGGGTGTCCCTGACCTCCCCGCGGCTCCCCTCGGCGAACCCCCTCCGCCACCACGGCAGTTAGGGGCCGGAAGGCGCCCCGCCATGGCAGCATCGGTCGTGAGGGCCGCCCCGTGCCGGTCGTCTTCTTCGTACCCGTACAGCGCCGCGGGCTCGGTGCCCCGGCGGCGCGGGCAACGACCAAGTCCGCACCCTGAAACGGCCCGGAGTGCTCGGACGCCCGATCGACGGGGCGCCCCCAAACGTGTGAGCCCCGGTGCAAGGAGGGCGCCCGTGCGGCCGGTCCCTGGGACGGTGGTGCGGTACGGCGGTCCCCCCGCACCGCCGTACCGAGCACCGCAGTGCCGGCGGGCGCGTCCCGCTGCACCCTGCCGGACGCCGCCGCCGACGTGCCACACCGCAGTGCCCGTACCGTCGGTGGCGGACGAAACCGGACGAGAACCCTGTCCCGGGACCGACCGCCGCTTCGTGGACCCTCGCGCCGAGGGCCCGGGAAGATGTGCCAGAGTTGCCACGTCCGGGCTGTGAGCACGTACCGTACGGCGGAGCGGAACTGCCGGGACACCGGGGAAGGGGCAGCTGGCTTGACCACGCACGCACCGCAGGCGTCGCACACGGTGACGTTGCCGGCCTCGCTCGACGAGGCGGTGGCGGCGCTCACCGCCATGCCCACCGCCGTGCCCGTCGCGGGCGGCACCGATCTCATGGCGGCGGTCAACGCCGGACACCTCAGACCCGCAGCCCTGGTGGGTCTCAACCGGATCAGTGAGATGCGCGGCTGGCAGTACCTGGACGGCCATGCGCTGCTCGGTGCCGGTCTGACCCTCGCCCGTATGGGACGCCCCGACTTCGCCGCCCTGATCCCCGGCCTGGCCGCGGCCGCCCGCGCGGCCGGCCCACCGCAGATCCGCAACGCCGGCACCCTCGGCGGCAACATCGTGACCTCCGCGCCCACGGGGGACACCCTCCCGGTGCTCGCCGCCCTCGAAGCCACGGTGATCATCGCCGGCCCCGGGGGCGGCCGCCGGGAGATTCCGGTCAGCCACCTCCTGGCCGGCCGCGAGATGCTCAGCCCCGGCGAACTCGTCGGCTTCGTACGGGTGCCGCTGCTGCACGCCCCGCAGACCTTCCTCAAGGCCACCGGCCGCACCGGGCCCGGCCGCGCCACCGCGTCGGTGGCGCTCGTCCTGGACCCGGCGCGGCGCGGGGTGCGCTGCGCGGTGGGCGCGGTCGCCGCCATGCCGCTGCGCCCCCTGGAGGCCGAACAGTGGGTGGCCTCGCTCATCGACTGGGACGGTGAACGCGGCCTGGTCCCCGAGGCGCTGACGGCCTTCGGTGACTACGTCGCCGCCGCCTGCATCCCGGACCCGGCGCCGCCCGAGGACGGTTCGGAACCGGCCACCCTGCCGCCGGCCGCACTGCACCTGCGCCGTACGGTGGCAGCCCTGGCCCGCCGCGCACTGGGGAGGGCGCTCTCATGAGTGAGCGCGGCATGGGGGTCCCCTCCGTCGGAGACCGGGGGATCATCATCGAAGGGTGCGCGCCTCGCGAATGCGGGGCCGAGCGAAGTGAGGGCTCGGCATGAGTGACGCCGACAACCGCCATCCGTACCAGCCGCACCCCGAACAGGGCTGGCAGCCGCTGCCGCAGGGCGGCGAGTACGAATCGGAGGCAACGGCCTTCGTACAGCTCCCGGAAGGCTTCACCAGCGGGATCTACCAAGGGCGGGCGCCCCGTTACGGCACCCCGGGCGCCGAACCCCTGGAGGCCCCCGGCCACGGCTACACCCCGCCGTCCTCCTTCACCCCGCACGCCGGCACACCACCGGTCCCGGACGCGGGCGCCGACCCGGCCGCCACCGGCCAGTGGACGATGCCGTTCGCGGACCCCTCGGCCGGATACGCCGACCCGTCCGCCGGATACCCGGCCCCTGCCGAGCAGGCGCCCCACCAGGGCCACTCGGTGGCGTACCACAGCGGCACCCCCGAGGCGGCCCCGCCGTGGGGCGAGCGGGTGGACTGGCCCGTGGCGGGCAGCCCGGAGGCGGGCGGTACCGGCACCTGGTCGATCCCCGCGGCGGCGGACGACGGACCGGAGGAGTCCGGCGAGTATCTGCTCGGCGACGACGAACTGACGGGGCACACAGGGCATACGGGGCATGCCGGCGGCTATCCGGGCGTCCATGGCTACCAGCGTCACCCCGGGCATCCGGGACATCCGGGTCCTACGGGGCACGGCGCTGCCGCCGGCTACCAGGACGGCGGATACCCGGCCGCGTACGACCGGGCCCCGAGCCCGGCGGACGCCGAGGAGGCCGCCCGGACCGGGCACTGGAACTTCACCGCCGGGCCGGACGCCGCGGGCGGGATGGAGGCGCCCCCCGCGCAGCCGCGGGATTCCGCGCACGGCGGGGAGGTGCACGGGGAGGCGCACGGCCCCTTCGGCGTCCCCGCGGGCGACCCGTACGCGCACGAGCGCGGTCTTTCCGGCCACGGCGCCGAGCCCGAACTGCCCGGCGGCGCCGACCCGTACGCGACGGGCGGCGGCCGGCACCCCGCGGCCGGCGAGGCGACCGGGCACTGGTCGCTGCCGGCCGATGCGCTGGCCCAGTGGCCGCCGGCCACCGAGGCGGCACAGCCTTCGCACGACGCGGCGCCGGAGCGGCAGGACGCGGCGGCCGACCTGTCCGACGCGATGGCGAACATGCCCGACATGACCGGCACGCGCGGATGGCCGGTCCCGGGAGCCGACGGCGAACAGCCGCCGGATTCAGACGAATTCGCGCACCCCGACGCCCCGGCCGAGTCCGCCGCGCCGGACGACGGGGGTGCCGCGCCGGACGCCCCGCGGGAGACCAGCGGGCCCGGCGCGCACACCGAGCCCGACGCGCACCCGGACCCAGACGACTTCGCCGGCACCAACGACTCCGCGGACCCCGACGACCTCGCGGGCGCGGAGGACTTCGCGGGCCCGGAGGACGGCAGGGACGCCGACGACGCCGCCGGCACGGACGACCGCACCACCGACAGCGCCGCCGACCGCTTTGCCGACGGCACCGCCGGTGACGGGGAGTCCCTCGCCGGCATCGAGCCCCTCACCGACGCCGACGCCGGCGCCGTCGCCGCGGCCCCGGTGTCCGGCTCCGGCCTCGACGGCCACGACGAACACCCCGCCGCCTCCTTCGTGTTGCGGGTGAACGGCATCGACCGGCCTGTCACCGACGCCTGGATCGGCGAATCACTGCTCTACGTCCTGCGCGAGCGCCTCGGCCTGGCCGGCGCCAAGGACGGCTGCTCGCAGGGTGAGTGCGGGGCGTGCTCGGTCCAGGTGGACGGCCGGCTGGTGGCGTCCTGCCTGGTGCCCGCGGCCACCACGGCCGGCAGCGAGGTCCGTACCGTCGAGGGGCTCGCGGAGAACGGCGTGCCCTCCGACGTACAGCGCGCGCTCGCCGCCTCCGGTGCGGTGCAGTGCGGCTTCTGCGTACCGGGGATGGCCATGACCGTCCACGACCTCCTGGAGGGCAACCACGCCCCCAGCGAGCTGGAGACCCGCAAGGCGCTGTGCGGCAACCTCTGCCGCTGCTCCGGCTACCGGGGTGTACTGGACGCCGTCGAGGAGGTCGTCAAGGCCCGCGCGGAGGCCGCCGACACCGCGGAGGGCGAGACGGACGGGGAGACGCCGGCGGACACCGCCCGTATTCCCCACCAGGCGGGCCCCGCCGACCCCATGGGCCACGCCCCGCACGACCAGGATCCGCACACGGGAGGCTCCGCATGAGCGAGCGCAGCATGGGGGTCCCCCCGGCCGGCGGCCGGGGGAGTGGCAGGGAGAGGTGCACGCTGAGCGAATGCGAGGCCGAGCGAAGCGAGGTTTCGGCATGAGTGGCACGTCCGACGGCGCGGGTGCCGTCACCGCGACCCCTGCGGCGGGCGTCCAGATCCCCGACGAGCCGCCGCCGCACGGCCTGGGTGTCTCCCTGCCGTCCGAGGACGCGCCGGCGAAGACCGAGGGCACCTTCCCGTACGCCGCCGACCTGTGGGCCGAAGGGCTGCTGTGGGCCGCGGTGCTGCGCTCCCCGCACCCGCGCGCACGGATCCTGTCCATCGACACCAAGCACGCCGTGGAGATGCCGGGCGTACGCGTCATCGTCACCCACGAGGACGTCCCCGGCGACGCGGCGCACGGCCGCGGCAACGCCGACCGCCCGGTCTTCGCCAAGGACGAGGTCCGCCACCACGGCGAGCCGATCGCCGCGGTGGCCGCCGACCACCCCGACACGGCCCGGCTGGCCGCCGCCGCCATCGCCGTCGAATACGAGGTCCAGGAGGCGGTCACCGACCCCCAGCTGGCCTTCGAGGCCGAGCCGCTGCACCCGGACGGCAACCTCATCCGGCACATCCCGCTCCGCTTCGGCGACGCCGACGCCGTGGGCGAGGTGATGGTCGAGGGGCTCTACCGGATCGGCCGGCAGGACCCGGCGCCCATCGGGGCCGAGGCGGGGCTCGCGGTGCCGCGCCCCGATGGCGGCGTGGAGATCTACACCGCCTCCACGGACCCGCACACCGACCGCGACCTGGCGGCCGCCTCCTTCGGTCTCGCGCCGGAACAGGTCAAGGTCGTGGTGACCGGCGTCCCCGGTGCCACCGCCGACCGCGAGGACCCCGGAGTCTCGCTCGCGCTCGGCCTGTTGGCGCTGCGTACGGGCTGCCCCGTCAAGCTTGCCGCCACCCGTGAGGAGTCCTTCCTCACGCACGCCCACCGCCACCCCACGCTGCTGCGCTACCGCCACCACGCGGACGCCGACGGCACCCTGGTCAAGGTGGAGGCACAGATCCTGATGGACGCCGGCGCCTACGCGGACACCTCCGCCGACGCCCTGGCCGCCGCCGTCTCCTTCTCCTGCGGCCCGTACGTCGTCCCGCACGCCGTCGTGGACGGCTGGGCGGTGCGCACCAACAACCCGCCGTCCGGCCACGTGCGCGGCGAGGGTGCGATGCAGGTCTGCGCCGCTTACGAGGGCCAGATGGACAAGCTGGCCGCCCGGCTGGGCCTGGAGCCCGACGAGATCCGGCTGCGCAACGTCATGGCCACCGGCGACCTGCTCCCCACGGGGCAGACGGTGACCTGCCCGGCCCCGGTGGCCGAACTCCTGCATGCCGTCAAGGAAGCGCCGCTTCCCGAGCTGCCCAAGGATGCACCCGAAGCGGAGTGGCTCCTGCCGGGCGGACCCGAGGGCGCGGGGGAGCCGGGCGCGGTGCGCCGCGGCGTCGGCTACGGGCTGGGCATGGTGCACATGCTCGGTGCGGAGGGCACCGACGAGGTCTCCACCGCCACCGTCAAGGTCAGCGGCTCGGTCGCCACCGTCATCTGCGCCGCCGTCGAGACCGGTTCGGGGTTCTCCACCCTGGCGCGGCAGATCGTGCAGGAGACGCTCGGCGTCCAGGAGGTGCACGTCGCGCCCGTCGACACCGACCAGCCGCCGGCCGGCCCGGCCTGCCACGGCCGGCACACCTGGGTCTCCGGAGGCGCCGTCGAGCGCGCCGCGAAGATGGTCCGTACGCAGCTCCTCCAGCCGCTGGCCCACAAGTTCGGCATGTCCACCGAGCTGCTGCAGATCAACGACGGCAAGATCACCTCGTACGACGGGGTGCTCAGCACCACCGTCGCCGAGGCGCTGGACGGCAAGGAACTGTGGGCCACCGCCCAGTGCCGGCCGCATCCGAGCGAACCGCTGGACGAGAGCGGTCAGGGCGACGCGTTCGTCGGTCTCGCCTTCTGCGCGATCCGCTGTGTCGCCGATGTCGACATCGAGCTCGGCACCATCCGGGTCGTGGAGATGACCGTTGCCCAGGACGTGGGGCGGGTGCTCAACCCCCGCCAGCTGCGGGCCCGTATCGAAGCCGGTGTCACCCAGGGGCTGGGCGCCGCCCTGATGGAGAACCTGCGGACCACCCGCGGTCAGGTCCGCCATCCCGACCTGACCGGCTACGCCCTGCCGACGGCCCTGGACGCGCCGGACATCCGCATCGTCAAGCTCGTCGAGGAGCGGGACGTGGTCGCCCCCTTCGGCGCCAAGCCCGCCAGCGCCGTCCCGGTCGTCACCTCACCGGCCGCCGTGGCCTCCGCGGTCCGCGCCGCCACCGGCCGCCCCATCGGCCGCCTCCCGATCCGTCCGCAGGCGGCGGTGGCACAGGTGGTGCAGCAGTAGGGGGCCGCCAGGAGGGAGTTCCCGCCAGTAGGGGGTTGATTTCCCGCCGCGGGGGTTGTTTCCCCGCCGTAGGGGTTGTTTCGCCAGGGGTTGTTTCCCCGCCGCCCACCCCCCTTCGGGGGGTGGGCGGGTGTATGTGGCCCGGTTTCGGGTTCGGTTCGTCCGTGCGTGCGTGCGTGTGACGAGCCGACCGGGGTCCTGTCGGCGGTCGAAGGCGTGTGCGATGCTGACGTGATGTCGCTCTCCCCTGTCCCTGCGGAGCCGATAACGCCCGATCCGGTGCACGAGGTTCCGGACACGCTGCTCACCCAGTCCTGGCTCGACCTGTCGTTCCTGCACTGGGCCGCCGACCCCGCGGACGTGGCGCCGTTGCTGCCGGCCGGAACAGTGCCCGACACCCACGACGGGCTCACCTACATCGGCCTGGTGGCGTTCCGGATGCACCGGGTGGGCTGGTTCAGGGTGCCGGGTGTCCCGTACCTCGGCACCTTTCCCGAGACCAACGTGCGGCTCTACTCGGTGGACCGGCACGGCCGACGCGGCGTGGTGTTCCGCTCGCTGGAGGCCTCGCGGCTGCTGCCGGTGGCCGTCGCCCGCAGCGCCTTCCGGCTGCCCTACATGTGGGCCAGGATGGCGATCCACCGTGACGCGGACACCATCAGCTACACCAGCAGCCGACGGTGGCCGGGGCCGCGCGGGGCGCGCTGTCGGATCGCGGTGCGCATCGGCGAGCGGATCGAGGAGCCGACTGCCCTCGAACACTTCCTGACCGCCCGCTGGGGCATGCACAACGCCTTCTTCGACCGACCGGTGTATCTGCCCAATACCCACCCGCGCTGGCCCCTTCATCGGGCCGAACTCCTGCACTGTGAGGATGAGTTGGTGACCGCCGCCGGGCTGCCGTCGCCGACCGGGCCGCCGGTCAGCGTGCTGTACTCCCCCGGCGTACCGGTTCGCTTCGGCCGCCCTGCCCGCCCGGGCGGCCTGCCCACCCCCTGAGCCCGCGCGGGGCGGCGGTCGGACGTTGGCCGGGACCTTGGTGGCCCGGTCTTCGAGGTCCCTCGGTGCCGTGTCGGCCGGCGTCCCAGGCGACGTCGTCTCCGGCACGCGAGCCGAACAAGATCAGGTGCGACACGGACAACGTCTCGTGCGACGGGACAACGACGATGACGGTCACGTCGTGCTCCGCCGCCTCACCCGCTCCATGGCGTCCGTTCGTGGAAGGGGCATGGTCGCCGCGCCCCTTCCGCGACCTCTTTCACCCCTCCTCGCTTTTCGGGTGGCCGATCTCGCTCCTCCTCGGTTTTCGAGTGGCCGGGCCGCTGACCTGCGATTGCACCCTCCGTCACGGGAATTGTCAGTGGGGTCACTTAGAGTGATTTCCGATGGGTGAGGCGGTGCCCGGCGAGGGAAGAGAAAGCGAGGGGAAAGAAGCGGCCTGATGGGCCAAAGCTGCTTGCGGCGCACGGGGATTGGAGGATCCTGGGGCGGCCGGAGTGAGCGCCGCCGGAGCGTGAGGAGCGCGGGTCGCGGGAAGCGCGGCATCGCAGGGTGTACGGGGAGCGCGAGGCCGAGGGGGAGCGGGATGCCGCAGGAATGGGCGGGGGAGTCCGGTCGGGACCGGGCCGTGGAGCGTTACGTCCAGGAGTTATTGGTACGCAGGCCGGGCAGCCGGCCCGAGTTGCCTGCCACGCTGCTGCTGGGGCCGCGGGGCAGCGGCAAGACGACCGTGCTGCGGCATCTGGCGGACTGGGCCCGGCGGGCCCCGGTGGCCCGCCTCGATCTGGCGGCGCTGGGACAGGAGGGCCGTAAGCCGATCGATGTGCTGGCCGCTTTGGTCTTCCAACTCAACGCGAAGAAGAAGGACTTCGCCCGGCTGCGGTTTCCGGCGTTCGGGCTGCTGACCATCGCGGTCGCGGCACGGGTGGAAGCGGCCGACCGGGACGCCGCCGTACGGCAGATGGAAGCGGCGCTGATCGGGCCGCCGAGCAGCCGCTCGGAGGTGATCAATCACCTCGCCGCCTATGCCGCGACGGTCCTGGGCGCCCCGACCGCGGTGACCGCCGCGCTCCCCCTGCTGCCGGAGTGGCAGCGGCACTGGGCGCGGCTGCGGGTGCGCTGGCGGCTGGCGCGCATCCAGCGCCGCAGCCGTGGCGCCGGTTCCGTCGACGGCTTCCTGATCGACCTCAACCAGCGCTACGGCGACCGCGAGGCGGCCGAGCGGCAGCGTGCCGAGGCGGTGCTCTTCGACGCCTTCCTGGACGACCTGCGGCAGGCGTACGGCTCACGCGGCGGCGACAAACGGCGTACGACGCAGTGCCTGGTGCTGCTGGACAACGTCGACAGCCCGCTGGGCAACGACTTCCTCAAAGCGCTGCTGGACGCCCGGCGGAAGGCCCAGGCGCCCGATCCGCTGCTGGTGCTCGCCACGGCCGGCAGCTATCCGGCGGCGCTGGAGGGCTTCGCGTTCGGCGGGCCGCGGCGCCCCGGGGCACTGCCCGGCCAATGGCTCGCGGAGGAAGAGAAGTTCGTCCCCGAGCGGATCGTCAAGGGGCTGGTGGTGGGCCGGTTGCGCGATCTCGCCCGGCATGAGGTCGAACAGCAGGCCAAGGAGGTGCTGCGGTCGGCAGGCCGCCGGGTGACGGCGCCGGCCGCCGACAACGGCGTGCAATGGCTGGGCTGGGTGGTGCACGAACTCACCCGGGGCCATCCGGCGGGCACCGCACAGCTGCTGGCGGCCCTGCTGGAGTGCCCGGCGGAGACCGGTTGGGAGGCGCGGCTGCGGCAGGTCCTGCAACCGTCCTCGGAGCTCGTCGACGCCCTGCTGGAGCGGCTGTTGCCGATCGACGCGAGCGGCGAGCTGGCGCAGGCGCTGGCCCGCGCCGCGGCCGCCGTCGACCTGGCCCAGGCGCAGGCGGGCCGGGCGCTGTGGGACGAGTCGGGCGCCCGCGTCCAGGAGGAGTTCAACGATTTCTGTACGGACGTGCTGCGCACCATGCATCTCGACAGCGGCGACGAGGAGTACGACGGCCGTACGGAAACTCCCCACCCGCTGCTGCGTCTTCTGCTGCTGCGCCGGCTCGCCGCGGTCCCCGAACCGGATGCCGTGACGGCGGGCGGGGCCGGAGGCGTAGAGGGGGCGTCCGGCGTCCGCGGGCGGCGTACCGTGCATGCCGCCTTGCGGGACCGGGCGGCCGCCGCCGGGGACGAGGCCACCGCGGCCTACCACGCGCTGGCGGGCGGCGGGCTCGCGGCAGCTGCCGCCTATCTGGACGACGCCTTCGACCGGCTCGCCCCGGAGGAGTGGTGCACGGAGCTGTGCCGGTTGCGGCGGGCCCCGCTCGCCGAGACCGGCGAGGCCCTCGAACAGCCGCTGTGGGAGCGCTACGAACGACTGGTGGACCACCTGGCCGACGGAGCCGTGGACCAACGGCTGCGGACCATCACCCGGCTGCTCGCGGCGGTCTGGATCAGCCCCGAGCCGCCGGACGACCCCCGTACGGACCGGATCGGCGATCCCTACCGCGATCCGCTCGGCGACCCGGTGGCCGAGCTGTACGGCGAGATCCAGGCCCGCTTCCACACCCTGGCGGTGCACGCCGACAGCGTGCCGTGGACCTCGGCGCTGCTGCGGAAGACGAAGCAGTACGGAAAGGAGCCGTGGCTGTGAGCACCCGTCTCTTCGAACCGCCCAGGCCGCCGCGGCGCTGGGGGCTGTGGATCGTCTCGGCGCTGGTGGTGGCGGCGCTCGTGGCGGTGGCCGTGGTACGGATCGTCGACACGGCCGGCCGGTGCGGCGAGGGCGTCCGTGAGGTGGCCGGCGGCGAGTGTGTGGGCGTCACGGACGGCGCGTACGCCTTCGAGAACATGAAGGGGCTCAGCAGCAAGATCCATGACGAGAACGCCAGGGTGGCCAAGTCCGGGGAGCGGTCGGTCGCCATCGCCTACATCGAGGCCATGGCGGGCGGTTCCACCGACCGGGGGCCGGAGGCCACCCGGCAGGCCGTCAGCGGCGCCTACCTCGCGCAGCGCGCCCTGAACGCCGAGCGCTCGACGATCCCCAAGATACGGCTGCTGCTCGCCAACACCGGCCGCGGTGACCGCCACTGGAACCAGGTCGTCGACCAGCTCATCGCGATGCGGGACAAGGAACACCTCGTCGCCGTGGCGGGATTCGGGCAGAGCAACGAGCGCACTGCCGGAGCCGTCAAGCGGCTGCGTGCCGCCGGGCTGCCGATGGTCGGTGCGACAGTGGCGGCCGACGGACTGAGTTCCCGTATGGCCGGCTTCTACCGGGTCTCCTTCCCCAACCGCGACCAGACCGCGGCCGCCGCCGGCTACCTCAAGGAACAGCAGCGCAGGCACCCCGGCTACCGCGTCCAGGTGATCAGGGACGGCAACGAGCAGGACAGCTACAACACCTCCCTCTACGAGGACTTCTCCGCGGCGGCGCGGCGCACCGGCCTGACGGTGGCGGACGAGGTCATCCCCTTCCGCTCCGGGGAGGGCGAGCAGACGACGGCGGGCAACGCGCTGTCCCTGGTCGCCGACAAGGTCTGCGGTTCCCCGAAGCCACCGGACGCGGTGTATTTCGCCGGCCGGGGGCGGGAGCTGCGCCGGTTCATCGAGGCGGCCGGCGAGGGCGGCCGGCACTGCCGTACGACGGTGCTCTCCGGCTCCAGCGCGCTGGGCGTCTACTTCGACACCGGAGGCGCCAAGCACCGTGCCGAGCTCGCGATGCTCGCCGAGCGCTGGAAGTACAGCCAACTGACGGTCTACTACACCGCCTTCACCCACCCCGCCATATCCAGGGAGGTCTACGGCGGCACCGGGAACGGCCCGAGCGGCCCGTTCGCCGACTTCGCCCGCGTCTACCGCGAAGAGGTCGGCGGCCCCACCACCGCCCTCGCCAGCGGCCAGGCGATGCTCGGCCATGACGCCACGTACACCATCGGCAAGGCCGCGCGGAACGCCGTCGTCGTCTACGGCACCCACCAGGTCACCGCCCGTATGGTCCTGGCCATGCTGGAGCAGACCAACGGCAGATCCCGCGTCCGTGGCATCAGCGGCCACATAGCCTTCGACCCGGACACAGGCGAGCCCGTCGACCGCCCACTGGCACTCGTCGAACTACGCCGCCCCACGGACGACGGCGAGGCCGGTGACATCTACCGCTTCGTGGCGCCGCTGAGCATCGGCCGGTGAGACCTGACGCGACATGCGGTGAATGGAGGCCGTGGCGGGATTCGAACCCACGTAACTCGCTTTGCAGGCGAGTCCCTGAACCACTCGGGCACACGGCCGGGTTGCGGTGTGTTCCGACTGTAGGCCGCGGGGTCGGGTGGGCGGCAAGGGTGTGGGGCCGGGTGCCACAGAGCTGCAATGCGGGGCAACGTGCGGCAATGCGGGGCAATGGGCGGCAATGCAGGGTTCACAGAATGCGCAGAGTGTGCGAATGGTCAGGTCGTGTGCAGGAAATCCGCTACCAGCGGGGCGAACAGGTCGGGTTCGTCCACCCATGGGTAGTGGCCCACCTCGTGCAGGGGGCGTACCCGCGCGTGGGGGAAGGACGCGGCCACGAGTTCGCCGGCTCGCATGCCGGCCACCGCGTCACGGTCACCGGTCAGCACCAGCACCGGGCAGGTCACTTCGCGCAGCCCGGACAGCAGTGCCCGTCGCAGCTGCTCGTCCACGCCCTGCCAGAAGCCGGCCCGTGGAACCGGGCCCAACTGTGCGCCTTCCGTGGCGGCATGGGCCCGTTGCGGCTCGTCCCACCGGCCGTAGGCGAGCGGTGCCGCGGCGAACAGCAGCTCCCGTACGTCGCTCATGTCGGAGGCCTCGGTGAGTTGTTGCACCGCCACCGAGGCCTCCGGCCACCAGTCCTCGTGTGCCCGTGCCTCGAAGATCTCCCGGGCGTCGTCGGGGAGTTCGCCCTGGAGCCGGGAGCCGGGGCAGACCAGTACCAGCCGGGTCAGCCGCTGTGGGTGTCGTGTCGCGTAGGCCTGCGCGACCGCAGCTCCCGCGTCGTGTGCGAGCAGTGCGAAGCGCTCCAGGGCCAGATGCGCGCGGAGCGCCTCGATGTCCTCGGCGAGTTGCGGGAAGGCGTAACGGGAGGGGTCGTCGGCGGCGGGGGAGGCGCCGGTGCCACGGCTGTCCGGAATGATCAGCTGCCGGTGTGCGGCCAGCCCGCCGAGGTCGCCCAGATACGCGGCGTCCCGACCGGGTCCGCCGGCCAGGCAGACCAGGGGCGGCAGCGGCGAGTCGGCCGGGCCGAGCACGCGGTAGTGGAGCTCGGCGTCGTCATACGTGCGGAAGTGCGGCATACGGACAGCTTGCCCGACGTGGGGTGGAGGGGGAGAGGCGGAGACCCGAGTGGGATGACCCGCGCGGGTCGGGCGGCGTAGGACCGATGACCGATCCGATTCCCGTCCCCCGACAGGGGCGCAGCCACCGGATGGCTCTTACGCTGGCCCGATGACCGCTGACCGCCCCCACGACACCGGCAGCACCACCGATATCGGCACCGGCAGCACCACCGACATCGGCCCGACCAGTAGCACGGGAATGACCAGCGACATCGGCACGACCAGTGAGACCGGAACGGCCGGCGACAGCGGCTCCGATCACCACCCCACCCTGTCCGCCCGCCACCAGGAGGTCTCCGGCGGCGGGGTGTTCGGCCGGGCCTACCGGGGCCTGACGTTCGGCATCGTTTCCGTCGTTTCGTTGGTTGCCTTCGAGGCGATTGCCGTGAACACCGCGATGCCGGTTGCCGCCCGCGCCCTGCACGGCATCGGTCTGTACGCCTTCGCCTTCTCGGCCTGCTTCACGGCGAGCCTGTTCGCGATGGCGCTGGCGGGGGAGTGGAGTGACCGGCGCGGGCCGCTCGCGCCGCTGTTCGCCGGGATCGCCGCGTTCGGGGTGGGGCTGCTGGTCGCGGGCGGTGCGCGGAGCATGGGGATGTTCCTCGCGGGCCGCGGGGTGCAGGGCATCGGCGGCGGACTGGTGGTGGTCTCGCTGTATGTGGTCGTCGGCCGCGCCTATCCCGAGCGGCTGCGCCCCTCGATCATGGCGGCGTTCTCGGCGGCCTGGGTGATGCCGGTGATCGTCGGTCCGCTGGTCGCCGGGACCGTCACCGAACAGCTCGGCTGGCGCTGGGTGTTCCTCTCCATCCCGGTGCTGATTCTGCTGCCGCTCGCGGTGATGCTGCCCGCGCTGCGTACGCTGCCGCGCACCCGCCCGGGCCCGGGCAACGGGGTGCGGCAGATCCTGGGCAACCGGCGCTGTCTGCTCGCGCTGGCCGTCGCGGTGGGCGCCTGCCTGCTGCAGTACGCGGGCCAGCACCCGGTCTGGCTCGCGCTGTTGCCCGCGGCCGCCGGACTGGCCCTGCTGGTACCGGGCATCGTGCGGCTGCTGCCCCGCGGCACGTTCCGGGCGGCGCGCGGTCTGCCGACCGTGGTGCTGATGCGCGGGCTGGCCGCCGGGTCGCTGGTCGCCGCCGAGAGCTTCGTCCCGCTGATGCTGGTGACCCAGCGCGGGCTGTCCGCCACCCTGGCCGGCCTCTCCCTCACCGGGGGCGGGCTGACTTGGGCGCTCGGCTCGTACGCACAGAGCCGGCCGCGGCTGGAGCCGTACCGGGAGCGGCTGATGGGGCTGGGCATGGTGCTGCTGGCGGCGGCCATCGTGACGGTGCCGCTGGCGCTGCTCGACGGGGTGCCGTCCTGGATCGTCGCGGCGGCGTGGACGGTCGGCGGCTTCGGCATGGGCCTGAACATCTCCAGCGGCGGTGTGCTGTTGCTGAAGCTGTCCCGCCCGGAGGAGGCGGGCAGCAACTCCGCGTCCCTACAGATGTCGGACGCGCTGGGCAATGTCACCTTCGTCGGCGTCAGCGGGGTGCTGTTCGTGGCCTTCGGCGGCGGCTCGATCGCGGCGGACGGGCCCGCGGCCACCGCCGGGGCCGGCGGGACGAGCCACCCGGCGGCCTTCGCGGCCGTGTTCGCGGCGATGGCGGTGGTGGCCGTGGCCGGAGCCGGGGTGGCGGGCCGGCTGCGGCCCGGGCAGGGGTGACGGCGCGGAGCCGACGACCACCCGGCGCGGCCGGCGGACGAATGTGAGCTCGGTCCCACCCCAGGGTGACCCGGTGCGGTACCCCCGGAGCGTGAACCGGAGCACCGGTAGGCTGACGCGGTTGCCGATCGCCGACCTCAGCCGACGGAGACCGTGACTACCACCACCAGCGCCACCAATAACCATCACCTGTCCCCGGCCTTTCCGGGACGGGCCCCTTGGGGTACCGCGAACAAGCTGCGCGCCTGGCAGCAGGCGGCCATGGACCGCTACATCCAGACGCAGCCGAGAGACTTCCTCGCCGTCGCGACGCCGGGAGCCGGCAAGACGACGTTCGCGCTCACGCTCGCGTCGTGGCTGCTGCACCATCACGTCGTGCAGCAGGTGACGGTCGTCGCGCCGACCGAGCATCTGAAGAAGCAGTGGGCGGAGGCGGCGGCCCGGATCGGCATCAAGCTCGACCCCGAGTACAGCGCGGGGCCGCTGGGCCGCGAGTACCACGGCGTCGCGGTCACCTATGCCGGTGTGGGCGTACGGCCGATGCTGCACCGCAACCGCATCGAGCAGCGCAAGACGCTGGTGATCCTCGACGAGATCCACCACGCCGGTGACTCGAAGTCGTGGGGCGAGGCGTGCCTGGAGGCGTTCGAGCCGGCCACCCGGAGGCTGGCGCTGACCGGTACCCCCTTCCGGTCCGACACCAACCCGATTCCGTTCGTGACGTACGAGGAGGGGAACGACGGCATCCGGCGTTCCTCGGCCGACTACACCTACGGCTACGGCAACGCGCTGGGCGACGGCGTCGTCCGGCCGGTCATCTTCCTCTCCTACAGCGGCAACATGCGCTGGCGGACGAAGGCGGGCGACGAGATCGCGGCCCGGCTCGGCGAGCCGATGACCAAGGACGCGGTGTCGCAGGCCTGGCGCACGGCGCTCGATCCGCGCGGCGAGTGGATGCCGAATGTGCTGCGCGCCGCCGACCAGCGGCTGAGCGAGGTGCGCAAGTCGATCCCGGACGCCGGGGCGCTGGTGATCGCCTCCGACCAGGAGCAGGCGCGGGCGTACGCCAAGCTGATCCGGGAGATCACCGGCGAGGGCGCCACCCTCGTGCTGTCCGACGACTCCGGTGCCTCGCAGCGCATCGACGACTTCTCGCACTCCCAGGACCGCTGGATGGTCGCGGTCCGGATGGTGTCCGAGGGCGTCGACGTGCCGCGGCTGGCCGTCGGGGTGTACGCCACCACCATCTCGACCCCGCTGTTCTTCGCGCAGGCCGTCGGCCGGTTCGTCCGCTCCCGTAAGCGCGGCGAGACCGCCTCGGTCTTCCTTCCCACCGTCCCGATGCTGCTCGGCTTCGCCAACGAGATGGAGGTCGAGCGCGACCACGTCCTCGACAAGCCGAAGAAGGACGGGGAGGAAGACCCGTACGCCGAGTCCGAGAAGGAGATGGACGAGGCGAACAAGGAGCAGGACGAGGACACCGGCGAGCAGGAGCAGTTCTCGTTCGAGGCGCTGGAGTCGGAGGCGGTCTTCGACCGGGTGCTCTACGACGGTGCCGAGTTCGGGATGCAGGCCCACGCGGGCAGCGAGGAGGAGCAGGACTACCTCGGCATCCCGGGGCTGCTGGAGCCCGACCAGGTGCAGATGCTGCTGCAGAAGCGGCAGGCCCGGCAGATCGCGCACAGCAAGAAGCGGCCGGATGAGGAGGCCGACCTGCTGGAACTGCCGGCCGAGCGGCGGCCGGTGGTCACGCACAAGGAGCTGCTGGAGTTGCGGAAGCAGCTGAACACGCTGGTCGGGGCGTATGTCCACCAGAGCGGGAAGCCGCACGGCGTGATCCACACCGAGCTGCGGCGGGTGTGCGGCGGCCCGCCGAGCGCGGAGGCCACCGCCGGGCAGCTGAACGAGCGGATCAAGAAGGTACGGGAGTGGGCCACGCGGATGCGGTGAGTCCGCTGGTGGTCGGTGGGCCGCGACCCTTCCGACCCGTGGCCCGTGGGCCGGTGTTCCGCAGTGGCGGGGTGCCGGCCCACGGTCGTTTTCCGGGTGCGCGACGGCTCACCCCCGTTTCCGCGGGGTCCAGGGCAGGGCACGGCGTTGCTCCCGTGGCCGCTGCGTATCGCTTGCGTATCGGTCGGTGAACACGCGTACCCCTCCCTGGAACACACGTAGCGATCGCTGAAACACCACAGGGCACGGTCTGGACGGACCTATCGGGATATTCCGGGCAGGGGGGACCGGATTCTGGACGGACTCTTCCGCTCACCGGACCGGATCGCTACTGTCCCGGTCACCTACACGCCCCGTGGCAGCGCCGCCGCGGAGCGCAGCCGGTGCCATGCGGCCGGCGGCCTCCCTCGCGCGCTGTTCCGGGACTCGCAGCGCGTCGCGTCGGAGCGCCGCCACTCACCCAGGAGGGGGCGTCGTGACCGCAGAGACCTCCCAGACTCTCGACAGAGGACTGCGTGTCCTCAAACTTCTCGCCGACACCGACCACGGGCTGACCGTCACCGAGCTGTCCAACAAGCTCGGCGTCAACCGCACCGTGGTCTACCGCCTGCTGGCCACGCTGGAGCAGCACGCCCTGGTACGCCGTGACATCGGCGGCCGGGCCCGGGTCGGGCTGGGCGTGCTGCGCCTGGGCCGCCAGGTGCATCCGCTGGTCAGGGAGGCCGCACTCCCCGCGCTGCGCGCGCTCGCCGAGGACGTGGGGGCCACCGCGCACCTCACCCTGGTCGACGGTACGGAGGCGCTGGCCGTCGCCGTGGTGGAGCCGACCTGGACCGACTACCACGTGGCCTACCGGGCCGGCTTCCGTCATCCGCTGGACCGGGGGGCCGCCGGGCGGGCGATCCTCAAGGCCCGGCAGGGCCGTACCCACGACGCCGGACTCGCCCTGACACACGGGGAGTTGGAGGCCGGGGCGAGCGGCGCCGCGGCACCGCTGCTCGGGGTGAGCGGCATCGAGGGGAGCGTGGGCGTGGTGATGCTCGCCGACACGGTCTCCGAACGGATCGGACCGCGGGTGGTCGACGCGGCCCGCGAGGTGTCCGAGGCGCTGCGCTGAGGCGGCCCGGCGCACGCCGGTCCGGCGACCGACCGCGGGGTGTGAAGGCGCGGTGGCTGTGTGGTGAGGTCGCAGCGCCTTAACGTCCTGGTGAGGCAGGTGTCAATTAGGGTGGCGGGGTGTCTTCACGTGCCCGCGCTCTGGCGGTCTGCAGCGCCCTCGTTCTCGCCCTCCTCGTCACCGCGGCGTTCGCGCCGTTGCCGTACTCGATCGCCTATCCGGGCATGACGGCCAATGTCCTCGGTGACGACAAGGGCAAGCCGGTGATCACCATCACCGGTGCCGCCACCCGGAAGACGAGCGGGCAGCTGCGGATGACCTCGATCGTGGCCACCGGCCCGGACGCCTCCGTCCATCTGCCGGACATGATCAAGGGCTGGTTCCGTACGGACGAGGCCGTGATGCCGCGCGAGGCGGTCTACCCGGTGGGCAACAACACCGAGGAGATCGCCGAGCACAACGCGCAGCAGATGCGGGAGTCCCAGAACTCCGCCACCAGCGCCGCGCTCGGGGCGGTCGGCAAGTCCGCCAAGGACATCAAGGTCAAGCTGAGCCTCGCGGACGTCGGCGGGCCGAGCGCCGGGCTGATGTTCGCGCTCGGCATCGTCGACAAGCTGAACGGCGACGGCGCGGGCAAGGACCTCACCGGCGGGCGCACCATCGCCGGCACCGGGACCATCACCGCCGGCGGCACAGTGGGCGCGGTGGGCGGGGTCCCGCTGAAGACCCAGGCCGCGCACCGCGACGGTGCCTCGGTCTTCCTGGTCCCGCGCAAGGAGTGCACGGACGCACAGGCGGAGCTGCCGAAGGGGATGCGGCTGATCCCGGTCACCACGCTCGACGGTGCGGTGCAGGCCCTGAAGGCGCTGCAGACCGGGGGCAAGGTTCCCAGCTGCGGCCGCTGAGCCGCGGACGGGACCGGGCCGCGGACGGGACCGGGCCGTCGTGCTGCCCGCGCTCCGCCCCTGTCCCCGCCGGCTGATCACCCCGCCTTGATGAACCCCTCCTGGATCAGCCAGTTCTTCGCGACCTCGTGCGGGTCCTCGCCGTCCACGTCGACCTTGCGGTTCAGCTCCTGGGCGACGGTGTTGTTGAGGGCCTTGGTGACCGGCGCCAGGACCTCGGCCATGGCCGGGTACTTCTTCAGGGCCTTGGCGTTGATCTCGGGGGCGACGTTGTAGTTGGGGAAGAAGTGCTTGTCGTCGGCCAGGACGTGCAGATTCATCGCCTTGATCCGGCCGTCGGTGGTGAACACCTCGCCCAGCGCACAGGTGCCCTTCTGCGTCTCGGTGTAGACGACGCCACCGGTCATCTTGCGGATGTTGGCGGACGGCACGTTCATGCCGTACGCGCGCGCCATGCCCGGCAGGCCGTCGTTGCGGGTGGCGAACTCGTTCTCCACGCACATCGTCACGGCGCCGGGGTTCTTGTGGGACAGCGCCGCGACCTCCGAGAGGGTGTGCACGCCCAGCTTCTTCTGGTTGGCGGTGTTCAGCGCCAGCGCGTAGGTGTTGTTCAGGGTCGACGCGGGCAGCCAGACGATGCCGTTCTTCCGGTCCTCGTCGCGGACCGCCTTCCACTGCTGCCGGGGGTTGACGATCGGCTTGGTGTGGCCGAGATAGGTGATCCAGCCGGTGCCGGTGTACTCGTACGCGGCGTCCGCGGTGCCGGTCTTGACGGCCTCCCGCGCGCCGATCGACCCCTGGATGCTGGTCTTGTCGATGACCAGGGCGCCGGCCGCCTCGAAGACCAGCCCCATCATCTGGCCCAGGACGATCTGCTCGGTGAACTCCTTGGAGGTCACGGTCAGATGCGCGCCGGTGAGCGGGCGGTCCGGGTAGTCGGCTTTCGGGCCGGGCAGCACGGTGTCGGACATCGCACTGCCGCTGACCAGGCCGCATCCGCCGAGGACAGCGAGCGCGCCGAGGGCGAGCAGTGCGGCGGCCGGGCGGGCCCGGCGCCGTCCGGGGCGGCGGACGGCCGGGTGCCGACGGTGCGTCGTCATTCCCCCACCTCCAGCCCCCGCGGCCGCAGCAGCAGTTCGGCGAGCGAGGCCAGCCATTCGACCAGCAGGGCGAGCGCCACGGTCAGCACGGATCCGAGGATCAGGACGGGCATCCGCTGGGTGACGATGCCCGCCGAGATCAGGTCGCCGAGGCCGCCGCCTCCGCCGAAGGTGGCCAGCGTCGCGGTGCCGACGTTCAGGACCAGCGCGGTGCGGACGCCGGCCAGGATCAGCGGGACGGCCAGGGGGAGTTCGACCTTGGTCAGCACCCCGCTCGCGGACATGCCGATGCCGCGGGCCGCCTCGGTCAGCGTCGGGTCGATACCGCGCAGCCCGGCGATGGTGTTGGCGAGGACCGGCAGCACGGCGTAGATGACCATGCCGACGATCGCCGAACGGGCCCCGATACCCAGCCAGATGACCAGCAGGACCAGCAGACCCAGCGCCGGTACCGCCTGCCCGAGGTTGGCGAAGGCCATCGCGACCGGGGTGGCCCGGCTCAGCTTGCCCCGGGTCAGCGCGATGCCCAGCGGGATCGCGATGATCAGTACGAAGAAGGTGGAGATCGCGGTGAGTTGGATGTGCTGCTGCAGCGCCAGCCACACCTTGCCGTTGTCCACCGCCTGGTGGGCGATCGAGTCCAGCCGGGCGCCGCGGAACCACAGCCAGGTGAGGAGCAGCGCGACGACCAGGAAGGCCGGCATGAAGGTCCACTTCTGCCAGCTGATCCGGCGCGCACCGGGCGGCGCGGACGGGGCGGGCTCCTCACCGGCCGCCAGCTCCCGCTCCTCCATCTCGACCCCGTCACGGAAGGCCAGCGCCTCGTGGTCGCTGGGGTGCCGGTGGCGGGGGCCGGTTTCGCCGGGGCTGCTCCCGTCGCGGGGACTCATGCCCGGCCGCCTTCGGTGGCGCTCGCGTCGTCCAGTCCCTCCTGGGCCAGCTGGGTCTGCCGGGCCCGCTGCTCCCGGAGCCGGTGCTGCTGCTCGATGGCTTCGAGGCGGTCCGCCTCCAGCAGTTCGTGGACGTTGTTCATCAGCGTCACCATGTCGACGACGCCGGTGTACTCACCGCGCCGCCCGGTGACCGCGACCCGGCCCGCGTTGTCGGTGAGCACCGCCTCCAGGGCGTCGCGCAGCGTCGCGTCCCGGGTCACCGTGTCGGCCACCAGGGTGCCGGCCCGGGCCAGCGACTCCTTGGCGAGGGACAGATCGCCGCGGCGCAGCCATTTGTACGGGCGCCCGTTGTGGTCCAGCAGCAGCAGATCGTTGTGGGGGCCGGAGCGCAGCCGCTCGAAGATGGACTCCAGCGGGTCGTCCATGCTCGCGGTGGGGAAGTCGACCACGCCCACGTCCCGTACGCGGGTCAGATTCAGCCGCTTGAGTGCCGCTCCGGCGCCCACGAAGCCGGAGACGAAGTCGTCGGCCGGGTTGGTGAGGATGGCCTCGGGGGTGTCGAACTGGGCGATGTGCGAGCGCTCGCGGAGCACCGCGATACGGTCGCCGATCTTGATGGCCTCGTCGAAGTCGTGGGTGACGAAGCAGATGGTCTTGTGCAGCTCGTGCTGGAGCCGGATCAGCTCGTCCTGGAGGTGGTCGCGGGTGATCGGGTCGACCGCGCCGAACGGCTCGTCCATCAGCAGGACGGGCGGGTCGGCGGCGAGCGCGCGAGCCACTCCGACGCGCTGCTGCTGACCGCCGGAGAGCTGGCGCGGATAGCGCCCGTGGAACTCGCCCGGGTCCAGGCCGACCAGGTCGAGCATCTCCTCGACCCGGTTCTTGACCTTCGTCTTGGACCAGCCGAGCATCTTCGGGACCAGCGCGATGTTCTGGGCGACCGTCATGTGCGGGAAGAGGCCGGACGCCTGGATGGCGTAGCCGATCGTGCGGCGCAGTTTGACCGGATCCATGTCGGTGACGTCCTCGTCGCCGATCCGGATCCGCCCGGAGCTCGGCTCGATCAGCCGGTTGATCATCTTCAGGCAGGTGGACTTGCCGCAGCCGGAGGGCCCCACGAGGATGACGATCTCGCCGGCTTTGACCTCCAGGTTGACGTTGTCCACCGCGGGGGCGGAGCTCCCCGGATAGACCTTCGTCAGATTCTCCAGCCGGATGCTCGCGCCGGAGGTGGTGGTGGTCTCGGGCGTCTCAGGCACGGATCCCCCTGGAGATGGTCAGGCGTCCGATCAGGACGTACGCGGCGTCGAAGAGCAGGGCGAGGATGGCGATCCCGAGGGTTCCGGAGAGCACCTGGTTGAGGGAGTTGGCGCTGCCCAGCGAGGCGATCCCGCGGAAGATCTCATTTCCCAGGCCGGGGCCGGAGGCGAAGGCGGCGATGGCGGCGATGCCCATCAGCATCTGGGTGGCCACCCGGATGCCGGTGAGGATGGGCGGCCAGGCCAGCGGCAGTTCGACGCGGAAGAGCTGGGCGCCGCGCGACATCCCGATGCCCCGGGCCGCGTCGACCAGCGCCGGGTCCACCCCGCGCAGCCCGACGATGCAGTTGCGGACCACCGGCAGCAGTCCGTACAGGGTCAGGGCGATCACCGTGGGCGGGACGCCCAGGCCGACGATCGGGATCAGCAGACCGATCAGGGCCAGGGACGGAATGGTCAGGATGGTGGCGGTGGACGTGGTGGCGAGGTTGCCCGCCCATTCGCTGCGGTAGGTCGCGACGCCGATGAAGACCCCCAGCAGGGTGGCGAGCACCATGCACTGGAAGACGGCGCTGGCGTGCTGATACGTATCCGTCAGCAGCTGGGCGTGCCGGGTGCCGACGTACTCCCAGAAGCTCACTCGGTCTCCTCGGTTCAGTCTCCCGATGCCTGTTTCACCAGCGGGATGATCCGCAACGGAACCGGATTTTCCATGACGATTGCCGTTGAGGCCCGCACGATCCCATCAAAGCCCACAACCCGGTCGATCACCCGCTGTAGATCGGCGTTCGACCGAGCGACGAGCCTGCAGAGCATGTCCCCGTGTCCCGTCGTTGTATGCAGCTCCAGCACTTCGGGAACGGTCGTCAAGTGGGCACGTACGTCATTACCTTGCCCCTGTTTGATCTCAAGAGTGGCGAAAGCGGTCACCGGATAGCCGATCGCGGCCGGGTCCACCTCCGGTCCGAAGCCCCGGATCACTCCATTCGCCTGAAGCCGGTCGAGCCGGGCCTGCACCGTCCCGCGCGCCACCCCCAGCCGCCGGGAGGCCTCCAGGACCCCGATCCGCGGCTCGCGCGCGAGCAGCTCCAGCAGCTCCCCGTCCAAATGATCGATCGCCATCGCCCGCTCCTTGGATTTCAATGGTCATCATGTACAGATAGCCCGACTGATCCGCCGCTTCGCTATGCATAATGCCCAGGAAATTCGCTAACTATTGCGCACCTTGTGGATCGGAGGGACTCTGCGGATATGGCAGACACCACGATGCACCCCCAGCCCGTCACCCCCGACACGGCCCGGCAGGCGGACCCGTTCCCGGTCAAGGGGATGGACGCGGTCGTCTTCGCCGTCGGGAACGCCAAGCAGGCCGCGCACTACTACTCCACCGCCTTCGGCATGAAGCGCGTCGCCTACCGCGGCCCGGAGAACGGCAGCCGCGAGACCGCGAGTTACGTGCTCGAATCCGGCGGCGCCCGGTTCGTGTTCACCTCCGTCATCAAGCCCACGACCGAATGGGGCCGCTTCCTCGCCGACCACGTCGCGGCGCACGGCGACGGCGTCATCGACCTCGCCATCGAGGTCCCGGACGCCCGCGCCGCCTACGAGCACGCCGTCGCGCACGGCGCCACCGGCCTGGAGAAGCCCCACACGGTCGAGGACGAGCACGGCACCGTCGTCCTGGCGGCCATCGCCACGTACGGCAGGACCCGGCACACCCTCGTCGAGCGCACCGGCTACCACGGCCCCTATCTGCCCGGCTTCGTGGCCGCCGAGCCCCTGGTGGAGACCGGGCCGCGGCGCTTCCAGGCCATCGACCACTGCGTCGGCAACGTCGAACTCGGCAAGATGAACGAGTGGGTGGCCTTCTACAACGAGGTCATGGGCTTCACCAACATGAAGGAGTTCGTGGGCGACGACATCGCCACCGAGTACAGCGCGCTGATGTCGAAGGTCGTCGCCGACGGCACGCTCAAGGTCAAGTTCCCGATCAACGAGCCCGCGATCGCGAAGAAGAAGTCGCAGATCGACGAGTACCTGGAGTTCTACGGCGGCCCGGGCGTCCAGCACATCGCGCTGGCCACCAACGACATCGTCGCCAGCGTCCGGGCGATGCGCGCTTCCGGTGTGGAATTCCTGGACACCCCCGACTCCTACTACGACACCCTCGGCGAGTGGGCCGGCGAGACCCGGGTGCCGGTGGAGACGCTGCGGGAACTGAAGATCCTTGTCGACCGCGACGAGGACGGCTATCTGCTGCAGATCTTCACCAAGCCGGTCCAGGACCGGCCGACCGTGTTCTTCGAGATGATCGAGCGGCACGGCTCCATGGGGTTCGGCAAGGGCAACTTCAAGGCCCTCTTCGAGGCGATCGAGCGCGAGCAGGAGCGCCGCGGCAACCTCTGAGCCGCATGCGCCGCACGCCGCCGTGGGCCGTACACGCGCTTCCGTGTACGGCCCACGAATGCGAGGCTTGAGGGTATGGACCTCATCGCACGGCTGCGCGCCGGCCTCCCGGATGAAGCGATCCTCACCGACCCGGACGTCACCGGCTCCTACGCCACGGACATGGCGAGCTTCTGCGAGGCCGGGACGCCCGCCGTGGTCGTCCTGCCGCGCACCGTCGAAGAGGTCCAGCACGTCATGCGGACGGCCACGGAGCTGCGGGTCCCGGTCGTCCCGCAGGGGTCGCGCACGGGACTGTCGGGCGCCGCCAACGCCTCCGACGGCTGCCTCGTGCTCTCCCTGGTCAAGATGGACCGGATCCTTGAGATCAACCCCGTCGACCGGATCGCGGTCGTCGAACCCGGCGTCATCAACGCCGCGCTGTCCCGCGCGGTCGGCGCCCACGGCCTCTGCTACCCGCCCGATCCCTCCAGTTGGGAACAGTGCTCGATCGGCGGCAACATCGGCACCGCCTCCGGCGGCCTGTGCTGCGTCAAATACGGCGTCACCGCCGAGTACGTCCTCGGCCTGGACGTCGTCCTCGCCGACGGGCGGCTGTTGACGACCGGCCGCCGCACCGCCAAGGGAGTGGCGGGCTACGACCTCACCCGGCTGTTCGTCGGCTCCGAGGGGAGCCTGGGCATCGTCGTCCGCGCCGTCCTCGCCCTCAAGCCGCAGCCGCCCGGGCAGCTCGTGCTGGCCGCCGAGTTCGCCTCCACCGCGGCCGCCTGCGCGGCGGTCTGCGAGATCATGGCCCGCGGCCACGCCCCCTCGCTGCTGGAACTGATGGACCGTACGAGCATCCGCGCGGTCAACGACATGGCGCAGATGGGCCTCCCGGACAGCACCGAGGCGCTGCTGCTGGCCGCCTTCGACACCCCGGATCCGGCCGCCGACCTCGCCGCCGTCGGCGCGCTGTGCACCACAGCGGGTGCCACCCAGGTCGTGCCCGCCGAGACCGCCGCCGAGTCCGAACTGCTGCTGCAGGCCCGCCGGCTGACCCTGACCGCGCTGGAACGGGTCGCCTCCGCCACCATGATCGACGATGTCTGCGTACCGCGCTCCCGCCTCGCCGAGATGCTCGACGGCACCGCCGCCATCGCGGAGAAGTACGACCTGACCATCGGCGTCTGCGCCCATGCCGGCGACGGCAACACCCACCCCACCGTCTGCTTCGACGCCGCCGACCCGGACGAGTCGCGCCGGGCCCGCGCGTCCTTCGACGACATCATGGCGCTCGGCCTTCACCTGGGCGGCACCATCACCGGGGAGCACGGCGTCGGCGTCCTGAAGAAGGAGTGGCTGGCCCGCGAACTGGGGCCGGTCGGCGTGGAGTTGCAGCGCGGCATCAAGCAGGTCTTCGACCCGCTCGGCATCCTCAACCCCGGCAAGCTGTTCTGACCCGCCCGGCCGTTCTGGCCCGACCTGCCGCCGGTGCCCGGGGCCGCACTGCTCGGTGACCGGGTCCCGGGCGGCCGCACCACGTTCCGCGGACCCGCCGACGGTCTCGCGAATTTGCCGATTCTGCAACAGCGTCGCGATGCCGCGGCACGCCCCTGCCCCTTCCGCACTCTTCAGAAGCGTACGAGGCAGCGGACAGCACCTGAGGAGAGAGGCACGCATGATGCGGAAGAAGCCGGCGCTGGTGGCTGTGGCGGGAGTGTCGGCGGCGCTGATCGCCGTACACGCCGTACAAGGAGTGGCGGCCGCCGCCGGCCGCGCCGAGGCCCCACCCCGCGGGAGCGGCCCGGCGAAGACCGCGAGCGCCGCGGCCTCCCCGGCCCGGACCGGCGTGGGCCACGGCGTACGCGTCGGCACGGTCACCCTCACCACGCGGGAGCACAACGGGACCTACGAGCTGGTCGACCCCACCCGAGGCGGCCTGTCCACCCACGACTTCTTCGCCGACGACAACGCACAACCCCTCACCGACAAGGACAACGTGTGGGGCGACGGCACCATGAAAAACCGCCAGTCCGCGGCGGTCGACGCGCACTTCGCCGCCGAGCAGGCCTGGGACTACTTCAAGAACACCTTCGGCCGCAGCGGTGTCCACGGTGACGGCAAGGGCCCGGTCATGACCGTCCACTACGGCAGAAATGCGGCCGACGCCTATTCGGACGACAACGGCTCGTTCTTCGGCGACGGCAAGGACGGCAAGAACCCGGTCACCACGCTGGACGTCGTCGCGCACGAATACACGCACTCCCTCAACCAGGCCACCGCCCGGCTCGCCTCCAGCGGCGAAGGCGGCGGGCTCAACGAGGCGACCTCGGACATCTTCGGCACGATGGTGGAGTTCCAGGCCGATATCCCGGCGGACACTCCCGACTACCTCATCGGCGAGAAGGCCAACTACTACGGCGACGGCAAGCCGCTTCGCTTCATGGACAAGCCGTCCAGGGACGGCAAGTCCCCCGACTTCTACCGGCCCGGCATCGGCCGCCTCGACAACCCCCACCTTGCCGCCGGGGTGGCCAACCACTTCTTCTACCTCCTGTCCGAAGGCAGCGGCACAAAGGTCATCAACGGCACCACGTACCACAGCCCCACCTACGACGGTTCGAAGGTCACCGGCATCGGCCGGGACAAGGCCGCCCGCATCTGGTACAAGGCGCTGACCACCCAGTTCACCGCCACCACCGACTACAGGGGCGCCCGGGCCGGAACCCTGAAGGCCGCGGCCGCCCTGTACGGCAAGGGCAGCACCGAGTACCGGACCGTCGCGAAGGCCTGGACCGCGGTCCACGTCGGGTAAGGGCGCACCGGGGGCGACGGCGGCGCGCCCGGCACCGGGGAACGGGCGGAAGCGAGGAACGGCCGGCCCGCGAACGGGGGCCGGCCGGCGCGGAGTTGCCGCGCGGCGTCACGCACGTCGCCGACCCGCGCGGGACCCGCCCCCGCAACGCCGTTTTCAGCTCGCCGTGTCCATGGCACGTGCCCCGGCCTCGTAACATTTTCCGCCATGGACTCCTTGCTCCCCGGAATAGCCCTGCTCGTGCTCGCCATCGGCATGGTGGCCTCGGCCACCGACCGCCGTTCCAAGGCCCTGGAGCGCCGGCTCCAGCGGCTGGAGAAGAAGGCGGACCTGCTGCTCGCACACGCCGGGATCGCGGAGCCGGAGGACCCCCGGATGGCCGAGATCGACGAGCTGCTGACCCAGGGCAAGAAGATCCAGGCGATCAAGGTGCACCGCGAGCTCACCGGCTCCGGGCTCGCCGAGGCCAAGGAAGCGGTCGAACGCCGGATGCGCTGACGGCCAGTTGGGCAGAGGATGGCCAGAAGGACCGTCGGGCCCCACCGGGCCACCTCATGCCCACGCAGGAAGCGAGAGCCGATGGCAGCCACCGAAGCGACCAACGCCGCCGATGAGGCGTATGACGTGATCGTGCTGGGCGCGGGGCCGACCGGCGAGAACGTCGCCGACCGGGCGCACGCCGCCGGCCTGAGCGCGGTGATCGTGGAGAGCGAACTGGTCGGCGGCGAATGCTCCTACTGGGCCTGTGTGCCCAGCAAGGCCCTGCTGCGCCCGGTCACCGTCCGCTCCGAGGCGCGCCGGGTCCCCGGCTTCAAGGACGCGGCCGACGGCCCCCTGGACGCCCCCGCCGTCCTCGGCCACCGTGACGCCGTCGTCTCGTACTGGAAGGACGACGGCCAGGTCCGCTGGCTGGACTCGGCCGGTGTCGACCTCGTACGCGGCCAGGGCCGGCTGGCCGGGCCCCGCCGGGTCGTCGTCGACGGCGGCCGGGTGCTCACCGCCCGCCATGCGGTCGCGGTGTGCACCGGCAGCCGCGCGGTGCTGCCCCCCATTCCCGGCCTCGCCGAGGCCCGGCCCTGGACCAGCCGCGACGCGACCAGCGCGAAGACCGTGCCGGGCCGTCTGGTGGTGGTCGGCGGCGGCGTGGTCGGCGTCGAAATGGCCACCGCCTGGCGGGCCCTGGGCGCGTCGGTGACCCTGCTGGTGCGCGGTGACGGGCTGCTGCCCCGGATGGAGCCGTTCGCCGGCCATCTGGTCGCCGAGTCGCTGGCCGAGGCGGGCGCGTTCCTGCGCACCGGCGTCGAGGTGCGGGAGGTGCGCCGGGAGGCACCCGGCGGGCCGGTCACCGTCGTGCTCGACTCCGGCGAGGAGATCGTCGCCGACGAGCTCCTGATCGCCACCGGCCGGGCCCCGCGCACCGAGGACATCGGTCTGGAGACGGTCGGTCTGCGGCCCGGCTCCTGGCTGGACGTCGACGACAGCTGCCGGGTGCAGGGGGTGACCGGCGGCTGGCTCTACGGCGTCGGCGACGTCAACCACCGTGCCCTGCTGACCCATCAGGGCAAGTACCAGGCCAGGATCGCCGGCGCCGCGATCTCCGCCCGCGCCCGGGGCGTCCCGATCCTGGAGTCCGACCCCTGGGGCGCGCACGCCGCCACCGCGGACATCCGCGCCGTCCCCCAGGTCGTCTTCAGCGATCCGGAAGCCGCCGCGGTGGGGCTGAGCGCCGCCGAGGCGGAGCGGGCCGGCTACCGCGTCCGGGTGGTCGACCAAGACCTGGCGGCCGTCTCCGGGGCGTACCTCTACGCGGACGGCTACCGCGGCCGGGCCCGGATCATCGTCGACCTGGACCGCGAGGTGCTGCTCGGCGCCACCTTCGTCGGCCACGGCGTCGCGGAGCTGCTGCACTCCGCGACGGTCGCGGTGGCCGGCGAGGTCCCCGTCGAGCGGCTGTGGCACGCGGTGCCCTCCTACCCGACGATCAGCGAGGTCTGGCTGCGGCTGCTGGAGGCGTACCGCGGCTGACCGCCGGGCGCCGGGCGGTGCGGTGCCGGGCGGCCCGCACCTGTCGCGTCCCCGTACCTCACCCGTCACGCCGCCCCGGGGTCCGGGGACTCCTCCGACGCGGCGCCGCCCGGCCGCAGTTCGTCCCCCGGCGCCAGGGCCAGCAGGTCGCTCAGCCCCTTGTCGAGCGCGAGATGCTGCTGCTCGGACCCCGGCGGGACCACCCGCAGGGTGCGCTCCAGCCATGCGGAGACCGCCGCGGCCGGCGCCTGGAGCAGCGCCTCGCCGTCCGGCGAAGCCAGCGCCAGGCAGACCAGGCTGCGCCCGTCCACCCGGGTCGGCCAGGCCCGCACATCGCCGTCACCGCACGGCCGGAACACGCCCTCGACGAGCAGTTCGCGGGCGAAGGTCCACCGGATCGGGGAGTCCGAGCCGATGTGGAAGGTGACATGGACGGCGTAGGGGTCGTCCGTCCGGTACGTCAGCCGGGCCGGCACCGGAATGCTTCGCTCCGGCGATCGGACCAGGACCAACTCCAGCTCTCGCTCCACCACGGTGTACATGACGTCCGCCTTTCCTCGTTCCCTGCGGACGCCCGGAACGCGGCCCGCAGGGTAGGAGAGCCGCAGGGAGCCGGACCATTACGCGACTTCGTACAACTTTTTTCCCGCGCCTCTTCCAGGTGGTCGTGGGCGGGCATGGGCACCGCACAACCCGGGGTCTGATAGATGTGGACGCCGCGTTGCGGCAGACTGCACTCCACATTCCACAGGCCGAGTACAGATACGGGACTTCGGACATGAGCGCCCCTACCTCAGGATCCGCCGGCGGTAGCCCCACGCCAGGCTTCTACCCGGACCCGTCCATCCCCGGCTACATCCGGTACTGGAACGGTGCCGCATGGGTGCCGGGCACCAGCCGGCCGGCCCCGGCCGACGGCGAGGCCATGCCCGCCCCGCCGCCCGGCGCGGCCCCGCCTGCGGCCCCCGCCGTCGAGGAGACCGGCCCGGTCTTCTTCGACGAGGAGGACGCGGCCGGGGGCTCCGCGCTGCCGGTCGTCCGCCGCGGCGGCGAGCTCGCGGCCCCGCCCGCCGCGAACTGGGACGACACGGCCCGGCTGCACGGCGCCGGCCCCGAAGCGGGCGCCGCCTGGGGGGCCGACGCCTCGCGCCAGGCCGGGTTCGCCGGCGAGAGCGACCACCGGGTCTCCTGGGGTTCGCCGGAGCAGGCGCCTCCCGGCACCCCGTCGGGCGCCCCCGCGTGGGGTGCGGTGCCGCCGCAGCGCGCGGAACCGGCCGGTGTGGAGGCCGCGGAGGCGTCCGCCCCCAAGCCCCCGTCCGACGGGACGGTCGCCATCCGCGCGGTGAACCCGGCCGCCCGCCGCGGCAAGGGCTCCGGCGACCAGGGCACCACCGCGATCCGCGCGGTCCGGCCGGACGCCGGTGAGCCCGCCAAGGCCCACGAGACGATGACGTTCCGCGCCGCGGGCACCGGCCGCACGGCCTCCGCGTCGCCCGGTGCCGGGTCCCCGCAGGCGCTCCCCTCCGTCGGCGCACCCCAGCAGCAGAACCGCCCGGCACCGCAGCAACAGCCCCCGCAGCAGCAGGCCTCCCGCCCGCAGGCTGCGGCCCCGCAGGCGCCCGCCCCGCAGACCCCGGCGCAGCAGCCGCCCGGTCAGCAGGCGGCCGGTCAGCAGGCGCCCGCGGCCGGTTTCCCGGCGCAGGGCGGTGCCGCGTCGGCCGCGTCCGGCCCGCAGGGTGCCGACGCCGACGGTGTCATCCCCTGGAAGCCGCCGGCCGCCGCCGACCCCTTCTACGAAGCACTCCAGGCGGCGCAGGGCCACCCGGCGGGCCTCGGCCGCCGGTTCGCGGCCCGGCTGATCGACACCTTGGTGCTGGGCGCGGTCACCGCCGCGGTGGCCGTTCCCATGTGGGGCACCGTCACGGACCACATCGCCGCCAAGGTCGAGGCCGCCAAGCAGTCCGGCCGCCAGGTGACGGTCTATCTCATCGACGGCACGACCATCCCGGTCTTCGCCACGATCCTGGCCGTGCTGCTGATCGGCGGTGCGCTCTACGAGGCGCTGCCGACCCTCAAGTGGGGCCGCACCCTGGGCAAGAAGCTGTGCGGGGTCCGGGTCCTCGACATCGAGAGCCACGACACCCCGACCCTCGGCGCCGCGCTCAAGCGCTGGTTCGTCTACGGCGTGCTCGGCGTCCTCGCGGTCGGCGTGCTGAACGCCGCCTGGTGTCTGTTCGACCGGCCGTGGCGCCAGTGCTGGCACGACAAGCTGGCGCGGACGTTCGTCGCGTCCGGCTGAGCGTGCGCGCGGGACCGGCTGCCCGCCGTCCGGGTGGCCGGTCCTCGTGCGCCGGCGCGGTCCGGGTGCGGCCGGCGGCGTTCCCGTCCGGCGGGCGCCGGTCCCCCGAACGGACTTCGCCGGATGCGGCGGGCCGCGACAAGCGGTCGACTCGGGCCATGAGTACCGACCAGCCCGGGCCCGGCGCCGGTGAGCCGCCGGAGGACGAGCCGTTCCTGAAGAAGCCGCAGGAGCCCCCGGCGGGCGGCGCTCCCCGCAACAGCTCTTCCCGCGAGAACGGCTCCCCGCGCAACAACCACGCCAACGGTTCGGGCGGCGGCGAGGGGGCCGCACCACCCCCGGGCGGCCAGCAGCCCCCGCCGCCTCCCGGCGGGACCCCGCCCCCCGGAGGCGGCCCGTACGGCGGTGGTCCCTACGGCAGTGGTCCCTACCCGGGCGGCCCGTATGCCGGCGATCCCTACGGCGGGCAGTACGGGCAGCCGGCCGATCCGCTGGCCGGGATGCCGCCGTTGGCCAACCGCGGCCGCCGGCTCGTCGCGCGCATCATCGACGCGATCATCATCGGGGTTCCGGTGGGCATCATCATGTCCGTGATCGTCGGCGGGGTGAACTACTTCAGTACCGACAGCGACCAGGCCCGCGCGCAGTGGACGGTCTCGGGCGTCACCATGCTGGCGTATCTGATCTACGAGGGGCTGATGCTCAGCAGCCGGGGGCAGACCCTCGGCAAGATGGCGATGAAGATCCGGGTGGCGATGCTCTCGAACGGCTCGATCCCCACGCCCCAGGCGGGCTGGACCCGGGCCGCGGTCTACACGCTGCCGGAGATCGTGCCCTGCTGCGGCTTCGTCTTCTGGCTGATCAACGTCTTGTGGTGCACCTGGGACAAGCCGTATCAGCAGTGTCTGCACGACAAGGCGGCAAAGACCGTGGTGGTGTCCACGGAGCAGGCCCCGGCTCCGCCCCCGCCCCCGCCCCCGTCAGCGTGAGTGCTCGCCGAGCCGGCCCCGGGCGGCCGCGGCCGGCTCGGTGACCTTCCCCCAGCCGCCACGGGATGCGGAACCCGCCCGCCGGATGCGTCCGGACGGTGACGGGACGGCCCGCAAAGGGGCGGGTACGGCGGGCGACTTGGCCCGTCCGGCACGCCGGCGGACCACCCGCGGCACCTCGGGCATCGGCACCGTCATGGCGACCAGCAGCCCGAGCCCGAGTCCGGCGATGGCGATGACCGCGATCCCGATCCCGGTCTGCGTCTGCGACAGCAGCAGCATCGCGAGGGTGGAGAAAAAGACGGTGGCCGAACCGTAGGCGAGCTGTGCGGCAGTCGGACGAGGCATGGCGGAATCCGTCCTCGGAGGGTCGGTAGGGGGGTGTCGGTCAAGCACGCGCCATCGAAGGAGCCTACGGTCCTGACTGCCCGGGCGGAACGCCAAGTAAGCGTGACCTAACCCACGGTTCCGAAGCACAGGGGCGCACGGAACGGCCTGCGGCGCGCGGGGGGCGTGGAGTCATGCCAGCTGGCGGCGGGGGCGCATGCCCAGCGGGCATATACGCCCGGTCCCTGCCCCGGTGGTGGCGTGAGGTGACCTCCGCCACCGCGGCGCCGTCCGCTGTTCGATAGCCGCAACTGGCGGACCGAGTAACGTACTTCGCTGTCGTGCTCAAGTCAAGATCTGTCTTTTTCCCCGTACTTCCGGTCGAATGCCCTCGAACAGTGACCGGTCTAAGGGGAGGACAGCGCCAAGTGAGACAGCAGAGAACGGTGTTCAGATCGGCCGCCCTGGCCACGGCAATTGCTGCGATCGGGGCGGCCGCTTTGTCTTCGGGGGTGGCTTCGGCCGACCCGCAGGGTCCGTCGCCCGTCGCCAGGCGCCATGACCCGGCCCCTGAGCGGACCGTGGCCCACGACCTCAAGGGCCCGTTCAGCGACCGGCAGGCGGCCGAGCGCAAGGAAGCCCTCCAGCAGGTCCTCGCCGGTGACGCCAAGCCGACCGAGCGGGGCGGTTCCGCGGTCGTCAAGCTCGGCAAGAGCAAGTACGTCGAGCTGGCCCGGAAGAAGACCGACAAGATCTTCACGATCCTGGTGGACTTCGGCGACAAGGTCGACAACACCACGATGTACGACCCGGACGGCGACGGCCCCCAGCCGCCGGTGAAGAAGTACGGCGGTGCCCCCGGCCCGGCGCACAACCAGATAGCCCAGCCGGACCGTGCCAAGGACAACAGCACGGCCTGGCAGAAGGACTTCAACCAGAAGCACTTCCAGGACCTGTACTTCTCCCACGACAAGAAGAAGCAGTCGCTGGCGAAGTACTACGAGAAGCAGTCCTCGGGCCGCTACTCGGTCAACGGCGAGGTCTCCGACTGGGTCAAGGTCGACTCGAACGAGGCCCGTTACGGCTCCAACTACTGCGGCCAGCACAACTGCAACAACGTCTGGGACCTGATCCGCGACGGCGTCAACCAGTGGGCCAAGGACCAGAAGGCCAAGGGTCGTACCGACGCCCAGATCAAGGCCGACCTCGCCAAGTACGACCAGTGGGACCGCTACGACCACGACGGCGACGGCAACTTCAACGAGCCCGACGGCTACATCGACCACTTCCAGATCGTGCACGCCGGCGAGGACGAGTCCGCCGGCGGCGGCGTCCAGAAGGCCGACGCTCTCTGGGCACACCGCTGGTACGCCTACGGCACCGACGCGGGCAAGACCGGCCCGGGTGCCAACAAGGCGGGCGGCACCCAGATCGGCGACACCGGGATCTGGGTCGGCGACTACACCATGCAGCCGGAGAACGGCGGACTCGGCGTCTTCGCCCATGAGTACGGTCACGACCTGGGCCTGCCGGACGAGTACGACACCTCCGGCACCGGCGAATCCTCCGTGGACTTCTGGTCGCTGATGTCGGGCGGCTCCTGGCTCGGCACCGGCAAGGACAGCATCGGCAACCTGCCCGGCGACATGAGCGCCTGGGACAAGCTGCAGCTGGGCTGGCTCAACTACGGCAAGGCGAAGGCCGCGTCCAAGTCCTCCTACAAGCTGGGCGTCGCGGAGTACAACACCAAGAACAAGCAGGCCGTGGTCGTCACGCTGCCCGCCAAGCAGGTCAAGACCGACGTCGTGCAGCCCGCCGAGGGCTCCCACCAGTGGTGGAGCGGCAGGGGCGACGACCTGAAGAACACCCTGACCCGGCAGGTGGACCTCACCGGCAAGTCCAAGGCGTCCCTGGGCCTCAAGGGCTGGTGGGACATCGAGAAGGACTACGACTACCTCTACGCCGAGGTCTCGACCGACGGCGGCAACAACTGGACCGCGCTGGACGGCACCGCCAACGGCAAGCCCCTTTCGCGCGACGGCAGCGACAAGCCCGCGCTGACCGGCACCGTGGCCGCCTACCAGGACCTGGCCTACCCGCTGGACGCCTACGCGGGCAAGAAGATCGACCTGCGCTTCCGCTACCAGACCGACGGCGGCACCAACGGCAAGGGCTTCGCGGCCGACGTCGTCAGCGTGACCGCGGACGGCAAGCCGCTGTTCAGCGACAACGCCGAGAGCGGCGACAACGGCTGGACCAGCAAGGGCTTCTCGCGGATCGGTGCGTCCTTCACCAAGGACTACCCGCAGTACTACATCGCCGAGAACCGCCAGTACGTGTCGTACGACAAGACCCTCAAGGTCGGCCCGTACAACTTCGGCTGGACCACGGCCAAGCCGGACTGGGTGGAGCACTTCCCGTACCAGAACGGTGTGCTGATCTGGCTGTGGGACACCTCGCAGCCGGACAACAACGTCGGCCAGCACCCCGGCTACGGGCAGATCCTGCCGGTCGACGCGCACCCCAAGGCCGAGCACTGGGCCGACGGCAAGCTGATGCGCAACCGCTTCCAGAGCTACGACTCGACCTTCACGCGGTTCCCGACCGACGCGCTGACCCTCCACCGGGACGGCACGCCGGTCAAGATCGCGTCGAAGAAGGGCGTCACGCTCTTCGACGACCGGCACGGGGTCTACTACGACAAGACCAACCCGACCGGTGGCGTGATCGTTCCTGACACCAACACCCGGATCAAGATCCTCAAGGAGGCCCGGGACGGCTCCACGGTGACGATTCAGGTGGGTCCGGCAGGTAAGTAAAAGGTAAAATAGCAGGTCAGACGCTATTCGGCCGTTGCCCCCTAGCGGGCGGCGGCCGATTAGCGTTTAGATGCGTTCTACAGTTCCTTGTTGACGCGAAGTCTCACGGGGGAGAAATGACCAAGTCCGGTGGCGGTTACATCAGGCTCCCTGGAGGGAGCGTGGTGGTCGCCCTCTCACTGCCCAGGCCGGCGCACGGCCCGCGGCCCGGCCCGTACGACTGCGGGTGCCGGGTCCGGGTGCTGGTCCATGCGGTGAATCGCCAGCGCGCCCTGACCAGGCTGCGCAACCTCGGGCTGCGCAGGGTCTACCTGCGCGGCAACACCGAGCCGCCCACGCCCGACGAGATCACGGCCGTCCTGCACCACCCCGACGGGGTGGTCTGGCGCGAGACCCCGGAGGACGACACCGAGTCGTGGCACCCGATACGGGCGCTGATGCGACCACAGATCCCCCCGGCGCCCGCCGCCGACTACCGGGCCGCGGGGTAGGGCGCGCGGCCCGGAGGGCGCCCGCGGAGGGCCGCCGTGACACCCGCTGCGACACCCGCCGGGGCACCGCCCCGGTGGGTGTCAGCCGCCGAGGACCACCGGCTTCCCGGTCAGCTCGGCGCCCGCCGCGCGCAGCTCCGCCAGCGCCCGCTCGGTGGTGTGCGCGGCCACGCCGGCCGTCAGATCCAGCAGGACGTGGGTGCGCAGCCCGGCGCGGACCGCGTCCAGGGCGGTGGCGCGTACGCAGTGGTCGGTGGCGAGGCCGACCACGTCGACCTCGGTCACGTCGTGCCGGTGCAGCCAGTCCGCGAGCGGGGTGCCGTTCTCGTCCCGGCCCTCGAAGCCGCTGTACGCCCCGGAGTGGGTGCCCTTGTCGAAGACCGCGTCGATCGCGCCCGAGGCGAGCGCCGGGGCGAAATTGGGGTGGAAGCCGCTGCCCTCCGTGCCGGCCACACAGTGCACCGGCCAGGAGCGCTCGTAGTCCGGGTGGTCGGAGAAGTGGTCGCCCGGGTCGATGTGGTGATCACGGGTGGCCACGACGTAGCGGTAGCAGCCGCCGGCCGCCTGGCCCACCAGATCGGTGATGGCCGCCGCGACATCCGCACCCCCCGCCACCGCGAGGCTGCCGCCCTCACAGAAGTCGTTCTGCACATCAACGACGATCAATGCCCGGTGCATGGTGCGTGCCTTCCGGCTGGGAATCGGGGGACCGGCCCGGAGTGTGGTGTGGTGGTGTGACCGAGGGTAGCCACTGGCGGGGGATTGCGGGAGTGGGGCGGAGCCGGGCCGCCGCCCCGGCGCACCGCGGCCGCCGGCGCTCCGTCGCGGGCGGCCCGGACGCCCGCGGTCAGACGTATTCGGTGGGCAGTACGGCCTCGCCCCGGGAGAGCTGGGTCGCCGACAGCGGCAGCTGGTCGCGGGCGGCGATGTGCCGGTCGCGGGCGGCGTCCAGCGGCTCGCGGGCCACCACGGTGCCGCCGCTCACCAGCGGCACCAGCAGCTGCCGTTCCGCCAGCTCCGCCGGGACCGGCCCGGTGCCGATGACCTCGGCCTCGGCGACACCCTCCGCGTCCAGCCGGCGCGCCGCCCACTTGCGGCCGCCGAGCGAGCTCTTGGCGCCCATCGACTTCTTCGCCACCGGCCGCAGCGGGGCCCCCGGCTCGTCGCTGTCGGCGCGGGCGACCAGCTTGTAGACCATCGAGCAGGTCGGGTGCCCGCTGCCGGTCACCAGCTGGGTGCCGACGCCGTAGGCGTCCACCGGGGCGGCGGCCAGCGAGGCGATGGCGTACTCGTCCAGATCGCTGGTGACCACGATCTTGGTCTTGGTGGCGCCCAGCTCGTCCAGCTGCTGGCGCACCCGGTGGGCGATCAGCAGCAGATCGCCGGAGTCGATCCGTACGGCACCGAGGCCGGGCCCGGCCACCTGCACGGCGGTGCGCACCGCCTCGGCGACGTCGAAGGTGTCCACGAGCAGGGTCGTGCCGCTGCCGAGGGTGTCGACCTGGGCGGTGAAGGCGTCCCGCTCGGTGTCGTGCAGCAGGGTGAAGGCGTGGGCGCTGGTGCCGACGGTGGGGATGTTGTACCGGAAGCCGGCGGCCAGGTCGGAGGTGGTGTGGAAGCCGCCGACGTAGGCGGCCCGGGCCGCGGCCACCGCCGCCAGCTCGTGGGTACGGCGGGCGCCCATCTCCATCAGCGGGCGGTCGCCGGCCGCCACCGCCATCCGGGAGGCGGCCGCGGCCACCGCCGAATCGTGGTTGAGGATCGAGAGGATCACCGTCTCCAGCAGCACCGCCTCGGCGAAGGTGCCCTCGACCCGCATGACGGGGGAGCCGGGGAAGTAGACCTCGCCCTCCGGGTAGCCCCAGATGTCGCCGCGGAAGCGGAAGCCGGCCAGCCGGTCGAGGGTCGGCTCGTCGAGGATGCCGCGCTCGCGCAGAAAGCCGAGGATCGTTTCGTCGAAGCGGAAGTTCTCCACCGCGTCCAGCACCCGGCCGGTGCCGCCCACCACGCCGTACCGGCGGCCCTCGGGCAGCCGGCGGGTGAAGACCTCGAAGACCGAGCGCCGGTCCGCGGTGCCGGACCGCAACGCGGCCTGCAGCATGGTGAGTTCGTACTGGTCGGTGAAGAGCGCAGTCGACGGCACGGCCACCGGCAGCCCCAGGTCTGCTGTGTTCATGGAGATGATGCTACCCCCAATACTCGTCACTTTGACGATAGTGGGGTGCGGGCCTCCCGGGACCCCTGTCGGCGGGCGACCGCGGGCCGCCGACGCGGCCCGCGCGAGGGGCATTTGTGCGTCGCAGGTCCCCGGGTGGCAGCATGGGGCCTGTGAGCGCCCACCCGTCACCCACGAACACGCTCCGGCCGCACCACTGCACCCTCAGTGTCCCGGTCGAGACCGAGCGTCCCGAGTCGAGCGAGGCTCCCTTCGAGGTCCCCGAGCCCGACCTCCCGTGGGTCACGATCGTCCACAACGACCCCGTCAACCTCATGAGCTATGTCTCCTACGTCTTCCAGACGTACTTCGGCTACTCCAAGGACAAGGCACACCAGTTGATGCTCGACGTCCATCACAAGGGGCGCGCGGTGGTCTCCAGCGGCAGCCGCGAGGAAATGGAGCGCGACGTGCAGGCCATGCACGGCTACGGCCTGTGGGCGACCCTTCAGCAGGACCGCCGATGACCGGGCACTTCGAGCCGCTGCCCGACGGCGGTGCATCGGTCCCCCTCGACGAGGTCGAGATCTCCATCCTGCGAAGCCTCGCCGTCCAGCTGATGGAGCTGATCGGCCCGGGCGAGGAGACCGGGGAGCGCGAGGGTGACGACCTGCTGGCGTCGATCTTCAACGACGGACCCAGCGAACCGCCCGCCGACCCGGTCCTGGCCCGGCTCTTCCCCGACGCCTACGGCGGCCCCGACCTCGTCCCCGACGACGACGTCCGCGCCGCCTCCGCCGAATTCCGCCGCTACACCGAGAACGACCTGCGCTCCCGCAAGCGCGAGGACGCCCTCGCGCTGATCCGCGCGCTGGACACGCTGGCACCGACCGGCGGCGGCAGCGCCGAGCTGCGGCTGAAGCCCGAGGAGTGCCGGCAGTGGCTGGGGGCCCTCAACGACCTCAGGCTGGCCATCGGGACGCGGCTTGAAGTGACCGATGAGGAGGACGGCGGCGAGCTGCTGCGGCTGCCGGACAGTGATCCTCGCAAGCCGATGGTGATGGCCTACCTCTGGCTCGGCGGCCTCCAGGAGACTCTGGTCGAGTCACTGATGGGGTGAAATCCGGGCATATCTCCCCGGTAGTTCACGCACTGTTCGCTCAGCGGATGCTCAAATCCGCATAACGATCGCATCACCACCACCCGGCGAGTTGCGGTCACTTGCTGGGTTTGTCCCCTTTTCCTCGTGGTGCGGTTCACGCCATCCCTAGGCGATCTTCTGGGCGTCGTGTTAGATGTTCACGACCTGCCGTGAGTGACGCCACCCCTGTCGCTGCGGGAGCGCTCGGCCGGCCGACCGTCGGCGTGCAGGACTCCATCCGGGGGGATCGGGACCCGATCCGGACAGACCGGGTCGGTATGGAGAAAGGCGCACCACACATGACCTCTGTGCAGGTCGACAAGCAGCACGACGGCAACGAGGCAGCTGATCAGGCCCCCGAAGAGGGCTATCAGCGGGGACTGGGAAACCGTCAGATCCAGATGATCGCCATCGGCGGCGCCATCGGCACGGGTCTCTTCCTCGGGGCCGGTAAAGCGATCTCGATGGCCGGGCCGAGCATCATCCTCGCCTACGCCATCGTCGGTCTGGTCATCTTCTTCATCATGCGGGCCCTGGGCGAACTGCTCATGTACCGGCCCGTCTCCGGCTCCTTCTCGGAGTACGCGCGGGAATTCCTCGGCCCCTTCGTCGGCTTCGTGACCGGCTGGACGTACTGGCTGTTCTGGGTCGTCACCGGTATCACCGAAGTGACCGCCGCGGCCACGTACGTGCAGTACTGGAACAAGGGCATACCGCAATGGGCCGCAGCGCTGGTCTTCACCGTCGCGCTCTTCGGTATCAACCTGATCTCCGTGAAGATCTTCGGTGAGCTGGAATTCTGGTTCTCGATGGTCAAGGTCACCGCGATCGTCGGCATGATCCTGATCGGCCTCGGCGTGATCACCCTCGGCTTCTCCAACGCCGGTGACACCGCGTCCTTCACCAACCTGTGGTCCCACGGCGGCTTCTTCCCCAAGGGCATCGGCGGCACGCTGATGACGCTGCAGATCGTGATGTTCGCCTTCCTCGCCGTCGAGCTCGTCGGTGTCACCGCGGGCGAGGCGACCGACCCGAAGAAGGTCCTGCCCAAGGCGATCAACACCGTGCCGTGGCGGATCGGCCTCTTCTACATCGGTGCGCTGATCATCATCCTGTCCGTCGTCAGCTGGACGGTCTTCAAGCCGGGCGTCAGCCCCTTCGTGGCCGCCTTCCAGCAGATCGGCCTGCCGGCCGGTGCCGGCATCGTCAACTTCGTCGTGCTGACCGCCGCGCTCTCCTCGGCCAACTCCGGTATGTACTCCACCGGCCGCATGCTGCGCGACCTCGCGCTCAACGGCCAGGGCCCGAAGTTCTTCACCAAGCTCAGCAAGAACGGCCTGCCCACCTGGGGCACCGGCGTCTCGGTCGCGATGATGCTGTTCGGCGTCTACATCAACTACCAGTGGCCCGGTGACGCGTTCAACTACGTCGTCTCCTTCGCCACCATCTCCGGTATGTGGGCGTGGATCGTCATCCTGGCCTCGCAGCTGCGCTACCGCGCCAAGGCGAACCGCGGTGAGCTGCCGGAGTCCGAGTTCAAGGCCCCCGGCAGCCCGTACACCTCGATCTTCGCGCTGGCCTTCATCGCCATGGTGATCGTGATGATGGGCGCCGACCCGGACGCCCGGATCTCGCTCTACGCGGCTCCCCTCTGGGCGCTGATCCTGGGCGTCGGCTACCTCTGCATCAAGCGGCGGGACGCCGGCCTGGCGGCCGGCACGGCGGCCCAGGAGGCCCCCGGCGAGGACGCCAAGAGCTGAGGCAGCACCCCGGAAGGAACGGGTAAACCCCCGTCGGTCCAGCATGCGGGCCCGTACGTACCAGTCTTCGGTACGTACGGGCCCGCTGCCTGTCCGTCGCCCGCCGCCACCCTCGGCCGAGGGCTCCGCGGGCTCCTCTTATCCTTGGCGCCATGCTGACCCTCACCAAGGCCCTGTACGACCAGATCGTCGAGCACTCCCGGCAGGACCACCCCGACGAGGCCTGCGGCGTGGTCGCGGGCCCGGCCGGCAGCGGCCGCCCCGAGCGGTTCATCCCGATGCTGAACGCCGCCCGCTCGCCCACGTTCTACGAATTCGACTCCGCCGACCTGCTCAAGCTCTACCGGGAGATGGACGACCGGGACGAGGAGCCGGTGATCATCTACCACTCGCACACCGCCACCGAGGCCTACCCCTCGCGCACCGACATCTCCTACGCCAACGAGCCGGCTGCCCACTATGTCCTGGTATCCACCGCTGACACCGACGATGCCGGGCCGTTCCAGTTCCGGTCGTTCCGTATCGTCGACGGCACGGTGACCGAGGAAGAGGTCGAGGTCGTGGCGGCGTACGCCTGAGCGCGTCCCACCTGGCGTACACCAATCGTCCGCATCATGGGACGAGGTTCCAATACCCGGACCGGGAATCGATACGATGACCGCATGGTTGACCCTGACGTGAGCGAAAAGAGGCCGGGCATGCTGCTGCTCGCTCCGCTCGCCACGCGTCGCTCCGCATCTGCTCTGCTGGGCGCGTTCGGCTGCGGAGCCGCACGGCTGCACGTCGATCTGTGCCGCCTTTCCAGCGCGATCTGTCCGCGCTGCGCCGCCGCCTGACCCGGCCTGCCCCGGGCGCGGCGCGCGTCTCGGCACCCCGCACTTCCCGCGTCACCCGACGCCCTCCCGGCACGCCGTACGCCGTGCACCCGGGAGCACAGCCCCCACCCCGCACTCCGACTGGAGCACTCCATGGCCATCGAGGTCCGAATCCCGACCATCCTGCGCACCTACACCGACGGCCAGAAGGCCGTCGAGGGCAGCGGAGAGACCCTCGCCGACCTCTTCAGCGACCTGGAGAGCCGGCACACCGGCATCCGTGAGCGCCTCGTCGAGGGCGAGCAGCTGCGTCGCTTCGTGAACGTCTACCTCAACGACGAAGACGTCCGCTTCCTGGAAGGCATCTCCACCAAGCTCGCCGACGGCGACAACGTGACGATCCTCCCGGCGGTGGCGGGTGGATCTGCCGCGGCGCAGCCGCGTCCGGCCGGGGTGGCGGTCGGGCGACGGGTTGGGCTGGTCTGACGTGCGGTACGACTCCCCGCTGGCGGCGGTCGGGAACACCCCTCTCGTCCGCCTTCCGCGCCTCTCGCCCTCCGACGACGTCCGTATCTGGGCGAAGCTGGAGGACCGCAACCCCACGGGTTCGATCAAGGACCGGCCCGCGCTGCACATGGTCGAGCAGGCCGAGAAGGACGGCCGGCTCACCCCCGGCTGCACCATCCTGGAGCCCACCAGCGGCAACACCGGCATCTCGCTCGCCATGGCGGCCAAGCTCAAGGGCTACCGCATCGTGTGCGTGATGCCGGAGAACACCTCGTCCGAGCGGCGGGAGCTGCTCGCCATGTGGGGCGCGGAGATCATCTCCTCGCCCGCGGCGGGCGGCTCCAACACGGCCGTACGGGTCGCCAAGGAGCTGGCCACCGAGCACCCCGACTGGGTGATGCTCTACCAGTACGGCAACCCCGACAACGCCGGTGCGCACTACGCCACCACCGGCCCCGAGATCCTCGCCGACCTCCCCTCCGTCACCCATTTCGTGGCCGGTCTGGGCACCACCGGCACCCTGATGGGCGTCGGCCGGTACCTGCGCGAGCACGTCCCGGGCGTCCAGATCGTCGCCGCCGAGCCGCGCTATGACGACGTGGTCTACGGTCTGCGCAACCTCGACGAGGGCTTCATCCCCGAGCTCTACGACGAGTCCGTGCTCACCACCCGCTTCTCGGTCGGCTCCGAGGACGCGGTCCGCCGCACCCGCGAACTCCTCGCCGAGGAAGGCATTTTCGCGGGCGTCTCCACCGGCGCGGCACTGCATGCCGCGATCGGCGTCGCCAAGAAGGCCGTCAAGGCGGGGGAGAGCGCCGACATCGTCTTCGTCGTCGCCGACGGCGGCTGGAAGTACCTCTCCACGGGCGTGTACACCGCCGAGTCCACCGAAGCGGCGATCGAAACGCTCCACGGGCAGCTCTGGGCGTAGGGCCCCTGGGCGTGTCCGACGAGGCCCCTGGGCCTGTCCGACGGGTCAGGGTCGGACAGGCCCGCGGAGCGGGGACGCGGCACGCCGGGTGACGGGCGACATCCCGGGCGTGCCGGAACGCGTGCGAGCCCCCAGGTGCCCCGGTGATCCCGGGCACCCGCGGTGGCCGGTAGCCGGGGGACGGCGGACGGTGGACGGGGCAGTGACAGCGGCCACTGCGTACGGGCGTACGGGGCGTCAGCCCGGACTGGTGATTCCGCCCACAGCTCGCCCCGCTGGAGGAGCCACAGCCCCCATTGCGCCTTACGCTCGTGGGCACCGCACAGACTGCCAAGGACCCGGCAAAACCCGGCAGGGCCCGCCGGGAAGCCCCGCATGGATCCTTCCTCAAGCTCTCCACCGCGCGAGAGCGAAGGGAGGCGCCTGACCGCCGCCCCCGCCCACGGAGGTTCACGCCCGTATGAAGCTCACTGTCGTCGGATGCTCGGGGTCGTTCCCTTCGATGGAATCGGCCTGTTCGAGCTACCTCCTGGAGGCCGACGGCTTCAGGCTGCTCCTCGACATGGGCAACGGCGCCCTGGGTGAGCTGCAGCGCCACACCGGCCTCTATGACCTGGATGCCGTACTCCTGTCGCACCTGCATGCCGACCACTGCATCGACCTGTGCGGCTATTTCGTCGTGCGCTACTACCGTCCGGACGGCGGACGGTGCGCGCCGATGCCGGTCTACGGCCCGGCCGGAACCGAGCGCCGGCTGACCGTGGCGCACGCCGATCTGCCGTACGACGGCGCGATGAGCGAGGTCTTCGACTTCCGCACCCTGTCTCCGGGCACCTTCACCATCGGGCCGTTCACGATCCGTACGGAGCGGGTCAGCCACCCCGTGGAGGCCTTCGGCGTCCGGGTCGAACACGGCGGCAGGTCGCTGACGTACTCCGGGGACACCGGACCCTGCGACGCGCTGGAGATCCTCGCCGCGGGCACCGACTTCTTCCTGTGCGAGGCGTCCTTCACCTACGGCAAGGAAGACATCCCGGATCTGCACCTCAACGGGCGGGAGGCCGGCGAGGCCGCCCGGCGGGCCGGCGCGGGGCGGCTGGTGCTGACCCACATCCCGCCGTGGACCGACCCGGACATCAGCATCCGCGACGCCCAGAAGGTCTACGACGGGCCGGTCGAGGTCGCCAAGGCCGGCGCGATCTACGAGATCTGAAGCGGGCGGGGCCCCTCGCGGGAATTCCACGACGCCGGGCATTTCACGATGTCGCCGCATTTCACGACGCCGGGAATTCGACGACCAGGCAACACGAAGCGCAGGGAATTCCACGAAGCGCGGCGAGGGCCCCCGGAAACCGTACGGTCTCCGGGGGCCCTCACCGTTGCGCTGTGGAACTGCCGGGGTCAGCCCTTGTACTGGGCCTTGTCCTCCGCGGCGATCTCCTCCTCGGACTCGCGTCCGGGGGTCGGGAGATTGAACTTGATGATCGCGAACCGGAACACCGCGTAGTACAGCGCCGCGAAGACCAGCCCCGTCAGGGCGAGCAGCCACGGCTTGGTGGCGATACCGAGGTTCAGCAGGAAGTCGATCGCGCCGGCCGAGAAGCCGAATCCGTCCTTCATCCCCAGGGCCCAGGTCAGCGCCATCGAAACACCGGTGAGCACCGCGTGGATGGCGTACAGCACCGGGGCGATGAACATGAAGGTGAACTCGATCGGCTCGGTGACGCCGGTGACGAAGGCGGTCAGCGCGATGGAGAGCATCATGCCGCCGACGACCTTGCGGCGCTCCGGCCGGGCGCAGTGCACGATCGCCAGGCAGGCGGCCGGCAGCGCGAACATCATGATCGGGAAGAAGCCGGTCATGAACTGTCCGGCCGAGGGGTCATGGGCCAGGAAGCGGGCGATATCGCCGTGCTTGCCGTGGTAGTCACCGGCCTGGAACCACGGGAAGGAGTTCAGCAGGTGGTGCATGCCGACCGGGATCAGGGCACGGTTGGCGACACCGAAGATACCGGCGCCCACCGCGCCCGAGCCGACGAGCCAGGCGCCGAAGCTGTGCAGACCGGCGCCGAGCACGGGCCAGATGTAGCCGAAGACGATGCCGATGATCAGGCCGGCAAAGGCGGCGAGGATCGGCACGAGGCGGCGGCCGCCGAAGAAGCCGAGCCAGTCGGGAAGCTTCTTGCGGCTGTAGCGCTGGTAGAGCAGCGCGACCACGATGCCCATCACGACGCCGCCCAGCACTCCCGCGTCCACCGGCGGGGCGGCATCGGTTATCTTGCCGTCGACGATCTTCTGGACGGTGGGGAGGTTGCTGTCCGGGAAGGTGCCGAGGACCTTGCTGAAGACCAGGTAGCCGACGACCGCGGCCAGGGCGGTGGAGCCGTCGGACTTCTTCGCGAAGCCGATCGCGATGCCCACGGCGAAGAGCATCGGCATGTTGTCGAGCAGGGCGCCGCCACCGGCGGCCATGAACTCGGCGATCTTGTTCAGGAACGCGGGGAACGCATCCCGGCCGAGCATGTCCGGCTGGCCGAGCCGCACCATCAGCGCGGCCGCGGGCAGGGTGGCGATCGGTAGCATCAGGCTGCGGCCGATGCGTTGGGCCACTGCCATGGCGCCGGCGCCGCGGCCTTTCTTCTCGGGGGCCGCTGTCGCGGTGGCCGAACTCATCGGATTCCTCCTGGTGAGGCGGGGACTCGGTGGGGGGCCACTGGTCTCCTGGTCTATACCGGTCAGTGGTTTAGACCATTCTTACACGGTGGTTCGCCGCAACGGAATCCCCGTGAAGCGCCCGCAATACCGGTAACGGCCGGGGTGTCGGCGGGCTGCGGGTGACGGCAGCGGCGTCCGCCGCACTGTGACGCACCAGGACGGGACGGGGCAGCGGTACCGGCTCCGGGCCGTTCGGGCTCGTTCGGGCCGTTCGGTACGTCGGGACGGGCCGGGCAGCCGGGGGCGCACCCGCGCAACTCCCGCCGCTTCCAGGAAAGTTGACGACCGGATGGGGTTCCTGGCCCTTACGTGCTCTTCGCTCGCCTCCCCGGGTGACCCCGGCCGGCCCCTACTTCACGTTCTCCCGCTCCATCGCGTCCCCCACCTCATCCGGCTCCCGGCCGGGCGTCGACAGATTGAACTTCGTGATCACGAAGCGGAAGAGGGCGTAATAGACCAGCGCGAAACACAGGCCGATGGGAATGATCAGCCAGGGCTTGGTCGCCAGCCCCCAGTTGATGACGTAGTCGATCAGGCCCGCCGAGAAGCTGAAGCTGTCGTGCACGCCCAGACCCCAGCTCACCGCCATCGACACACCCGTCAGCACGGCATGGATCACGTACAGCACCGGCGCGACGAACAGGAACGAGTACTCGATCGGCTCGGTCACGCCCGTCACGAACGAGGTCAGGCCGACCGACAGCATCATGCCGGCGATCTCCTTGCGGCGGTGCGGCTTGGCGCAGTGCGCGATCGCCAGCGCCGCGGCCGGCAGCGCGAACATCATGATCGGGAAGAACCCCGTGGTGAACTGCCCCGCCGTCGGGTCACCCGCCAGGAACCGGTTGATATCGCCGTGCACGACCGTGCCGTCCGGCTTCGTGAAGCTGCCGAACTGGAACCAGACGAAGGTGTTCAGGAACTGGTGCAGGCCGACCACCAGCAGCGCACGGTTCGCGACGCCGAAGAGCCCCGCGCCCCACGACCCCAGCGCCGACAGCCACTCGCTGAAGCTCGTCAGCGCCGCACCGATCGGCTGCCAGACGAACAGACACAGGACCGCGAAGACCAGCCCGACGAAGGCCATGATGATCGGGACCAGCCGGCGGCCGTTGAAGAACCCCAGCCAGTCCACCAGCTTCACCCGGTGGAAGCGCTGCCAGAGCCAGGCGGACAGAAACCCCATGACGATGCCGCCGAACACCCCGGGGTTCTGGTAGGCGGCCTGCGTCACCGTATTGGTCTTGTCGACGCACACCCCGCTCCACAGGCCCGCCTGGGAGTACGTCTGGCCCGCGGAGCAGCCCGCCGGGAACGCGTGCAGCACCGAGAAGTAGACGAGGAATCCGGCCACCGCCGCGAGTGCCGTCGACCCGTCCGACTTCTTGGCCATACCGATGGCCACACCGATGCAGAACAGCAGCGGCAGCCCGAGCCCCGAATCCAGCAGGGCGCCGCCCGCGGCCGCGAAGACCTTGCCGACCGCGTCCCAGCCCAGCCCGTCCGCGCCGAACACATCCGGCTGTCCGAGACGGTTGAGAATGCCCGCAGCGGGCAGTACGGCAATCGGCAACTGCAGACTGCGCCCCATCTTCTGCAGCCCCTGGAAGAGGTGCGCTCCCCAGTTCCTCTTCGGTGCCGCCGCCGCTGCGTTCGAACTCATCGGTGTCCTCCCGGCAGTCGGCCCGTCGACAACCGCCCTGGTGCTTGCCGCATACTGGTGGTGTAGACCACTTGTGGGTGCGTTCCGGCAGGTCCGTCCGGGCTGTCCGGTGCGCACTCCGGTGATCGCCATCCTTCGTTACACAGCGGACAAACGCCCACATAGTTGGGCCGAACGTGCGTTACGGTGTGAAACCGCCCGGCGGAACCGTCGGCGGCCGAGACAAGCAGGAGTGGACATGGCCAGCAAGGCTGAGAAGATCGTCGCCGGGCTCGGCGGACTCGACAACATCGAAGAGGTCGAGGGCTGCATCACCCGCCTCCGCACCGAGGTCGTCGACCCCTCCCTCGTCGACGAGGCCGCCCTCAAGGCCGCGGGCGCCCACGGCGTCGTCAAGATGGGCACCGCGATCCAGGTCGTCATCGGCACCGACGCCGACCCCATCGCCGCCGAGATCGAAGACCTGATGTGAGGACCTGAGCCCCGCTCAGCGCGCCTCCCCCGAAGGCCCCGCACCGGACGGATCCACCGCCCGGAGTGGGGCCCTCGCGTTGCCGATAGGGTCTACGCCATGTCTCGCATCGACGGCCGCACCCCCGAACAACTCCGCCCGGTCACCATCGAACGCGGCTGGAGCAAGCACGCCGAAGGCTCCGTCCTCATCTCCTTCGGCGACACCAAAGTCTTCTGCACCGCATCCGTCACCGAAGGCGTCCCCCGCTGGCGCAAGGGCACCGGCGAAGGCTGGGTCACCGCCGAATACTCGATGCTGCCCCGCTCCACCAACACCCGCGGCGACCGCGAATCCGTACGCGGCAAGATCGGCGGCCGCACCCACGAGATCAGCCGCCTCATCGGCCGCTCGCTGCGCGCCGTCATCGACTACAAGGCCCTCGGCGAGAACACCATCGTCCTGGACTGCGACGTCCTCCAGGCCGACGGCGGCACCCGCACCGCCGCCATCACCGGGGCCTATGTCGCCCTCGCCGACGCCATCACCTGGGCCCAGGGCAAAAAGCTCATCCGCCACGGCCGCAAGCCCCTCACCGGCACCGTCTCCGCCGTCAGCGTCGGCATCGTCGACGGCACCCCGCTCCTCGACCTCTGCTACGAAGAGGACGTCCGCGCCGAAACCGACATGAACGTCGTCTGCACCGGCGACGGCCGCTTCGTCGAGGTCCAGGGCACCGCCGAGGCCGAGCCCTTCGCCCGCGACGAGCTCAACGCCCTCCTCGACCTCGCCGTCGCCGGCTGCGCCACGCTCGACGCCACCCAGCGGGAAGCGCTGGCCCGCACGCTCTGAAGCACGGCCGCAGGGGGGAGGGGAGGGCCCGCACCCGCCCCCTGCGACCCGCTTCCCCTGTGACCCTTTTCTCACGGGAGCTCCCTCTCTGGGAAAGTCGCCCCGGCGCGGGCACTGTGGACCCATGCCCACAACTGCCGCGACCGCGCCCCGCGCCCGCACCGGCGGGCCCCAGGGAGACTCCCCGCTCCTGGAGCACCTCCTCGGCTGGACCCTCGTCCTCGTCCTCGCGATGCTGCTCACCCAGACCGGCCTCGTCTGACGGCGTGACGGCGTGAGGCCTGGCAGCCTGAGGCCTGACGGCGTGAGGCCTGACGGCGTGAGGCCTGACGGCCTGAGGCCTGGCGGCCCGGCCGGTTCGCGCTCCTGACCTCGGAGGCCGTGTGAACAAGGACACCGGACGCCCGCCGGGCCCTCGACCGCCACCAGGCCCCCGATACCCGGCCGGTCACCGACGGGGCCGGGCACATGGCCGGGATCTGCACACCGGGATAATCACTGCCCATGCAGCCTCACACCGGCCCTGAGCCCGCACCCCAGCGCCTGATCCTCGCCACCCGCAACGCCGGCAAGATCAACGAGCTCCGCGCCATCCTCGACGCGGCCGAGCTCCGCGTCGAACTCGTCGGCGCCGACGCCTACCCCGACGTCCCGGACGTCAAGGAAACCGGCGTCACCTTCGCCGAGAACGCCCTGCTCAAGGCCCATGCCCTCGCCCAGGCCACCGGTCACCCGGCCGTCGCCGACGACTCCGGCCTCTGCGTCGACGTCCTCGGCGGCGCCCCCGGCATCTTCTCCGCCCGCTGGGCCGGCCGGCACGGCGACGACCGCGCCAACCTCGATCTGCTCCTCGCCCAGCTCGCCGACATCGCCGACGACCACCGCACCGCCCACTTCGCCTGCGCCGCGGCCCTGGCCCTCCCCGACGGCACCCAGCGCGTCGTCGAGGGCACCCTCGACGGCACCCTGCGCCACACCCCCACCGGCACCGGCGGCTTCGGCTACGACCCGATCCTCCAGCCCCTCGGCGACACCCGCACCTGCGCCGAACTGACCCCCGACGAGAAGAACGCCATCAGCCACCGCGGCAAGGCCTTCCGGGCACTGGCACCGGTGGTGCGGGAGTTGTTGGGCTGAGGCCCACGCAGCAGAACGGCCTCCCCCGTCCATGGACAGGGGAGGCCGTATGCGCAAATGGGCCCGGTGGGACTCGAACCCACGACACACCGGACCTAAACCGGCGCCCTCTGGCCAGCTGGGGTACGGGCCCGCGGCGCCCACTCTACTGTGCAGGACTGCGCGGCTGTGAGGGGATGGTCATATGCAGCGATCCCCGGGAGAACGTCCTGGTCTGGCTATGACAGGAGGGGCACAGGTAGCGCAGGTTCTCCAGGCGATTGTCCAGACGGTCACCGTTGATGTGGTCGATCTCCAGGACGAGCCGCCTGCCCTGCCAGGTGTCCCCTAGTCCGCACACGGCGCACTGACGGGGTACGCCCAGCTCGTCGAGTGCGCGGCGCAGCATCACGGTCCTTTCCCGCCGCGATCCTGGATCGAGTCGCCGCAAGATATCGTCCGCCGATTTGCGGTTCGGGGAGGGATGGCCACGCCCGTGTCCCTGGCCGGTGAAGTGCGCTGTCGAGAGGCCGTACGCCTCGATGCTCCGTTTCACGACTCTCCGGGATGTTCCGTTGTCGGCCTGCGCGAGACGCCTGAGGACATCTGCAATGCTCCGCGAGGCTGCTACGGCCTCTGCCAGTTCGTCGCGCGGGAGCAGGAGAGAGCCGTTTCTGCGGCCTGTGAAATGCGATGTGTCGATGCCGAATTGATCCAGCTTCCTGCGGAGGTGGGTGTATGCGCTGTCGTACGGCGGAACCTCCATGTAGTCCAACATTTGCCGGATGCTGTGGGACTGAGCGGCGGCCTCTCTCAGCAGGGCTTCTGTGTATGAACGGTGCTGACGACGTGGAAGCGGTTCGTCGACGAAGTGCGCGGTGTCGATGCCGTAGTGCTTCAGCCGGTCGCGTAGATACCGGTGAGGACCGCTACCCACAGGAGTGCCGAGTCTGCGCAGCATGTCGACCAGACTGGTTGAGGCGGCTGCCGTATGGGCGAGCAACTCGCTGGTGTATGAGATGCGCTGGGTCATGGCCGATACGTCACTTCCGCCGAGGCTTGCGGCCACGGTAAGTATCTGTCACCGCATGGCAGTTGGGGCACAGGAAACGTAAGTTGTCCGGACGATTGTCCCACCAATTGCCGTTGAGATGGTCGACTTCAAGGTGTAACGGCTTGCCGTGCCATTCTGTGCCCACGTGGCACATCGCGCACCGTTCTGGCACTGCCAGCCGCAGTAATTCCCGACGAAGGCGCCGCCTCCCGACGCGCCCGTCGGACGGCGACCCCAGAATCAGACCATGGCGTCCGGCGGCGTTGAAATTCCGTCGAGGCATGGGCGTGAAATGGGAGATGTCGATGCGCAGTTCGGCGATGCGGCGGCCGATGTGTGCCTGATTGCCGCCGACCGGATTGATGCCAAGACGGCGCACGACCTCGGCGACGCTGTGCGAGCAGGCCACCAGTTCGCGGAGTCTCGCCTCGGTGTGGCGTACGCCGGCGGGCGTGAAGTGGGTGGTGTCGATGCCTGCTTCGAGGAGCTTGGCGCGTAGGTACCGTCTGCTGCCCGGTGTTGGTGTGCCGCCGAGCCGTCGCACGGCTTCGTCGTACGACAACGATGCCCGCGCTGCCTCCGCGAGCCGCTCGCGGGTGTACTTGACCGGCATGCTTCCCCGTCCCGCGCACCAGGCCCACCCCGTGCGCTCTCTCGAACTGAACAACGATCGAACGCGGGGGCGGTTACGGCGGGTTATGGAGCAAGAGCAAAGGGCCTCGGGGAAGGAATCCCCGAGGCCCTGCTCGTCCAACGGCCCGCAGATCAGAAGCGCGGCTCCGCCGTCTGGGACGTGATGAGTTCGACGGCTTCCTCCTTGGTGGCCACGGAGGGTGGGGAGCCTTCGAGGGGCTGCTGGGCGGTTTCCTTCATGCAGGCGACGGCGATGACGCCGACGAGGGCGGCGCCCATCGTGTAGTAGGCGGGCACCATGACGTTCTGGCCGAAGGCGTCCATCAGGGCGGTGATCACCAGGGGGGTGGTACCGCCGAAGAGGGAGACGGCCAGGTTGTAGCCGATGGAGAGGGAGCCGTAGCGGACGTTGGTGGGGAAGAGGGCGGGGAGGGCGGCGGACATGGTGCCCAGGAGGCAGACCAGGGAGAGGCCGAGGAGGGCCATGCCGCCGCAGACGGCGGGGATGCTGCCCTGCTTGACCAGGAGGAAGGACGGGATCGCCAGGACGAAGAAGCCGGCCATGCCGGCCATCAGCAGGGGCTTGCGGCCGTAGCGGTCGTTGAGCTTGCCGACGGTGCTGAGGACGCACATCAGGGCGACCATGGTGCCCAGGAGGATCAGCAGGCCGTGGGTCTCCTCGTAGTGGAGGGTGTCCGTCAGGTAGGTCGGCATGTACGACAGCAGCATGTAGTCGGCGATGTTGTAGGCACCGACCAGGGCGATGCAGAGGATGAGGGTGGGCCACTGCTGGGCGAAGATCTCGCTGATCTTCTTCTTCGGGGCGTTCTCGGAGAGGTGGGAGAACTCGGCCTCGGCCTCGACGGCGGAGCCGGTGGCGCTGTGGGTGTGCGCGGCCTCGAACTTCTGGAAGGCCGGGGTCTCGTCGAGCTTGACCCGGAGGTAGAGACCCACCAGGCCGAGCGGGCCGGCGATCAGGAAGGGCAGGCGCCAGCCCCAGTTGAGCATGGCGTCGTCGCCGAGGGTGGTGTTGAGCAGCAGCACGATGCCGGCGGCGCCGGTGTAGCCGATGAGGGTGCCCATCTCCAGGAAGCTGCCGAAGTAGCCGCGCTTCTTGTCGGGGGCGTATTCGGCGATGAAGGTGGAGGCGCCGCCGTACTCACCGCCGGTGGAGAAGCCCTGGACCAGGCGGAAGAGGATGAGCAGGGCGGGGGACCAGAAGCCGATGGCGGCGTAGGACGGGATCAGCCCGATGCACAGGGTGCCCAGCGCCATCATGATCATGGTGAGGGCGAGGACCTTCTTGCGGCCGATGCGGTCGCCGAGGGGGCCGAAGTAGGCGCCGCCGAGGGGGCGTACGAGGAAGGCCACGGCGAAGGTCGCGAAGGACGACAGCAGGCTGGTGGTGTCGCTGCCGCCGGGGAAGAACACCTTGCCGATGGTGACCGCGAGATAGCTGTAGATCCCGAAGTCGAACCACTCCATGGCGTTGCCGAGCGCGGCCGCCTTCACGGCGCGCCGGACGACGCGTTCGTCGGTGACGGTGATGTCGGTGCGCCGCAGTCTGGGGTTCTTGCGCCGGGCGACGGCACGGAAGAGCACCCGGTGGCGCTTGCGCGCTTCCCGGTCCTGGTCGGGAGCGGCGTCAGTGCTGCCGGTCGGCACGAGGCGGTCCTCTCGGTCTGTCAGCGCGCGGGCGCGCGCGGGATACGACAGGTGCGCCTGCACAATCGCGCGCGGATCAAACCACTCTGGCGGGACGAAGCGAGGTACGTCACGCGCGGCTGCGCCGTACGGGGCACCGCGGTGTGAGGTCGGAAGTGCCGTCACGGGGGCACGCCAGGGGTTTCACAGGGCTTGTTACAGGACTGGTACACAGCCGCGCGGTCACCGCCGTGTTCGGGCAATCAGCTTGTGTCCAGGGGACGGAAGAGTGGCAGCGCCGGGCGCGGCATTCGTGTTTGCTGGTGGGGGTACGGGGCCTGGTCCTCGGGAGGAGATCGTGATGACGGACCGCGGAGGGCCCCGGTGGGGTCGGGGGCGTACGGCGCTGGTGGCCTTTGCCGTGGTGACGGCGCTGGCGGCCGGCGGGGTGTGGCTCGGCCAGACCTCGGACCGGGCGTCGGCGGTGGATGCCGCGCCGAAGACGTCGGCGGCGGTGCAGGACGTGAAGGAGGACGGCAAGCCCTCGGACGGTCTGCCGACCGTGCGTGACTGCGGCATCGGTGCGCCCGAGGTCAAGCCGCGGGTGATTACGCTGACCTGCACGGATGTCGGGATGGTGGCGACCGAGATCAGCTGGAAGAAGTACGGCGCGAAGGACGCGTTGGGGGTCGGTGTGGTGCAGGTGGAGAAGACCGCCGCCGGAGCGGAGACGGACACCGGGTTCCCGGCGACCTTCCGTCTCTACGGTCCGAAGCGGGTCGACGGCGGGCTGGCCTTCACCAGCCTGGAGGTGACGTACGAGGGCTCGACGCCGCTCGGGGACACGACGGAGATGTACAACCTCGCGTGATGGGCATTCGAGGCCGGATCGCCCTGGCCATTTCCTGTATGACGGCTCTGGCCGTGGTGGTGCTCGGGTTTTCCGTGCACCACATAGCGGATCTGGAGCGGGAGCGGTCGGCGCGGGCGTATCAGGACGACCGGCTCAGTTCGGCGCTGCAGATCTACGAGCGGGACGGCACGCTGGCGCTGGGCGCGAAGCTGGACGACGGGACGCTGCCGTCGCCGTTGCGTGAGGCGGTGTTCAAGAAGAAGTCGGGGACGTATGTCAGCGGCGGTGAGGACCCGCGGGTGTGGGCGGCGACCGGGGTCGGTGACGGCGACGGGAGCGGCCCGCTGCGGTCGCTGTCGGTGTCGGCGCCGTATCCGGACGACGATCCGTCGCAGCAGTCGCTGGACCGGGCGCTGTTGATCTCGGGGTGCGGCACGGTCGTGCTGATGGCGGTGGTGTCGTGGTTCGTGTCGCAGCGGCTGTCGCGGCGGCTGCGGCTGAGTGCGGCGGCGGCGCGGCGGATCGCGGCGGGTGCGGAGCCGGACGCGGACGCGCTGGCCAGTCAGGGGCGTGACGAGGTGGCCGAGTTGGGCCGCAGCGTGCACCACATGGCGATGTCGCTGGCGGCGCGGGTGGAGGCGGAGCGGGAGTTCACCGCGGACGTGGCGCATGAGCTGCGGACGCCGGTGGCCGGTCTGGTGGCGGCGGCGGAGCTGCTGCCGCAGCCGCGGGCGGTGGAGCTGGTGCGGGACCGGGCGCAGGCGATGCGGCGGCTGGTGGAGGATCTGCTGGAGGTCTCCCGGCTCGACGCGGGGGTGGAGCGGGCGGATCTGGACGCCTGTGAGCTGCCGTCGCTGGTGCGCGGGATCGTGCAGCGGGCGGCGCGGCAGCGAGGGGTCGACGAGGCCGACGAGGTGTCGGTGACCGTGGAGGGCGAGCCGCGGATCGTGGAGACCGACCGGCGCCGGGTGGAGCGGGTGCTGGTGAATCTGCTGGCGAACGCGGCCAAGCACGGAAAGCCGCCGATCGAGGTGGTGGTGGCGGGTGCGCGGATCGTGGTGCGCGATCACGGTCCGGGCTATCCGGCGGAGCTGTGTGCGGAGGGGCCGCGGCGGTTCCGTACGGCGGCGCCGGAGCGCGGGACGGGGCACGGTCTGGGGCTGACGATCGCGGCCGGGCAGGCTCAAGTGCTGGGCGCGCGGCTGGACTTCGGCGCCGCCGCGGAGGGCGGCGCCGAGGCCGTGCTGGAGCTGCCCGAGCGGGCGGGCAGGGTGTGCCCGACCGATCCGTGAGGGAGTCCGTGAGGCCCGGGGCCGGGGCCCGCGTCCCCCGGCCGGCCCCGGCCGGGTGTGGTGCCTACAGCCCCAGATCCTTGATGATCTTGGCGACGTGGCCGGTGGCCTTGACGTTGTAGAGGGCGCGCTCGACCGTGCCGTCCTCGTCGATGACGACGGTGGAGCGGATGACGCCGGTGACGGTCTTGCCGTAGAGCTTCTTCTCGCCGAAGGCGCCGTAGGCCGTCAGCACGGTCTTGTCCGGGTCGCCGAGCAGGGTGACCTTCAGGTCCTCCTTGTCGCGGAACTTGGCGAGCTTCTCCGGCTTGTCGGGGGAGACGCCGATGACGTCGTAGCCGTGGCCGGCGAGGAAGTCGAGGTTGTCGGTGAAGTCGCAGGCCTGCTTGGTGCAGCCGGGGGTCAGGGCGGCCGGGTAGAAGTACACGATGACCTTGCGGCCCCGGTGGTCGGCGAGCGAGACCTGCTTGCCGTCCGCGTCGGGGAGGGTGAAGGCGGGGGCGGTGTCGCCGGGCTGGAGTCGCTCGCTCATGTCTCTCCTCAGGCATGGATCCGTACGCTCCGACATTAGCCAGCCCCGCCGGACGGTGCGGGCCCGGGAGTCCGGGCGGCGCGAAACGGGGGTGCTGTGGGGCACCCAGGGGTGGGAGCTGACAGACTGTCCATCACGAATCGGCAGTCAGCGATGTGGCCGGTTCCGTACGGGGCCCCGTGCCCGACCCCCGTACGCATCGGCGCGAGACGACGGAGGCAGCGCGGTGGCGGAAGCCAGGACCCCGGCGCAGATCGAGGCGGATATCGTCCGCAGGCGGCAGGAGCTCGCCGTCACGCTCGACGAGATCGGTGTGCGGCTGCACCCGAAGACGATCATGGATGAGGCGAAGGCGAAGGCGGCGGAGGCCGTGGACCGCACGGCGGGGCGGGCCTATGTGGCCGCCAATCGCGCGGTGTCGGACGTGCGGGCGCAGCTGGTGTCGGAGAACGGGACGCCGCGGCTGGAGCGGGTCGTTCCGGTGGCGATGATCGGGGTGGCCGTGGTCGGCCTGCTGGTCCTGCGCACGCGGCGGCGCCGGTAGGCCCCGTCCGGCGGACGCCGACCGGAGCGCCTCCGCGGCGCCCGTGGTGCGGGACGGACGGCGCCGGGCAGGTACGGTCATGCCGTGAGCCCGAATAACACCAAGGACACCCACGACAAGCTGCCGATCCGGATGCTGCACGACCGTGTGCTGGTCCGGACGGACATCCCCGAGGGCGAGCGCCGCTCGTCGGGGGGCATCGTCATTCCCGCGACCGCGGCGGTCGGCCGTCGCCTGGCCTGGGCCGAGGTGGTCGCGGTCGGGCAGAACGTGCGGACCGTCGAGGTGGGCGACCGGGTGCTGTACGACCCGGAGGACCGGGCCGAGGTCGAGGTGCGCGGCGTGGCGTACGTGCTGATGCGCGAGCGCGATCTGCATGCGGTGGCCGCGGAGCGCCTGGAGGGCGCGGAGGACGCGACCGGGCTGTATCTCTGATTCCGTCTCTGTGCTCCCGTAGTTCCGGCAGGGCCCCTGAAGCGGGGCGGCGGCGGGCGGTGACCTCGGTCACCGCCCGCCGTGCTGCGCTTTGCTAACGTCGGGACATACCCGACGAGACGCGCCGTACCGGGTCAGGACAAGACGACGCACCCCTGTTGAAGCTCTTTTCACGGAGGTGCCGTCATGGCATGGATCCTGCTTCTGGTCGCCGGTCTGCTGGAGGTCGGCTGGTCGGTCGGCCTGCGGTTCACCGACGGGTTCACCCGGCTGTGGCCCAGTGTGGGCACCGGCGCGGGCATCGTCGCCAGCATGCTGCTGCTCTCGTACGCGGCCCGGACCCTGCCGATCGGTACCGCCTACGGCGTGTGGGTCGGCATCGGGGCGGCCGGTGCGGCGGTGGCCGGTATGACGCTGCTCGGCGAGCCGGTGACCGCGGCCCGGATCTTCTTCATCGGTCTGCTGCTGGTGGCGGTCGTCGGTCTCAAGGCGACGTCGGGGCACTGACGGCGGGAAGGCGGGCGGTGGGACGGCGGGGAGCCGTGCGGGCGCCCCGGCCACCGACGCCC
>NZ_SDIF01000001.1 GCF_004122735.1 Streptomyces sioyaensis | reverse complement strand
GTTCGGGGGTGGGGGGGATCGTCACTGACGGCTCGTCACCTCCGACCGCCCATTCACTGGCGGCTCGTCACCGCCCCCTCCACCGCAAAGAGTTCGCCCTCCACATGGTCGAGCGCGAGCCGCAGTGCCCCGGTGGCGATGGCCGCCTCGCCCAGCTGTGACAGGACGACCTGCGGAGGGCGCAGACAGTAGCGCGCCAACTCCCCGCGCAGCGGCTCCAGTACACCGTCCAGCCCCGCCGCCCAGCCGCCGATCACCACCAGCTCCGGGTCGAGCGCCAGCACCAGCGCCGCGACGTCGTGCACCAGCCGCTGGAGGAAACGGTCCACCGCTTCCCGGGCCTGCGCCGCGCCCTCCCGTGCCGCCGCGAAGACCGCCGCGACCTGTGCCTCGTCGAGGGGGTGCAGCGGCGTTCCGGTCGTCGACAGCAGCTTCTCCGGCGTTGCCTCGCGGCCGAGCAGATGCAGCGCGCCGATCTCCCCGGCGGCCCCGCCGAAGCCACGGTGCAGCCGCCCACCGATCAACGAACCGGCCCCTGGGCTGAGCCCCGCCAGCACGAAAACGATGTCATCGGAGCCGGTCGCCGCGCCCTGCCAGTGCTCGGCCACCGCGGCGGCGTTCGCATCGTTCTCGACCAGTACGGGGCAGCGGAAGGACCGCCGCAGCCGCTCACCGAGCCGCAGACCCGTCCAGCCCGGCAGGGCGGTGCTCAGGCGTACGGTGCCGTCCGCCTCCACGATGCCCGGGCCGGCCACCCCGACGGCGCGCAGCGCACTGCGGGGCACGCCCGAGCGGCGCAGCAGATCGGCCACCACGGCACGGACCCGCTCCAGCCGCTCCTCGGCCGGTGCGGCCTCCGCCACGGGCCGTTGCGCGCTGTCCAGCACCCGCCCGCTCAGATCGGACAGCAGTGCCGCGATGCGGTGCGGGCCGATTTCGATCCCCAGCAGATGACCGGCCTCCGTACGGAACCGGAATCGCCGGGCGGGCCGTCCCTGGCGGCGCGCACCCTCCCCGGCGGCCGCCTCGGCCACCAGACCGGCCTCGATGAGCCCCTCCACGACGCCCTCGACCGTGGGCCGGGACAGGCCCGTGACCTGGACGAGATCGGTGAGCGTGGGGGCGTCCGCGGCGCGCAGCGCATGCAGCACCACCGTGGAGTTGATCCGTCGCAGCAGGGACGGATCCCCGCCGGTGAGCCGCCCCACGTCCGTCTCCCTCGCTTGCCGTGTGGGGCGGATCGTAGCCGGTCAGAGGGTGCGCGGCGAGCCACGGAGAGGCGGGCGGCCGGTGGTCGGCGAGGGCGGCCATGGACCCGCACGCGGCGTTCCCGCCCCGGGTGCCGATCCCCCCGCTCCCCGGCGCCGCGGTGCCGGGCCCGTCTGCACCGCCGCGACCCGTGCCCGCACCGGGTGGGTCAATTGTCAGACCCGGGAGGTTTACTGACGGCATGACCATGGACGAGCAGCTGACCGCCATCGACCGACTGCGGCTGCGGGCGTTCCCGGCCGAGCCGGTCCGGTCCGGCACGGTCGAGAGCGGCCCGGGCTTTCACATAGCCGGGCTACGGGTCGGCCAGGATTTCTGGGACGCGGACCCCGCCGAGGTGGCCGAGGCCGAGGAGGAATTCGAGGACGATCTGACGGCGCTGGTGCAGGCGCTGTCCTTACGGTGGGGTCCGCCCGAAGTTCTCGATCTCACCCCGCATTTGGAGCGGCTCGCGCAGGGCCTGCCGGTCCGTCCGCCGCTGGACACGCTCTGCGGTTACGTCCCGCGGATGCACGGCTGGCGGGTGGCGGGCCGGTGGATAGGAGTAGGGGTGGGGCAGGGCCAGGCCGAACTCCCCTTCCAGCTGCTGGTGGCGGTAGGGGACGAGCGGGTGGCGTAGGCGGGGAGCAGGGGAGCAGGGGAGCAGGGGAGCAGGGGTGTGTCCGAGGGGGCAGGTCGGCGCCTCACCGCCCCCTCCGGGGACGGCTCACGCCGGTACGGTCACGCCGGGGCGGCGCGGTGCAGCAGGCGGGCGCTGAGGGCCGCGGCGAGGGCGAGGCCGACGGCGGCCGCCAGTACGGCGGTGCGGTCGCCCCAGGCGGTCCAGGCGGCGCCGAAGGCGAGCGAGCAGACGAAGCGCGCGGCGGTCTGGCCGGTCTGCACCACAGCCAGACCGCTGCCGCGGACCTCCTCCGGCACGGCGTCGGCGGTCGCGGCCGCCAGCACCCCGTCGGTAGCTGCATAGAAGGCACCGTGCAGGACGAGCACGGCACAGACCAGCAGCGGGCCGCCGGTGAGCGGGGCCACGAGCAGACCGTAGGCGCCCAGCAGCGCCAGATGCCCGGCCAGGAACAGCCTCCGGCGGCCGAGCCGGTCGGCGATCGCCCCCAGGGGAACGGCCAGCAGCAGGAATGCCGCGGCCGTGCCCAGCGGGAGCAGCGGAAACCACCCCGCCGGCAGATCCAGCCGCCGCTGCAGCGTCAGATAGAGGAAGGAGTCGCTGACGGTGGTCAGCCCCAGCAGCACCGCACACCCCGTCAGCCGGCGTACCTCCGGCCGCCCCAGGAGCGCGCGCACCGGCATCCGCGGCCGGGCCGGGGCCGGTTCGGCGGTAGGCGGAGCGGCGTCCCGGGCGCGGCCCGGGACGAAGAGCAGGAGCACGACCACGCCCAGTACGGCGATGCAGAAGCTGACCGTGAACACCGCGTCATAGCCCTCCGCGGCCGCCCTCAGCAGCAGGAACGCCACCAGCGGACCGCACAGTGCGCCCGCGGTGTCCATCGCCCGGTGCACGCCGAACGCCCGCCCGCGGGTGGCCGGTTCGGCCGCCAGCGAGATCATCGCGTCCCGTGGGGCGGTCCGCAGCCCCTTGCCGGTACGGTCCACGGCCAGCACCGCACCGATCCACGGCAGCGAGTGCACCATCAGCAACAACGGCTTGCAGAGGGCGGAGAGCCCGTACCCCACCGCGGCCACGGTCTTGTGACCGCCGCCCTCGCCCCGGTCCGACAACCGGCCACCCACCAGCCGGACCAGCGCGCTCACCCCGTTGTAGACCCCGTCCAGCACACCGAACCCCAAAGGGGACAGCCCGAGTTCGGTGACGAGGTACAGCGGGAGAACGGCCGTGATCATTTCCGAGGAGACATCGGTGATCAGGCTTACGGTGCCCAGGACGAGCACGGTGGACGGCAGGGCGGCCAGGGAGCGCCGGCCCGGAGCGGGGCGCCGGTCATCCGGCGGAGTGGTGGCAGCGGTCGGCCGGTCGGTGAGATACACGTCAGCTCGCCCAGGTGCCGAGGTCGGCGGCGGCGAGGCCGAACGCTTCGGCGAGCGCACCGCCCCTGCGGCGGCGCGAGCGGCGGATGCGCGGGAAGGAGGCGGAGGAGCGGGACGTGGGGGAAGCGGGGGAGGTGGGGGAAGCCGAGGGGGACGGAGCAGGCACAAAAGCCTCCGTATGGGAGGGGAGGGGTGCGCGGGCGGCGACAGCGTAGAACCGTCACCGCGGCATGTACACGGCTATCGGGTGACGTGGTGCGGAACAGCGGCCGAGCGGGCGGTGCCGCCGGCACGGTGGGCACCGCCGTCCGGGCACCCGACCCCGCGGAACCCCCGGCCGGAGCTCCGGAATCCCCGGCCGGAGCCCCGGAATCCTGGCCAGCGCCCCGGAACCCCCAGGCCCGGCAGCACTCGCCCCCGGCGTCTCACCCGTCGTCGTCCGTCGCGAACGCCGCGGCGCGCAGCCGTCCGAACTCCTCGGCCAGCGCCGTCGGCGTCCAATGGGCGTTCAGCCCGCTCGGGTTGGGCAGCGCCCAGATGCGGGTGTCGCCCAGCGTGCGCTGCTGCGGCCCGATCGCGGCCCGCTTGTCGTCGAACGCGAGGCGATACGCGGTGACCCCGGCGACCGCGAGCCAGCGGGGCCGCAGCCTGGCCACCTTCGCGGCCAGCAGCCGGCCGCCCTCGCGGTACTCCTCCGTGCTCAGTTCGTCCGCCTTGGCGGTCGCCCGGGCCACGACATTGGTGATGCCGAGGCCGTGTGCGAGCAGCTCTTCCTGCTCGTCGGGCCGCAGTCGGCGCGGGGTGAAGCCGGCGGCGTGCAGGGCGGGCCAGAAGCGGTTCCCGGGCCGGGCGAAGTGGTGGCCGGTGGCCGCCGTCATCAGCCCGGGGTTGATTCCGCAGAAGAGCACGCGCAAGCCGCTCGCGGCCACGTCCGGGACGAGGCGGTCGCGAGCGGCTTCCAGCTCTTCGGGAGTGAAGCGCACGGCAGTCGCGTCGGAGGGCAGTCGCGTCAGAGGATGGAGCCCGGGGTGTACGCGGCGGCCTCCGGGAGCTGCTTGGCGATCTCCTCGATCCGGGCGACGACCGACGTCACCTGGTCGGCCGCGGCGCCGGTGAAGGAGAGCTTGTCCGCCATCAGGGCGTCCAACTGGGCCTTGTCCAGCGGGATCCGGGTGTCCGCGGCCAGCTTGTCCAGCAGCTCGTTGCGCTCGACGCCCTGCTCCCGCATGGCCAGCGCCGACGCGACCGCGTTCTCCTTGATCGCCTCGTGTGCCTCCTCGCGGCCCACACCGGCCCGCACGGACGCCATCAGCACCTTGGTCGTGGCGAGGAACGGCAGATAGCGGTCCAGCTCGCGGGCGACGACGGCGGGGAAGGCGCCGAACTCGTCGAGCACGGTCAGGAAGGTCTCCAGCAGACCGTCGAGCGCGAAGAACGAGTCCGGCAGCGCGACCCGGCGCACCACGGAGCAGGACACATCGCCCTCGTTCCACTGGTCGCCGGAGAGCTCACCGGCCATCGAGGCGTAGCCGCGCAGGATCACCATCAGGCCGTTGACGCGCTCGCAGGAGCGGGTGTTCATCTTGTGCGGCATCGCCGAGGAGCCGACCTGGCCGGGCTTGAAGCCCTCGGTCACCAGCTCGTGCCCGGCCATCAGCCGGATCGTCTTGGCGAGCGACGAGGGGGCGGCGGCCAGCTGCACCAGCGCGGTGACCACGTCGTAGTCCAGCGAGCGCGGGTAGACCTGGCCGACGGAGGTGAAGGCCTGCCCGAAGCCGAGGTGCGCGGCGATCCGCCGCTCCAGGTCGGCGAGCTTGGCCGCGTCGCCGCCCAGCAGGTCGAGCATGTCCTGGGCGGTGCCGACCGGGCCCTTGATGCCGCGCAGCGGGTAGCGGGAGAGCAGGTCGTCCAGCCGGCCGTACGCGACCAGCAGTTCGTCCGCCGCGGTTGCGAAGCGCTTGCCGAGCGTCGTGGACTGGGCGGCGACATTGTGCGAGCGGCCGGCCATCACCAGCTCGGCGTGCTGCGCGGCCAGCGAGCCCAGGCGCGCCAGCACGGCAACCGTACGGTCCCGCATCAGCTCCAGCGAGAGCCGCACCTGGAGCTGCTCAACGTTCTCGGTCAGGTCCCGGGAGGTCATGCCCTTGTGGACCTGCTCATGACCGGCGAGGGCGTTGAACTCCTCGATGCGCGCCTTGACGTCGTGCCGGGTGACCTTCTCGCGCTCGGCGATGGAGGCCAGGTCGACGGTCTCCAGGACGCGCTCGTAGTCGGCCAGCGCCTGCTCGGGGACCTCCACCCCCAGGTCCTTCTGCGCACGCAGCACGGCGAGCCACAGCTTGCGCTCCAGCTTGACCTTGTACTCGGGGGACCACAGCACGGCCAGCTCCGCGGAGGCGTAGCGGCCGGCCAGGACATTGGGGATGCGAGGCTTCGCAGACACAGCAGTCACGTGGTCAGAGTCTAGTGGCGGTTTACGCAGGTCGACGCCCCGGTCCCGGCTGTGCTTTCCTCCAAGCCGACGGGCGGGCGCCGGCCGGGGCGCTTCAGCCCTCGTACGGCAGCAGCTCGGGCCGCTTGGCCGGCCGGCCGTCGCCGGAGGACCGGCCGGTGAGCCGCCGGCCCAGCCACGGCACCAGGTGCTCACGTGCGAACCGCAGATCCGCGGTGCGCCGCGCGCGCCAGCCCGGCGGTGCGGCGGACGGCAGCGGCGCGTCCCAGTCCTCCTCCGCGGTCAGCCCGATCGCCTGCCACACGGCCTCCGCCACCCGGCGGTGCCCCTCGGCGTTCAGATGCAGCCGGTCGTCGGCCCACAGCCGCGGATCGGCGAGTGCCCGCGAGGCGTACAGGTCCACGACGACCGCGCCGTGCCGCGCGGCCACCTCGTCGAGGTGCGCGAACAGCTGCTCCATGCGCGGCCGGAAGCGCTCCAGCACGGGGCCCTGCCGGCCGGGGCTGCGCATCAGCACCAGCTGTCCGCCGCCCCTCGCCAGCACTGCCGCGGCCTCCTCGAACCGCGCGCAGACCCGCGCCACCTCGCAGCGCGGCCGCAGGACGTCATTGAGCCCGCCCACCAGCGTCACCAGGTCGGCGCCCATGGCGGCGGCCGGCCCGCACTGCTCGTCGGCGATCTGCCCGATGAGCTTGCCGCGGACCGCGAGATTGGCGTAGCGGAAGCCGGGCGAGGAGGCCGCCAGCCGGGCGGCGAGCAGATCGGCCCAGCCGCGGTACGAGCCGTCCGGCAGGCCGTCCGACATGCCTTCGGTGAAGCTGTCGCCGACCGCGACGAAACTGGTGTAACGGGCATTCATCTCCATGGCGCGGTGATCCTACCGCCCGCCGTACCGCTCGGTATGGCCCGGTCCCGCGAGGGCGGTCCGGCGCCCGCGGTGTACGGTCTGTTGTCGTTCGAACGGTGAGAAAGAGGCAGGTGGCAGCGCGATGACTCCCCGCCGCGGCGAGGGCCCCGACGAGCCGACGTTCACCGAACGGGCCCGCCGCCGGCAGCTCATCGACGCCACCATCGACCTGATCTCCACCCGCGGCCATCCCTCGACCTCGCTGTCGGCGATCGCCGAGCGGGCCGGGCTGTCCAAGGCCGCGGTGCTCTACCACTTCTCCTCGAAGGACAACCTGACCCGGGCCGCGCTGGAGCACGTATTGGCGGACTTCAGCGCCCACGTCACCGAGCGGCTGGCCCGGGCGGCCGGCCCGCGGGACGCGCTCGTCGCCTATGTACGCGCGATGATCGGCTACCAGCAGGCCAACCGCCGACACGTGCGGGTGATCACCGAGATGCTGCTCGACGACGCCGGAGGCACCCGGCTCAAGACGCCGGGCTCGCATGACACCCACGGCCGTTGGCAGGCCCTTGCCGATCTCCTGACGGAGGGTCAGCAGGCGGGCGTCTTCCGGGAGTTCGACGCGCAGACGATCGCCCTGGCGATCGGCGGAGCGATCGACGGGGTGATCGCGCACTGGCTGGCGCACCCGGAGTACGACCTGGACGCCGCGGCCGCCGAGGTGGAGAAGTTCACCCTCGACGCGGTCGAGCGCCGGGCCTGACCCGGGCGAAGTCGGGGGCGCGCTCGGGGCGGACGCCGATCCCGCCCAGATAGCCGGTCACCGTCCGCAGGGGCGGCACCCGCCGCAGCAGCCGCATCGGCACCGGCAGCCGGTCGCCGTCGAGCGTGCCGTCCAGGGCTGCCCGGATCATCGTGTGCTCGGCCTGCTGGGTCTTCTGCACCACCGCCACCGGCAGTTGCCGCCGCTTCTGTACCCGCGCCAGATCGGCCACGCCGGGCACGCCACGGAGCAGTGGTCCCGCCAGGATCCGGGCCGCGGCGACCGCGTCCTGCAACGCCAGATTGACCCCCACCCCGCCGACCGGCGACATGGTGTGCGCCGCGTCGCCGAGGCACAGCAGGCCGGGGCGGTACCAGCGGCTGAGCCGGCCGAACGTGACCTCCAGCAGCTTGACGTCGTCCCAGGAGGCGATGGCGCCGGTCACCCGGTCGTCCCAGTCGAACAGGGCGCCGAGACGGTCCCGCAGCCACTGGATGTCGTGGCGGCGCAGCTCCGCGTCCCGGCCCTTCCCGATGAGATAGGAGGTCTGGTAGTACGTGCCGCGGTCCATGGTGACCGCGGCCTGCCCGCCGCCGAACCGTGCGAAGACCCGGCCGTCCTTGAGGTCGTCGACCGGTCCGTCGACCCGCACCTGCCAGACGTCCATCGGCACCTCGAACTGCCGCTGACGGAGCCCGGCCGCGGCACGCACCATGGAATCCCGGCCGTCGCAGGCGACCGTCAGCGCCGCGGCCAGTTCGCCGGGCGCGCCGTGCTCGTCGACGAACCGCACTCCCGTCACCCGGCCGTCCGTGGTGCGCAGCCCCGTGACCCTGGTGTGCATCCGCAGGGTGAAGTGCGGCTCCTCGGCCGCCGCGCGCGCGAGCAGGTCGAGGAAGTCCCACTGCGGCACCATCGCGATGTATTTGTGCCGGCCGGGGAGATGGCGCAGGTCGCCCAGCACGACCGTGGTGTCGCCGATCTGCGCCCGCATCTCCCGGATCTTGGCGAACGGCAGCCGCGCGAACGCCTCGCCGAGGCCGAGTTCGTCCAGCAGCCGCAGGGTCGACGGATGGACGGTGTCCCCCCGGAAGTCGCGCAGGAAGTCGCCGTGCTTCTCCAGCACGGTCACCTCGACGCCTGCCCTCGCCAGCAGCAGTCCGAGCATCATTCCTGCCGGTCCGCCGCCCGCTATGCAGCACGATGTGCGGTCCATGCCCTTGCCCCCCTCGTCGCGTACGGATGCGATGACGGCCGGCGCCGGCACAGCAGCGTCTGACCGATCGGTCAGCAATCTAACCGATCGGTCAGAGAGGCGATGAGGCGCCCCCGCGGGTCAGGCCGTGGGCTGTTGCAGCACCAGCTCCCGGAGCACGTCCTCCATCGTCACCAGCCCGGCCAGCCGGCCCTCGTCACCGATCACGGCGGCCAGATGCGTACGGGATCCGCGCATCGCCGTCAGCACGTCGTCCAGCGGCGTCGCCGCCTTGACGCGGGCGATCGGGCGCAGCGCCGACACCGGGAAGGGCAGCCGGCGGGGGGTGGCGTCCAGGGCGTCCTTGACGTGCAGATAGCCGAGAATGCGGCGGGTGTCGTCGACGACGGGGAAGCGGGAGAAGCCGGAATCGGCGGCCAATTGCTCCAGCTCCTCGGGGGTGATCCCCATCCGCGCGGAGACGACCTTGTCGGCCGGCAGCACCACGTCCCGCACCGGGCGGCGGCCCAGCTCCAGGGCGTCCCGCAGCCGCTCCTGCGCCCGTTCGTCGAGCAGTCCGGCAGCCCGGGAGTCCTCGACCATCTTCGCGAGCTGGGCGTGCGAGAACGTCGCGGCCACCTCGTCCCTGGTCTCCACCCGCAGCAGCGCGAGCAGACCGTTGGCGAGCGCGTTGATCGCAAAGATCGCCGGGCGCAGCGCCCGGGTCAGCGCGACCAGCGGCGGCCCCAGCAGCAGCGCACTGCGCACCGGCTCGGCCAGGGCGACGTTCTTCGGCACCATCTCGCCGAAGAGCATGTGCAGGTAGGTGGCCAGCGACAGCGCGATCACGAACGCGATCGGCTGGTTCAGCGCGGACGGGATCCCGACCGCGTGGAACACCGGCTCCAGGAGGTGGGCGATGGCCGGCTCGGCGACCACACCCAGCACCAGCGTGCACAGGGTGATGCCCAACTGGGCGGCCGCCATCAGGGCCGAGACGTGCTGCAACCCCCACAGCACGCTGGCCGCCCGGCGGTCCCCGCGCTCGGCGAACGGCTGGATCTGGCTGCGGCGCACCGAGATCAGCGCGAACTCGGCGCCCACGAAGAAGGCGTTGACGACCAGCGTCAGCAGGCCCACGAACAACTGCACCAGGGTCATCGGCCGGCCTCCGTCCCGCGCTCGTCGGAGCTGCCGGGCAGCGGGGCGTGCAGCAGCACCCGCGCGGCGCGATGGCCGGTGGCGTCGAGCACATCCATCGACCAGCCGGCAACCTCCAGGCCGTCGCCGGCCACGGGTATCCGGCCCAGTTCACTGGCGATCAGGCCGGCGAGGGTCTCGTACGGCCCTTCCGGCAGCCGCAGGCCGATCCGCTCCAGCTGGTCGGTGCGGGCGGCGCCGTCGGCCTGATAGAGCGGGCGGCCGTCGGCGTCGGCACCGGCCGGCGCCAGGTCGGGGGTCTCCATCGGATCGTGCTCGTCGCGGACCTCGCCGACGACTTCCTCGACGATGTCCTCCAGCGTCGCCACGCCGGCCGTGCCGCCGTATTCGTCGATGACCACGGCCATCGTGCGCTTGCCGGAGAGCCGGTCGAGCAGCCGGTCCACGGTCAGCGTCGTGGGGACGAGCAGCGGCTCGCGCACCAGCTCGGAGACCGGATGGCGGGGGCGGCGGTCGGCCGGGATGGTCAGCACGTCCTTGATGTGCGCCACCCCGACGACGCTGTCCAGGCTGCCGCGGTAGACCGGGAAGCGGGACAGCCCGCTCGCCCGGGTCGCGTTGGCCACGTCCTCCGCTGTGGAGTGCACGTCCAGCGCCATCACCTGCACCCGCGGGGTCATGACGTTCTCCGCGGTCAGATCGGCGAGATTGAGGGTACGGACGAACAGCTCGGCTGTGTCGGCCTCCAGCGCGCCCTCCTCGGCGGAGTGCCGGGCCAGCGCCACCAGCTCCTGCGGGCCGCGCGCGGAGGCCAGCTCCTCGGCGGGCTCCAGGCCCATCCGGCGGACCGTGCGGTTCGCGGCGTTGTTGAGGTGTCGGATCAGCGGCCGGAAGAGGGCGCTGAAGCCGCGCTGCGCGGTGGCGACGCGCCTCGCGATGGGCAGCGGGCTGGAGATGGCCCAGTTCTTCGGGACCAGCTCGCCGACGACCATCAGGACGACCGTGGAGATCGCCGTGCCGAGGACCAGAGCCAGCGAGTCCGCCGCCGAGCGCGGCAGGCCCATCGCGTCCAGCGGTCCGGCCAGCAAGGTGGCGATGGCGCTCTTGGACAGCATGCCGATGACCAGTCCGGTGACGGTGATACCGAGCTGGGCCCCGGAGAGCTGGAAGGTGAGGCTGCGGACGGCCTTCAGGGCACTGTCCGCGCCCCGCTCGCCGCGCTCGACGGCGCGTTCGAGGTCGCTGCGCTCGACGGTCGTCAGCGAGAACTCGGCCGCGACGAAGACTCCGCAGGCCAGGGTCAGGAGGAGCGCCACGCCCAGAGAGAGCAGGTCGGTCATCGAGTCACCTCCGTCCCATGATCGAGCAGGATCGGGAGGTTCGCGCTATGTCGGGAGGTAGCTCGACAACTGGGAGGTTCGCCCATGGCTGGACGCTCACACACCTTTCGCCGGGTCGGTGGAGCCTCCATGGTAAAGGATCAGCAAAGTCGCGAGGGAGGGGGTGGCCCGCCCCCGGGTGCGGGTCCCCCGGGGTGAGCCCTCCTCGTTCGTCGGCGGGTGCGGTCGGTCGCCTACGCGTGGTCAGTCGTGTGCGTCAGTCGACGAGGTGCTTGACCCAGCGGCTCCACTGCGGCTCGGGGGCGTACCCCGCCGCGCGCCAGGCATGGTGCGCCGACTCGTTGCGGTCCAGCACCATCGCGTCACCGCGCCTCCCGCCCAGTGCGCGGAACCGTTCCTCGGCGGTCGCCAGCAGCGTGCCGCCGATGCCCTGCCTGCGGTACGCGGGGTGCACGGCCAGCCGGTAGAGGTGACAGCGCCAGCCGTCGAAGCCGGCGATCACCGTGCCCACCAATGTGCCGTCCAGTTCGGCCAGCAGGAGCGACTCGGGGTCGCGGGCAACCAACCGTGCCACGCCATCGCCGTCATCGCTGATGCTGGTCCCCTCCGCGGCGTCCTTCCAGAAGGCCAGTACGGCATCGAGATCGGCCGGCGTCCCGGCCCGGACGTGTAGATCATTCATGACCGGATCCCATCACCGGGGGATGTGCGGTGTCGAAGCCTTTTCGGGCGCCGCGGGTCCGCCGTCTCCGTGCAGCCGTATATTTTCTGTGGCTGGCCCGAATTCTCCTTTCCCTGTCGGGGGAAACGCGAGCGACGTCCCGGGTATTTCTCCGGAAAGGGGCATCGGCTCATGGAAATCCGGCGCCTGTGCGGGCGACTTTCCGGAAGCTTTATTGACGACTTTTCCAGCAAGGCGGGTCGATCGTACCTGCTGTCGTCGCACCAGTTCGAGAGAAGGTGCACTTCAGGGCCCTGGCGGCGCGCTGTGAGACGGGTGAAAGGGAGGTCTTGCTTTTAAAGGTCGGAGAAAAACGGGCATGTTGCCTATTACGCCCATGGCGGGCCGTGGGTGGCTCGTCATTCGCGGAATCGATTGCCGATTGCTTTGTTACGGTGGCTCTGCTCTCGGAAAGGCGGTTCGGTTCACCGGCCATGCCTATGGGTAGTGGGCAGGGCTTTTCAGGCTTCTGAGCCTCCTCTTCCGGGTATCCCCCATGGAGACGATTTAATTGAACGTGAAATTTACCTCGCCGAAGCGTGAGGCGCGCGGTGCGCACCGGCGCAGGGTCAGGATGATCCCGATCGGCCTCGTCGCCTCGGTGGGCGTTGTCGCCGGATCGCTGGCGGTGTTCAACTCCCAGGACAACGCGAAGGCGGGTGAGGCCTTCCCGCCGTCCGCGCACACCGCCTCACCCACGGCCGCCCCGAGCGCCCGGCCGTCCGCTCCGGCCGGCACGCCGACCGCCTCCCGGCAGGCCGCCGGCAAGGTCGAGCGCTACGAGGCGGAAATCAACCGGCTGGTCAACAAGGCGCGGACCGAGCACGGTTGTGCGCCCCTGCACCGCGACCCCCGCCTGGACAAGGCGGCCCGGCTGCACAGTCAGGACATGGCCGCGCACGGCTTCTATGCGCACACCGCCCCCAACGGCAAGGGCCCCAAGGAACGCATGGAGGCACAGGGCTACCACGACACCTCGGCGGAGAACATCGATGCCTGGCCGACCACGCCGAAGGGAGCCTTCGACGCCTGGATGCACAGCCCCGGCCACCGCGCCAACATCCTTGCCTGCCACTCGAAGGCCACCGGTATAGGTGTCGCCCTGGGCGGAAAGCTCCGGGCGTACTGGACCCAGGACTTCGGCTACAAGTAAGGCCGAGCGCAGGGCGCCGGGCCGTCCGCCGGGTGCCGCGCCGTCCGGATGCCGCCGCGCGCGGCCCCGGGCCCCGGCACCCGGCCCCCGGCCCGGCGCGCGGCACCACGCGCCGGGTCCGCCGCCGCGCTCCTCCTTGCCGCTGCTAGCACCTGCGCGCTAGCTTGGAGGGGTGGCGAAGACACAGTTGAACGTCCGGGTGGACGAGGCCACTGCCGAAGCGGCGCGGGAGCGCGCTCTGCAGCGGGGGGTGAGCATGAACCGCTACATCGAGGAACTCGTTCTGAAGGACGCCGGCGAGGTCGGCCAGACCTTCGTGGAAGCGGCCTCCGACTTCATGAAGCAGTACGAGCGTGTCTTCGCCGAGGAATTCGGCCGGGAACCACGCGAGGCGCCGGACGCCACGCCCCCCGTCCCGCGCGAAGGACTGTCGGGCACGACGTGACACTGCGTATCGACCTCGCCTGGCTCCTTCTGATCGCCGAACAGCACACCCCCGGAGACCCCCAGGTCACCGACTGGGGCGCCCTGGTGGCCGCCGTCAGCCGCCACGAAGCCGAGATATTCGGTGTGCCCGTCTACGCCGACGCCCAGGACCGTGCCGCCGCGCTGCTCCAACTCCTGCTTCGCGTACCGGCGTTGGAGGGGTCGAATGCGATGTTCGCGACCGCTGTCGCCTACGGCTATCTCGTCGCCAGCGGACTGAAGATCGCCACCTCCCCGGAGCAGGTCCGCGACCTCGCCCGCCTCGTCAAGGACGGTACGGCCGACGTCTGCGCCATCGCGGACGCGCTGCGCGCCTGGACCGTCTGACCGCCCTGGTCGCTTCGGCCGCGCGGCCGCTCAGTCGGCGGGCCGTCGCGCCAGGCCCAGCACCGCCGGCGAGGTCGGCAGCGTCGGCCCGTGCTCCGGCACCGTCAGCCGGCGCACCCGCACCACCTCGAACCCGGCCGCCCGGACCTCGCCGAGCGGATCCCGGCCGGTGTGACAGCCGCCCATCAGCAGCGGCCAGATCGTCCGGTCCAGCGACCACTGCACCGCCGCCAGCCCCCGGCCCGCGGCCCGCCCGTGCTCGAAGAACCGCAGCTCACCGCCCGGACGCAACACCCGCCGCAGCTCCGCCAGCGCCCGCGGCACCTCGCGCACCGAGCACAGCACCAGCGAAGCCACCGCCGTATCGAACGCTTCGCTCTTGACCGGCAGCGCCTCCGCCACCCCCGGCACCAGATCCACCGGCATCTCCGCACGCGCCGCCGCAGACCGGGCCACCTCCCGCAGCGTGGGCTCCGGCTCGATCGCCACCACCTCCGAGACCGTCCCCGGATAGTGCGCGAAGTTCAGCCCGGTGCCGGCGCCGACCTCGATGACCCGGCCGGTGGCGCCCGCCAGCAGTTCCTTGCGGAGCGCGGCCACCCCCGCCCGCGCATCCACGGCCGGACCACAGCAGCTCGCGTAGAAGCGGGCGAACACCGGATGATGCACGGTGCCGTGCGGAACTCTCCTGCGCTGCCACATGACGGACCCCTTCGCCGGCGATGCCCGCTCCTGCCGTCAGTCTCCCCAACGGGCGGCCAAGGAGTCCCCAGGAGTCACCCGGTCCGCGGTGCGCACATCCGTACGGGCCGAGGGTGCTGTGCCCCGCCGGTCAGTCTTCCGCCTTCCGCGGCCGTCACGAGGGGATTCGGAACGCGTCCGATCCGCCGAGCGCCGGGGCCAGCCAGTTGGGAGCCGCGGCGCGGAAGGCGTCCGGAGTGAGGGCGCCGGAGTTCTCCGGGATCAGGCCGAGGAGCGGGGCGCCGGCCGCGTCCGGGAGGTCCGTCAGATTGCAGCGGGCCGCCAGGTCGGGTGCGGCCGGCCAGCTGCCGATGACGACGCCGGGGGAGTCGAGTCCGTACGAGCGCAGCGCCAGCGCGGTCAGTGCGGTGGCGTTGAGGGTGCCCAGGCCCGCCTGGGCGACCACCAGCACCGGGGCCTTCGCCAGCCGCGCGGCGTCGGCGAGGGTGTGGCCGTCCCCGTCGAAGCGGACGAGCAGCCCGCCCGCGCCCTCGACCAGCACCAGGTCGTGTGAGGCGGCCAGTTTCGCGGCGGCCTCGGCGATGTCCTGGGGGAGCACCGGGGGCAGACCGGCCCGCAGTGCGGCCGTCGCGGGCGCCAACGGGTCCGGAAAGCGGGCGAGTTCCAGGGTGGTGACCGGGCCGGCCAGTCGCCCGACCTCCGCCGCGTCGCCCGTCTCGTGCGCCGTGACACCGGTCTGGGCCGGTTTGAGCACGGCCACGGAACGCCCCTGGGCGAGCGCCGCCGCGGCGATCGCGGCAGTGGTCACGGTCTTGCCGATCTCCGTGCCCGTACCCGTCACGAACAGCACTGACATGGTGTGCCTCCGACTCCGCGCGGACCGTCCCCCAGGGGAGGGCCGCGATTGGTTCCTGGTGAAGAGTGCCGATGTGTGCCGCGACGGCGGCGGCGTGCCGGCGGTGCAGCGGACGGTGGCCGGCCGGACGCCCCGGCCCGCCGGCCACCGCCGACCGTGCGTCAGCCCTCGCGGGCCGCCGCGCACACCGCGGCGCAGATGCGCGCCAGATCGTCGTCGCCGGTGATGTACGGCGGCATGGTGTAGATCAGATCCCGGAACGGGCGCAGCCACACGCCCTCCCGGACGGCCGCCCGGGTCGCGGCCGCCATGTCCACCTCGTGATCGAGCTGTACGACACCGATCGCGCCCAGGACCCGTACCTCGCGGACCCCGGCCTGGCTCCGGGCCGGGGCCAGCCCCTCCCACAGCCCGGCCTCGATCCGCTTGACCTCCCGCGCCCAGTCCTGGGACAGCAGCAGTTCGATCGAGGCATCGGCGACCGCCGCGGCGAGCGGATTGCCCATGAAGGTCGGGCCGTGCGCGAGCACCGGCAGGGCACCGCGGGAGATGCCGTCCGCGACGGCCGCCGTGCACAGCGTTGCCGCCAGGGTCAGATAACCGCCGGTCAGCGCCTTGCCAAGACACATCACATCCGGTGCGATGCCCGCATGTTCCGCCGCGAAGAGCGCACCCGTACGGCCGAAGCCGGTCGCGATCTCATCGAAGACGAGCAGCACGTCGTGCGCGTCGCAGGCCTCCCGCAGCACCCGCAGATACCCGGGGGAGTGGAACGACATCCCGCCGGCGCCCTGCACCACCGGCTCCACGATCACCGCCGCCAGCTCCTCGGCGTGCCGGCCGATCAGCTCGTGCAGCTGCGCCGCGTACGCCTCGTCCGGCGCGGTATCGAAGCCGGCCGGCGGCGCGTCCGCGAAGATCTGCCGCGGCAGCACCCCCTGCCACAGCTCATGCATCCCGCCGTCCGGATCGCACACCGACATCGGCTGCCAGGTGTCGCCGTGGTAGCCGCCCCGCCAGGTCAACAGCCGCTGTTTGCGCGGCTTGCCGAGCGAGCGCCAGTACTGCAGGCACATCTTCACCGCGACCTCGACCGACACCGAACCGGAGTCGGCGAGGAAGACATGCTCCAGCGGCTCCGGGGTGATGTCGACCAGCCGCTTCGCCAGCCGCACCGCGGGCTCATGGGTGAGCCCGCCGAACATCACATGGCTCATCCGCCCCAGCTGGCCGCGCGCGGCGTCGTTGAGCACCGGGTGGTTGTAGCCGTGCACCGCCGACCACCACGACGACATGCCGTCGACCAACTCGTCCTGGCCCTCGACCGGTTCGGCCAGCCGGAGCCGGACCCCGGACGCCGACTCCACCAGCAGCGGCGCGGCCCGGCCGGGCATCGGCCCGTACGGATGCCACACGTGCTGCCGGTCGAGCGCCAGCAGTTCGCGGGGGGAGAGCGGCTCAGGCATTGGGCGGCAGCTCGGTACCGGCGCCCCGGCGACGCACCGAGACCAGGTCGCGGCGGGTCTCCTCGGGCGGCGCGGGGATCGTGGCGGCGGGCGCGCAGTCGTCGCCGGAGCAGCCGGACTCCGCGGTGTCCGCACCGCCGCAGCCCGGGCGGCGGTGCTCGGGCAGCGTCGTGGTGTCCGTGCCCTCGACCTCGAAGCCGGCGTCCGCGATCATCGCCAGATCGTCCTTGCCGGCCTGGCCCTCGCTGGTCAGATAGTCGCCGAGGAAGATGGAGTTGACCAGGTGCAGCGCCAGCGGCTGCATGCTGCGCAGATGCACCTCGCGGCCGCCGGCCAGCCGTACCTCGATGTCCGGGCAGACGAACCGCACCATCGCCAGAATGCGCAGTGCGCGCTGCGGGGTGAGGTTCCACTCCTTGCCGAGCGGGGTGCCCTCGAACGGGATCAGGAAGTTCACCGGGACGGAGTCGGGGTCCAGCTCGCGCAGCGCGAAGACCACATCGACGAGATCGGCGTCGCTCTCCCCCATCCCGGCGATCAGCCCGGAACAGGCGGACATTCCGGCCGCCTGGGCCTGCTGGACGGTGGAGACCCGGTCCGAGAAGTCGTGCGTGGTGCAGATGTCGCCGTATGTGGCTTCCGAGGTGTTGAGGTTGTGGTTGTACGCGTCGGCGCCCGCCGCGTGCAGCCGGTCGGCCTGGCCCTCGGAGAGCAGACCGAGGCAGGCGCACACCTCGATACCCTCGTTCTGCTCCTTGATGGTGGAGATCGTCTCCGAGACGCGGTCCACGTCCTTGTCCGTGGGGCCGCGGCCGCTGGCCACCAGACAGACCCGCTTGGCGCCGCCGGCGACCCCTGCCGCGGCCGCCTTGGACGCGTCATCCGGCTTGAGCCAGGTGTACTTGAGGATCTCCGCCTTCGACCCCAGCCGCTGGGAACAGTACGAGCAGTCCTCGGGGCACAGGCCCGACTTGAGGTTGACGAGATAGTTGAGTTTGACCCGCCGCCCGAACCACTGGCGGCGCACCTTTCCGGCCGCGGCCACGACATCGAGCAGTTCGTCATCGGAGGTCGCCAGTACGGCCAGCGCCTCTTCGCGGGTCGGCAACTCGCGCCGCAGTCCCTTGTCCACCAGTGTGCTCAGCAGGTCCATGGCGTTGATCCTGGCGTACGGCACCGCCCCCGGCCAAGGAGGATTCCCACAACGACCCAGGATGGAGGTGTGTGTATCGCCACACTGTGGGCCCACGGAACGACCGCTAACGTCTAGCAACAGCCCACAATCGAGGCCCACGGACGAAGGACGCCGATGCCGCAGGACTCCGCCCCCACGCTGCTCCGCGAGGGCTCGCCGGCCGCCCCCGCCGGGCCCCGCCGGCCGCCCCACGGAGCCGCCTTCGACTGGCTGGATGAAGCCCGCGACGCGCGCCGGCGCGCCGGACTCACCCGCACCCTGCGTCCCCGCCCGGCCGACCACCCGCTGCTCGACCTGGCCGGCAACGACTACCTCGGACTCGCCCGGCATCCCGAGGTCACCCGTGGCGCGGCGGCTGCCGCACACCGCTGGGGCGCGGGAGCCACCGGCTCCCGGCTGGTGACCGGCAGCACCGAACTGCATGCCCGGCTGGAGTCGGAACTCGCCGCCTTCTGCGGCTTCGAGGCCGCTTTGGTGCTGTCGTCCGGTTATACCGCCAATCTCGCCGCGGTCACCGCGCTCACCGCCGCCGGCACCCTGGTCGTCTCCGACGCGGGCAACCACGCCTCCCTCATCGACGGCTGCCGGCTCTCCCGGGCCCGCACCGAAGTGGTCCCGCACGCCGATCCCCAGGCCGTAGGCGCCGCGCTGAGCGGTCATGACGGCCGGGCGCTCGCCGTGACCGACTCGGTGTTCTCGGTCGACGGCGACGCCGCCCCGCTCCCCGCCCTCGCCGAGGTCTGCCGAACGCGGGCCGCCGCACTGCTCGTCGATGACGCACACGGCCTGGGCGTCCTCGGCGAGGGCGGTCGCGGCGCGCTGTGGGCGGCCGGGCTCGCCGGCGACGCCGATGTGGTGACCACCGTGACGCTCTCCAAGTCGCTGGGCTCCCAGGGCGGTGCGGTGCTCGGCCCGGCCCGGGTCATCGAGCACCTGGTCAACACCGCCCGGTCGTTCATCTTCGACACCGGTCTCGCCCCGGCGGCGGCCGGCGGTGCGCTCGCCGCGCTGCGGCTGCTGGGCCGTGAACCCCAGCGCGCCGCCCGGGCCGGGCAGGTCGCACGGAAGCTGCACGACCGGCTCACCGCGGCGGGCCTGGTCGCGGTGCGGCCGGACGCCGCGGTGGTCTCGGTACGCGCCCCCTCACCGGAGGCGGCGGTCGGCTGGGCTGCCGACTGCCGCGCGGCCGGACTCATCGTCGGCTGCTTCCGGCCCCCGTCCGTACCCGACGGGATCTCCCGGCTGCGGCTGACCGCCCGCGCGGACCTGACGGACGATCAGATCGACACGGCGGTCGGCACGATCCTGGCCACGGCGCCGGCTGTCTGAACCGGGGCGCGAGGCAGCGCTTGTCCGACGAACGGCACGGTGCGGCCCGACCGGTCGGCCGGGGTCGGCCACCTGGCCCACCACCGCCGGCACTTGACGGGTTGCAGGACGAGCGCGCAGGTCAGCGCACCCGCCCGTACCAGACCCCGGGGCTCCAGATCCGCTCCAGTCGCACCGTGCTCCCGGCCTTGGGCGCGTGCCACATCCGGCCGTTCCCGGCGTAGATGCCCACGTGGTAAATGCCGTTGGCCGAATGGAAGAAGACCAGGTCGCCGCGTCGCCGGGCGCCGGCCGGGACATGCCGGGTGCGGCTGTACTGCGCGGCGGCGGTACGGGGCAGGGCCCGGCCGGCGCGCAGGAACGAGTACAGCGTCAGCCCGGAACAGTCGAAGGCGTCCGGCCCCTGGGCCCCGTACTGGTACGGGGAGCCCCGCTTGGAGGCGGCGACCCGCAGCGCGTGTGCGGACACGGATGCGGCTTCGGCGCCCCCGGTGGTTCCCGGGGTGATGGTCGTCCCGCCGAGCGTGACGAGTGTCAGAGCGGCGACGGTGCCGGTGCGCGCCAGCAGATTCGGCGTATGCATGCGCACAGTCATGCGCAAACCCTTCGTCAGCCGCCTGCGAAGGAAGACCTGTCGGGTTCGGGCAGGCGAAGATGCCCGGCCGTGCGTACGGCTTCACCCCAAGGAGTCCGCCGGCCCGTGAAGGCCGTGGACCCCGTCCTGCTCGGGTCCTCCGCTCCCGCCGATCCACGAACGTCGACCGGACATCCGGACGGCGGCGGGATTAGGCGCCCGTCCGGACCGCCCCGTCGCTGTGGCGGGGTCTTGTCGTCGAAGGGATCCTCACGCACCCGGCGCCCAAACTCCGAGCTGAAAATGCCGTATGTGAGATGGGTCACATTTGGCCTGAATGGTGGGATTTGTTCCTCAAGGTGTCAGGGTCCCGGCTGTCGCGCGCCCTGGACCAGGAGCGAAACATCCGGGACCCGAAAAATTCCGGATGAACCGGCAATTCGGGGGTGGTTCGCAACGGGCGTGCGCGCTACGCCGTATGGGCAGCCCTGCCGCGTGTCGCGTCAACGCTCCGCGGGCGGCGGCACGGCGACGAGCCCGGCCCGCCGTTCGCCGTCCAGCACCCGCAGGGCCCGTGCCAGCGTGTCGTGGTGCAGTTCGCTCTCGCCGCGTTGGTGCATCAGCGTCAGCGCGTCCCGCAGTCCGGCGGCCGTGCCGACCAGTGCCTGGGCCGCACGCAGCCCGCTGTAGGTGCCGCCGCCGCGCGCCGGGTTGATACGGCCCAGCAGATCGAGCACCTCCAGATAGCGGTCGATCAACTCACCCTCGGCACGCGTGAGGGCGGGCAGCGGCGGGAGTTCGGGGGGCAGCATCCGGCGTCACCGCGCAACGAGGGGACGTGCCGACTGCTTGCGGTGCCGGGTGAGGCCGTCGATCAGGCCGTACTCCTGGGCGGCGTGGGCGTCGAAGATCTTGTCGCGCTCGATGTCGGCGGCGATCCGCTCGCGGGGCTGTCCGGTGTGCCGCGCGAGCATCTCCTCCAACATCTCGCGGGTGCGCAGCAGTTCCTCCGCCTGGATCTGCAGATCGGTGGCCTGGCCCTGGATCGGCTCATGGAGGGACGGCTGATGGATCAGTACCCGGGCGCCGGGCAGCGCCAGCCGCTTTCCGGGGGCGCCGGCGGCCAGCAGCACCGCGGCCGCGGAGGCGGCCTGCCCCAGGCAGACGGTCTGCACGTCGCACGAGACGAAGTTCATCGTGTCGTAGATGGCGGTCATCGCGGTGAACGAGCCGCCGGGGGAGTTGATGTAGAGCGAGATGTCCTGCTCGGGCGCGGCGTGTTCGAGGTGGATGAGCTGCGCCATCACGTCGTTGGCGGAGGCGTCGTCGACCGGGGTGCCCAGGAAGATGATGCGCTCGCTGAGCAGCTTGGAGTAGGGGTCCATGGTGCGCGTGCCCTGGGAGGTGCGCTCGGTGAACTCCGGAAGGACATAGCGGGCCGTCGGTGGCAGCATGCGTGCTCCTCTCTCTGTAAAAAATGTACAGGATGTACATCCCGTTAGAATGGGAGCAGATTCTAGTGATCAGTTACAAGTCCCAGGTCAGAGACTGTTTTAACTGTTCGCTGAGGGCGGATATCTCACAAGCTGTTCCTGGAACTGCGGCACAAGGTTGAGATCCTTCGGATGGCCGGGCGGGTCGTCGAGTGCTCGATCGACGAGATGGACCGCCCGCGGGTATCCAAGGACGCCGCCCTGCGGATCCCGCCGACCGAGCCATACACCCACCTGGTCGATCTGCACCGCGAGTTGGCCCGGACCAAAACCGGCGTGGCCTTCCACCGCACCCTCCTTCATCGCCTTTCCGGCGGCGAATTCCCCGTCGACGCCGCCCTGTTCGCGCGTATCGACCGCACGTTGGACCAGCTGGAGGAGGCCGCCGAGGAGCGCGATGCCGCCGCGCGACGGGTGATCGCCACTCTGGAGCCGATCGAGGCCGCCGCCCGCTCGGCACCGGTTGTCGGCGGAAGACCGATTGCGGCTGCCGACCAGGCTGCGCTGCTCGCCATCGCCGGCTCGTCCCGCGCACTGATCAGCGATGACGGTTCGGTCAGGCACACCGGTGACAACGTCGTCGGCGGGGGCGGCGTGGGCGACGACGAATCGATCCTTGTTGACCTGCAGCGAGCACCCGCGCACACCCCCGCCGAGACCGGCCTCCTGCCCGTCGATCCCGCCACCCTCGCCATCACACAAGCGGTGCAACACCCGCAGTGAGCGTACGTCGGAGAGCGAAGATCACTCCTGGCTGTTCCGTTCCACAGCTTGTTCGCGGTAGTACGTGCGCCAGATCAACCGGTGCACCCGCGTCCAGCGCGGTACGGATCGCACTCCGGGGATGAAAGGCACGAGCATCAGGCCCAGGCTGAGCAGCGCCATCAGGCCCCAGATCAGCGCGTCGGCGTTGCCGGAGGACTTGAAGGGTTCGATCTGATACCAGAAAGTGTAGAGCCACAGCCACGCCTGGCCCGGGTAGTTCCCGGTCTCGTTCATCATCCCCCACTGGTCGCCGCCGAGGTGCTCGGCACGGGCACGGGACTCCAGGTAGGAACCATCGGAGAGGAAGAGCAGCGGACGGGTGTAGTCGGTCTGGTAGAACTTGCCCTCCGCCTGGAGTTCGCCATCCAGGGCGCCGCTGCGGGCCAGACCGAGGAGGCGTGCGATGAGGACGGGGACCGGGCCGTAATCGCCCTTCGCGGGGGCGCCGCCGCCGGCCTTGGCCAGGGCGTCGGAGTAGGCCGAGGTCCATGCCTGGCGCCGGGCCGCCGGAGCGGCGGTCCAGGCGGCGAGGCCCGCGCTGACGGCGGGTGGTTCGGGGGCATTGCGCAGTGGACGCAGCACGAAGTCGTTTGCCGTGTCCACCGGGACGCGGACCCCCGCGGCGCTCTGCAGCCCGACCGGCCCGAGTTTCTGCGCCGCGCCCGGCGTGTGATTGTACGGCGGCCCGTACTGGGCCGTGCCGCTGGTGCCGCCGAGCTCGGACACGGCGGTCGCCGTGAAGTCGGCGCCGTCGGCCCTCGACCAGGAGGCCAGCGTCACCGGCTTGACGTCGGGCGAGGAGAAGACGGCGGCCAGGCCCGCGGTGAGCAGCGCGACCACCACCAGTGCGATCGTGAACTCCTTGACCAGGTCGTAGGGCCTGGTGGGGAAAGCGGCCGGGTCCGGCACGGCGCGCTTGCCGGCGCGTCGGGTCATTGCGCTGCCTCCTGCGTGGGCCCCTCCGCGGGATCCGGCGCGGCGTCGATCGGCGGCACGATCCCGCGCAGCCGGACCAACAGGATGTGCCAGACCGTCAGCAGGCCGAGGGCGAAAGGCAGCAGGACGATGTGCCACATCAGCATCTGGCCGAAGTCCAGCACGTTGAAGAACGCGCCGATGCCGACCGAGTTGAGCCCGTCCTTGGCCTGCCCGGCGATCCACTGGGAGTCGAAGTTCTGCTGGACCAGGTAGCCGGTGAAGGCCGTGCCGATCGAGGCGAAGAAACACACCGCACCGGTGACCCAGGTCAGCGCCCGCCGACCGCGCCAGGCGGCCATGAAGAACTTGCCCCACAGGTGGATCACCATGAAGAACATGAACAGCTCGACGCTCCACAGGTGCAGGCCGTTCACGTACGTGCCGGTCCCCGAGACATGCCACCATGCGGGCCCCTTCAGGGCCAGCACCCCGCCGGTGAGCAGGACGACGATCAGCGCGGCCACGGTGAGCACACCGAAGACGTAGATCCATGAGGCCATGTACGCGGGCTGGGTGTCCGGCAGCAACTTGTCCGGGGGCAGTGCCCGCACCGCCCGCCGCCGGACCGCTCCGGTCCAGCCTCCTCCCACCTCGCTCATCGTCGGCCTCGCCCTCGGGGGAAGGGCAGGAGCAGGGCCGCCACGAAGACGACCAGCATCACCCCGATGACCACGAGGTTGGCGACGGACAGCTGCACCACTCCCCAGTGGACGTAGCGCCCAGTCCCGTTGAGATCGATCGGCGGGGAAAGCACGCGCTCAACGGAGTGCGCATGTCCTGTCATGGGTCGGCTCCCCTCGAAGTCCGAGAGCAAGTAGAGCGCCTTGTCAGACCCTCGGCCTGCTGACCCGGCCGGACCCTGGCCCGAACGGCTCAATCGCGCAAGAGCTGCCTGGTCCGCGGCGTATCCCTGCCTTGCTCATCCGGTGGGACCTGCGCCAACAGCTCATCTCATGTGGCGAGTCGTCGGTAGCAGATGAGGGTGCAGGCCATGTCTCGTCGGCCACGTGGCCGACTGGAGCGGGTGGGGCCGAATGAGATCGCCGAGGACCGCCGCAGTGCGGTGCTGGTGTTCCTGGGTACTTGTGCCGCCCGCGCCGCCGACGACGTCGTCCTGCTCGTCCCCGGCTCGCGACGCCATCCGTCAGGCACGCGAGATCTTCGCCGCCGGGCACCGCGTCGTGATCTCCGCCGGCGACCTGCCGGTGACGCGACGAGGTGCGTCGGGCTGCCGGAAGGGTTAGCGTCGAAGCTGGGTCGGGGCCAGTGACACGCAACATCGGCCGTCCCGTTCATGGCATGTGAGCCGATCGCGATCGGCCGCGACCGAGGCCCCAGGTGTCGGGCCGCTTCGTCAGCAGTTCGGCCGAGAACGTGGGGAGCGAACCATGGCCGCCCGGGTTGCCATCAACGGGCTCGGCTGCATCGGCCGCTCGGCGCTGACCGAGCATGCCTTCGACGTTGCCGGCATCGTCTGCGTGACCGCACGGAAGACGATCGAAGCGGAGGAGGCCAACGAGATCTTCCGGCAAAAGGCCGCACGTGGCCGCTACCAGGATGGCCTGGGTGCCGTGGACAAACCCCTGGTACTCAGCGGCATCGTGGCGTGTCCGCGAGCATCCGCCGTCGGGCGCACGCTGACCACCGTTGCCGACGACGACCTGCCGGCGGTCACGGCCGGGTACGACAACGAGCGGGGCCGTGTTCAGCAGATGGTCCGCCAGGCCGTGGCCATACCGGGCGAGGCGGCAGCTCCGCGATGAGCACAGCAGCACCGGATCCCGCCACGGCCGGGCCAGTTCTCACCCTGACGATGAACCCCACCGTCGACATCTGCTGGGATGTCGACCACCTTGCCGACGTCGGCAAGAACCGCGCTCGGGTCAGGTCTGTGGCCGGCGGGGGCGGGGGAATCAACGTCGCCCGCGGTGTGGCGCGATTCGGAGGACGGGCAACTGCCGTCCACACCGCCGGCCGCGAGGTCGGCTGCCGCCTGAACAGGTTGCTGGACGAAGAGGGCATCGACCACATCGCCGTCGGCATCGATGGTGAGACCCGCGAAGCACTCGTGCTGTTCGAGACCGGGGCGCGCCGCAGTCATCACATCGTCCCGCCCGGCCCACACCTCGACGACCAGGAGGGACGACGCTGCCTGGACGTGCTAGGGCAGGCGATCGGCACCAGCAGGTACGTAGTAGCAAGCGGCAGCCTGCCCGGCGGCCTGCCTGACGACTTCTACACGGCCGTCGCCCGCCGGGTCAAAGCGGCCGGATCCCGGCTGGTGCTGGACACGTCGGGCCCGGCGCTGCGGCAGGCGCTGGCGGAAGGCGTCTTTCTGCTCAGGTGCAACCGCACAGAGGCCGCCGATCTCCTCGGCCGGACCGTACGCAGCTTCGACGACGCCCTGGCCGTCAACGAGCAACTGCTCACCATGGGCGCCGCCGAGATCACCATCACCACGATCGGCGACCTGGGCGCGCTCTGCTCGACCCGTCACGGCCACACCGAACTGCGTGCACCGCCGATGCCCGGGGAGCTGCTCAGCGACGCCGGGGCCGGAGACAGCATGGTGGCCGCGCTCACCGTACGGCTGGCCGCAGGGGACGATCCGGTCAGTGCCTGCGCGCTGGGGGTGGCCGTGGCCGCCGCGTCGGTGCTCACTCCCGGCACCGAGCCCTTCGACCGTGGGATGGCCGAGTCCCTCTGCCCCGATGTAGGGATCACGTTCCGAACCAGCTCGTGAATGACAACGTCGGACGCCTTTCCGCCGTACGGATCCACTTCCCGTCACACCGGCCGTCGGCATTGAGGAGGCATGACGTCATGCTGAACACCCCGCACATTGTCAGCGACGTGATGACGAAGACCGTGGCTGCGGTCGACCGTGCGGCGCGGTTCAAAGAGATCGTCGAGACCATGGAACGGTGGAAGGTCAGTGCTCTGCCTGTGCTTGCGGGGGAGGGCCAGGTGGTCGGCGTGGTCTCCGAAGCGGATCTGCTGCCAAAGGAGGAGTTCCGGGAGTCGGACCCCGACCGTCTGGAGCAACTGCGACGGGTCGATGACGTCCGCAGAGCGGAAGCCGTGACGGCGGGAGAGCTGATGAGCAGCCCCGCCCATACCGTGCGTGCCAATGCCACGCTCTCCCAGGCCGCTCGAACGATGGCGCATGAGTCGGTGAAACGGCTTCCGGTGGTGGATGCGCACGGGGTGCTCCAGGGCATCGTCAGTCGGGCGGACCTGCTGAAGGTCTTTCTGCGCTCGGACGACGACCTGGCGCAGGAAGTCCGCCGGGACATCCTCGGCGCGCTGTTCGCGGCACCGACCCGGGATCTGCATGTCACTGTCACCAACGGCGTCGTCACGCTGCGTGGGCAGGTTCGGGACACTTCACTCATCCCGGTGGCTGCGCGCCTGGTGCGAGCTGTCGAGGGCGTGGTGGACGTGGAATTCGATGTGACCTGCCCGGATGCCGCACGGACGGGGCCCACGGCGGCGGACTGGTTGGGAGAAGCACGGTGAGGAGGACGGCACATCCCCTGGCCTCCGGATGGAGGGTTCGGCTGCGCCCCCCCCCGGGGCGCTGGTCCGGGTCGCCGAGCAACGTTCGCGCGCGCACCATGGAACGCATCCGAACGCACTCGATTCGCGGAGGTGACCGCGATGAACATGCCCGTTCGACACCGGCCCGGTAGCCTGCTGGAAAGTGCTGTGCCCTCCCTGAGCTGGGGTGGTCCCATCACCTCGGAGATCGATGAACTGTTCCAGCGCATGGAGCACCTGCTGGAGTCCGCCGGTGCCGCGCCCTCGCTGGGCGCAGGGACGCACTGGGCGCCACTGGCGGATATGCACGAGACGGATGACGCCTACATCATCGAGGCGGAGCTGCCCGGTGTGAAGCGTGACGACATCGATGTCGAGGTCAGCGGTCAGGGGTTGCACATCTCCGGTGAGTACAAGCAAAGCGAGCGCGAAGGCGTATTGCGCCGCACCACTCGCCGGACAGGCAGCTTCGAATACCGGGCCCTCCTGCCCGCCGATGTGAAAGCCGAGGAGGTCACGGCGAGCCTGGCGGACGGTGTACTGACCGTCTCAGTCCCCAAAACACAGGCCACAATGCCACGGCACATCGACATCACGACCTGAGACTGCCGTCGAAACACCGTATGGGGCGGGCGCCTTGCGGCATCCGCCCCGTAACGCGAAGGACCGTCCGCGTACGACCGTCCTCGATCCGTGCGGAGGCAACAGGCCGGCAGCGGGCTCCGCGGCAGCACCCTCTCCACCACACGGCGCGGTGTGCCGAGCATGCGGCCCGCACCATCTGCGAGCTGCCGCGAAGCCGGCGCTGTTACCCGGCGGCTCACCGCGGCGTCCTGTTGCCGCCCGCCGTGGTGGCATCGTCATCAGCGGTTGGCTGCCCTCGTAGTACGTCCAGGACGGTGGAACCGGCGATGGTTTCGTGGATGATGAGCCGCTTTGCGAGGTCGTCGAGTGCCGTGCGGTGTTCGCGCAGCAGGGCCACGGCGCGTTTCTCGGCCTGCCGGACGAGGCGGGTGGTCTCCTCGTCGACGATGCGCTGGGTGTGCTCGGAGTACGGCCGCTGCGGGGCTGCTTCGGGGGGCTCTCCGCCGAGGCGTTGAGGGGTGCCCGAGGCGTAGCCGACCGGGCCGAGGGCGGGGGACAGGCCGAAATCGCGGACCATGCGGCCGGCGATCTGGGTGGCGCCGGCCAGGTCGTCGGCGGCGCCGGTCGAGCCCTCGCCGAAGGCGACGAGTTCGGCGGCCCGGCCGCCGAGCCGGACGGTCAGCAGATCGTTCAGATAGCCCTCACTGTAGAGGTGGCGTTCGGCTTCGGGGAGCTGCTCGGTGGCGCCGAGGGTCGGTCCGGAGGGCAGGATGGTCACCTTCGCGACCGGGTCGGCGTGCTCGCACAGAGCCGCGACGAGGGCATGCCCGGACTCGTGGACGGCGACCGCATGGCGTTCTTCGGGAAGCAGGGCGTTGGAGGTTTCCCGCCGACCGAGGAGAACCCGGTCGCGGGCGGAGTCCAGGTCCTGGGCGGAGATGACGGTGCCGCCCGCGCGGACTGCGTGGATGGCTGCCTCGTTGACGAGGTTCGCGAGATCGGCTCCGGAGAAACCGGGCGTGGCTCGCGCCACGACGTCCCAGTCGACGTCGGGTGCAAGTGTCTTGCCGCGGGCGTGGACGATCAGGATCGCCGCTCGCTCGGCCTGGTTCGGCAGCGGGACGGTCACATGCCGGTCGAAGCGTCCGGGTCTCAGGAGCGCCGTGTCGAGGGCTTCGGGCCGGTTGGTCGCGGCGAGCACCACGATGCCGCTGCTCTGGTCGAAGCCGTCCATCTCGGCCAGGAGCTGGTTGAGGGTCTGCTCGCGTTCGTCGTTGCCGCCCAGGCGCACCCCGCCGCGGCGGCTGCCGACGGCGTCGATCTCATCGATGAAGATGATCGAGGGGGCACGTTTGCGTGCGTCGGCGAAGAGGTCGCGGACCCGGGAGGCGCCGACCCCGACGAACATCTCCACGAACGCCGATCCGGTCACTGACAGGAAGGGGACCTCGGCCTCGCCGGCGACGGCGCGTGCCAGCAGCGTCTTGCCGGTGCCCGGTGGCCCGACCATGAGCACTCCGCGTGGTCCCTTGGCTCCGGCCAGTGCGTACCGCTCCGGGTGGCGCAGGAAGTCAACGACCTCGCTGATCTCCTGCTTGGCGCCCTCGTATCCGGCGATGTCGACGAAGCGGGTGGTCGGCCGCTCGGCCTCGATGATTTTGGCCCGGGACCGTCCGATGCCGCTCAGTCCCCCGGACAGCGTGCGGGCGGCCCTCCGTCCGGTCCACAGGAACAGCGCACCGAGAAGGACCAGCGGCAGGACGAATGCCAGCAGCGTCCCCAGGCCGCTGCCGCCGCCGTGGGAGGCGGTGATGTCCACATTCTCGGACCGCAATTGTTGCTCAAGGCTGCTGTTGTCCAGTGCGGTGGGGATCTGGGTGGTGAATTTCCGTCCGTCTTCGAGGGTTCCGTCGACAGCTCCCTTGTCGTCGATGTCGACCGTCTTGACCTGGCCCGTGTTCACCTTGCCGAGGAATTGGCTGTACGAAACCGACACCCCCGGCGAGGGCTGGGAGCGCATGAGGAGGACCAGGAACACGATCACCAGAACGACGGGCAGCAGCCACGTCCGCCAAGTGGGCCTGGGTTGCGAAGCCGGCGGCTTGGGCGGCTCGCGTGGCGGCCCCGGTTTGACCGATCGCGTCGGATGCCGTCCTGGTAGGCGGACTGCTGTGATCATTTGGATGGCTCCTCGACGAGGCCTCCCACGACGCGGCTCTTCCGCCGGACGGCCGGTGCAGGCTACCGCGGGCGTCCCCCCTTCCACGCTATTCCCCTGACCTGCCGCACGAAATGTGACAGCACGGGTCCTGCCCCGCTCGCCCCGCGGGCGAGGCCGGTCGTGCAGTCAGGCGGACGCCGTGGCCGCCCGACCCGAGGCTGGCCCATTCGACCCATTTCATGTATGGCCCGCACCCCGGAGACTGATTCCAGGCCCCACGGGGCGGCGCACGGGCGCACGAGGGGACATAGCCCCGTGCCCGCCCCAACCGGACGAACTTGAGGGAGTCACCGCCATGACCACCGCACGCGACATCATGCACAGTGGTGCCACCTGTGTTCAGGAGAGCGAGACCCTGGTGGACGCGGCACGTCGGATGCGCGAGCTCGATGTGGGCGCACTGCCCCTCTGCGGCCCCGACGACCGCCTGCACGGGATCATCACCGACCGCGACATCGTCCTCAAATGCCTCGCCAAGGGCAAGGACCCGCACACCATGACCGCTGGTGAACTCGCGCAGGGCAAGCCCGTCACCATCGGTGCCGACGCCGGAGCGGAACAGGTCCTGAAGGCCATGGAGGAGCACCGGATCCGGCGGCTGCCGGTCATCGACGACCACCGGCTGGTCGGCATGATCAGCGAAGCCGACCTTGCCCGGCACCTGGCAGAAAAGAAGGTCGGGCACTTCGTCGAAACCATCTGTGCGACCGCTTGACCGCTTGAACGCGTGACGGCCGGTCACTCGCCGTGGTACAGCCTGTCGACGTCGACCAGGAGAACCTCGCCCCGGGCTTCCGCAGCCCGCAGTTCCGGACCGAACCCGCCCCCGCTGTAACACGCCGGCACGGCCCCGCCGACGTCCTCGCCGGACGTGCTGAGGACGGACAGAATATGGCGCAGCCGTTCCAGGTGATGGATGTCCATGGTCTCGTTCCAGCGGGCGAGACCGACCGAGAGCAGGGCTCCGGGCCGGCCGTCCACGTTCCCTCGTACCGCCACGTCCACGTCGAGCCGGGTGGACCCCACAGGGCCGGAGACAGCGCCGCGCACGGCCGTTTCGGGGTCCCCTTCGAAGGTGCCAGGACCGGCGTAGGCGGTGGCCCAGTCCCGGCAGATCTGGGCAAAGCGGGGGGCTGCCACGGCGGAGTCGAACGTGGCGCGTGCGTGTTGCCACACGGTGGCGGTGTCGCCCTGCTCGATCGCGGCGCGATGGGGCCAGGCGACGGCATGCTCGAAGGCCAGCAGCGGCTCGGCGATGCGGTAGCGGGTCAGTGCGGGCCGGAACGCGTCCGGCTCTGCGTGCAACAGCCCACGGTTCTGCAGTACGGCCAGGACGTGGGAGACGTCGGTCAGCTGGGCTCCGAAGCATTCGGCGATCTCACCGGGCGTGGAGCGGCCTGCTGCGATCGCGACCAGCGCGGAGTGGGACAGCGCCCGGTCCGCGTGGTTCTCCTCCTCCAGCAGATTGCGCGCCTCCCAGAACAGGGGGACGCGGGGGTTGAGGACGGTTCTGCACACCCATGCGTCGAAGTCATGCGGGCCGGCAGGGGCGTCGTCGCACACAAGGTCCCCCCGATAGGCGGGAGTGCCGCCCACGACGGCATGTACCTGCACGGCAAGCTGTGGGGACCGGATGCCCCAGAAGCGCGCCGCTTCGCGGAAGTCGAACGGTCGCACCAGGAGCTCCAGCGAGGCGATCCGGTGCAGGGACGACGGGCCGGAGAAGAGCCTCCGCATGAGGGAGGGAGTCCCGCCGCTGAGGATGAGGCGGGCCCGATTGTGCCGACGCACCTGGTGAAGACGGCGGTAGGCCCGGTGAATGACGGATGGCAGCGCCGGGCTCGGGCCCACAAGGTCGGGGAAGTTGTCGATGATCACGGGGGTCGGGTGCTGATCGCCCAGTGCCAGCAGCGCGTCCACCGCATCCTCCCATCGCTGCCAGTGCGGTGGATGCGTCGCCCGAGTATGTTCCCCAAAACGCTCGGCGAGGCGGTGCAAGGTCTCGGCCTCCGCCGCCGCATGCCCGTCGAAGTAGAAGCCGTCAGCGGCCTTGGCAATGGCTTCCAGCAGAAAGGTCTTGCCCTGCCGGCGCCGGCCGGAGACCAGGCCGAGCGTGGCCCCAGGACGCGGGTCGCATACGAAGCCCACCAGGTCGGCCCACTCCACGTCTCGGTCAAACAATTGATCGGGCTTCGCCGGGTGGGCGGTGGCATCCGATGGCGACACGGCCCGCTCCCCTCGTTCGGCGGCCGACGGCGTCGTGGTCCATTCAGTACATATCCGATGCCGTGTCCACGCCCTGCCGACTGGTCCGTCCGGGGTACCCGAGGAACTGTCGGTACGTCACCGGGGCGAGCCGGGCGATGAGTCCGGAGCTGTATCGGATCAGGTCGGGGCTGTCGAGTTCGTCGTTCCCGAACCGTCGCATTTCGGCCCGGGCGAAGTGCTTCACGGCATGCCCGGCGCGTTGCAGTTGCCTGGCCGGGTCCTGTGGGAAGTCATCGTTGGCCGCTGCCTTGATGAGCTCCTTGAAGTGGTCGACGACGAGGGGGAGTTCGCGGGCATCCGGACGGCGTGCCAATTCCGTCCTGAGCTGCGCCTCCCGCGCTCCCCAGTCGGCGGCGGCCAGGCCCGCAGGTGATCCGTCCACACGACGGTCACGGGGCGCGTCATCGTGTACCTCCGGGGGAGCGAAAGCATCCTTGCCTCTCCACGCTGCGCGGAGTGCACGGCCGAGGGGATGGGCCGCAGGGCCTCATCGCGGGCCGACCGGCCCAACGGGTGGCGCGGACGGAGTGCGCGTGGCACGGCGTACTGCGTCGACCGACGTTGCCGATCAGCAGACGAAGGGGCCGGACGGCCCCTGCCCGGCACGGACGGCCACGCGCAAGCTGAAGGTGTCGTAGCGGCCGCGCGACGGCAGTCCGTACCGAGGAGGCGTCATGGAGCACACCCCGTGCACGGTCAGCGATGTGATGACTCAGACGGTGGTGGCTATCGGTCAGGAGGCGCGTTTCAAGGAGATCGTCGAGACGATGGAGCAGTGGAAGGTCAGCGCCCTGCCTGTGCTTGTGGGGGAAGGACGGGTGATCGGGGTGGTCTCCGAGGCCGATTTGTTGCTCAAGGAGGAGCTCCGGGAAGCGAACCCCGACCGGATGGAACAGCTGCGGCGATCGGACGGGGTGCGCAAGGCCGGCGCCCTGACGGCGGGGGAGCTGATGACTACGCCCGCCCTCACGGTGCAAGCCGGCGACTCCCTCGCGCAGGCGGCGCGGACGATGGCGTACAAGTCCGTGAAGCGGCTTCCCGTGGTCGACAGCGGAGGGCTGCTCCAGGGCATCGTCAGCCGCTCGGACCTGCTGAAGGTCTTTCTCCGGTCCGACGAGGACCTGGCAGCGGAGGTACGTGCGGAGGTCGTGAACCGGCTGTTCTCCGATTCCGCAGAGGAGATGTCGGTCAGCGTCACCGATGGGGTGGTCACGCTCAGCGGCCAGATCCGCAACAAGTCGCTCCTCTTCGTGGCGGCACGGCTGGTGCGGGCGGTCGAGGGGGTCGTGGATGTGACGTTCGACCTCAAAGGAGCGGATCCCGAACGGACAGGGCCGGTGGTGGGCCGCCACTTCGAGCATCCGTAGGGGCCCGTTCACGGGGGAGGAGAACTGCACGATGCGCGGCCGGCACACAGAGCCGTCGGGAGAGCGTCGGTCCCTCCGGACGGCACCGGACGGTCCTCGGGCCGATGGCCCACGAGGACGGATCGTAAGAGGGAGAGGCCGTGAGGAATGGAACCGCCATGACGGACACAGCCTCCGGTGCGCGAGAGGTCTGTGCACTGCTGTCCGATGGAAGTACGGTCCGGCTCCGTCCGGCGCGCCCGGACGATCGTGGACCGGTGCTTCGGCTCTACGGGGACATGTCCGAGGACAGTCTGCGCAGCCGGTTCTTCGTGGTGAGCCGCCGCTCCGGCGAGCAGGCTGCCGACCGGCTCTGCGCGCCCCCAGAAGCCGGCCACCGCACGCTGGTGGCGGTACAGGGCGACCGGCTCATCGGCGTCGCCGAGTACGAGCTCGGCGACGACGCCACCTCCGCCGAGATCGCCCTGGCGGTCGCCGACGACTTCCACCGCCGAGGCGTCGGCACTCTGATGCTGGAGCACCTCGTCCACATCGCCCGCGAGAACGGCGTTTCCGCTTTCACCGCCGATGTGCTCGCCGACAACCACCTCATCCATAAGGTCTTCGCCGACCTCGGCCTGCGCGTCACACGTCAGTACGACGGACCCACGGTACGCGGGGTCATCCGGCTCGAACCGGGCGAACGTTATCTGGCAGCGGTGGACAACCGGGGCCGCACCGCCGGCACCGCGAGCTTGCAGCCACTTCTGCGTCCCCGCTCCCTCGCGGTGATCGGAGCCGGAACCCGATCGGGTTCGGCCGGCCGGGCCGTACTGCACAACCTGCGTGAGGCCCACTTCAACGGGTCGCTCTACGCAGTGAACCCGCACGCGCACGCCGTGCTGCGCATCCCCGCCCACGCATCCGTCACCGACCTTCCTCACCCGCCCGACCTCGCCGTCATCGCGACACCGGCTGCCGCTGTCTGCGACACGGTGGTCCAGTGCGGCAAGGCCGGAGTCAGAGCGCTGGTGGTCCTGGCATCCGGTCTGGACGACGGCGCGATCGCGGAGCTGACCGAGGCATGCCGCCACTGGGGTATGCGGATGGTCGGCCCCAACTGTCTGGGCATTGCCAACACGGAGGAGTCCGTTCGCATGGACGCGACCTTCGCCGTGACGAAGCCGGTGCCGGGTACCGCGGGGGTCGCGGTGCAGTCCGGCGGAGTGGGCATCGCGCTTCTCGACGGGCTCTCCCGCCTGGGTATCGGCATTTCCAGCTTCGTCTCGCTCGGTGACAAACGCGATGTCAGCAGCAACGATCTTCTGCAGTGGTGGGAGGGCGACGGCAGGACCGAACTGGCGCTGCTGCACCTGGAGTCGTTCGGGAACCCTCAGGCCTTCTCCCGTACGGCGCGGCGTGTTGCCCGCCGTATGCCGGTGCTCACGGTCGATGCCGGGCGCTCGGAAGCAGGCCGTCGTGCTGCCGCCTCGCACACGGCGGCAGCGGCAACCCCCACCATGACCCGCCGGGCACTGTTCACCCAGGCCGGCCTGACCGCCACCCGCACCCTTGGTGAGCTGCTGGACACCGCGGCGCTGCTGCACTCCCAGCCGCTTCCTGCGGGCGGGCGGGTCGCCGTGGTCTCGAACGCCGGGGGCGCCGGAGTGCTGGCTGCGGATGCCTGCGTGGATGCGGGACTGACCGTCCCCGAGTTGCCGTCGGACCTCGGGGGGAAGCTGCTGGCCCTGTTGCCGGCAGGTGCCGGTGCCGGAAATCCGGTCGACACCACACCGGAAGTGAGCGCGCAGGAATTGAGCGAGTGCGTAGGCCGGCTTGCGCGCTCCGGAGCGGCGGACGCCGTCCTGGTTGCACTGGTGCCGACCGCTTTGAACGCGGCTGTCGGTGCCGATCTCGTCACTGCGGCGACATCAGCGCCCATGGGGCGTCCCGGCGTACCGCTTGTTGCGGCGCTGCTCGATCAGCCGGAGCGCGTCCGCTTGCTGCGCACGGAAGACGGTCCGGCGGTGCCTTCCTACGGCGAACCCCAGTCGGCGGCCCAGGCTCTGTTCCATGCCGCTGAACGGGCACGCTGGCTGGCCAGGCCACCGGGCAGGAGCGTGGAGCCGGCAGGCATCGACGGGCCGGGTGCACATGCCCTCGTGGAGGCATTTCTCGCGCGGGATCCGGTCGGCGGCTGGCTGGATGCGCGTGAGACTGCACGGCTCCTCGGCTGCTACGGCATCCCCCGGCTGCCGCAGGCATGCGTCACCACGGAGCGGGAGGCTGTCGATGCTGCTGCACGCCTGGCGGGGCCCGATGGTGCGGCGGTGCTCAAGGCACAGGGGCCCGGGCTCCTTCACAAGAGCGAGCGGGGCGCCGTCCTCCTGGAACTGCGCGGGGAGTCTCAAGTGCTGGCCGCCTACCGTGATCTGACCCGCCGCCTCGGCACCGCGATGACCGAAGTTCTGGTCCAGCCGATGGCTGCCAGTGGCGCGGAGCTGCTGGCCGGAGTCGTCCAGGACGAAGTATTCGGAGCGCTGCTCCTCTTCGGCCTCGGCGGGACCATCAGCGAGCTGCTCGCCGACCACGCCGCGCGCCTTGCCCCGCTCACCGACACCGATGTGCACGAACTCGTCACCGCACCCCGGTACACGCCCCTGCTGTTCGGCTACCGGGGCAGCAGCCCGGCCGACATCGCGGCCTTGGAGGACCTGCTGGCACGCCTCTCCCGGATGGCGGACGACCTGCCCGAGCTTGCCGAGGCGGAATGTAATCCGGTGATCGCCAGGCCGGATGGCGTCACTGTCGTCGATGCCCGGGTGCGCCTGCTGCCGCGCCATGCGCGTGACCCCTACCTGCGCCGGCTTCCGTGAGGCCGGGCACGAGCCGAGAGAGGGCAGGAGATGAAGCGCCGACAGGTGGGAAGCGTCATGACTGGGGATGTCGTCCGCGTGCGCAGCAGGACATCCGCCCAAGAAATGGTGCGATTGCTGGCGGAGTACGACATCAGCGGCCTGCCCGTGGTGGATGGCGATGACAAAGTGATCGGCGTGGTCTCCGCGACGGACCTGGAGCCCGAGGGGCGCAGGACCGGCTGTGGCGCCAATCCCGATGCCGGCCAGTTGATGTCGGTTCCGGCTCGCACGGTCCGTGCCGATGACTCCGTTGTCCGTGCGGCCCGCCTCATGAGCGCGAGCGGAATCGAGCGGCTTCCCGTGGTGGATGAGGAGGCACGGCTCGTCGGCATGATCACACGGCGCGATGTGCTGCAGATCTTCGCCCGTCCGGACTCCGCAATCCGCGACGAAGTGATGGACGAGATCGTGGTGCGGGCGTTGTGGCTGAGCCCGCGGAGCGTAGAAGTGTCGGTCCACGACGGTCTGGTGACCGTTGCGGGGAGTTTGGAGAGCAGCGGCCAGGTGGCCGTCGCCATACGGATGATGCGACAGGTGGACGGCGTCACTGCCGTGGTCAATCGCCTCACCTACCGGCGTGAGGCTCCTTACCAAAGGCCGGTGTAGCCCGTCGTCCGCCTCGCGGTCCCGCGACGCGGTGTGCCGTACCCTTCGCGCGACGCGGCAGCTCGCGGCGGTTCACCTCTGGGGGTGGTGCCACTGTGAGTCCGCCTCCGCCCATTCCTTCTCCCACTGCGCGTAGCGTCGGCGGTTCAGCAGGTGCGCGCCGGCCCGCTCCGCGCCGAGGAGGACCACTCCGGTGCCGGACGCCGCAACGGTTCCCATCGCGATGCTTTCGGCGAGGGAACCCTCCGGACTGACGGGGTTCCGCACCACGGAGCCGTGCCGGTCGAGCCGGACGGTGGTCCGGTCGCCTGCCTTCACGCCCGGTGCCACGGCCGCCTCTCCGGTCCGGACCGTGCCGTCCGGGGCCGTCCATCGCACCGTGGTATGAGGTCTGCCACCCGCGCCGCCCAAGGGCTCTACACCGATGCTCGCGGGAGGATCTTTTGTCACCACCGCGGAGACGGTGTGCCACTGGCGGCTCTGCTGCTGTGATGCGTCGTCCACTGCGCTCCCGGCCACCGCGCCTGCAGCCGGAGCCAGCACGGCAATGAGTACCCCCGTGGTCAGAATCATCCAGGATTCCGCCACGTCGGTGCTGCGTTTGAGGGGGCTGCGCTGCCAAGGCCAGCGGATCTTCGAGGGAGGCATCATGCACCTCTTTCTCCTGTAGTCCGACCGTCGCATGCCCGGCGAAAAGAGGAGAGGGGCCGAACGGGCCCACCCGGAGGCTGTGCGGGTGCCACTGCGCGGCAGGTGTGGGGGCCGTTCAGCCCCGGCACGGCGGCTGCATCAGAGCTGAGCAGTGCGGTACGGCGAGCGTCACCCCGAAGGAATGCGCAGCGGTACTCGCCACACCAGTCTTGTGCCGCCCTCGGACGGTGACTCCAGGGTCATCTCACCGCCCAGGCTCTCCGCCCGCTTCGTGAGGTTGCGCAATCCGCTGTGCCGGCCGTCGCCCGCCGTGCCCACACCGTTGTCCTTCACCGTCAGTGTCAGGCCTCCGTCACGAACGACCAGTGCGACGTCCGCAGCGCTGGCGTGTGCATGCCGTGCGATGTTGCTCAACGCCTCGCCGAGCACGGCAGGCACATGCTCGGCGATCTCGGCCGACACATCTGTGTCGATGAGCCCCTCCATGTGAAGCGCCGGTGTGAAGCCCAGCGTGCGGGTTGCCTGCTCCACCACTGTGACTGTCCGGACCCGCAGGCCGTGGGCGGCCCGGCGGGTGTCGTGCGTGCGGAGCCCGAAGATGGTGGACCGGATGATCTTGATCGTCTCGTCCAGATCGTCCACGGCCCGCAACAGGCGTTCGCTGGCTTCCGGATGATCGACGAAACGCAGCGCACTTTGGAGCGTCATTCCTGTGGCGAAGAGACGTTGGATAGCCAGATCATGCAGGTCACGCGCAATGCGTTCGTGGTCCTTGAGCAGGGTCAGCTGCTCGGCGCCCTGGCGTTGATCAGCCATCTCCATGGCAAGGGCCGCCTGACCGGCAAAGGTCAGCAGTGGCTTGGCCTCCGGTTCGGTGAACGGATCACGACCGCGGAGCCGGGCCAGCAACAGCACGCCGTGCACCCGCTCGCCGGCGGTCATCGGAACGGCGACCGCGGGCCCAAGCCCGGCCCACCGCGGCGGGCCGGCGGTGATCCTGGGATCGTGCTCGACATCGAGGCTGATCAACGAGCTTCCGGCAGTGAGTGCCGCGCCGGCGAATGATCCATGGCGGGGGAGGAGCAGACCGCGGTGTGCCTCGGCATCCACACCGATGGCGAGCGCCACCCGCAGGTTGTCGTCGTCCTCGGGCAGCGCCAGCACACCGAGGTCGGCGGAGAGGATGCGCACCGCGTGGTCCACGATCGTCTCCAGGACGTCGGCCCCGCCCGCTCCGGTCAGCAGCCCCGCGACGATCTCGCCGTTGGCCGCCAGCCACTGCTGGCGGTAGCGGGCCTCCTGGTACAGTCGGGCGTTCTCGATGGCCACACCGGCTGCCACCGCCAGCGTCGACAGCATGGTCTCGTCCTCGGCGTCGAATTCCCTGCCCCCGCGTTTCTCGGTGAGGTAGAGATTTCCGAAGACCTTGTCGCGGACCTTGACAGGTACCCCGAGAAACGACCGCATCGGTGGGTGATTCGGCGGGAATCCGTACGACGAGGGGTGTTCGCCCAGCTCGGCAAGGCGCAGCGGCACGGGATGGCGGATCAGCTCTCCCAGAATCCCGTGGCCCGCCGGCAGCTCGCCAATGGACTCGGCCTCCTCCTCGGTGATTCCTACCGTCAGGAACTGGGAGATGCGGGAGTCGTCACCGAGCACGCCGAGCGCCCCGTATTCGGCGTCCACGAGCGCGGCCGCGGCCTCGACGATGCGGCGCAGAACCTGCGGCAGCTCCAGTCCCTTGCCCACGGACAGCACCGCTTCGACGAGCAGACGGGGCAGTCCGCCCCCGCTCCGTTCCACCGTCTGGAGGCGTTCTTGCAACTCCTCCGGAAGCGCCACGACCTGCCTCTCCGTGGCTCCGAATCGGCCAGGCATCTCTTCACCCACCACGCCCTCCGATGTGGCCGCCCAGGCGGTGCGGTCACACCACCCACGGTAGTGACCGTGGACGGATGAGCACCCTGAACGGTGGACTGTTCGGTCCCCTCGTAGCGCCCATCGGCTCATTGGCCGGAAGGCGGACCATGGAGCAATCTCGATCACACGGCAGATACGTACCGCTCGCCGCCGGTGAACGTGGTACGTCTGCCCTCCGGTGCTCCGGCGTCAGGACCCGGTCAGGACGGTTTCCTTTCTCCGTCCGTTCCCGAAGGAAGGGCAGTCATGGAGCCGGAAATCGTCACTGTCGGACTCGACGGCTCACCAGAAAGTCTGGCAGCTGCACAGTGGGCAGCCGACGAAGCCGACCGGCGGCACTTCGTGCTGCGGCTTCTCCATGCCTGGAAACTGCTCGCCGCCGAAGTGGCGGACACACCGCCCGATCGCGATCAGAACGCCGGTGCACGACGGATCGTGCGCCAGGCCCTGGAAGTGGTGCGCGAACGCCATCCGCATCTGCAGATCATTGAGGATCTGGTGGGCTCCGAGGCCGAGCCCGCACTGCTGCGCGCTGGGGAGGAGTCGCGGATGGTCGTGCTGGGTTCGCGGGCTCTCGGCGCGTGGGAGAGCTTTGCGCTCGGCGATGTCAGCCTGGACGTCATGGGCCGGGCCGACGGGCCGGTCGTCCTGGTCCGGGCGAGCGAACGTGCGCAACCGGACGCTGCTGAGTCCACGGGTACCCCCCATGGCGCAGCATCACGGATCGTCGTCGGCGTGAGCCTGAATGGACCCTGCGAACCGCTCCTCGCATTCGCTTTCGACGCCGCGGCGAGTCGTGGAATTCCGCTACAGGTGGTACACGGGCGTCCGCTCCCTGTACAGGCCTACGCGCCCTGGGGCGTGGACCCGGATGCCGCGGCGGAAGTCGTCAGGCAGGCGGACGGTGAGCTGCGGGACGTCATCAGTCCGTGGCGTGCCCGCTTCCACGACGTTCCGGTGGAGCTGACCGTGCTGCCGGAGAGCGCGACCCGGGCCATTGTCCAGACGGCCCCGGAGGCCGGACTCCTGGCCGTCGGCCGTCGACGGCACCGACCGTTTCTCGCGCCGCGCGTCGGCCCGGTCGCGCACGCCGCCATCCACCACGTGACCTGCCCCGTGGCCGTGGTCCCCCACGACTGAGTACGGCGTGCAGCAGTCCCGCGGCAGCACGGCAGGAAGGGGTTGGTTTTTCCCCCAGGGAGGGCCCGACCGGCCCCGTTGAGGAGCCTGAGGCCAGGGCTTCCGGCCGCCAGACCCTCCGATCACTGTCCGGCAACAGCGCGGTGCATGATGTCCTCCTCAATGCGTTGGACGAGCGGTCCGACGGCGGCTGCGACCTGCGGTGACAGTCCAGAGCCGAGACTGATGTCGGCGACTTCGACGACGTAGACGAGCAGCTCTCCGGGCAGCCGGTCCAGTGCGTGGGCGAGCCGGACGGTGTCGTCGAGCGCGAAGCCGTGCGAGCCGGTCTTCCCCCGGGGTGTGCGTGGGATATCGCCCCCGAGCCGTAGCCTCTGCACGCGGCCGGGCCGGGCCGGGCGAGCGCGTGCGGCGTCCACGACGATGGCCAGGTGGACGTCTTCCCAGGCGCTGATCAGCCGCGTCGGATCGCCGTCGGTGCAGGTGAATCTGATGCCGTGGGGGAGCGGGTTCTGCTTCCTGCGTTGCGCGAGGTCGGCCACCACGGTCCAGCCCACGCCGTCGTCGCGGCGGTAGGCATTGCCGACACCGATGACGGCGATCCGCGCAGCGGCGGCAGAAGTCTCCATGGCGTGATGACTTCCCCGCCTGGGCCTGGAAGCTCCGATGCAGCGGTGACGTGCTGCTGTCCGGGCCCGTCCGGGTGGTCGACGGGGGCCGTATGGGCCACAGGAAGGCCCGTCGGCCATGCGCTGGATCAGTGCGGACACACACTGGCCGCGTTGGCATGCGTATGCCGGAAGGCGGGCGATGACGGGCGACGGAAGCACCGCGGTGATCGGCAAGGACGGGCTGGATGCGCTGATCAGGGCCTTGGCCGCGCGTGGTCGTACGGTCATCGGGCCGACCGTGCGGGACGGGGCCATCGTGCTGGCCGAGATCGCCGAGGGTGCGGAGCTGCCGTACGGCTGGGGCGTCGAACTGGAAGCCGGGCACTACCGGCTGCGCCCGCGCGAGGACGGCGCGGCGTTCGCGCACAGTGCGGGACCGCAGTCGTGGAAGACATATCTGCACCCGCAGCGAGAGCGGGAGTGGAGCGTCGACCGCGGGGCCGACGGCGGGCTGACGGTGACCGAGGACGACGCACCACCGCCGTCGTACGCGTTCCTCGGGGTGCGCCCCTGCGATCTGCGGGCCATCGCCGTGCAGGACCGTGTGCTGGCCGGCGGTCCGCACACCGACGGCCGCTATCGTGCTCGCCGTGAGCGGGCCTTCCTGGTGGCCGTGGAGTGCACCGAGCCGGGCGCCACCTGTTTCTGCACCTCCATGGGCTCGGGGCCCGGTGTCGACGGTGGCTACGACCTGGCGATGACGGAGGTGATCGACGGCGGTGGCCACCGGTTCTGGCTACGGGCCGGCAGCGACGAAGGCGCATCCGTGCTGGCCGAGCTCCCGCGCCGGCCCGCCGACCATGCGACCGAGTGCGCCGCCCGGGAGAGCGTCGCGGGCGCGGCCGACCGCATGGGGCGCAGCATGCCGCCCGTGGACCTGCAGCTGCTGATGCGCGACACTTTGCACGCCGAGCGCTGGAACGATGTCGCCTCGCGCTGCCTGACCTGCGGCAACTGCACCATGGTGTGCCCGACGTGCTTCTGCACCACCGCCGAGGACGTGACCGACCTCAGTGGGGACCACGCCGAGCGGTGGCGGCGCTGGGAGTCCTGCTTCGACCTGGAGTTCTCGCATCTGCCGGGCGGACCGGTACGCGCCTCCGGGCACAGCCGCTACCGACAGTGGGCCACCCACAAACTCGGCACGTGGTACGACCAGTTCGGCAGTTCGGGCTGTGTCGGCTGCGGGCGGTGCCTCGTGTGGTGCCCGGTGGGCATCGACATCACCGAGGAGGCCCACGCCCTGAACGCGGAGCGCCAGGCCGCCGGCGGCCCGGAGGGGGCCGCTCCATGACGGCCGGCGGGCACGGCTTCCTGAGTGCACTGCCCCCCGGCCCTCGTGACCAACTGCTCGGCTTCGCCCACGACGTGTCCTTCCCGGTGGGCCGGCGCATCTTCGACGAGGGCGGAGCGGCCGATCGGTTCTGGATCATCCGCTCCGGACGCATCGCCCTCGACGTGCAGGAACCGGGCCGCGGCGAGACGGTCGTCGAGACCCTGGGCGAGGGGGAACTGCTGGGCTGGTCCTGGCTTTTCGATCCCTACCGCTGGCACCTGGGCGCACGGACCCGGAGTGCGGTCGAGGCGTACGAGTTCGACGCGCAGCAGGTCCGGGAAGAGATCGACGAGGACCCCGTTTTCGGTCTCGCGATCACGCGGTGCGTGGCCGCGGTGGCCATCGGCCGACGGCTGCGTGCCGCCCGTACCCGCCTTCTGGACCTGTACGGCCCGCCCGGCGGCAGAGCCGTGGCGGCCGGCGGGGAAGCACCATGATGGCTGCTCGCCCGTACCTGGTGCCGCTGCCGTACCGGGTGGTAGGACGCACGGAGGAGACTCCCGACACCGCCGAGATCGTCCTGGAACCCGTGGCATCGGCACTGCCGTCGTTCGGTCCGGGGCAGTTCGCGATGGTGTACGCGTTCGGCGTCGGCGACATCCCGCTGTCGCTGAGCGGCATCGACGGGCACCGGCTGACCCACACCGTCCGAGCGGTCGGCGCGGTCTCCCGAGCCCTGTACAACCTCCGGCCAGGGGGGACCGCCGGGGTGCGAGGCCCGCTGGGAATCGGTTGGGACCTGCTCGCAGAAGCCGGACGTGACCTGTTGGTCGTCGCCGGTGGTCTCGGACTCGCGCCGCTGCGGCCGCTGGTGCGTGACGCGCTCGCCGCACCGCAGCGATTCGGGCGTCTGAACATCCTGATCGGTGCCCGAACCCCCGGCGACCTGGTCTGCGCCCGCGACATCGACGACTGGCGGAAGGCCGGAGCCCGCATCCAGGTCACGGTCGACCGCCCCGACGACACCTGGCAAGGGGACGTGGGCGTGGTGACCGCCCTCCTCGACCGAGCCGATTTCGACCCGGGCAACGCGACCGCGTTCGTCTGCGGGCCCGAGGTGATGATCCGGGCCACTGCCCGCGAACTTGCCCATCGTGGCCTCGACACGGACCGGATCCGGATCTCCCTGGAACGGACCATGCACTGCGGCACCGGCCACTGCGGCCACTGTCAGCTCGGCCCGCTGCTCTTGTGCCTCGACGGACCGGTGGTCACCTGGACCCGAGGCGAACCCCTCCTTGCCGTACGGGAGTTGTGACATGACAGCGGTGCAGGAGAGAAGTCCTCGGCTGGCCGTGTGGAAGTTTGCCTCATGTGACGGCTGCCAGCTCACCTTGCTGGACTGCGAGGACGAACTCCTCGGCATCGCCGGGCGGGTGGAGATCACCCACTTCCTGGAGGCTTCCAGTGCGCCCGGCCCGGGACCGTACGATCTGTCACTGGTCGAAGGATCGGTCACGACCGCCCAGGACGCCGAGCGGATCCGGCGGATCCGCGCAGCGTCTCGCCGTCTGGTCACCATCGGCGCCTGCGCCACCGCGGGCGGCGTCCAGGCGCTGCGCAACTACGCCGACGTCGCAGAGTTCCAAGCCACCGTCTATGCCCGGCCGGACTACATCGAGACCCTCGCCACCTCCACCCCCATCAGCGCACATGTCCCGGTCGATTTCGAACTGCGCGGCTGCCCCATCGACCGGGGGCAGCTCATCGAGGTCATCACCGCATATCTGGCCGACCGGACGCCCGACGTGCCCGCCCACAGCGTGTGCTTCGAGTGCAAGCGGCGAGGCACCGTCTGTGTGACCGTCGCGCACGGCACCCCCTGTCTGGGGCCGGTCACCCACGCCGGCTGCGGCGCACTGTGTCCCACGTACAACCGGGGCTGCTACGGCTGTTTCGGCCCGTCGAACTCGACCAACTTCCCCTCCTTCATCCCGCTGTTGCGCCGCGATGGCGTAGAGACCCTGGACGTGGTGCGGGTGCTGCGCACGTTCAACACTGCCGCGCCGGAGTTCGAGGAGGCCGTGCGAAAGGAACTCCCGGAGTGACCCGCCGCGAATCGAAGGTGCTGCGGGTGGAATCGCTCGCCCGTGTCGAAGGGGAGGGGGCGCTGCACCTGCGCCTCGTCGACGGGGAAGTCGCCGCGGCTCAGCTGAAGATCTACGAACCCCCGCGCTTCTTCGAGGCTTTCCTGCGCGGACGCTCCTACACCGAGCCGCCCGACATCACCTCGCGGGTGTGCGGGATCTGCCCGGTCGCCTACCAGATGAGCGCCTGCCGCGCGGTCGAGGACGCCTGCGGCACCGTCGTGGAGGGGCAACTGGCAGCGCTGCGCCGACTTCTCTACTGCGGCGAGTGGATCGAAAGCCAGACCCTGCACATCTACCTGCTGCACGCCCCGGACTTCCTCGGTGGCGACAGCGTCATCGACCTCGCGCGTACCCACCGCACCGACGTGGAGCGGGGCCTCGGTCTCAAGCAGACCGGCAACGCCATGATGGAACTGCTCGGCGGCCGCGCCATCCATCCGGTCAACGTACGTCTCGGCGGCTTCCACCGAGTACCGACGAAGTCGGAACTGCGGCCCCTCGCAGAACGGTTGAAGCGTGCCCGGGATGACGCGGAGGCGACCGTGCGCTGGGTGGCCGGCTTCGACTTCCCCGATGCCGGCATCGACACCGAGTTGCTCGCGCTCGCCGAACCCGGCGCCTACGCCATCGAATCCGGGACCCCCACGGCGATGGCCGCCCCGGGCTCCGCCGGCCTGCCCGCGGACACGGACCGTGCGCTGCCCACCCGCACCTTCCCACTCGACACGTTCATCGATCACGTCGTCGAGACCCAGGTGCCGCACTCCACCGCCCTGCACTCCCTGCTCGACGGGCGCCGCCACCTCACCGGATCGCTCGCCCGCTACGCCATCAGCGGCCGCTGGCTGCCGCCCGAGGTACGCCAGGTCGCACGGGAGGCCGGACTGGGCGACCCATACGAGGGAACGGTGTGCCGCAACCCGTTCCGCAGCATCGTCGTACGTGCCATCGAGGTGTTGTACGCCGTCGGCGAGGCCCTGCGCCTGATCGACGCCTACGAACCCCCGCCCGGCCCGTATGTCGAGGTACCCGCACGGCAGGGCACCGGACACGGTGCGACGGAAGCCCCCCGTGGCCTCCTCTACCACCGCTACGCACTCGACCTCGACGGCACCGTCACCGAGGCCGCCCTCGTCCCGCCGACCGCCCAGAACCAGGCAGCGATCGAACAGGATCTGCGCCGCACAGTGCAAGAACGCCTCCGTGCCGGTGACCGTCCCACCGATGACGAGCTGACCGCCCTGTGCGAACGAGTGATCCGCAACCACGATCCGTGCATCTCCTGCTCCACACACTTCCTCGACCTGACCGTCGAGCGCGAGGCCTGACAGCGCGGCCGGTTTCGTGCAGCCCCCTGGAGTGGGGAGCCCCTCGGGCGCTGGGGGCGCCGGGATGCTCCGCGGTTCGGCCAGTCAGGCGCCCAGCACCACGCACAGTTCCCGATCGTTGCCGGTCCGCGCCCGGATGGGTGTCCCGGCGTCTTGACGTCGAAACTCAGATCCGCGGTACGACCGCGACGGGGCAGGGCGAATGGTGCAGAACGGCGAAGACGACGGGGCCGAGAAGCATCGGCGTGCGCTGCATTCGACGCCCGACGACCAGCAGACTCGCCTGCGAGCAGGCCCCCACCAGCACCGCTGCCACTCTGCCCCGTTGCACGTGTTCGATGACGTGAACAGTGGGGAACTGCGCCCTCCACGGCGCCAGGATGTCAGCCAGCTTCTTCTCCTCGTCGGCGGCGGGTTCCTCTTCAACCGGTGACGGGGTGCGGGCAGTGGGCGCAAAACCGACGAGTGCAGGGGGTTCCCACGCCCGCACGGCGCGCACGCTGGCGTGATGGGCCTCGGCGGCGGCGAACGCAAAATCCAGCACTGCCTCCCCCTGTGTCCCGGCCTCCTGGACGCCGACCACAATCCCGGGCCTCGCGTAGGCGGCGCCCTCCTCCCGCACGGTGACGACCGGGCACAGTGCGCGTCCCAGAACGTGCAGGCTGACAGAGCCGAGCAGGAAGCCGGAGATTGCACCGTGCCCACGCGATCCGAGGACCATCATCGCGACCCGCCCACTGCGGTCCACCAACGCGTCCACCGCCCGCTCGGAGACCTGTTCGGTCGTCACCGAGATCCCCGGATGCAGCTCAAGCGCCATGGCTTCGGCTGAGCCGAGCACCTCGGCTCCGTAACGCTGCTTGTTCGCGGCCTCCTGAGCGATGGGGATGTTCAGGGGCTGGGAGACCCAGGAATGCAAGAGGTGAAGCGAGAAGCCCCGGGCCGCCGCCTCCTCGGCGCCCCAGTGGACCGCCGGCACGCTGTTCCCCGTTCCGTCCAGTCCTACGACAACAGAACCGCCCATGACGTACCTCCGCCACAGTCAGGGCTGCGGGGTTCACTCTTCCTCGTATCCAGCATCGGGGCGGCGCTGACGCAGACCCATGGGCCGGTCGGGACCTACCAGGGGACATACGGCGCGCTGGGGTGCCGAGGACCCGGCCGTGGCCCTGTGGGGCGAGGCATCCGGGACGAAGCGCCGGAGAGGCGGCCGGGGTGGCCCGGGCTGACATCAGGGCCGTTCGGCCCCTCGGCAGAGCCCGAACGGACCTCCTCCGAGCTGCCTGTGTGCGCTTTACTGAAGGTGACGAGGAGGACATGGAGACGCGGAGCAGCGGAGCGAAACCGTGCACCGCGCAATCAGGGCCCGCGAGAAGTGGGCAGTCCTCCTCGCCGCTGTGCGCTTCCCGCCAGGCGATGGGTCAGCCGTCGCTCTCCTCGGAGGGAACGACCGCGACGGTACACGGGGCGTAGTGCAGCATCGCGTGGTTGACGAGTCCGAGCTGCAGTCCCAGCACGTTTCTTCGCCGTTGGGCCCCCACCACCAGCAGATTCGCCTGGGAAGCGGCCTGCAAGAGCGCCGGGCGCGCACGACTCTCGACGACGATGCGACGCACGGCCAGATCAGGATGCGCGGCCGTGAGAGGTGAGAGAACTTCGTCCAGCCGCTGCTTCTCCCGCTGCTCGTGGAAAATCCTGCTCTCGTCGAACCGACCGCTGCGCGCGGTAGCGCGTTCCCGGTGAGGCCTCGTCCAGGCATGCACCACTTCGACTCCGCAGCTGCGGAGAGCGGCTTCTGCGAACGCGAACTCGACGGCCGCAGCGGTTCTGCTCCCCGGCTCTCCCAGTCCGAGCACGACCCATCGGTCGCCGGCGGCCGCCGAAGCACCCTCACGTTCCACGATGACGGGGCAGTGGGCACGAGCCGCGACTGTCAGGCTCACCGACCCGAGGAGGCTGCCGGACAGACCGTGCCCCCGGCTGCCGACCACGATCGCCGCGGCATGGTCGCTCGCATCGACCAGCGCGTAGACCGGGTCCTCGTCGCACTCGTCGGTGGTCACGGCCACTCCTGGGGACCGCAACCGTGCCCGCTCTTCAGCGAGGGCCGCTATGGTCCGGCCGGCGCGGACGGGGCGGAGCTGCCGAAGCCTGTGGGCAGGGCAGGCAGGCCCTTCATAGGGCGCCCATCTCGCGGCAGAGCCGTCGATTCCTACGACCAGAGGAGACTCCATGCGGTCACCGCCTGACGGGGAAGAGTCCTGCTGGTCAGCTGCCATCGTGCGGCTGGGATGAAAGACGTAACAGGGGCTCAATGGCCCAACAACGGACTGGTCGGCCTCGGGTCGGGAGGGCATGTGGTGTGGCCCTGTGGACACATGCGGGGGTGGCCCTGCGGATCGGAAGCTGGGGGGAGAGCACGAGTGTGCACGGCGGTGGTGGGCGCGCCGGCCGGATGTCGCATCGCGGAGGTAGCCATGAGCAGCCAACCGAAGGAAAGCGGCCGCATCGTCGTCGGGGTCGACGGGTCGCAATCGTCCAAAGAGGCACTGCGCTGGGCAGTACGGCAGGCGGAACTGACCCATGACAGCGTCAATGCGGTGATCGCGTGGGAGTACCCGCCCCTTTATGGTTCGATCGGCTGGCTCGATGCGCCGCAGTCACTCGCGAGCGACATGAAGGTGTGGGCAGGGCAGACGCTCGACGACGCCATCAGGGAGGTCGTGAAAGAGGGCGGCACGCCGAGGGTCGAGCCGACTGTGGCGTACGGAACGGCGGCGGCCACGCTTCTTGAGGCGGCACGAGGCGCCTCACTTCTGGTGGTGGGCAGCCGCGGACTGGGCGGCTTCAGCGGGGCGCTCCTGGGATCGGTCGGTCAGCACTGCACCCAGCACGCCCCTGCCCGGTTGTCGTCATACGGAGCCAGTGAGATCGAGCGGGTCAAGCCCGGCTGCCGCCGGCCTCTTGCCACGCCCCGGCCGGCGGGAGCCTTCCTGGCCTGTGCATCCCGGACCGCCGCGATAGCCACCCCGACCGGTGAACGGCTCAGCCTTGGGGTCCATCGGCCCACCACACCGCGCCGAACAGCCCTTGTCTCGCATCTCGGTCGGGTGCGCACTCTGTTGGTGACCGGCAAGGCAAGGCCGACACGTCGTCGGCCTGGAACCGGGAGAGTGCCATGACCACCGCACCATTGCTCCATGTGCTTCCACCGGAGGGACGCGCACGCCTGATGCAATTTGCCCGCGAGGTGACCTTTCCGGCAGGAACGCGGATCTTCGAAGAAGGGAAGCCCGCCGACCGGTTCTGGATCGTCCGCACAGGTTCGGTCAATCTCGATATCCATGAGGCAGGACGACCGCCGGTGGTCGTCGAGTCACTGGGCCATGGCGACCTGCTGGGATGGTCATGGCTCCTGCCGCCGTACGCCTGGCGGATGGGTGCGGAGGCCTTCACCCCCGTGCGGGCGTACGAGTTCGACGCGACGGCGGTGCGGGCTTTGTGCGAGGCGGACCCGGCCCTCAGCCTGGCGGTGACCCGTCGCGTCCTCGCCGTCGTCGCCCGCCGCCTTCAGGCCACGCGGCATCGTCTGAGCGACATGTACGGCCCCAGGGCGAGCACCATGCCGGCCCCGCCGTGAAGCGGCACGCGCCTGCGACAGCGATGCTGTGCCCGCCACCTCATCACAGCAGCCGCCCGACCTTCGTCTCCGGCCGGCCCTGCTCCCTGGCGGCCGACCGTGCGACGGTGACGGAAAGGGCACGTTGCTGCGGGCGGGGCGCGATGCGTCCGCGGTGGTCGTGGGCTCGCCTGGGCGCGGCGCATTCACCGGCCTGTTGCTGGGGTCGTCCGTGGGGCTGGCCGTAATCAGCCCGGTCCCGGTGCCCGGTGATCGTCGTGCGTGGAGACAAGGCGGGACTGGAAGGGACGCACGAGGGCGTCCTTCTCGGTGTCGGTGATTCGGCCCAAGGCTCGGAAGCCCTCAGGTTCGCCTTCCGGGAGGCCGAGTTCGCGGCTGCACTCTCGAAGCCGTGCGCGCCCGGCGCCGCCCCGCACACGAGACCACGGACCATCCGCTGCTCGCCGGAGAGCCGGAGCGTTACCACGAAGACCGGGCAGCGGCCGTGCTGGACGGGGTGTTCGCGGAGGAGGTCGGGGAACACGACGGTGCGGCTCTGGGACCGCGAGCGTCACCTCTCTGCGTCGCCCGGCAGACGGGTCGCGGCGACCGGCGTCGGACGCTGAATGCTCGTCCTCACGGCGTCGCCTTCGAGGGTGCATGGGCGCCCATGACACGAATCCGGCGGCCCGTGATCCGATTCGGATGAATCGCGATCCACTGGTGGCGTCCGTCTCCTATCCACGGGCCGGTATGCGCGTGTTCCTCCAACCGACGGGTCTCGTGGGAGTCGGTGACCACATGGGCGGGGCCCACGACCAGGACGCTCCAGCCCTGGCTGAAGGCGTCATCGATGTGGTCGACCTCCAGCGCGACGTCTTGGCCGGCTGCCGCGGCCGGGCCGGCTTCCGGCGCGGTGCGGTAGGCGATCAACTCGTCGGCGACGGTGTAGTTCACGGGGAAGATGGCGGGTGCGTCATCGATTGTTACCGCGATTCTGCCGACGCCGTGCGTGGAGAGCCGCTCGCGGCACTCGGCGGCGCTGAGCACCAGTACCTCGGGATGCGCCGCGGCTTTGCCGAAGCCCGCGGGCAGTTCCGTCGTCCTTCCCACAAGCTCAGCCACCGTGGTCTCCAGTGCACTGGCGAGGCGCAGCATGAATCCGATGTCCGGGTCGGCAGTATGTTCTTCCACGTACTGGAGGTACCCGGGCGAGGCAGCGGCCCGGGCTGCGACCTCCTCGCGAGTCAGGCCCAACTCCTGCCTGCGCAGGGCGGCCCGCCGTCCCAGGTCACTGCGCGTCCGGGAGACCGCTGAGGCGGATCCCGTCTCGGGGTTCGTCATCATGTACACATCCCTTTGTCGTCCCGGTATGCCCGGGGGCGGGGACCTCGTCAAAAGCGGTCGGGCCCGGGCTCGTGGTGGACGCGCGCGTTCAAGGCGCCTGTTGCCGTCCGGACCGACGGTGATGAGGTCATTCATGACCGAGCTGGGCCCCTTCGACGGAGTCGGCAGGGCCGGCAGTCATGGTTGGCTTCAGGTCCTCGGCGACCGAGATGACGCCGTCGACACCGGTGCACATGCGTACCAGAACCGGAATGAGGAGGGGGTCCTCCACCGAACCGTGCAATGCCACCTCCCCCTGCATCACCTCAGCGGTCACACCACCGGCCCCGATACGCGCCGTGCGCCCGATGATCTCCCGCGTGATCTCCTCCTGTATCGCCTTGTCCTTGCGCAGGAAGACGCGCAGCAGGTCGCTCCGGCTGACAATGCCCAACAGTGCCTCTGTCTCATCGACCACCGGGAGGCGCTTCACGTGCTGCACTTCCATCAGACGTGCAGCCTCGACAACGGTCCACTCCGGATGCGCGCACACCGCAGGAGCCGACATGAGCTCGGAGGCGGTGCGCCCCTCGGCCCGTGCCCGTTCCCACGCCTCAAGATGCGGCAACGGCGTCCTGCCGGAGAGATCGGACTGGTCGGCTGCCTTCCGGAGCAGATCGGCCTCCGAGACGATCCCGACCGGTCTGCCGAGGCTGTCTAGTACCGGCACTGCGCTCACCGCGCTGTCGGCGAGTTTCTGCGCGATGTCCTTGAACGGTGTATCGAGCTGAACGCTCGCGACCTGCCTGGTCATGAGCTCACTTATCGTGCGGTGCTCCATCTCCGGCTCCTTTCGCCAGGGCGCCCGGCGCCTTGCCCCGCATCTCAAGGGTGATCGGAGCGACGGCTGTCCCGACATGAGCCACTCGGCCCCATCGGACGGCCGGCAGGACCGAAGGGGGCCCGGTCGGCCTGCGTCAGGGACCTATGGCCCCTGACGCAGGAAGAACCGCTCCCACCACGCTGAAGGCATCCATCGATCCGCTTCCGCCCCGCCCGGGAGGCTCCCGGTGTTCATCCAGGCCCTCGATGACACGTTGGTCACACACCTGGTCGCCGACGCCGTCACCGCGCCGTCCATGCACAACGCCCAGCCTTGGTATTTCGACTACGCCCGACACAGCCGCACCTTCACGCTCTCCCTGGACCTCGAACGCGCCATGCCGCGCGCCGACCCCACGACCCGGGGCATGCACTTGGGCTGTGGAGCCGCACTGCTGAACCTGCGCGTCGCCGCTGCGCATGCCGGGCATCAGACGAGGACGACCCTCCTGCCAGACCCCCATGCTCCGGCACTCCTGGCCGCCATGCGGCTGGATGATTCTCACGAGCACATGGACGAGTCCCTCCCCGGTCTCTATCCCGCAATCCACGACCGGCACACCAGCCGGTTCCCGTTCTCGGAGCGCCAGATCCCGGAGAACGTCCGCGCGGCCCTGACCGCGGCCGCCGCCGGAGAGGGAGCACAGCTGACCTTTCTCACCACTCCGCACCGCGAGACCGTGCTCGACCTGATCATGAATGCCGAGGGCTACAACCGCATGGACGCGCCCCGCGAGGAAGAACAGCGTCGCTGGACCCACGGCACATCTTCCGAGGAGCCCACCGCCGGCGTCCCCGACTACGCCTTCGGTCCCGTGAAACGCGGCGGCTCGGCTCCTACCCGGGATTTCGCCGGCCGGCGCACTGTGCCCGGTCGCGCGTACGCGGACTTCGAACGCTGCCCCCAGCTGGCGTCACTCAGCACCACGAGCGACGGACCGGCCGACTGGCTTCGCGCGGGCCAGGCGTTGGAACGCGTCCTGCTCCTTGGCACGCTCCAGGGGCTTGCGAGCTCCTTCGCGACGCAGGCCGTCGAATGGCCGGACCTGCGCTGGATCCTGCGCGACCCGGTCTCCGGGACCGGTCATGTGCACATGATCCTGCGCTTGGGATACGGCCCGCGGGGGCCTCGCACACCGCGTCGGCCAGTTGATCAGGTGCTGACGATCAAGCCGTGAGCCCAGCAGCGCTCGTGGCCTCCTGGCCGGCACTCGGTGTTCACCGGCTGAGAAAGGTGGATGCCGCGTCACGGGGATGTCATGGCCTACCTGCGCAATCCGCCCCCAGAGGCGTCTCGGCCCAGCTGCCCGAGCATCGCGCAGACGCGCCGGGCCGACCGCCCGGCCTCCTCACCGGGCCCTTCGGCCCATGCGAGCCAGGCCGGGGTCCGCGACTCTGGAATCAGCGGCAGGCTCCGGAAGGAATCGCTATGACCTGGGAGACGATCCGCAAGGACGCCACACCGGGCGTCACGCCGAATCTCGCCGACTACGAACGGACCCGCGCCGATTTCACCTGGTCGCGGGCGCGTGCCGCGCTGGCCGGGCTGCCTGGTGGCAGCGGGCTGAACATGGCGTACGAGGCTGTCGACCGGCACGCGGGCGCCGATCGCGGCGGCAAGGTTGCGCTGCGGTGCATCGGGCGTGACGACACCGTCTCGACCGTCACCTATGCCGAGCTGGCCCGTCGGACGGCCCGCTTCGCGAACGTGCTGCGGTCGCTGGGCGTCGGTCGGGGCGACGTGGTGTTCACCCTCCTCGGACGGTGTCCGGAGCTCTACACGGCAGTGCTGGGCACGCTGAAGAACGCGAGCGTGCTCTGTCCGCTGTTCTCTGCTTTCGGCCCCGACCCCGTCGAGCAGCGCCTCAGGCTCGGCGACGCCAGGGTGCTGGTCACCACAGCTTCTCTCTACCGCCGCAAGGTCGCGGACCGCAGGCCGTCGCTCCCCGGTCTCGCGCACGTCCTCATCGTCGGACCCGGTTCCGGGGAACTGCCCGGCACCCTCTCGTTCGACGCGCTGACCGCTGCGGCCCCCGAGCAGTTCACCATCCCGCCGACCTCTCCCGAGGACATGGCGCTGCTGCATTTCACGAGCGGTACCACCGGTGCTCCCAAGGGCGCGATCCACGTGCACGAAGCGGTCGTCGCTCACCACGCCACGGCGGCATACGCCCTCGATCTGCACTCCGAGGACGTGTACTGGTGCACCGCCGACCCCGGCTGGGTCACCGGCATGTCGTACGGCATCATCGCTCCGCTCGTCCATGGCGTGACACTCGTGGTCGACGAGGGCGACTACGATGCCCGGCGCTGGTACCGGATCCTCGGTGAGCAGCGTGTCAGTGTCTGGTACACCGCGCCCACGGCCCTGCGCATGCTCATGCGTACCACTCCCCGGCAAGAACGCCACGACCTGCCTGTCACGTACGGCCTCTCGGCACTGCGCTTCGTCGCGTCCGTCGGCGAACCCCTCAACCCCGAGGCCGTGGTCTGGGGCCAGGAGGTGCTGGGCCTACCCGTCCACGACAACTGGTGGCAGACCGAGACGGGTTGCATCATGGTCGCGAACTTCGCCGCCTGCGAGATCCGGCCCGGCTCGATGGGGCGGCCGCTGCCGGGTGTCGAGGCGGCTGTGCTGGAGCGCGGCGAGGACGGACGGGCGCTGATCACCGACGGCAAGGTGACGGTGCTGGAAAAGCCTGGTGTCGAGGGCGAGTTGGCGCTGCGACCCGGCTGGCCGTCCATGTTCCGCGGCTATTTGAACGACAAGGAGCGTTACGAGGCCGCGTTCGCCGACGGCTGGTACCTGACCGGGGACCTGGCCAGGCGGGACGAAGACGGCTGGTTCTGGTTCGTCGGGCGTGCCGACGACGTCATCAAGTCGGCGGGGCACCTGGTCGGCCCCTTCGAAGTGGAGAGCGCGTTGATGGAACACCCGGCGGTCGCCGAGGCCGGGGTGATAGGACGGCCCGATCCCGTCGCCGGGAACATCGTCAAGGCGTTCGTCTCACTGCGCCCCGGCACCGAACCGACGCCGGCGATGAAGCGCGAGCTGCTGGCTTTCGCCCGCCGTCGGCTGGGCCCCGCCGTCGCGCCGCGGGAGATCGCCTTCGATCAGAACTTGCCCAGGACCCGCAGCGGAAAGGTCATGCGCCGGCTGCTGCGCGCCCGCGAACTCGGGCTGCCCACCGGCGACCTGTCCACCTTGGAGGGACCGGCATGAGCCCCGCCCGCGGTACCCGCAAGCGGAAGGCCTCCCCCTCCACGCAGGGGGCCAGCACGGCGAGCACGGGCCGGACCACCGCGACGTCGGCTGCGGCGGCGTCCGAACGGGAGCCTGTCGCCGGCCGGCCGAGGACCGAGCACCGCCGCGAGTTGCTGCACGCCATGCTGCGCATCCGGCGCTTCGAGGAGCGCTGCGTCGAGCTGTACAGCGCCGCGAAGATCCGCGGCTTCGTCCATCTCTACATCGGGGAGGAAGCCGTCGCCGTCGGCGTCAACGAAGCACTGACATCCGAGGACGCGGTGGTTGCCACGTACCGCGAGCACGGACACGCGCTCGCCCGCGGTATCCCGGCCGAGGCCGTGATGGCCGAGATGTACGGCAAGACGACCGGATGCAGCGGGGGCCGTGGCGGATCCATGCACCTCTTCGATGCCGGCCGCCGCTTCTACGGCGGCAACGCGATCGTCGCCGGCGGGCTCCCGCTGGCCGCCGGGCTCGCGCTCGCCGATCGCATGCGCGGCCAGCCCCGTGTCACCTGCTGTTTCTTCGGTGATGGTGCCTACGCGGAAGGGGAGTTCCACGAGACGGCGAATCTGGCTGCCCTATGGAACCTGCCGCTGCTGCTCGTTTGCGAGAACAACCTGTACGCCATGGGCACCGCTATCGAACGCCATGAGGCGCAGACCGACCTGGCTCTGCGCGCCGCCTCGTACGGCATGGCGGCATGGGCGGTGGACGGCATGGATGTCGAGGCCGTGGAGCGTGCCGCGCGCCGGGCCGCTGAGAGCATTCGGGGCGGCGGGGGACCGCGCTTCCTCGAAATGCGCACCTACCGCTTCCGAGCCCACTCCATGTACGACCCGGACCGCTACCGCGACAAGACGGAGGTGGAGCAGTGGAAGGCCGGGGATCCGGTCACGCGGCTCATGGACCGTACCCGTGAGGACGGTGAGCTGGGCGAGAAGGAGCTCACCGGGATCGAGCGCCGGATCACCGAGGAGATCGACGCCGCCGTGGAGGCTGCCGAGCAGGCACCTGAGGAGTCGGTCGAGGACCTGCTGCGCCACGTCACCAGTCGTTCCACGGAGGTGACCTGACCATGGGCACCGGCCGGGCGGACGAGCGGAAGACGACATACCGGGAAGCGATGCGCGAGGCCATGCGCGAGGCGCTTCGCGCCGACGACCGGGTCTTTCTGATGGGCGAGGACGTGGGCCGGTATGGCGGCTGCTTCGGCGTGAGCCTCGGCCTGCTGGAGGAGTTCGGGCCGGAGCGGATCCGCGACGCGCCACTGTCGGAGTCCGCGTTCGTGGGCGCGGGCATAGGCGCGGCACTGTCCGGGCTCCGGCCCATCGTCGAGATCATGACCGTCAACTCCAGCCTGCTCGCCCTCGACCAGATCCTCAACAACGCCGCCACGCTGCTGCACATGTCGGGCGGCCAACTGCCCGTTCCACTCGTGATCCGGATGACGACGGGCGCGGGCCGGCAGCTCGCCGCCCAGCACTCCCACAGCCTTGAAGGCTGGTACGCACACATCCCCGGCATCCGGGTGCTCGCTCCGGCGACCATCGGGGACGCCCGCCACATGCTGGCTCCGGCGCTGGCCGACCCCGACCCGGTGCTGATCTTCGAACACGGCAGTCTCTACAACACCGCAGGTGAACTGGCCCCGCTCAGCTCCCCGGTAGACCTGGATCGCGCTGCGGTCCGCAGGCGCGGCACCGACATCTCCCTGATCACATACGGCGGTTCGCTGCCGAAGGCGCTCGCGGCGGCGGACGAGCTGGCGGCCGACGACATCAGTGCCGAGGTCGTCGACCTGCGTACGCTGCGGCCACTCGATGACGAGACCATCGACGCCTCGGTGGCGCGGACACACCGCGCAGTGATCGTCGATGAGGCGTGGCGCTCCGGCAGCCTGGCCGCCGAGGTATCGGCGCGGATCGCCGAACGCTCGCTCTATGAGCTGGACGCGCCGGTCGAGCGGGTGTGCAGCGCGGAAGTGCCGATCCCGTACGCGCGTCTGCTGGAACAGGCGGCGCTGCCGCGGACCGCCGACATCGTCGCAGCTGCGCACCGGGCGGTGGACTGACGATGGCCGAGTTCACGATGCCGTCGCTGGGTGCCGACATGGACGAGGGCACGTTGCAGGAGTGGTTGGTGCGCGCCGGCGACCGGGTGCGCAAAGGGGATGCGGTCGCGGTCGTCGAGACCGCGAAGTCCACGATCGAGGTGGAGTGCTTTGAGACGGGCACGGTGGGGAAGCTTCTCGTCGACCCGGGGACGACGGTCCCGGTGGGCGCCGCGCTCGCGCTGATCGAGCCGGCGGGGGAGCCCGGGGCGCCGAAAGAGCGGGAGAAGCCCGACAAACCCAAGAAGCGCCGGAGGGGTGACGAGGCGCGACCGGAGGAACGGGAGGCCCAGGAGCGGCGACCGGCCGCCCAGCCGGCGCCGGGCCCCGCGAAGGAGCCGGTCCCGGCTCCGGCCGGCGTCAACGACGGCGTCCGCGGCGACGAGGGCCCCTTGATCCGGCATCTGGCGGAGCAGGCCGGAGTCGACCTGGACGCCGTTCACGGATCCGGGCCCGGAAAACGTGTCACCCGAGCCGACGTCGAGCGGGCGGCTGCGGCACGGCGGTTGCCCGCCCGCATCACCCCCCTGGCCCGACGACTGGCCGGTGAGCTGGGCGTCGACCTCTCCGGAGTGACCGGTACCGGCAGGGACGGCGCCGTTCGCGCGGCGGACGTTCGCCAGGCAGCCCCCGGCCCAACAGCGCCTGCCGAGCAGGAGAGCAGCGGTGCGGCTGCTGCCAGTCCCTCTGCGGAGCGCCGGCCGGCAGGGATGCGCGAGGCCATCGCAGGCCTGATGGCTCGTGCAAACCGCGAGATCCCGCACTACTACCTGTCCACGACCGTCGACCTGACCGCCGCGATGGACTGGATGCACGAGTACAACCGCCACTGTCCACCCGGTGCACGGCTGCTTCCCGCGGCCCTGTTGCTCAAGGCCGCGGCCCGGGCGGCGCGAGAGGTCCCCGCACTGAACGGCTTCTGGACCGATGACGGATTCAGCGCGGGCCGGGGAGTACACCTGGGGGTGGCCGTGTCCCTGCGCGGCGGTGGACTCGTCGCCCCCGCCCTGCACGACGCCGATACTCTCGAACTCCCCCAGCTGATGGCCGGCTTGAAGGACCTGGTCCACCGTGCCCGTACGGGCAGACTGCGGGGCTCCGAGGTGTCCGACGCCACCATCACGGTCACCAACCTGGGCGACCAGGGGGTGGAATCCGTTCTTGGTGTGATCTACCCGCCACAGGTGGCTCTGGTGGGCTTCGGAAGGGTTGTCGAACGGCCCTGGGCGGTCGATGGCCTCCTCGGCGTGCGGCCGGTGGTCACGGCCACCCTGTCGGCGGATCACCGGGCCACTGATGGGGCTGTCGGAGCCCGCTATCTCACTGCGGTTGACCGCTTCTTGCAGAGCCCGGAGGAGATATGAAGCGCGACGAAGCACTGGACATGGTGAAGGAATCGCTGGCCGAGGTCGTCCCGGACGCCGACGTCACGGCCCTGGGGCCCGATGACAAGTTCCGGGAGGCTCTCGAAATCGACTCGCTCGACTTCCTCAGCTTCATCGAGATCCTCGGCCGACGCACCGGATTCCGGATCGAGGACGAGGACACCGCGCACCTCACCACGCTGGCGGACAGCGCAGACTTCCTCGTCGCTCGCACGGCTGACGGGTCATGAGGGAAGGGCGCATGGCCTTGACCACACTCGGCGGCCGCTGCCGCGGCTCGCATGAGCGGGGCGGGATTCCGTCCTGGGCGCGGATCCCGCCCTGGGCGCGGCTGCCCCGGCATCGGCTGGACGCCGTGGCCGAAATCGGCGGACGTGCGGGTCGGTGAACGTCTCCGGATTGATGAGCGCTCCGGTCGTGGCCGTACAGGCTCGGACGCAACGGGGAGCGCGGGCGCGCCGGCACACGACGGTCGAGGACGTGCCCTACTCCGAACGGGTGTGAGCGCTGAGGCCGGTCGCCACGCCTCGGAACCGACCCCGGATGCGCCCTTCAGCGACCGCCGTGACGATGAGGGCATGGCTCCCGTCCGACTTGCCGACCCTTCCGATGCCTTCCGGGCCCTCGCCGACCGACGCGGGAGGCCCGGGCAACGGTTGACGGAATCCCCGGCCCGGACCCGGGCGGGTACGACGGACAGGCCCGAAGCCTGGGCTCCGGCCGGACGTAAAAATTGAACCCGAGTCGCGCTGGGCCCTGTGTTGGCCTCCGCTCGGGCCGCACGGCGCACTGTGCGCGGAGAGGGAACGACATGCTGGAGAGAGCCACGGACGCACCCGCCGGCGTCGACGCGGTAAAGGCGATCGGGGCCGTGTCGAAGAACGACTACCAGACGGTGGTCGAGCCACTCATCGAGGATGCTCGGAGGGAAGGCCGCCGCATTCGGATCCTGTGCGAGATCGGTCCCGAGTTCACGTCCCTCACCCCCGCAGCCGCCTGGGAGGACCTCAAGGTCGGCATGGGTGCCATGAGACTGTTCGAGGGGTGTGCGGTCGTCAGTGATGTGCGCTGGGTCCGTGAGTCGACCCGGTTGGCAAGCTTTCTGATGGCTTGTCCTGTGCGCGTCTTCGGAAGCCAGGAGCGTGACGAGGCCCTGCGCTGGCTGGCGTCGCTTCCCGAGGGCCCTGGCATCTCCCACCGGCTGACCGAATCCGGCGTGCTCGTGGTCGAGGTCGAACAGCCCCTGCGTGCACAGGATTTCGATGCCGTCGCCTTGACCGTGGACAGCTGGCTCGGGACGCACACCGAATTGGCCGGCGTCGTGATCCATGCGCGTGAGTTCCCCGGATGGGAGAATATCGGGGGCTTGATCCGTCATGTGCGGTTCATTCGCGACCACCACCGGAAGGTCAGGAAGATCGCACTGGCGGCTGACAGTAAGGTCGCCGCCCTGGTACCCCAGCTTGCGAATCACTTCGTCCGAGCCGAAGTGCGGCGGTTCGCATACGACGAACTCAATGACGCCCTCGCATGGGCAGCCAGCCCTCCGGTCCGTTAGTACTCCAGTGAGAAATCGTTGCCTGAGCTGGTCGGCTTTGTTGTTCCGAGCATGGTGGGGATGGATGAAGCTGACTTGTGCGTGGGGAGTTGGAGTCGGCCTTCGCGCGTGTGGCGCGCCGGTTCTCGCGGGTGGTTCTGCGGTGGCGGATGCGGGACTACGTGCGCGGTCTGCTGGCTCCGGTGGAGCGGAAGAATGGCTGGCAGCCGGCCGAGTATGCAGGTCACCGCGGGCCGGCCGGCTTCCAGCAGCTGTTGAACGGCGCCTCCTGGGACGCTGAAGCGGTCCGGGACGATCTGCAGCAGTACGTCGCCGAGCGGCTTGGCGCCCCGGACAGGGTTCCGATCGTCGATGACACCGGTTTCCTGAAGAAGGGCGTCACTTCTGCCGGTGTGCAGCGGCAGTTCTCGGTACGGCGGGCCGTACCGAGAACTGCCAGATTGGGGGTGCGACGCGAGGTCGCACGCTGTGAGTGGTTACGTAGGGAGGAGGTCGGCGTGACGCCGATGACGTAACCCGGGCCGGTGTCCAAGGCCCGTCCCCTCGGCCGAGACGTACGAGGAAGAGGGCGCCGCAGCCATCAACCGCTGACCACCTCCATCTCGTCTGACCCGGGCGCGGCAGCGATGCGAAAACCGGAGGGCGGATCGGTGTGACCGTCGACGCCTTGAGCGGCCGGGCGGGGTCGCGGGCGCGGATCACGTCCGCCGTGTGGGCGAGGGGCGCGCCGCTTCGGCATCGATACTGGCGCTGGTGGTGCGGGTGATCCCGACGGTCCGCACGTCGCGGATCCCGAGACGATGGGCGAGCCCAACCGCCGGGATCACGCCGCCGCGCGTGGTACTTACCACGGCTTGCCGATGTGGAAGCTGGGCAGAGATCCGCTCAGCCTCCGGTACGTCGACGGGCAAGCAGCCGCCGGGCCGGAGCTCCGAGCGGGGCCGGTGGAGCGGGGTGTCCCGCCGCACCGGAGACCCGCCGGGGTGTCAGTGTGACCAGAAGAATCTTCGTCTCACACATCTCTCACAAACGAGAGCGCGCGGGAGCGCACGGGGACCTCTGACCTGGACATTCGCTGTCGCCACGGATCACGGTGGACCAGGTGAACATTACATAGGCTAGGAGCATGGCCTACGAAATTCCGGTGACGCAAGCCCGGGCGGAGCTGGCGGATCTGATCAACCGAGTCGTCTACGGCAGCGAGCGGGTGGTCGTCACCCGCCACGGCAAGCCGCTGGTGGCCCTGGTGTCCGCCGCTGACCTGCAGCTTCTCGAAGAGCTGGGGCGGCGCGAGAAGGACACGGAAGAGGAGCAGGTGATCAGCACGGTCTCGGCCGTGCGGCCGCTCCCGTCCGCTCCGGGCGAACGGCGGCGGTTCGGGATCGCCGCGGAACACCGCGACCCGGCCGCCGGGGATCGGCGGCCGGGTCGCGGGCACTGAGGGGTCAGCCGGAGCTGACCGCGCGATGGTGCGGGCGGCTCAGGAGCTGAGCGTCCAGATCGCGTGCGCGATGGCGTCGGTGTTGTTGTCCAGCGCCTTGTCGTCGAGGTTCTTCGAGGTGTCGCAGGACTGGTGGTAGCAGGCGTCGAACGCCTTGCCCGCCGTGCCGCCCCAGGCCTTCGCCTGCTTCTCGGTCTTGATGTAGTCGGCGCCGGAGAACAGGCCGCCGACCGGGATGCCGGCGTCCTTGAAGGAGGCGTGGTCGGAGCGCCCGTCGCCCTCGGTCTCCTTCTCGGTGGCGATGTTCTTGGTGGCGAACCAGTCCTTGAAGACCTTCTCCAGGCGGGTGTCGTCGTCGTAGACGAAGTAGCCCGGGTTGGGTGAGCCGATCATGTCGAAGTTCAGATACGAGTCGATCTTCGACTTGTCGGCGCCGAGCTTGTCGACATAGGCCTTCGAGCCGACCATGCCGTCCTCCTCGTCGCCGAACCAGGCGAAGCGGAGGTGCTTGGTGGGCTTGAGGTTCGACTTGGCGACCGCGAGGGCGACCTCCAGGATGCCCGCCGAGCCGGAGCCGTTGTCGTTGATGCCGGGGCCGGCGGGGACCGAGTCCAGGTGGGCACCGGCCATCACGGTCTTGCTTTCGTCGCCACCCTTCCAGTCGGCGACGAGGTTGTAGCCCTTGGCGCCGCCGTTGTCGAACTCCTCGACCTTGGTGGTGAAGCCGGCCTTGTCCAGCTTTTCCTTGACGTAGTCGATGGACGCCTTGTAGCCGGCCTTGCCGTGGGCGCGGTTGCCGCCGTTGGCGTCGGCGATCGACTGCAGCTGGTCCAGGTCGGCCTTGACGGCCTTGACGTCGATGTCCGGGGCGTCCGCCGGTGCGGGGTCGGCGTGGGCGCCGGCCGCGGTGAAGAGGGTGGCGGCCAGGGCGGTCGCGGCGCCCGTGGCGAGCGCGGCCCGGCGTATTCGTGCCGAATTTTTCACGGTATGAGCTCCAGGTGTGGGGGGATGGTGCGGAGCGTTTTGACGCGCACATGAGAATTGCGATCACTTTGCAAACCGTCAAGAGCGCATATCGGACAGGCGCGTTCGCCGAGCGGGGTGTATCCCGTTGGATGTGGTTGATGGTGGTTCGTGGTGTGTGGGTGTCATCTGTTCTGTGGTCGCGCGCGGTTCGCAAGGGGTGGATTTCGCCACGGGATCCCGTGTGTCGCAGGGCGAGGGGGAGGGGCTGAGGGGTGTGTGCTCGCCCCCCGGGCGGGCGGTGGTGGCGCCGTGTTGCGGAGTGCTGCCGCGGTGTTACGTCGGCCGTATGAAAGGACGCCGACGCGTCCCTGGCTGTAACGCCGACGAAATCCCGCCGAACTAGTCTCCTGACGTGGGGCTCTTGATGGCCAAGTGCTGGAAGTCGGTTTGCTCCTCCTTTAATTACTGCGTGGTACATCTATCGGCACAGGTGTGCCCACGCCTGTGACCTGGGTGAATGTGTCCGGGTGGGAAGACCGTGAGGTGGAACGTATGCAACTGACCCCGCATGAACAGGAACGCCTGATGATTCATGTGGCGGCCGACGTGGCCGAAAAGCGCCGCTCGCGGGGAGTGAAGCTGAACCACCCGGAGTCGATCGCGTTGCTGACCGTGCACATCCTCGAAGGCGCCCGGGACGGCCGTACGGTCGCCGAGCTCATGTCCTCCGGCCGCAAGGTGCTCACCCGCGACGAGGTCATGGAGGGCGTCCCGGAGATGATCCACGACGTACAGGTCGAGGCCACCTTCCCCGACGGCACCAAGCTCGTCACCGTTCACGAACCCATCAACTGACCGCGGGAGTACCGAAGATGATCCCGGGACAGATTCTCCACGCCGACGAGCCGGTACGCCTCAACGAAGGCCTCCCCCGCACGCGTATGACCGTCCTCAACGCCGCCGACCGCCCCGTGCAGGTCGGCTCCCACTACCACTTCGCCGAGGCCAATCCCGGCCTGGAATTCGACCGCGCGGCCGCGCACGGCAAGCGGCTGAACGTCGCGGCCGGCTCCGCCGTGCGCTTCGAGCCCGGCATCCCCACCGAGATCGAACTCGTACCCCTCGGGGGCAAGCGGATCGTCGAAGGACTGCGCGGGGAGACCGGAGGCACTCTCGATGGCTGAGCTGACCCGTCAGGCGTACGCAGACCTCTTTGGCCCCACCGCCGGCGACCGGATCCGGCTCGCCGACACCGACCTGGTCATCGAGATCACCGAGGACCGCTCGGGCGGGCCCGGCCGGGCCGGTGACGAGGCCGTCTTCGGCGGCGGCAAGGTGATCCGCGAATCGATGGGGCAGTCCCGCGCCACCCGCGCCGAGGGCACCCCCGACACCGTGATCACCGGCGTGGTCGTGCTGGACCACTGGGGCATCGTCAAGGCCGACGTCGGCATCCGCGACGGGCGGATCACCGCCCTGGGCAAGGCCGGCAACCCCGACACCATGGACGGCGTCCACCCCGACCTGGTCATCGGACCCGAGACCGAGATCATCGCCGGCAACGGCAAGATCCTGACGGCCGGCGCCATCGACACCCACGTCCACTTCATCTGCCCCCAGCAGGCGGACGAGGCCCTCGCCTCCGGCGTCACGACGATGATCGGCGGCGGTACCGGCCCCGCCGAAGGCAGCAAGGCCACCACGATCACCCCCGGCGCCTGGCACGTGGCCCGGATGTTCGAGGCGATGGACTCCCTGCCGGTCAATGTCGGACTGCTCGGCAAGGGCAACACCACCTCCCTCGCCTCGATGCGCGACCAACTGCGGGCCGGCATCCTCGGCTTCAAGATCCACGAGGACTGGGGCGCGACCCCGGCCGTCCTCGACGCCTGCCTGACCGTCTGTGAGGAGAGCGGCGCCCAGCTCGCGATCCACACCGACACCCTCAACGAGGCCGGCTTCCTCGGCGACACCCTCGCGGCCATCGCCGGCCGCTCGATCCACGCCTTCCATGTCGAAGGTGCCGGCGGCGGACACGCCCCCGACATGATCGCGATGGTCTCCGAGCCCAACGTGCTGCCCGCGTCCACCAACCCCACCCGGCCGCACACCGTCAACACCGTCGAGGAACACCTCGACATGCTGATGGTCTGCCACCACCTCAACCCCGCCGTCCCCGAGGACCTGGCCTTCGCGGAATCCCGGATCCGGCCCTCCACCATCGCCGCCGAGGACATCCTGCACGACCTCGGCGCCATCTCGATCATGTCCTCCGACGCCCAGGCCATGGGCCGGATCGGCGAGGTCGTGCTGCGTACCTGGCAGACCGCGCACGTCATGAAGCGGCGCCGGGGCAGCCTGCCCGGCGACGGGGGTGCGGACAACCACCGCGCCCGCCGCTATGTCGCGAAGTACACCATCAACGCCGCGCTCGCCCAGGGCATCGACCATGTCGTCGGCTCCGTCGAGGACGGCAAGCTCGCCGACCTCGTCCTGTGGGACCCGGCGTTCTTCGGCGTCAAGCCGCAGCTGGTCATCAAGGGCGGCCAGATCGCGTATGCGCAGATGGGCGACGCCAATGCGTCCATCCCCACGCCGCAGCCGGTGCTGCCCCGCCCGATGTTCGGTGCCACCGGCAAGGCGCCCGGCAGCAACTCGGTCAACTTCGTCTCCCCGCAGGCCCTCGACGACGCGCTCCCCGAACGCCTCCCGCTGGCGAAGCGCTACGAGGCGATCCGCTCCACCCGCGGCGTCACCAAGGCCGACATGCGCAACAACGACGCCCTGCCGCGGGTCCAGGTCGACCCCGACACCTTCACGGTGACCATCGACGGCGAGGTGGTCGAACCCGCCCCCGCCGCCGAACTGCCCATGGCCCAGCGGTACTTCCTCTTCTGATGTGGCGCCGATGGAACATCCCGACGAACGCCCCGGACCACCGATGAGCCGCGCCGCGCTGCTCGTCCTCGCCGACGGCCGGTTCCCCGCCGGCGGGCACGCCCACTCGGGCGGTGCCGAACCGGCCGTCACCGCGGGACGCATCACGGACGCCGCCACCCTGGAGACCTTCTGCCGCGGCCGGCTGCACACCGCCGGCCTGGTCGCCGCCGGGCTCGCCGCCGCGGCCGCCGCCGGCCACGACCCGCTCCTCCTGGATGACGCCGCCGACGCCCGGACGCCCGTACCGGCGCTGCGGCAGGTCGCCCGGCGGCTCGGCCGGCAGATGATGCGGGCCGCCCGCGCGACCTGGCCGAGCGCCGCGCTCGACGCGCTCGCCGCGGCCCGTCCGCGCGGCGCACACCAGCCCGTCGTGCTGGGCCTGGCCGCCCGGTCCGCAGGCCTGGCGCCGCTGGACGCCGCGCACGCCGCGGCCTACGAGAGCATCAGCGGTCCGGCCGGCGCGGCCGTCCGGCTGCTGAGCCTGGACCCCTTCGACGCCACAGCCGTGCTCGCCCGCCTCGCCGCCGACGTCGACCGGGTCGCCCAGCAGGGCGCCGACGCCGCGGAGCGGGTCGTCGCCGAAGGGACCGATGCGCTGCCCGCCGCCTCCGCGCCACTGCTCGACATCACCGCCCAGCAGCACGCGGCCTGGCCGGTGCGACTCTTCGCGTCCTGACCCCGCCGGCCCCTGCCGGACCCGCGCGCCCCTGGCCGTACGAACCACGGAGTGACCATGCACCTCGACCACAAGGAAACCTTCCCCGAGCGGCACACCTACAGTGCCGCCGAGCCGAAGCGCCCCGACGGCACCCGGCGCGCGCTGCGCATCGGTCTCGGCGGGCCGGTCGGCACCGGCAAGACCGCCACCGTCGCCGCACTCTGCCGGGCCCTGCGCGACGAACTGTCCCTCGCTGTGGTCACCAACGACATCTACACCCGCGAGGACGCCGAGTTCCTGCTCCGTGCGGCCGTCCTGCCCGCCGAGCGGATCTCCGCCGTCGAGACCGGCGCCTGTCCGCACACCGCCATCCGCGACGACATCTCCGCGAACCTGGAGGCGGTGGAGGACCTGGAGGACGCGGTCGGCCCCCTCGACCTGGTCCTGGTCGAGTCCGGCGGGGACAATCTGACGGCCACCTTCTCCAAGGGGCTGGTCGATGCCCAGATCTTCGTCATCGACGTGGCCGGCGGCGATGACATCCCCCGCAAGGGCGGCCCCGGCGTCACGACGTCCGATCTGCTCGTCATCAACAAGACCGACCTGGCGCCGTACGTCGGCGTGGATCTGGCGGGCATGGCCCGCGATGCGAAGGCGCAGCGCGGCGAGCTGCCGGTCGTCTTCACCGCGCTGACGTCCGAGAACGGCGTGCGGCCGGTCTCCGACTGGGTCCGCGGGCGGCTGGCCGACTGGACCGCGGGCCGCGCATGACCCTCGCACTGGACACACCGGCCCGGCCCGAGGGGACGCGCGCCCCGTCGGCCGCCGGACTGCGTGCCACCGCCCGCATCCTCGCGCGGCCCGACTCCGTGGGCCTCACCCGGCTGCCCGTCCTCGACGGCGACGGCCCGCTCGCGCTGCGCCGCGTCGGCGCGCCCGGCCGGCAGGCCCGGGTCTGCGTGGTGGGCGCGATGAGCGCCCCGCTCGGCGGCGACCGGCTGGGGCTCGACGCCACCGTCGAGGCGGGCGGTGCGCTGTGCGTCACGGCCGCCGCCGCGACCGTCGCGCTGCCCGGTCGTACCGGGGAACCCGCCCATTACGACGTACGGTTGACGGTGGGCGACGGCGCACGGCTCGACTGGCTGCCGGAGCCGCTGATCTCCGCGGCGGGCAGCGATCTGCGGATGACCACCACCGTCGAACTCGCCCCCACCGCCCGTCTGGTACTCCGCGAGGAGCAGGTGCTGGGGCGCAGCGGCGAGGAGACCGGTGCACTGCGCAGCCGGCTCACCGTCCGCCGTGCCGGCCGGACCCTGCTCGACCAGGAGACGGCCTACGGGCCCGGCGTCCCCGGCTGGGACGGTTCCGCCGTCCTGGGCGGACACCGGGCGGTCGGCCAATTCCTGGTGGTCTCACCGGACTTCGACGACCGGCCGGCGGACGTGCGGTTGCTCGGCGCCGCGGCGGGCGAACGGTCCGCGGCGGACGAGGGCCAGGGGGTCCTCGCGCCGCTCGCCGGCCCGGCGGTGCTGGCCACGGCCGTCGCCCCGGACGCGCTGCGGCTGCGCCGTCTCCTGGACGAGGCCGCGCGGAGCGCCGCCGCCGGGTGAGGGCGGCGGCGCCCCTCGTCAGACCTCCAGGTCGCCCTCGACCTTGGCGAGGCGGTGGCGGGCCAGCGCGAGGTTGGCGCGCTTGCGGTCCAGCACCAGGTACAGGAAGAGGCCCTGGCCGCTCTTGCCCGTCACCGGGCGGATGATGTGGTACTGCGAGGTCAGGGTGATGAGTATGTCCTCGATGGAGCCCGTGAGTTCCAGCATCTCCATGGTGCGCATCTTGGCGCGTACGACATCGGTGTTGCCCGCCGCCGCGACGTTGAGATCCAGCGCCTGGTTGTCGCCCAGTGCGGCCAGAGCCATCCCGCTGGTGTAGTCGACCAGGGCGACGCCGACGGCGCCCTCGATGGACGACATCGCGTCGGAGAGGGCAGATTCCATTTGAGCCATGAGGGGTAAGACCTTTCATTTCTTGACGGTGTTGCCGGGTATGCGGGGGGTACGTGGGCGTACCGCGCGGGTGCCGCTGCGTGGGGCGCTTATCGGCGGGGCGGTGTGTCCACGAGGGCGCCGATGCGTTCCGCGGCCTTCCTGGCCTGCAGATGGAGCCGCCCCACGTTGGTGTCCGGGCTCGCCACGGCCGTGAGCACCGCGCGGCGTCCGGCGGAGTAGGCCGCGATGTAGCCGTCGGCGCCCCGGGTCAGGGATTCCTCGAAGGCGCCCTGTCCGGTCGCCTCGGTGAGGCGCTGGGCGACCCCGATCGCCGCGGCGGTGAGCGCGGCCAGGCCGTCCGGTTCGATGTCCGGCAGATCATGGGCGATGACCATGCCGTCCACACTCGCCACCATCCCGCCCTGGAAGTGACGTACTTGATCGCGCAACGTATGCAATTCCTCCCGTATCCGGGGTTCGATCGTCATCAGTCTCCTTTTCCTGACGCGCCCTCTGATGACGCGCCTCATGGGGTGCACCGGCTTCGCGCGGCGGAGCTCACAGTTCTTCCTCCAGCGCCGTACGCAGGCGGACGAGGAGGGCGATGGTCGGGTCGGCCGTGTCGAAGACGTCCGGAAGCGGTAACTGCCGGACGGGAGCGGTGTGTTCGACGGCGGCGGGGGCCGGCGCCCCGTCCAGGCAGGCGCCCGGGCGTCGCCGGGGGAGCGGCGTCGGGGGCGGGGGGATCTGGACCAGGCCGGCCGCGGCGAGCAGGCGGATGTCGAGCAGCGTCGCGAACGCCGACTCGCCCAGCGCACGGGCCAGTTCGTACGGGGTGTGCCGGCCGTCGGCGTGGTCGAGCAGCCGCCGCTGGCGGCGGGTGGTGGCGGCCGGTATGCGGGTGCCGACGGGGATGACGGGCGAGGTGTCGGCCGCTGCCCAGGGCTGGAGCCGGTCGAGCAGGGCCCGGCGGCGGGCCGTCGCCTGCAGGAGGGCGGTGGTGCTGACGGGGCGTATGACGCCCAGCCAGTGCGCGGTTCCGGGGGTGAAGGAGGTGGCCCCGGGCAGCAGCGGCAGGGCGAAGAACGCCGCGTCGAGCAGGGCGGCGAGATGGCAGATCTCCAGTTCGCCCTGCGTCAGCCAGCCCTCTTCGACCAGGAATCGGCCGCCGGTCCGCCGGTCCCCGGCCGCTTCGGCTGCGTACTCCCAGCCCTGCGGCGGGACCTTGCCGGCCGCGGTGAGGCGGCTGCCGAGCCCGGGAGCGGCGGTGCTCTCTATGCAGTACACCGCACCGTCGAGGAAGTAGAAGCAGCCGTGCGGACCGGAGAGGGCGCCGGTGACGCGTTCGGCGGCGAACCGGTCGAGCAGCCCGGCCGGAGCGGCCGGGGGAGGAGATATGGGCAGGCCCATGGTGGTTCCCTTACCGTTCGTACGAGGTGGCGGAGCGCGCCGTCAGGACGCGACCAGCTCCGCCGCCAGATCGCGCAGCCGGAGCCGGGCGACGGCGAGATTGGCCTGGGAGCGGTCCAGCCAGAGGTAGAGGTAGGTCTGGCTGTCGAAGGCCGTGTGCACGAAGCGGATGAGGTGGTAGCTGCCCGCGGCCGTGATGATCAGGTCCTCCAGAGCCGGACCGCCGGTGCCCTCGGTGTCGAAGGTGGCGTTGCGCGTGACGGCCTGCACCACATCGGCGGTGTCGGCGGCGGCCGCGTCGTGGTCGCCGTGCGGCGCCTGCCCCGCCGTGCCCAGTGTCAGACCGCTGGTCCAGTCGATCAGTCCGGCGCCGAGCACGCCCGGGATCCCCATGGCTCGGAACAACACCTGATCGATACCCGGCACTTCGGATCTCCTTCGGGACGATTCGGTCATATGGCGCGAAAACGCCGAAGCCCTCCCGTGGCGGTGAGTGGGAGAGCCTTCACGGAAGGTTACTGAAGGGGTGCGTCTGGCACATGCCTCACGGGCAGGTCTACGGCAATTGACGTATTCTCGCCCCTGCGCGCCCCCTCCGACGGCCAACGCGCCGGCCATCAACCAGCCAGGCAGGAAGGGGTGTTGAGACCCCGCCGCGAGTACCGACACTGGTCCTTGCCTTGCTCTCGCTCGGCCAATTGAGCGGTATTCCCCCCAAGTTGACGGCTCCGGTGGTACAGCGGGAGCGGCGAAGGGCGGGCGCCCTTTGCCGACGGTCCTGGCCGGAATGGTGGGGTTCCCCCGCGATCTCCCAGCCGTTCGACAGCGATGTACCGGCCACTCTCCGGTGGATCTTGGCGCAGGGGACCCGCTACAGGGGTCGGGGGGAGCCCGGCGGGGGAGTCGTGCGCAGCCGAGCGGCTCCCGTGCGTCCCCCGGCGAACCGGAGCCGGAGCGGCCGGATACCTACAGCTTGGTAAAGAATTGCGGTTCGAACCTGTTCAAGCGGGCACGGCACCCGTCAGGATCCCTCTGTAAGCCTGTGATCAACGCCGTCAACAGCGGCGCACCATGCAGGGGGAATTGACCACGTGAGAAAATCAGCAGCGCTCGGCGCCGCCGGCACCCTGGTGACCGGAGCGCTCCTCGCCGGAGCGATATCTGCCACGCCCGCCACCGCGGGTGAGCGGCACCAGAGCGGCTCGGCCGAGGCGCACGGCGTACAGACCGCCGCCGCGCGCGCCGCCAAGAAGGGCATCCACTGGCAGGACTGCCCCGACGACTGGGGCTTCAAGTCACCCATCCAGTGCGGCTATGTCGTGGTCCCCGTCGACTACGCCAAGCCCAACGGCCGCACCATCAAGATCGCCGTCGACCGGGCCGTCAGCACCGGCAGCAAGGAGGAGCGCCAGGGCTCCCTCCTGTACAACCCCGGCGGTCCCGGCGGGTCGGGCATGAGGTTCCCGACCCGCATCACCACCAAGAACCCGCTCTGGACCAAGACCGCCAAGGCGTACGACTTCGTGGGCTTCGACCCCCGGGGCGTGGGGCACTCCGCGCCGATCTCCTGCATGGACCCGCAGGAGTTCGTCAAGGCGCCCAAGGCCGACCCGGTGCCGGACAGCGAGGCGGACAAGCGCGTCCAGCGCAAGCTCGCCAAGGAGTACGCCGAGGGCTGTGCCGAGCGCAGCCACGGCCTGCTGCCGTACATGACGACGCCGAACACCGCCCGCGACATGGACGTCATACGTGCCGCGCTCGGTGAGAAGAAGCTCAACTACCTGGGCGTCTCCTACGGCACCTACCTGGGCGCCGTGTACGGGACGCTCTTCCCGGGCCATGTCCGCCGGATGCTCGTCGACAGCGTCGTCGATCCCTCCCGCGAGAAGATCTGGTACCAGGCCAACCTCGACCAGGACATCGCCTTCGAGACCCGCTGGGGCGACTGGAAGACGTGGGTCGCCAAGAACGACGCCGCCTACCACATCGGGGACACCCCCCAGAAGGTCCAGGCGGCGTGGGAGAAGCTGCGGGCGACCGCCAAGAAGGACCCGATCGGCGGCGTCGTCGGCCCCGCCGAGCTCACCGGCTTCTTCCAGAACGCGCCGTACTACGACTCCATGTGGACCACGGTGGCCGAGGTCTGGAGCGCGTACCTCTCCGGTGACAGCAAGCCGCTGGTCAAGAACGCCGGTCCGGACCTCAAGGACACCGCGGGCAACATCTCCTCGGAGAACGGCAACGCCGTCTACACGGCCGTCGAGTGCACCGACGCCAAGTGGCCCACCAACTGGCGCACGTGGGACCGCGACAACACCCGCATCAACGCCAAGGCACCGTTCATGACCTGGTCCAACGCGTGGATGAACCTGCCCTGCGCCACCTGGCCGGTCAAGCAGCAGCATGCGGTCGACGTCAAGACGGGCAAGGGCCTGCCGAACGTGCTGATCGTGCAGAGCGTCCGTGACGCGGCCACGCCCTACGGCGGCGCCGTGGAGCTGCACCGCCGCTTCAAGGGCTCCCGCCTGATCACCGAGCGGGACGCCGGGTCGCACGGTGTCACCGGCCAGGTCAACCCCTGCATCAACAACCGGGTCGACGCGTACTTCCTGGAGGGGAAGACCGACCCCAAGGACGTGACCTGCGCTCCGCACGCCACGCCCCAGCCGGGCAAGGCGCCGGCCAAGGCCGTCGCCAAGGCCGCTGCCGACCTTCTGTCCGCCCCCTGATCCGTCGCGGCAGAAAAGGGGCGGCCGGGATCTTCCCGGCCGCCCCTGTCGCATCCGCGGGGTGGTGGCGCCCGGCCGCTCGCCGACAGCGGCGGATCACCGGCCGGGCGCACGGCGGCTCCGCCGTCCCGGTCCGCCCGCCTCTCTCACCCGGCGAACACCTCGGAGAAGGCGGCCCTGGTGGGGGAGTCCTCGCGGCGGTCCAGCACGGCGAACACGACGCGGTCGAACCAGCCGGCGAAACGGCCACCGGACAGCAGGGCGCCCGCGAACGCCGCTGCCACCTCGGCCGGTTCATTACGGAAGACCCCGCAGCCCCAGGCCCCGAGCACCAGCTGACGGTGCCCGCCGGCCGCCGCCACCTCCAGCACCCGCTCCGCACGCGCCGCCAGCGCCGCCGCCACCCGGCCCGTGTCGGCGGGCTGCCGCCGCGCGATCACCCGGGCATTCGGCGCGGCCGCCGTCAGGAAGCCCGCCTCGTACGGCGCGTCGAGCAGCGTGCCCCGGTCGTCGCGGAACACCGGCACACCGGGGGAGAGGATCACCCGGTCGCTGTAGAACGGGCTGGGATCGGCCCGGTGCGCGGCGTAGAACTCCGGGGCCTCGCGGACACAGGTGTAGAGCGCCGACCCCCGGCACAGCGCCTCCTCCTGGGCCTGCGCGCCGTTGAGATAGCCACCGCCGGGATTGCGCGCCGAGGCGAAATTCAGCACGGCGAGCGGGCCCCGGCCCGTCGCGGCCAGTCGCCGCCCCGCCGTGAGGCTGCCTTCCCCCGTCACCTCGAACACCGTGCGCACCTCCGGCGGCCCCGTCACCGCGACCGGCTCCGGGCCGTACAGCCGGGTCCCGGCCCGGGCCCGGGCGACCGCGTCCGCGATCTCCACCAGCCGGCCGTCCGGGGCGCGGTACGCACCCGCCGTGACGATCCGCTCCGTTTCCTGTGCCATGCCACGCAGCCGGGCGCTCATCGTCGGCACCCCCGTATCCGATCTCTCATGGCGATCAAGGTAGGCGCGGGCCGCGTGCCCCGCCACCGGATATCGGTGTGCCCGGCCGGTCCGCCGGCCTCAGCCCTGACCGCCGCGGTCGGCCAGCCAGCGGTCCTCGGCCGCATAGCCGAACAGCTTCTCGTCCGGGTAGAGGTTCGCCATCGTCGGGAACACCTCCCACCAGTCGCGGCCCTTGATCTGATCGGCCAGCCAGGCCACCGTCTCCGGCAGCGACTCCTCGTACGTCGTCACCGCCCGGTAGCCCAACTCCCGCTCCGCCGCCGTCAGGTCGTAGACGATGGGGTGCGGTGTCGTCCACGGAGTCGTGCCGACCCCGGTCGACGGCGGGGCACCGGCCGGCCCGACGATCTCGCTCGGCGGCGCCCCCATCGCCGCGTCCACCGCCGCGGAGATCTCGGCGACCGTCGGCGCCTGCGGATCGCCCGCATTGAGCACCCGCGAACCCGGCCGGCGCGCCGCCAGCCGGACCAGCTCGGCGAGGTTGTCCACATGGACCGGATGGAAACGGCTGCTGCCGCCGTACGCGAGCACGCGCACCCGCCGCCCGTCCAGCACCCGCTTGACGAAGTACAGCTCACGCGGCAGCGGGCTGTACGGACCATGAATCGCGCCGGCCCGCAGCAGCGTCACCGGTAGCCGGTCGCCCTGCGCCAACAGCGCCCGCTCCAGGGCGATCTTGCGGGTGCCGTAGTCCGCGTCGCCGGGCGGCACGGTCGGCTGGGTCTCGCAGACGGGCACCGGATAGGCCGGGAAGCCGTCGGGCTCGCCCTGGGTGGCGAAGCTGCGTCCCCGGTCGTCCTCGTACACGGCGCCGCTGGAGATCACCACGGCCGAACCGATCCGGTTGGCCAGGCCGGTCAACTGCCGGGCGTGCGCGGCACCGTAGGCCACACAGTCGAGCAGCACGTCACAGCCCTCGCCGAGCAGCCCGGCCAGCGCCGCGTCGTCCTCCCGGTCCACCGCCGCCGAACGGACCTCCGCGGGCCAGGAGTCATCACGCCCGCCGCGCCGGGACGCGGCCGTCACCTCCCAGCCGTCCCGCGCCAGGGCCCGCACCGCCGCGCGCCCGATCTGTCCGCTCGCCCCGATCACCACTGCGCTGCCTGATGTCATGCCGGGACTCTACGAACGCGGGGGCGGCGGCCGCCGCACGGTTCGCCCCCGGCGCAACGATCCCCGGGGCGGGGGCCGGACGGCCGACCGCTCAGGCCGCCCGCCCCTTCCCCGCCCCCTTGCCTTTCCCCTTCCCCGTCCCGGTGCCCTTCGTCTGTCCCCGTCGCCCCTGTGCGCGCGCCTGCGCCTGCGCCTCCGCCTTGGCCTCGCCCGCGTACCGGTCGACGTACTCCTGCCCGGACAGCGCGAGGATCTCGTACATGATCTCGTCGGTGACGGCGCGCAGGATGAAGCGTTCGTCCTCCATGCCCGCGTACCGCGAGAAGTCCAGCGGTGCGCCGAAACGGATGGTGATCCGCATCGCGCGCGGCAGCCGCCGGCCCGTCGGCTGTGCCTCGAAGGTGCCGATCATCGCGCAGGGCACCACCGGTACGCCCGCGGTGACGGCCATCGAGGCGACTCCGGTACGCCCCTTGTAGAGCCGCCCGTCGTGCGAGCGGGTGCCCTCCGGGTAGATCCCCAGGAGGTGGCCCTTGCGCAGGACGGAGAGGCCCGAGGAGAGCGCCGCCCGCGAGGCGCGGCCGCCGGAACGGTCCACCGGGATCTGCCCGACGCCGCGGAAGAACGCCGCGGTCAGCCGCCCCTTGAGGCCGGGCCCGGTGAAGTACTCCGCCTTGGCCAGAAAGGTCACCCGGCGCGGCACGATCGCCGGCATCACGAAGTGATCGGCGAACGAGAGATGATTGCCCGCGATGATCGCCGCGCCCTCTTCCGGGATGTGCTCCAGCCCCTCGATCCGTGGCCGGAACACCAGCCGCAGCAGCGGTCCGAGGAGGAGGTACTTCAGCACCTGGTAGAGCACGGAACAGCTCCCTCTTGCGTCGGGTGGCCATGGCGGTGATGCCGTTCCAGGTCACGAGGGGCTCCGGGACGGCCAGTGAGTTTATGGACACATACCGCCGCCGGTAACCACCTTCGGCCGGATCGATGCTGTCCCCGCCCGGTGTCCAGAGGCCGGACGGACGCGCTCGTCAGGTGCACGCGCACCCCGCTCGCGAGGTTCGCCGGTCTGCCGCGGCTGTCCGAAAACCCGCGCCGGCGGCTCACCCACGGCCACCCGGAACAGGTGCGCGAGGTGCTGCGCCGGACCGTACGACCGAGGGGGCGGACGGCACCGACTTCCCCTGCCGGAGCGGTCAACAGCCGCGCCGGGCCGGCTCGTTCCTCGACGAGGGCCGCCGGCACCCAAACCCCCGCACTCTCGCAGAGACACCTGCCCTTCGGGAATCCCCTTTGGCATCCGCGTACAACTTTCAATTCGTCCTGAACGAGGCACGGTTGGCGCGTCGTACTGTCCGGCAACCGCGCCTGAACCCACGGTTCCAGGCCGAGGACAGGAGTTCAGATGTCTCGAAAGAGAACAGTCGGCCGGCGTCAGAAGATCATTGTCTGCGTCAGTGCCGCGGCGCTGGTCGGCGGCATCGCCATCGCCACCACGGGCACCAGCCAGGCCTCGGTGGCCTGCGACGGGCTGGCCACGGCGCTGAGCAACAACCAGAAGTTCATCGCCGACCAGCAGGCCCACCCGGACGCCCAGTCGGCGGCCCGCATCGCCAACCGGCAAGCCGTGATCAAGGAGATCCAGGTCAAACAGAAAGCCGCCGGCTGCTCCGCGGAGGGGGGCGGGGGTGAGGCCGCGGGCGCGCCGCCGGCGAAGCAGCCACCCGCCGGCGACGCCCCGTCCGGCTCGGCGGATCCGTCCGGATCGGGCGACTCCGCGGCCTCCGGGGCCCCGCCCGCCGCGGGCGGTTCGTCGGCCGACGGCGATGTGGTCTGCCCCGGCTCGACGGTGACCCTCTCCGGCGAGGGCGGCGCTCCGGCGGCGTCCAGCAACCAGTTCCCCACCGGGACCAAGCTGAAGGTGACGAACCTGGACAACAACAAGTCGACGACCGTCTCCGTGACGTCCACCTCGGGCAGTTGTGCGCTGCTGAACAACGCGGCCTTCGAGCAGGTACGTGAGGAGGGGAAGAACCTGATCCGGCGCGCCCGGATCGAGCGTGTGGGGTAGTCCCGGTCCGGTGGCCGGCAGCGGAGCCGCCTCCTCCGTTGCCGGCCACCCTGTCTTCAGGGCGTGGATCGAAGGCCCGTCCGGGCGACCTCACGGCGTGGCCGCTTGTCCACCGGCGCCCGGCGAGGTGGCCTGGGGCCGCTGGGCGCCGCGCGTGCCTGTCGGGCTCCCGCATCCGATCCCACCGACGTTGCCAGGAGGCCTCGATGCCCGTGAGCCGTGGACGCCGATCCGCCCGTACCGCCGTGCTCGCCGCCCTCTCGACGGCCCTGCTCGGCACGCTCGGCGTCGGCCCGGCCGGCGCAGATGAGCCACCCGTGGACCAGGGACTGCAGCTCACCGTGTCCGGATCCGGCAACACCTGGGTCCGCGGGGTACGGCTCAGCTGCCCCGACACCTACCGCCGGCATCCGCATGCGCTCGCCGCCTGTAACGCACTGACCTGGGCGCGCGGAGACCTGGACGCACTGCCCGGCGAGCCGCACTCCTGCACCCGCGAGTACGACCCGGTCACCGTCAGCGCGACCGGCACCTGGCGCGGCAGCCCGGTGAACTGGCGCAAGGAGTTCCCCAACGCGTGCACCATGGACTCCGCCACCGGGCCCGTCTTCCGCTTCTGAGCCGGGCCCCGCGCGCATGCGGGCCGCGCCGTACCCCGCTCGGGCGGGGGCGCTCAGACCGGTCGCACGGCCACCACTCCGATCGTCACCAGCGCCAGCACCACCCAGGAGAACCAGAGCCAGCCATTGGCGCCCAACGCCACGGTGTAGGCGGTCGCCACCACCAGTCCGCTCACCGTGCACACGGCCATCGTCTTAGCAGATCCGGGCATACCCGCAACCTCCTCAGGGCGGTCCGGGCGCCAATGCCACGGGCCGCGGCCATGGGACCATCGTCCCCGGCCGCGGCCCGTACCGCCAGAGTGGCGACCCGCCCGCCCGTCGCCCGACCTCCACCCCCAGAAGACGGCGCTACGCGCCGACCCGCCGTTATCGCCCCCGTGCGTGGAGCGAGGCGAGATAGGCGTTGTAGTCGGCCAGATCCTTGTCGCCGTTGCGGTCGGCGGCCCGGTCCGCGCGCTGCGACTGCCGCGCCTCGGACTTGTACCACTGGTAGACCAGGGCGATCAGCACCACGACGGACGGGATCTCGCTGAAGGCCCAGGCGATGCCGCCGGCGGCCGTCTGGTCCGCCAGTGCCTCGATCCCGAGCGAGGCCGGCGGGTGCACGAAGGTGTCGACCATCGGCTCCGAGGCCATCATCAGCGCGATGCCGAAGAACGCGTGGAACGGCATGCCCGCGAACAGCTCCAGCATCCGCATGACGTAGCCCGGCCGGTGCGGGCCCGGGTCGACCCCCATGATCGGCCAGAAGAACACCAGGCCGACCGCGAGGAAGTGCACCATCATCCCGATGTGCCCGGCCCGCGACTCCATCAGGAAGTCGAACAGCGGGGAGAAGTAGAGCGCGTAGAGGCTCGCGATGAAGAGCGGGATGGTGAACGCGGGGTGCGTGATGATCCGCATGTAGCGGCTGTGCAGCAGCGCCACCAGCAGCTCGCGCGGGCCCTTGCGGCCGCGCCCGGCGGCCGGCAGCGCCCGCAGCGCCAGCGTCACCGGCGCCCCGAGCAGCAGCAGGATCGGCGAGAGCATGCTGACGACCATGTGCTGGACCATGTGCACGCTGAACATCGCCATGCCGTAGTCGTTCAGCTTGGTGCACATCACCAGCGCCACGGTCACGACGCCCAGCGTCCAGGCGACGATCCGGCCCACCGGCCAGGCATCCCCCCGCCGCCGCAGCCGGAGCACCGCCCAGCCGTAGAGGGCCAGTCCCAGCAGGCAGCCGACGAGAAAGAACGGATCACCACCGAACTCCAGGCCCCGCCCCAGCGTGAACGGCGGCAGATCCATGTTCATGCCGTCCATGCCGTGCCCGCTGTGATCCATCCGCTCGCTCCTGATTCGTACCGATACTCCGGCCCACAAGACTAGAACCGCCCCCGGCCGGAACAGCGGCCGGGGGCGGTTCGTACGACGGGTTGGTGCGGACCGGGACCAGGTCCGGCCCGGTGCGGTGACCAGGTCCGGTCCGTGCCCGGTCCGGTGACTAGGTCCGGTCCGGTGCGGTGCTCACAGCACGCACTCGGCCTCGTCATAGCGCTCCACGGGCACCGTCTTGAGCGTCTCGACGGCCTCGGCCAGCGGCACCAGCGTGATGTCCGTGCCGCGCAGCGCCGTCATCATCCCGAAGTCGCCGCGGTGCGCGGCCTCGACGGCATGCCAGCCGAAGCGGGTGGCGAGCACCCGGTCGTACGCGGTGGGCGTACCGCCGCGCTGCACATGGCCGAGGATGACCGGGCGGGCCTCCTTGCCGAGGCGGTCCTCCAGCTCCACGGAGAGCTGCCGGGCGACGCCGGCGAAGCGCTCGTGGCCGTACATGTCCTTGCCGCCGACGTCGAAGGACATCGTGCCCTCGCGCGGCTTGGCGCCCTCGGCGACCACCACGATCGCGAACTTCTTGCCGGCCTCGAACCGCTCGGCCACCCGCGCGGTGAGCTCGTCGATATCGAAGGGCCGCTCCGGCACCACGATGGCGTGCGCACCGGCCGCCATCCCCGAGTGCAGCGCGATCCAGCCGGTGTGCCGTCCCATCACCTCGACGATCATCACCCGCTGATGGGACTCCGCGGTGGTCTTGAGCCGGTCCAGCGCCTCGGTGGCGACACCCACCGCGGTGTCGAAGCCGAACGTCACGTCCGTGACCGCGATGTCGTTGTCGATCGTCTTCGGTACGCCGACGATCGGCAGCCCGGCGTCCGACAGCAGCCGCGCCGCCTTCAGCGTGCCCTCGCCGCCGATCGGGATGATCGCGTCCAGGCCCAGTTCGGCGACGTGGCCGCGGGCACGCTCCACGCCGTCGCGCAGATGGGCGGGCTGGACCCGGGAGGACCCGAGGATGGTGCCGCCGCGCGCCAGGATGCCGCCGACGGCATCGAGGTCCAGCTTGCGGTAATCGCACTCCAGCAAGCCCTTCCAGCCATCGCGGAAGCCGATCACCTCATCGCCGTGATCAGCGGTGGCGCGGTGGACGACGGACCGGATGACGGCGTTCAGGCCGGGGCAGTCGCCGCCGGAGGTGAGGACACCAATACGCATTGCTCGAAAACCCTTGCAACTCAACCGGAGGCCCGGACCCCGTCGTCCGGTTGGATCCCGCTCACCCTACAAGCGCGGGGCCGCCGGGCACACGAACGCCCGCAGTGCGGGACTGCGGGCGTTCGAAAAGGGGGTGATTCCGGCAAATGTCACAGGCGGAGGTCTCGCCTGAACGTGCCGCCAAGCGGCATCAAGCGGGCTGGGTCGCCGCCGCGATCCGCTCCTGGCGCAGCGCCTCGTACCAGCGGTCCTCCACCGGAGGCAGCGCATTGACGTCCAGCGCCAGCTTGATCAGCAGGTCGGCGATGTGCGGATTCCGGGCCATCACCGGACCGTGCATGTACGTGCCGAAGACGGTGTCGTTGTACGCGCCCTCGTAGCCGTCGCCGACGCCGTTGCCCTTGCCGAACCGCACCTTGGCGAACGGCCGGGCCGTCTTGCCCAGATGCGTGACGCCCTGGTGGTTCTCGAAGCCGGTCAGCGGCGGCAGCCCCAACTGCGGGTCGATGTCCGCGAGTACGTCGCCGACGCAGCGCTCCGCCTCGCCGCGGGTGCTCACCACGTCCAGCAGACCCACGCCCTGCTGCCGCTCCCCGAGGTCATTGATGAACTCGTGGCCCAGGATCTGGTAGCCGGCGCAGACCGAGAAGACGATCGCGCCGTTGGAGACCGCGCGGTTCAGTCCGCCGTCACGGATCAGCCGCTCCGAGGCCAGCCGCTGCGGCCGGTCCTCACCGCCGCCGATCAGATAGATGTCGCCGGAGGTGGGGATCTGCTGGTCGGAGCGCACGTCCAGGCGCTGTACGTCCAGACCGCGCTGGCGCGCCCGCCGCTCCACCACCAGGGCGTTGCCCTGGTCGCCGTACGTGCTCAGCAGGTCCGGGTAGATCCACACCAGGCGCAGGCTGTTGTCACTCATGCTCGCTCGTCCTTTACGTCGGTGGACCGTACTCAGTTGCCCACGCGGCGGCGCAGGTCCTGGAAGGCCGTGTAGTTGGCGATGACCTCGATCCGTCCGGGCGGCGCCGTCCGCACCGCCTCGTCGAGGCTCTCGCACACCTGGAAGTCGAGTCCCGCGACCTCCAGGCGCACCGCGAGGTCCAGCTTGCGGTCGCCCAGCACGAAGATCGGGTGCCCGGCCAGCCGGGTGTAGTCGACGTCCCACAGCCAGGAGGTGTCCGTGCCGTCCGCGCCGCGCGCGTTCACCGACATGATCACCGGGGTCGGCGGCGGGTCGATCAGCGAGAACGTCTCCAGCCAGCCGGCCGGGTTCTTCGCCAGCAGCAGCCGCAGCTCCCGCTCCATGAAGGTGACCACGTCGTAGCGGCCGGCCACGGCCTGCACCGAGAACATCCGCTCCAGGGCCACCTGCGGCGGCACCCCGAAGGCGGCGGCGACCGCGGCGGAGGTGGTGGCGTTCGCGCGGTTGGCGCGCCCCGGCAGCTGGAGCTTGATCGGCCAGGCGCTGCCGTGCGGATCGAGGACATGATCGCCGGAGAGCGCCCAGCTGGGCGTGGGACGGCGGAAGCCGCACTCGGCGCAGAACCAGTCCTCGCCCGGCCGCTGCATCACGCCACCGCACGAGGGGCAGGACCAGGCGTCGTCCTTCCATTCCTGCCCGGCCGCGACCCACACCACGTTCGCGGACGACGAGGCCGCCCACACGATCAGCGGGTCGTCCGCGTTGGCGATGATCAGCGCCTTGGAGCCGGCCAGGCCCTCGCGCCAGTGCTCGGCCAGCATCCGGGTCTCCGCGGCGCGGTCGAGCTGGTCGCGCGAGAGGTTCAGCAGCGCTATGGCCTTCGGCGTCGTATCGCGTGCCACACCGGCGAGGTACTTCTCGTCCACCTCGATGACGCCGTACTTGGCGTCCGAGCCGCCGGCCAGTGCCGAGGTGATACCGGCCGGCATATTGGCGCCGAGCGCGTTGGAGACCACCGGACCGCTGGCCCGCAGCGCCTCCGCGATCAGCCGCGTCGTGGTCGTCTTGCCGTTCGTCGCCGACACCAGGATGACGTCCAAGTGCCGGGCCAGCCGCGCCAGCAGGTCGGGGTCGAGCTTGAGCGCCACCCGGCCACCGATCACCGATCCGCTGCCGCGGCCCGCCGCGCGCGACACCGCCGCCGCGGCCTTGCCTGCCGTCACGGCCAGCTTGGCCCGCGGCGACAGCGGCTCCGTGTTGCCTGCCATCGTCCTTGATCCTCCTTGCATCCGGCGCCCGCCTGCCGTACGGCTGCCGGTGGAACGCCTCCTCCGCAGCCGATGACCGGCCGGGGCTTCGGTCGGGGATCAGCCTATCGAGATACGGCGGCGGGCCCGAAACCCGCCACCCATGCGGCGACAACCGGGAGCGGGCCGGGCCGTACCCTTGCCCCCATGCGTTCCCGCACCATCCAGGGCAGTTCCGGACGTGTCCACCCCCTGCGCCTGCTCGGCGACCCGGCCCTGACCGAGCCCTGCCAGGAGGTCACCGCATTCGACGGTGCGCTGGAACGGCTGGTCGAGGACATGTTCGCGACGATGTACGCCGCGCAGGGCGTGGGCCTGGCCGCCAACCAGATCGGCGTTCCGCTGCGGGTGTTCGTATACGACTGTCCCGACGACGAGGACCGCCGTCATCTCGGCCATCTCGTCAACCCCCGGCTCGTCGAGGCCGACGGCCCGGTCCTCCGCGGTCCCGAGGGCTGTCTGTCGCTCCCCGGCATCGAGGCCGGCACCCCGCGCCACGACCACGCGGTCGTGACCGGGGTCAGCGTCACCGGCGAGCCCAGGACGGTGACCGGCACCGGCTTCTTCGCCCGCTGTCTGCAGCACGAGTGCGACCACCTCGACGGTGGCCTCTACGTCGACCGCCTCACCGGGCTGCGCCGCCGCCGGGCGCTGCGGGCGGCGGCCAGGGCTCCGTGGGCCGCGGCGGCGGGGGCGCCCGGCCGCTGAGCGACCGGCGGTCCGCCCCCGGACGGGCCGGTGCTCAGAAGCCGGGACCGTCCTCGCGGTCCTCGACCGTGGCCAGCTGCCCCCAGAGCAGATCGGCCAGCTGCTTGACCAACTGCTCGCGTGAGCAAGGGCGTTCGCGCAGCCACCAGTCGCCGGCGCCGTGCATCATGCCGACGATGCCGTGCCCCCAGACGCGTGCCGTCAGCTCGCCGCCGGGCCCCAGGTCCAGCCGGTCGGTGATCACCTTGGCCAGCTCCTCGCCGAGCCGGCGCAGCAGCGGCGCGGAGTGCCGTCCCACGTCGAAGCCGGTCTCGGGCCCGGTGTCCTCGTCGGACGGGTGCATCAGAAAGCGGTACACCTGCGGCTGGCTCTCGATCGCGAGCAGGTAGGCGTCGAGGGTGGCCTCGACCCGGTCCCGGCGCAGGACGGGTGCGTCCAGCGCGGTGGCCAGATTGGCCAGCAGGGCATCCGTGTGCCGCAGGGCGAGCGCGCGGTACAGCCCGCCCTTGTCCCCGAAGTGCCGGTAGAGGATCGGCTTGGTGATGCCGGCCTCGGCGGCGATGGCGTTCATCGAGGCGTCCGGGCCGTCGCGCAGCACAATGCGCTCGGCGGCCTCCAGCAGCTCCCGCCGCCTGCGCTCGGTCGCCGACTGCTGGCGGCCGCTGCGCTTGGTGCGTTCCATGGTCGTGCTCCCCACCCTTGTGAATCCGTGGCGCTGGCGCAACGTAACACCCGTTCTCCGCGGCGAATTCGTCCTCAGGGGAGTTGACATCCCTTACTGGCGAGTAACACACTTCGGGTTACCGCTAGTAACATCGTACGGCCTGCAGCACTGGAGGGGACATGGCCGAGTTCACCATGGAGCTCAACGACGAGCAGAAGGAAGTCCGTGACTGGATTCACGGCTTCGCTGCGGACGTCATGCGCCCCGCTGCCGCCGAGTGGGACGAGCGCGAGGAGACGCCCTGGCCCGTCATCCAGGAAGCCGCCAAGATCGGGCTGTACTCGCTGGACTTCTACGCCCAGCAGTTCTTCGACCCCACGGGCCTCGGCATCCCCATGACCATGGAGGAGCTGTTCTGGGGTGACGCCGGCATCGGTCTGTCGATCGTGGGCACCGGACTCGCGGCCGTCGGTGTGCTCGCGAACGGCACCGAGGAGCAGATCGGCACCTGGGTCCCGCAGATGTACGGCGACGTGAACGACGTCAAGGTCGCCGCCTTCTGCTCGTCGGAACCGGACGCCGGCTCGGACGTCGCCGCGATGCGTACCCGCGCGGTCTACGACGAGGCCAAGGACGAGTGGGTGCTCAACGGCACCAAGACCTGGGCCACCAACGGTGGCATCGCCAATATCCATGTCGTCGTCGCGGTCGTCGACCCCGAGCTGGGCTCCAAGGGGCACGCCTCCTTCCTCGTCCCCCCGAACACCCCCGGCCTCTCCCAGGGCCAGAAGTTCAAGAAGCACGGCATCCGCGCCTCGCACACCGCGGAGGTCGTCCTGGAGAATGTCCGTGTCCCCGGCCACTGCCTCCTCGGCGGCAAGGAGAAGCTCGACGAGCGCCTCGCCCGCGCCCGCGAGCGCGCGAAGGCCGGCGCCGAGAGGGTCAAGAACGCCGCGATGGCCACCTTCGAGGCGTCCCGCCCGGCCGTCGGCGCGATGGCGGTCGGTACTGCCCGCGCGGCCTACGAGGAGGCCCTGGAGTACGCCACGACCCGCTCCCAGTTCGGCCGCCCGATCATCGACAACCAGGGCGTGGCCTTCCAGCTCGCCGATATGCGCACCCAGATCGACGCGGCCCGGCTGCTGGTCTGGCGCGCCTCCTGGATGGCCGTGACCGGCAAGCCCTTCACCTCCGCGGAGGGCTCCATGTCCAAGCTCTTCGCCAGCGAGGTCGCGAAGAAGGTCACCGCACAGGCCGTACAGATCCTCGGCGGCAACGGCTTCACCCGCGAATACCCGGTGGAGCGGATGCACCGTGACGCCGCCATCTACACGATTTTTGAGGGCACGAGCGAGATTCAGCGGCTGGTGATCGCCCGGACGCTGTCCGGGATGCCGATTCGCTGACGGTCGTCAACTCCGTCAACTCTCCGGCGCCGTCGGCGCTCTTGGCATCGAGGCGATGCCGAGGGTGCCGACGGCGCTCCGGTTTGCCGCCGTGGTGCCGTCCTCCGCCGCGTCGCAAGCGGCGCCGTCTTGCTGCCACGGGGCCCCAGAGTGGCCGCGCCCTCGTCAACCACCCAGCCGCGTTCGGGAATCCGCCCGTACGCGGCTTTTGCGTTCCCAGGGGCCCGGTCTGTGTGCGTACCCCGCGTGCGTCGCTCACCAGGCACCTCTTGACGGGCGGAACGCCTCGCTCTACGTTCCTTCCATAAAGCAAAACATTAATTCCATGATGCGGAATTAAGAACCTCCGGCCCTTCGCTGGAGCGTGCCCGTGACAGGCCGACGCAGGAGTACGCGATGCCTCGAATGACAGCCGCCCGTGCCGCGGTGGAGATCCTCAAGCGGGAGGGCGTGCGCCACGCCTTCGGAGTGCCGGGTGCCGCGATCAACCCCTTCTACGCGGCACTCAAGGGCGCCGGCGGGATCGACCACACGCTCGCGCGGCACGTCGAGGGCGCCTCGCACATGGCCGAGGGCTACACCCGGACCCACCCGGGCAACATCGGCGTCTGCATCGGCACCTCCGGCCCGGCCGGGACGGACATGATCACCGGTCTCTACTCCGCGACCGGCGACTCGATCCCGATCCTGTGCATCACCGGCCAGGCCCCGACCGCGGTGATCCAGAAGGAGGACTTCCAGGCCGTCGACATCGCCTCGATCGCCAAGCCCGTCACCAAGGCGGCCACCACGGTGATGGAGGCGGCCCAGGTCCCCGGCGTCTTCCAGCAGGCCTTCCACCTGATGCGCTCCGGACGCCCCGGCCCGGCCCTGATCGACCTGCCGATCGATGTCCAGCTGACCGAGATCGACTTCGACCCCGAGACGTACGAGCCGCTGCCGGCCTTCAAGCCGGCCGCGACCCGCCCGCAGATCGAGAAGGCGATCCGGTTCCTGCTGGAGTCCGAGCGTCCGCTGATCGTCGCGGGCGGCGGCATCATCAACGCCGACGCCTCCGAGCTGCTGGTCGAGTTCGCCGAGCTGACCGGCACCCCGGTCGTCCCCACCCTGATGGGCTGGGGCATCCTCGCCGACGACCACGAGCTGAACGCGGGCATGGTCGGCCTGCAGACCTCGCACCGCTACGGCAACGCGACCTTCCTGGAGTCCGACTTCGTCCTGGGCATCGGCAACCGCTGGGCCAACCGCCACACCGGCAAGCTGGACGTCTACACCCGGGGCCGCAGGTTCGTCCATGTCGACATCGAGCCGACCCAGATCGGCAAGATCTTCGCCCCGGACTACGGCATCGCCTCGGACGCCAAGGCCGCCTTGGAGCTGTTCGTCGAGGTGGCCAGGGAGCTCAAGGCCGCCGGCAAACTGCCCGACCGCAGCGACTGGGCCGCGTCCACGCAGGAGCGCAAGGCCCAACTGCAGCGCCGTACGCACTTCGACGCCATCCCGATGAAGCCGCAGCGCGTCTACGAGGAGATGAACAAGGCCTTCGGTCCGGAGACCCGCTATGTCACCACCATCGGCCTTTCCCAGATCGCCGGCGCGCAGATGCTGCACGTCTACAGGCCCCGCCACTGGATCAACTGCGGCCAGGCCGGCCCGCTCGGCTGGACAATCCCGGCCGCGCTGGGGGTCGCCACTGCCGCCCCGGAGGCACCGGTCGTCGCGCTCTCCGGTGACTACGACTTCCAGTTCATGCTCGAAGAGCTGGCCGTCGGTGCCCAGCACCAGATCCCGTACATCCACGTCCTGGTGAACAACGCCTACTTGGGCCTGATCCGTCAGGCCCAGCGCAATCTCGACATCAACTTCCAGGTGAACCTGGAGTTCGAGAACATCAACTCGCCGGAGCTGGGCGTCTACGGCGTGGACCACGTCAAGGTCGCCGAGGGCCTGGGCTGCAAGGCCATCCGGGTCACCGATCCGAGCCAACTGGGCGCCGCGTTCGAGGAGGCCAAAAAACTGGCCGCCGAACACCGTGTCCCGGTCGTCGTCGAGGCCATCCTGGAGCGGATCACCAACATCTCCATGGGGGCCGCGGAGATCGACAAGGTGAGTGAGTGGGAGGAGATCGCGACCGAGCCCGGCCATGCGCCCACCGCCATCAAGCCGCTCAAGGTCTGACGCGGGGTCCGATACGGCGGTCGGGCGGGCGGTTGGTCGATCGGGCGGTTGGTCGATTGGTCCCTTCGTCTCCGTTGCCCTTGGCGCGCAGGGCCGGCCACCGGCAACGGGGCCTCGTCCGTCGACGTGATGGCCATCACGTCACCTCCACGGAACGGCCATGCTCTGTTTACCGTTCAATTGGGTGTGGGTGCTGAGGAAGCGCCCCCACCGAACCGCCCCGGCCAGTTCCCCCCGTCTGGCCGGGGCTTCTTCGTGCCCTCTTGCCCCTCTGCCGAGCGTCGCCCCGTCGTGGGCTGCCCCTCGCGCGGCCCGTGGTGACGAGGAGTTACGAAGGCTTGCACCCTGACGACGACTGACGCTCCCCGTGGTGACCCGGCGGCGAGCGACGCCCACGGCGGCCGTCGAAATGCGCGAGCGCGGAGCCCGGCGCACGCTGGAGGCATGACCGAGCATCCGCCTGTCATCGTGCACCCTCCGACGCCGTCCGGTGGCCGGCGGGTGACCGTGCGTGGGCAGATCGTCGGTCTGGCCCACGGCCGCGGCGATGTCGCCGAGTTTCTCCGCCGTGCGGGCGTCGCCGGCCCGGCCGAGGACATCGCCCTCGACGACCCGCGCCTCGTCGAATGGCGCGGCGGCTCGCTGGATGACTGGCCGATGCCGCCGGCCTGAGGCGGCGGGGCGCCGCTGAGGCCATCGCGCTGGGTAGGTCACCGAGCCGGGTGCCGTCCCCTCTTGCTGGTGGTCCTTGCGGCGGTGGCGTCGTAACACGGCGTCGAGTCACCGGAGTTGTCCGTGGACGCCAGCCGGCCTGCCGTGACGGCTTTCTGCCCGTGACGGCGTCCGTCCGCTGAGGAGAACGCTGACAGGCCTTCCATAGACGGTGGCATCCGGCTCCTCCACCGGGCGGCCGAACCAGCTCCTCCACGGGGCGGCCCGACGCCCCGCCGACACTTCCCCGCCCCGTCGGCCCTCTCCCGAACGCACCGTCCGATTTCCGCCAGCGTCCCGGCCTGACCTGCTGCACAGTGGACTCCGTGAGCAACGAGGACAGCAGGTACGAGGCGGTGCGCAGCAGGGACGCCAGATTCGACGGCGCCTTCTTCTTCGCGGTGTCCACGACCGGGATCTACTGCCGGCCGAGCTGCCCCGCCACCACGCCCCGGCGCCGGAACGTCACCTTCTTCCCGACCTCTGCCGCCGCCCAGGGCTCCGGCTTCCGCGCCTGCCGGCGCTGCCGCCCCGATGCGGTCCCCGGCTCCGCGGAGTGGAATGCCCGCGCCGATGTCGTCGGGCGGGCCATGCGGCTGATCAGCGAGGGTGTGGTCGACCGGGAAGGCGTCCGCGGGCTCGCGGCCCGGCTCGGCTACAGCACCCGGCAGGTCCAGCGGCAGCTGAACGCCGAGCTGGGCGCGGGCCCCGTGGCGCTGGCGCGGGCGCAGCGCGCCCATACCGCCCGGATCCTGCTGCAGACCACCGGCCTGCAGGCAGCCGAGATCGCCTTCGCGGCAGGCTTCGCCAGCGTGCGCCAGTTCAACGACACGATCAAGGAGATCTACGCGCTCACCCCGAGCGAGCTGCGCGCCGCGCGCCCCGGCAGGACGGTCCCGTCCGGCCCGGTGGCGCCGTATGCCACCACGGGAGTGCTGCCGTTGCGGCTGGCCTTCCGCGGCCCGTACGCGGCGCGGCAGCTCTTCGACCATCTCCAGCGGCGCGCGCTCACCGGTATCGAGGACATCAGCGGTGAGGTGGGCGCCCGGACCTACCGGCGCACCCTGCGGCTGCCGAACGGAACCGGCGTCGCCGAGGTCGACGAGGTGACCGGCGACGGCTGGCTGAACTGCCGGCTGCGCCTCACCGAGCTGCGCGATCTCACCACCGCGAGCCAGCGGATGCGCCGCCTCTTCGATCTGGACGCCGACCCGTATGCGGTGGCCGAGCGGCTCGGCGAAGACCCCGTTCTGGCCCGGCTGGTGGCACAGCGCCCCGGACTGCGGGCTCCGGGCGCACCCGACCCGCACGAGCTCGCCGTCCGCGCCGTGCTCGGTCAGCAGGTCTCGCTCGCGGCCGGCCGCACCCTCGGTGGCGCGCTGGTTGCCGCCTACGGGGAACCACTGCCGGAACCGGCCGGTCCGCTCACCCATCTCTTCCCCCGTACCGATGACCTGGCACAGGCCTCGCTCGCGGAACTCGGCATGCCCGCGTCGCGGCGGGCGACCCTGCGCACCCTCAGCGCCGCACTCGCCGACGGCACGGTCCCCCTGGACGCCGGAGCCGACCGTGACCAGGTGGAGCACGCACTGCTCGGTCTGCGCGGCATCGGCCCGTGGACCGCCGGCTACATCCGGATGCGCGCCCTCGGGGACCCCGATGTCCTGCTGAGCGGCGATGCGGCCGTACGCGCCGGAATGCGCCGGGCCGGAGCCCCGACGGCCGCTCTGGCGGCGCACGCCCACGGCTGGCGCCCCTGGCGCTCGTACGCGATGCACCACTTCTGGAACGTGCCGACCACGGAGCCGGCCGACATCCGCCCACCCACTACGGAAAGCACCGGACCATGACGCTCTACACCACCCTCGACAGCCCGTTGGGCGAACTTCTCCTGGTGGGCGAGGAATCGGCCACCGCACCGGGCGGCACCGCGCTCGCTTCGGTGTCCCTGCCCGGCCAGAAGGGCGCTGCCAGCGTCCAGGACGGCTGGACGCCCGACCCCGACGCCTTCGCCGCGATCGTCCGGCAGCTGCGCGCGTACTTCGACGGGACGCTGACCCGCTTCAGCATCGAATTCCTCACCCGGGGCACGGACTTCCAGCAGCGGGTGTGGAAGGCCCTGGAGGCGGTTCCGTACGGCACCACGACCACGTACGGGAGGATCGCCGCCGACATCGGTGCGGCGCGCGGTGCGGTGCGCGCCGTCGGCACGGCGATCGGCGCGAACCCGCTGCTCATCGTCCGGCCCTGCCACCGTGTGATCGCCGCGGACGGATCCCTCTCTGGTTACGCGGCCGGGCCCGCGCGCAAGCGGAAGCTCCTCGGCGTCGAGGGCGTCGCCCTGGATGCCGCCTGAGCCCGTCCCGCGTACGTCGGCGAACCCCATGAGCCGCCCCGACGCCCCCTTGGAGGACCTCATGACCCTCACGCCCCCCGAGCGCCGAGCCCGTCCCACCGGGCTCGCCCGGCGCGTCGCGGACGCCGACTGGCCGGCCCTGACCGGCGAACTCGACGAGCTGGGCTGCGCATTGACCCCACGCCTGCTCGGCCCGGCCGACTGCCGCTCCCTCATCGCCCTCTACGACGAGGACCGGCGCTTCCGCTCGACCGTGGACATGGCGCGGCACCGCTTCGGCTCGGGCCAGTACCGCTACTTCGCCGACCCGCCGCCCGAACCCGTCCAGGCCCTGCGCGAGGCGTTCTATCCGCACCTGCTGACCATTGCCCGGGACTGGGCGGACAAGCTCGGCCGGCCGGCGCCCTGGCCGGACACCCTGGAGGAGTGGCTCACCCTGTGCCACGACGCCGGCCAGCGCAAGTCCGCCCAGATCCTGCTGCGTTACGGGGCGGGCGACTGGAACGCGCTGCACCGCGACCTCTTCGGGGAGATGGTCTTCCCGCTCCAGGTCGTCATCGGCCTGGACGAGCAGGGCACGGACTACACCGGGGGTGAGTTCCTCCTCGTCGAGCAGCGGCCGCGCGCACAGTCCCGCGGCACCACCACCGTCCTGCCGCCGGGCCACGGCCTGATCTTCACGACCCGCGACCGCCCCGTCCGCTCGGCCCGCGGCTGGTCGGCCGGCCCCGTACGCCACGGCGTGAGCACCGTCCGCTCGGGCCACCGGCACTCCCTGGGCCTGGTCTTCCACGACGCCTGACGACACGGTGGCCCTGCGCCGGGCCGAGGGCGGTCCCCGGCGGGTCAGAGCATCGAGCCACCGGTGACGTCGATGCGCTGGCCGGTGATCCAGCGGGAGTCGTCCGAGGCCAGGAACGCGGCGACGTCCGCGATGTCCCCGGGCCGGCCGATCCGGTTGAACACCGAATAGGCCGCCAGCGCGGCCCGCCCCTCGGGCGTGGCCCGCCGCGCCGCGGTCACATCGGTCTCGACCCAGCCGGGGGCGAGGGTGTTCACCGTGATCCCGCGCGCGCCGAGGTCCTTGGCGAGGGTGAGCGTGAGGGTGTCCACCCCGCCCTTGGAGACGCTGTAGGCGATCTGCGACGGGTGCGCCGTACTCGTCACCGCTGACGAGACGTTGATGATGCGTCCGCCGTCACGCATCCTGCGCAGACCGTGCTGGACGAGGAAGAGCGGGGCCCTGATGTTGACCGCGATGGTGCGGTCGAACTCCTCGTAGGTCACCTCGTCTATGCGCCCGGGGAAGTTGAGCGCCGCGTTGTTGACGAGAACATCGAGGCCCGGTTCCGCACCGAAGGCGGCGAGTTCGGCGTCGAAGGCAGCGAAGAGGGCTTCGGCATCACCAGGGACTCCCAGTTCGGCTCCGATCATGAACGCCCGGCCGCCCGCGCTCGTGATGCGCTCGACCGTCTCCTTGGCCGCGGCGTCATTGCTGCCGTAGTGGACGGCGATCAGCGCACCGTCCTCGGCGAGACGCTGGGCGATGCCCCGGCCGATGCCACGGCTGGCTCCCGTCACCAGTGCGGTCTTTCCCTTGAGGTCACCCATGATCTGAAGGCCTTTCTGGTACCTGAAGTGGGCATGCCGCGCGCCACGACGTGAACGGGGGTGCGGTGGCTGCCGGGTGCCCGGCAGCCGGCCGGGTCTACGAGTGCTCCGCACGGCACGACGTCCGGTGCCGTGCGGGGGGTGGTGGTCCGTCGGGGCGATGCCCAGGACGCGTCCGCGAGCGGTGGGCTCAGGGGCGCGCGTCCAGCGCCGTCAGGGTGGAGACGAAGACCGGCTCGCCGTCCTGGGAACCGGTGACCTGGATCGTCGTGGTGCAGGGGAGCGCGGACGGGACGCGCCGCGCCTCGATGAAGCAGGGGGTGCCGTGTTCCGCGTAGCGGCGGAATTCCGTGCCGAAGGCGTACGGGACTAAGGCCTGAGGCGCGGTCAGCGCCCGGGCGGCCTGCTGCGCGGCGTCGAGCAGCAGCATGCCCGGGATGTGGTCGTTGGCGGGGTTGACCATCGCGGCATGGCCGGGTGCGATACGCAGCTGCCAGCGGTCGGGCCGGCCGGTGGGGGAGAGCAGGACATCGCTGTCATGCGCGCTGCCGGTCAGCTCGTGCGGGACGGGTGCGGGAAGCGGTTCGAGGACGCGGCGCGCGGTCAGCCGAGCACCGCGGATCCGGCGGTAGACGGCCGGTGAGGTGACCGTGACGTCGGAGTGGCCCGTCGCGACCGTCCGCCCCGCCCTGCGGATGGTCATGTCGAAGTGACCACTGGTGAGCGTGCCGGACCGGAAACGCGTCCGGCTGCAATGGACATCGACCGTCAGCGGGGTCGGTCCATGGCCAACCGTCAGGTCCTCGGGATGAGTTGTGTACACCAGGTCGCCGAGGATGAAATGGTGCCCGACCGGTACGCCGAGCTCGGTATGGCACAGCAGCAGCCCTGCCTGGCGGATGGTCTCGCCGGTGAGAATGAGGTGGTGGCGGCCGTGGACCGGCCTGAAGTACCCGTGGTCGTGCGGCCACTGGGCGGTCAGCGAGAAGTGGGAGGCGTCCCGCCGACGCCATGAGGTGACCAGAATGTCGTCGACGAGTGGGCGGTGTACGAATTCCCGGGGGACGCAGGCGTCTCGGTGGTCTCCGGAAGCGGCCTGATTGCGGTTCAGCGGCGCCTGAAGTGGAGCCCTGGGCTGAATAGCGCCGCTGACGTGCATCGTGTCGCTCATGACTGCCCCCAGGCGTCTCAGATGGGATGAGGTCCGGCGCTGTTAAGATACGTACCATCCGGTTTTATTTTCAATGCCGGGCGACGAAACGGAGTAAGTAGCTGGCTCAGCGGCGACTTGAGCGGTAGCTAACTGATGCAGAACGGAAAACATCAAGAGACAGGAGGCGTCCTGTGGCACAACAGGACCGCGCTATTCGGACCCGGCGACTGATCCTGGAGGCGGCCGCGTCGGTCTTCGACGACCTCGGATACGACCGTGCGACCATCGCCGAGGTCCTTGAGCGCGCCGGCGTGACGAAGGGCGCCTTGTATTTCCACTTCGCCTCCAAGGAACAACTCGCCCTCGCCGTGCTCGATGAGCACGTGACGGACATCGCAGTGGAGCCGCAGAAGATCAAACTGCAGGAGTTCGTCGACGCGGGGCAGGTGCTGGCGTACCGGCTGCGCAGCGACCCGATCCAGCGCGGAGCGGCCCGGCTGGCAGTTGAGCAGGGCTCCAACCACCTGGACCGCAAGCAGGGGATGATCGCCTGGACGCGGTTCGTCGAGGATCTGCTGCACCAGGCGCGGGATCGCGGCGAGGTGCTGGAGAGCGTCGTGGTGTCCGATACCGCCGAGCTCTTCGTCGGAGCGTTCGCCGGCCTCCAGCTGATGTCGAACGCGCTGACCAATCAGGCGGATCTCAGCCATCGTCTGACGGTGTTCTTCGAGCACACCCTCCCCAGCATCGCCGTGCCCGCCGTGCTCGCCAAGCTCAAACTGGACCCGGAGCGCGGCGCCGAGCTCGATGCCGCTCTGCAGCGGACGGGCCGGGCGCCCACCGAGGCCGATATTGCGGTGAGTTGAGCCGGGTGGGCCGGGTGCCTCGGGTGGCGTCGGGCCGGGTCGGCGTGTCGTAAGGGGTGCCGGGCAGTTCGGATGATCCAGGGCATTCGGGGCGGCTGAAAAAATACCGCGTAGTCGGTGTGGAGCGCCGGCATGTGGACGAGTCGTGCGCGAAGTGTGCAGGTCAGTGGAGTGTGGGCCGGAGCGGGAGGCGTCGCGGAAGAACCGCGGTGCCTCCCGCTGTTGACGGGTGCACCAGTGGGCGGTGCCCCGTGCCCGCTGCTCATCCCGTCTCTGCCACCGCTGCCACCTCTGCTGCTCTGCCACCCCTGACGACACCACACTCCTCTCTGCCGCCCTGGAGGCCCTACGCATGACCCGGACGACGAACGATCAGCCAGCCGGAGGGGCGGCGGCCATCGCCGCGGCGCCCCTGGTCCCCGACCCGGCCGTGGGCGGGCGCCGTAGACCCAGCGGTGGCATCGTTCCGGTGCTGGCCTTCGCCGGCATTGTCGTCGCGGTGATGCAGACGCTGCTCGTGCCGGTCATCAAGGACCTGCCGGTGCTGCTCAACACGACACCCGGCAACGCCACGTGGGTGTTGACCGCCACCCTCCTCGCCGGTGCCGTCGCGACGCCGATCATGGGACGCCTCGGCGACCTGAACGGCAAGCGGCGGATGCTGCTGACCAGCCTCGCCATCATGGTCGTCGGCTCGCTGGTCTGCGGATTCACCGACGACCTGGTCACCATGATCGTGGGCCGGGCGCTCCAGGGCTTCGCCATGGGCGCCATTCCCCTCGGCATCGGCCTCATGCGCGACGGGCTGCCGCGCGAACGGCTCGGTGCGGCCATGGGGTTGATGAGCTCCTCGATCGGCGTCGGCGGCGGGCTGGCGCTGCCGGTCGCGGCCCTGGTCGCCCAACACGCCGACTGGCACACCCTGTTCTTCGGCGCCGCCGGGCTCGGTGTGCTGTCGATGCTGCTCACCCTCCTCGTCGTGCCGGAGACCGCGGTGCGTGCCGAGGGGCGCTTCGACGTGGCCGGTGCCCTCGGGCTGTCGGCCGGTCTGGTGGCCCTGCTGCTGCCCCTCACCAAGGGCAGCGACTGGGGCTGGGGTTCACCCACCACCCTCGGCCTGTTCGGCCTCGCGGTCCTGATTCTGGTGCTGTGGGGCGTGCTGGAGCTGCGCCTGCCCGATCCGCTGGTCGATCTGCGGACCACCGCCCGGCGTGAGGTGCTGCTGACCAACCTCGCCTCGATCACGGTCGGTGTGGCGTTCTACGCGGTCTCCCTGGTGCTGCCGCAGCTGCTCCAGCTGCCCACGTCGACCGGCTACGGCCTCGGCCGGTCGATGGTGGTGGCCGGGCTGTGCATGGCACCGCTGGGCCTGACGATGATGTGTGTCGCCCCGCTGTACGCGCGGATCGCCGCCCGGCGCGGCCCCAAGGTCTCCCTGATACTGGGCATGCTGGTCATCGCGATCGGCTACGGCGCGGGCCTGGGCCTGATGACCGCGGCCTGGCAGACCGTCATCATCGCGGTGGTCATCGGCGCCGGCATCGGCCTGGCGTACTCCTCGCTGCCCGCACTGATCATCGGCGCCGTCGACCCGTCCGAGACCGGCGCGGCCAACGGGCTGAACACCCTGATGCGTTCGATCGGCACCTCGGTGTCCAGCGCGGTCATCGGCATGGTGCTGGCCCACATGTCGACGGGCGCACGAGGTGTCACGGTGCCCACGATGGCCGGCTTCCGGGTCTCCTTCCTGATCGCCACGGCCGCGGTCCTCGTCGGCGTCGCCCTGGCGTCCTTCCTGCCGTCGCAGCGGAAGGCGTCCCGTCCGGCCCTGGTCGCGCAGAGCCCGGACGGTACGGCGGCCGCGGAGCACCACTCTGCTGAGGTGACTGCCCGCGTGGCCGACCGCACGGCCGCCCGCGCGACCGACCACGTGACCGGATTCCGCGGCCGGGTGGCGGACACCTCCGGTGCTCCGGTCCCGGGCGCGAGCATCACCCTGATCGACCGTCAGGGGCGTCAGGCCGGTGTCACCACGGCCGGCGCCGACGGCCGCTATGCGCTCGATGCTCCCGCGGCCGGTGCCTATGTCCTGACCGCCGCCGCGCCCGGGCACCGCCCGCATGCAGCCGCTGCCACCTACCGCGGCGCGGACGCCTCGACCCGGGTCGACCTGATCCTCACCGGCACCGGCCGGCTGCACGGCACCCTGTTCGGCGGCCCGGAGGGCACCCGGCTTGTCGGCGGGAGCATCGTCGTCACCGACGCCGGGGGCGATGTGGTGGCCCGTGCGACCTCCGGAGCCGAAGGGGACTGGGAGGCCGGCCAGCTGCCGCCGGGCACGTACACCCTGGTCCTCAGCGCCCCGGGGCACCGGCCGCAGGCCCGTCCATGGGAACTGTCCGGCGGCGAGTCGGAACGGCTGGACGCCCGACTCCAGCCGGCCGCCACGGTCCGCGGCACGGTGCGGGGCCCGGGCGGGCGGCCACTCGCCGATGCCGCCGTGACCCTCGTCGAGGACGGCACGGTCGCCGGGCACACCGTCACCGGCCCGGACGGCGTCTTCGCCTTCTCCGAGCTGAGCGGCAGTCACTACACCCTCACCGCAGCCGGATATCCGCCGCACGCCGCCCCGATATCCCTCACCGGCGGCGCCCACGCGCTCCTCGACCTGGAACTCGCCCAGCCACCGTCGGCCACCGGCTGACGCTTCCACCAGCCAACGCTTCCACCGGCTGACGCACCCACCGTCCGCCCCCGGTGGGCACGCTGCCGGCTACGCCCGTATCTCCGGGATCCCCGGTGGTGACGCCGGGGGCGGTGCGCGCTGATCCGTGCTTCGTGGCCCCGAACGATGCGCGGTTGCGCGCCGGCCCTGGCCCTGGGCGGCGGGCGTACCCGTCCCTGGCCGGGGTGAGCGCGACTTCTACGGCAATCCGGTTCCCGATCCGCCGAACATCGGGGCCGACGGGGGACACGGGGCGTAGCGAAAACCGGCCACCGGCTGAGCCCTCGGGGCCGGTGGGGCGGCCGGGAGCGGTGAGGCGGAGGAACCCGTTCCGCGGAACGGCCGAACCCGGTGGTGCCCTGTCCGCAACTCGGGGATTTTCTGCGAGTCTGAGTGGCACGCCCGGAATCCCGGCTGGTCACACCGGTTGCCGGAGTCATCGGCGTGCCGAGCGTACAGAGTCGTTAGCAGTGTGTTAGTGCCTCGTTAGCGGACCAGCAGTGACCGGGGCCACGCTGGAAAGGGCAACGGACGGACCGCACACCTTCTACGACCGCTCGCACCTACCAGACGAGGGGGACACTTATGTCGCTCACCATCAAGACGCCCGGCCGCGGCCGCCGTGTCGCCGCAGGAACGCTGATCGCCGTCGCGGCGCTCGGGCTCACCGCCTGCAAGGGCGGGACCGATGCCGCATCCCCCTCGTCGGCCGCCACCCCCGCCACGTCCAGCGACGCCGGTCAGGGCAGCGGCTCGCAGGCGTCGGGCAGCGGACACTCACCCGGCGCCGAGCCGCAGTCCTCCGCGCCGGGCGGTCACCGCTCTTCGGCGGCACCCGGTGTGACACCGAAGGGCTCGGTCCCGCGCACCACCCAGTCCCACAGCTCGGCGATGTCGGCATCGGACCGCTGCACCGCCGCCGCGATGTCGCTGCGCCTGGGCCCCGCCGACATCGGCGCGGGCAACATCCACTACCCCCTCATCTTCACGAACAAGGGCAAGAAGGCCTGCTCGCTGCGGGGTTTCCCCGGGGTGTCGCTGATCAACCGGGACGGCTCGGCGGTGGGCAAGCCCGCCACCCGCGCGGGCGGCAGCGGCGGCGTGGTCCGGCTCCAGCCGGGGCAGAGCGCACACGCCGTGCTGCACACCATCAACGAGGGCCTCTCGGACACCCCGTGCTGGGGCAAGTCGCAGATCGTCTACGTCTACCCGCCCGGCTCCAAGGAGTCGATGACCACGGGCAGCGGCGGGCTGCGGGTGTGCGGCGGACGGTTCGAGGTGACGGCCGTGGAGCCCGGCGCCCTGGGCTGACGCCCGGACCGCGGAACGGGCTGCGGAGCGCCCCATACGGACCGCCCCGCAGCCCCCGGACCGGCCCGCGGACCGAACCCGCGGACCGACCCGTGGAGCGGCCCCCGGCCCGCCGCCCCACCCCGGACGGAGCCGTCCGCGCGCACACCCCTACGCGAAAGACACCCCCGCACAAGACCGCGCCCCCGGCAAACGAACGACGTGCCGGGGGCATGCTGTCGTGCCGTAGGCGGGCGGCGGCAGGGGCTTCCACGGGACGCCGGGGGCCGCCGCTCACCTGTCGAGCGGCGAGCTCCGTCCGATCCGACGGTCGGGTGGCACGTCACCGCAACGGCCCCTGGCGATCGCCCCTGCTCTCAGGATCGGTGTTACCAAGGTGGATGAAAGCCTTGAATGAGTGCTTTCGTTGCATATCTGCCTAGGAGACATTCCCATGTCTGCAGCTTCGCGTACGGCCACCAAGGCCGCTGCCAAAGGAAAGCCGTCCGCCGAGGACGAAGCCCCGATCCATGTTCTGTGGATCAATGCCGGCCTGAGCTGCGATGGTGACTCCGTGGCGCTCACCGCCGCGACCCAGCCGAGTATCGAGGAGATCGCGCTCAGCGCGCTGCCGGGACTTCCCAAGGTTGCCGTCCACTGGCCGCTGATCGACTTCGAAAGCGGACCGGTCCAGGGCGCGGACACGTTCATCGAGTGGTTCTTCAAGGGCGAGCGCGGCGAGATCGACCCGTTCGTGCTGGTCATCGAGGGGTCCATCCCCAACGAGTCGATCAAGCCGGAGGGCTACTGGTGCGGTTTCGGTGACAACCCCGAGACCGGCCAGCCGATCACCACCAGCGAGTGGATCGACCGACTGGCACCCAAGGCGCTGGCCGTGGTCGCGATCGGCACCTGCGCCACGTACGGCGGTATCCATGCGATGGCCGGCAACCCGACCGGAGCCATGGGTGTGCCCGACTACCTCGGCTGGGACTGGACGTCCAAGGCCGGGATCCCGATCGTGTGCGTGCCCGGCTGCCCGATCAAGCCGGACAACTTCTCGGAGACGCTGACGTATCTGCTCTACCAGGCGACCGGCGCGGCCCCGATGATCCCGCTGGACGAGCAGCTGCGGCCGACCTGGCTCTTCGGCAGCACCGTGCACGAGGGCTGTGACCGGGCCGGTTACTACGAGCAGGGCGAGTTCGCGACCACCTACGACTCGCCCAAGTGCTCGGTGAAGCTCGGATGCTGGGGTCCCGTGGTCAAATGCAACGTGCCCAAGCGGGGCTGGATGGACGGCATCGGCGGCTGTCCGAACGTCGGCGGTATCTGTATCGCCTGCACCATGCCCGGCTTCCCCGACAACTTCATGCCGTTCATGGACGAGCCGCCCGGCGCCAAGGTCTCCAGAACCGCGAGCGCCGCGTACGGCAGCGTCGTCCGCCGGCTGCGCGGCATCACGGCCAAGACCGTCGACAGCGAGCCCAAGTGGCGGCATCGCGGCGACCAACTGACCACCGGTTATCGGCAACCGTGGTGAGCGCACACCCCTAGCCGTCCGGACACCCCGGACTCTCCGTCCGACCCCCATTTCCGCGCGCAGAGAAGGGCACGGCACACACGATGGCACCGACGACAAAGACGGCCGGTGACGGCAGCGGTCTGACGGAGATGTCCTGGGATCCGATCACCCGGATCGTGGGCAGCCTCGGCATCCACACCAAAATCGACTTCAAGCAGAAGCGGGTGGCGGAGTGCTACAGCACCTCGTCCGTCTTCCGCGGCTACAGCGTCTTCATGCGGGGCAAGGACCCGCGCGACGCCCACTTCATCACCAGCCGGATCTGCGGCATCTGCGGCGACAACCACGCCACGTGCTCGGTGTACGCACAGAACATGGCCTACGGCGTGAAGCCCCCGCACCTGGGGGAGTGGATCATCAACCTCGGCGAGTCCGCCGAGTACATGTTCGACCACAACATCTTCCAGGAGAACCTGGTCGGGGTCGACTACTGCGAGAAAATGGTCCGCGAGACCAACCCCGGCGTATGGGAACTCGCCCAGCGCACCGAGGCCCCGCACGCGGCCGAGCACGGCTACCGCACCATCGCCGACATCATGAGCTCGCTCAACCCCCTGGAAGGCGAGTTCTACCGCGAGGCGCTCCAGGTCAGCCGCTACACCCGGGAGATGTTCTGCCTCATGGAGGGCCGCCATGTGCACCCCTCCACGCTCTACCCGGGCGGCGTCGGCACCGTGGCCAGCGTCCAGCTCTTCACCGACTACATGAGCCGGCTGATGCGCTATGTCGAGTTCATGAAGCGCGTCGTCCCGCTCCACGACGACCTGTTCGACTTCTTCTACGAGGCGCTGCCCGGCTACGAGGAGGTCGGCCGGCGGCGGGTGCTGCTGGGCTGCTGGGGCGCGCTCAACGACCCGGAGCACTGCGACTTCACGTATCGCAACATGACCGACTGGGGACGGAAGATGTTCGTCACCCCGGGCGTCATCGTGGACGGCAAGCTCGTCACCAACGACCTCACCGAGATCAACCTCGGCATCCGCATCCTGCTGGGCAGCTCCTACTACCAGGACTGGGAAGGCCAGGAGCAGTTCGTCACCCATGACCCGCTCGGCAATCCCGTCGACCCGCGCCACCCGTGGAACCAGCACACCATCCCGGCCCCGCAGAAGCGGGACTTCGCCGACAAGTACAGCTGGGTGATGTCGCCGCGCTGGTTCGACGGCAAGGAACATCTGGCGCTGGACACCGGCGGCGGCCCGATCGCCCGGCTGTGGTCCACCGCGCTGTCCGGGCTCGTCGACACCCCCTACGTCAAGGCCACCGGCCAGAGCGTCGTCATCGACCTGCCCCGCTCCATGACCAAGCCCGAGGCGCGCTTCGAGTGGAAGATCCCGAAGTGGAGCAACGCGCTGGAGCGCAACCGGGCCCGTACCTACTTCCAGGCGTACGCGGCGGCCATGGCGCTGCACTTCGCGGAGCAGGGGCTCAACGAGGTCCGCGCCGGACGCACCCAGACCTGGGAGAAGTTCGAGGTCCCCGACGAGTCCATCGGCTGCGGCTTCACCGAGGCGGTCCGCGGCGTCCTCTCGCACCACATGGTCATCCGGGACGGGAAGATCGCGAACTACCACCCCTACCCGCCGACCCCGTGGAACGCCTCCACCCGCGACAGCTACGGCACCCCCGGCCCGTACGAGGACGCCGTCCAGAACACCCCGATCTTCGAGGAGAACTCCCCGGAGAACTTCAAGGGCATCGACATCATGCGCACGGTGCGCAGCTTCGACCCCTGTCTGCCCTGCGGCGTCCACATGTACGTCGGCGACGGCAAGCCGGTGCAGAAGATGCACGTGCCCACCGGTCTGAGCGGGCTGTCCGGATGACCGCCCGGGCCACCACGGCGCCGGCCGCCGCACCGCAGGCCGGGGTGCCCCAGGGCACCGCATCCCACGGCACCGCACCGAACGCCGAGGTGACCGGCCGGCGCGTCGAGGACGTACTGGACCGGCTCGCGCAGCGCGGCGACCGTGAAGTCAGCGCCGCCGCCGAGGAGTTGGTCAGCGTCCTGATGGACTTCTACGGCGCCGGACTCGCCCGGATCATGCACCACGTGGGCACCGGCGACGACGGCCCGCGGCCGGCGCTGCTGCGCGACGAACTGGTCACCAGCCTGCTGGTGCTGCACGATCTGCACCCCGAGGACACCGCGACCCGCATCGGCCGGGCCCTGGACAGCGTCCGCCGTCAGCACGCCGCCGAGATGGCGGAGTTCGACGTGGACACCGGGGTGCTGCGACTGCGGGCGGGCGACTCCGGCGGCTGCGGCTGCCCCAGCACGGCCGATCAGGCCCACCAGGCCGTCGAAGCCGCCGTCGCGTGCTACGCACCCGAAGTGACCTCGGTGCAGTGGGAGACGACGGGCGCCGCGCCCGAGCCGGCGCTGCTGCAGATCTCCCGCCGGCCCCCGACCGGCGCCGGCGCCCCGTGAGCGGCCCAGGGACGGCCCCCACCCGCCTGGGGCCGCAGGCCGCCCACCGCGGCCTGCGCCGCTTTCGCGCACCGACGCCGCCGGCCCCGGAACGCTGCGAACTGTGCAGCGTGGTGCTCGCCGAGCACAACCACCGCCATCTGGTCGACACCAAGCGCCGGGCGCTGGCCTGCGCCTGTACCCCCTGCGCGCTGCTCTTCGACCGGCCGGGATCCGGCAGCGGACAGTTCCGGACCGTCCCCGCCCGCTATCTCGTCGACTCCGGCCACACCCTCGACGACGCGGCCTGGGACCTGCTCCAGATCCCGGTCGGCGTCGCCTTCTTCCTGCGCAACGCCGACCTGGACCGGCTGGTCGCGCTCTACCCCAGCCCGGCCGGTGCCACCGAGAGCGAACTCGACCCGTCGACCTGGCAGACCGTGCTCGGCGCCAGCCGGCTCTCCGCCCTCCTCGAACCCGATGTGGAGGCGCTGCTGCTGCGTCGCTTCGAGGGCCGCATCGACTGCTATCTGGTGCCCGTCGACGTCTGCTACGAACTCGTCGGCCGGATGCGGCTGTTGTGGCAGGGCTTCGACGGCGGTGCCGAGGCGCGCGCCGCGCTCACCGACTTCTTTGCCAAGATCGCCCGCCGGGCCCGCGAACCGAAGGAGGACGACCGGCCGTGACCCAGCTGTCGTTCGAGTGCACCGGCGTACGGGCGGACCGCTATGCCGCCGCGCCCACCCTCCTCTTCCGCCTGCGCCTGACCGCCGCCGAGGCGACCCGGGTGCACGCCATCGCGCTGCGCTGCCAGATCCGCATCGAACCGGCCCGGCGCGGCTACCGGACCGACGAGGCGGAGGCGCTGTCCGACCTCTTCGGGGAGCGGTCCCGCTGGGGCAGCACCCTGCACCCGCTGCAGTTCGCCCAGGTCTCCCAGGTCGTCCCCGGCTTCACCGGTGAGACCGAGGTGGACCTCGCCGTCCCCTGCAGCTACGACCTGGAGGTCGCGGCCGGCCGCTACTTCCGTGCGCTGCACGAGGGCGAGGTGCCGCTGCTGCTGCTGTTCTCCGGCACGGTGTTCGCCGGGGCCGGCGGCTTCCAGGTCCAGCCGGTGTCCTGGGACAAGGAAGCGGCCGTGCGGATGCCGGTGGCCGTGTGGCAGGAGATGACCGAGGCGCACTTCCCCGGTTGCGGCTGGCTCCGGCTGCCCCGCGAAACCCTCGACGCACTGCTCGCCTACCGCTCCCGCCACGCCCTTCCTTCCTGGCGGGCGACCGTCGAGTCCCTGCTGGCATCGGCCGGGGGCACCGAGCCGCCCGCACCGGAGGCCCGGCTGCTGCGCGGCGCCGCCCGGGCCCGTACCGTCAGCGAGAGGACCGCGCCATGACGACCGGCGTCCTGCCCGACGAGACGGCGGACCCCTTCGCCACCGCCCGCCAGGTGGCGGACGCCGTGCTGTTCGAGGGCTACGTCCTCTACCCCTACCGCGCGTCCGCCGCCAAGAACCGACTCCGCTGGCAGTTCGGCGTCCTCGTACCGCCCGCCTGGGGAACGGACAGCGCCGAGCACTCCTGCCAGCGCACCGAGTGCCTCATGGAGCCCCGGTCCGGCGCCCGGCTCTCGGCCGAGCTGCGGTTCCTGCACGCGCAGCGGCGCACCGTCCAACGCCTGTGCCTGGACGGCGGGTTCGAGACCGTCGAGGAACTCGAACTGCCCGACCGGGTGCTCGTTCCCTGGGACGAGGGCGCCGAGGAGCGCGTCACGCTGGAGGCCGATGTCTCCAAGCTGACCGGCGAGGGCGTCACCGTGCCCTTCACCCGGCCCGCGCGGGAGGAGACCGAGCCGGTGCACGACGCCGAGGGACGGCTCGTCGGCCGGCTGGTCCGCCGCTGTGCGCGGCTCGACGGCCGGGTGCGGCTGACCGCGCGCGCGATCGACGGCCCCTACACGACGCTGCGGCTGACCGCGACCGTCGAGAACACCAGCGGCTGGGAACCGGACGACGCCGCCGCCGACCGCACCGCGGCCCTGCCGCACTGCCTGGTCGGCGCCCATCTCCTGCTCGGCCTGAGCGCAGGGTCGTTCCTGTCCATGACCGACCCGCCGGAGTGGGCCCGGGCCGCCGTCGCCGCCTGCCGCAACGAGCACGCCTGGCCGGTGCTGGCCGGCGCCGACGGACGCAGCGATGTGCTGCTGTCCGCCCCGATCATCCTGGAGGACCACCCGGCCATCGCCCCCGAGAGCCCCGGCGCCCTCTACGACGCCCTGGAGATCGACGAGATCCTCGCCCTGCGCACCGCGGCCCTCACCGACCAGGAGAAGCGCGAGGCCCGCGGCACCGACCCGCGCGCCGCCGAGGTCATCGAACTCGCCGACACCATGCCCCCCGAGGTGTTGGAGCGACTGCACGGCGCCGTACGGGCGTTGCGCGAGGTCACCGGCCCCGGGCCGGCCGCGCCCGAGGCCCTCGCGCCCGAGGTGCCGGGCCTTCGCCCGGACACCCCCTGGTGGGATCCGGAGAGCGACCGCAGCGTCGACCCGGTACGCGACCGGATCACCGTCGACGGGCGGTCGGTCGGCGCCGGGAGCCGGGTGCTGCTGCGGCCCGGCCGGCGGCGCACCGACGCCCAGGACCTCTTCCTCCAGGGCCGTACCGCCCAGGTCGAGGCGGTGCTGCACGACGTCGACGGCGGGGTGCATCTGGCGGTGACCGTGGAGGGCGACCCGGGCGTCGACATCCGGCGGGAGCAGGGCCGCTTCCTGTACTTCCAACCCGACGAAATCGCTCCCCTGGAGGACGCGTGAGCGCGCACGGCAAGCGAACAGTCCACGGGCACCCGCGGGGCGCGGGCCGGCCCGCCGCACGCAGCGGGACCGAGGCATGACTGCCGGCGCACCGGCCGGCAAGCCGCCCGTGCGGACGCTGATCGCCGGCGTCGGCAACATCTTCCTCGGCGACGACGGCTTCGGCGTCGAAGCCGTCCGCCGGCTCGGTGAGCACGAACTCCCCGAGGGCGTCGAGGTCGTCGACATCGGCGTCCGGGGGGTGCACCTCGCCTACCAGATGCTCGACGGCTACCACACGGTGTTGCTGGTGGACGCCTCCGCGCGCGGCGGCGAACCCGGCACCGTCCAGCTCCTCGACGCCACCGACCCGGCCACCGCCCGCCCGCAGGCCACCGCGCTCGACGGTCACCACATGACCCCCGACACCGTGCTCGCGCTGCTCGACACGCTCAGCGCGGGCACCGACAGCCGGCGCCCGGACCGCGTCCTGGTCGTCGGCTGCGAACCCGCCGATGCCGCCGAAGGCATCGGGCTCAGCGAACCGGTCGCCGCCGCGGTCGACGAGGCCGTGGAGCTCATCCTGCAGCTCGTCGGCGCGGCGGAGCCGACACCGTCGGCCGCCGGACCCCACACCAGTGAAAGGAACTCGCCATCATGCTGAAGCTCGCCATGAGCGGAATGCTCGCCGCCGCGCTCGCCGTCGTCCTGAAGTCCGTACTGCCCGATCTCAAGCGCTATCTGCGGATCCGTTCCATGTGACGGGCGGCGCTGCACCGAACGGTGTACGCCACCGGGCCGCCCCGGCGAGGCACCCCGGCCGGCCTCTGGACGCGCCGTCTAATGAAGCCGAGCGGCACCCGGTCGTCCCCGCACCAGAGAGGGACCGATGCACGAGATGTCCATCGCGCTTGCGGTCGTGGACCAGGTCGCAGGCGCGGCCCGGCCGGACGGGGCCGGCACGGTCCACAGCGTCCGGCTCCAGGTCGGCGAACTGGCCGGCGTGGTCCCCGATGCGCTGGCCTTCTCCTTCTCCCTCGCCTGTGCCGGAACCGTGCTGGAGGGCGCGGAACTGGTCACCGAGCCCGTGGTGGCGCGCGCCCGCTGCGGCTCCTGCGCCGACGCCTGGCCGGTGGGCATGCCCCCACAGCTGAGCTGTCCGGGCTGCGGCGGGGCGAGCGCCGAGCTGCTCTCCGGCCGGGAACTCCAGATCGTCAGTGTGTGCTGGAACGACGCCCCGGTACACGTACCGACTCACGAGGAGCGCTGAACCATGTGCCGTGTCGTCGACCTGCAACAGGCGGTCCTTGCCAAGAACGACGCCTGCGCCCACACCCTGCGCGAGGACCTCGCCGCCCGTGGCACCGCGCTGGTAAATCTGCTCTCCAGCCCCGGAAGCGGCAAGACCGCCCTGCTGGAGCGGGAACTCACCCTCGCCCGCAGCCGGAAGATCCCGGTCGCCGCGCTCACCGCCGACCTGGCGACCGAGAACGACGCGGTGCGCCTCGCCCGCTCCGAGGTCCCCGTCAAACAGGTGCTCACCGACGGGCTGTGCCACCTCGAAGCGGAGATGCTGGGCGGGCACCTCCACGGCTGGCTGCCCGCCGACACCCGGCTGCTGTTCATCGAGAACGTCGGGAATCTGGTCTGCCCGGCCTCCTACGACCTGGGCGAGACGCTGCGCGTCGTGCTGGCGTCGGTCACCGAGGGCGAGGACAAGCCGCTGAAGTACCCCACCGCCTTCGGCCTCGCCCATCTGGTCGTGGTCACCAAGACGGACATCGCCGATGCGGTCGCCTTCGACGAGGCGGAGTTCCGCGCCAATGTCGAACGCATCAACCCCGGCGTCGAGGTCGTCCTCACCTCGGCCCGCGGCGGCACCGGCGAAGGGGCGCTGCTGGACCGGGCGCTGGCCGCGCGCGACGGAGCGCCGGTGCACATCCCGGTCATGACCCGGAAGTCCCACCATGTGCACGACGTCGAGGACGGCCGCCCGTACGAGGCGGGCGATGCCCCCGACGGCGAGCACACCCACGCCCCGCGGGAACACGGCGGCCATCCGCACCCGACCGGCTCCGACACCGTGGCGTCGAGCCGCTCATGACCACGGGGCAGGTCGGCGGGGCCCTCGCCACGGCCCCCGCGGCGGCCGCCGGCCGCCGCCGGATCACCGTGCGCGGCGTCGTCCAGGGCGTCGGCTTCCGCCCGTTCGTCCACAGCCTCGCCACGGAACTGGGCCTGACGGGCCACGTCACGAACACCGGTGACGGCGTGGTCGCCGAGGTCGAGGGCGTCCCCGCCGCACTGGCCCGCTTCGTGGAACGGCTCGGCGCCGAGGCGCCCCCGCTGGCCGTGGTGGAGGCCGTCGAGGGCGAGGACATCGCGGCGGCCGGCGACACCGGATTCCGTATCCTCCCCTCCCGTGCCGACGGCCCGTCGCGCACCCTGGTCTCCCCGGACGCCGCCACCTGCGACGCCTGCCTCGCCGAGCTGGCCGACCCGGCCGACCGCCGCTACCGGCACCCCTTCCTCACCTGCACGCACTGCGGGCCGCGCTTCACCATCGTCACCGCGGTCCCCTACGACCGCGCCCTGACGACCATGGACCGGTTCCCGATGTGCGCCCGCTGCGCGCGGGAGTACGCGGACCCGGCCGACCGGCGCTTCCACGCCCAGCCCATCGCCTGCCACGACTGCGGCCCCCGACTGCGACTGCTGACCGCCGACCCGGCCGACCGCACCCGCCCCCCGCACCCGGCGACCGGCCCCGACCCGGTCGCCGACACCCGCCGGCTGCTCGCCGACGGCGCCATCGTGGCCGTCAAGGGCCTCGGCGGCTACCACCTGGTCTGCGACGCCTCCGACGACACCGCCGTCACCTCGCTGCGCCGCCGCAAGTCCCGCGGCGACAAACCCTTCGCCCTGATGGCACGTCAACTCACCGACGTCGAGCACCTGGTACGGCTGCGGGACGAGGAACGCGCGCTGCTCACCGGACCGGTACGCCCGATCGTCCTGCTGCGCCGCGCCCCGCACCCCGCGCCGCCCCCCGACGCGCCCGCGCTCTCGGCCGCCGTCGCCCCCGGCAGTCCCGACCTCGGCGTCATGCTGCCGTACACCCCGCTGCACCATCTGCTGCTCGGCCTGCCCGGTGACCCGCCGGGCCCCCGGCTGCTCGTCATGACCAGCGGCAACATCGCGGGCGAACCGATCGTCACGGACGACGACGAGGCGGTGGCGCGCCTGGCGCGGCTGGCGGACGCCTGGCTCGTCCACGACCGGCCGATCCACCTCCCGTGCGACGACTCCGTGGTCCGCATCAGCGACGGGGAGCCGCTGTTCGTCCGCCGCTCGCGCGGCTATGCGCCGTTCCCCGTGCCGCTCCCGGTACCGGTCCGGCCCGCGCTGGCGGCCGGCGGCGACCTGAAGAACGTGCTGTGCCTCGCCGAGGGGCGCCGCGCCTGGCTGTCCGCGCACATCGGCGACATGGACGACCTGGCGACCCAGCTCGCCTTCGAGAAGGCCGAGGCGCATCTGGAGACGGTCACCGGGGTGCGTCCGCAACTCCTCGCCGCCGACCGGCATCCCGGCTACCGCACCGGCCGGTGGGCCGAGCGCCACACCGACGGCCGGGCGCTGGTGCGCGTCCAGCACCACCACGCCCACGTCGCCGCGGCCATGGCCGAACACGGCCTCGGCGACCGGCAGCCGGTCATCGGGGTCGCCTTCGACGGCACCGGCTACGGCGACGACCACGCCGTGTGGGGCGGCGAGATCCTGCTCGCCGACTACGACGGATACCGCCGCTTCGGACAGCTCGCCTACGTCCCGCTGCCCGGCGGCGACACCACCGTACGGCGCCCCTACCGGATGGCCCTGGCGCATCTGCGCGCCGCCGGCCTCGGCTGGGCCGCCGATCTGCCGCCGGTGGCGGCCTGCCCGACAGAGGAACGGCCGCTGCTGGCCCGGCAGTTGGAACGCCACCTCAACTGTGTGCCCACCTCCAGCATGGGCCGGCTCTTCGACGCCGTCTCCTCGCTGGCCGGGATCTGCCACCACGCCGGATACGAGGCCCAGGCCGCCGTCGCACTCGAAGCGGCGGCTCTGACCGCGGGCGAGGACCACGGCCCCGGCTACACCTTCGCGCTGCACACCGCACCGACGGGCCAGGCGGGTGCCGACACCGTCGCCGACCCGGCCCCGGTGCTCACCGCCATCGTCGAGGACCTCCGGGCGGGCACCGCCCCGGCGCTGATCGCGGCCCGTTTCCACACCGCGGTCGCCGAGCTCGTCCGGCGCTGCTGTGCCCTGGCCCGTCAGCGCGCCGGCCTGACGACCGTGGCGCTGACCGGCGGCGTCTTCGCCAACACGCTGCTGGCCGAGGCTACCGCCCGCCTCCTGCGGCAGGACGGGTTCACCGTCCTGCGCCACCGCCGCGTCCCGCCCAACGACGGAGGACTGGCGCTCGGCCAGATCGTCGTGGCGGCCCGCGCGGTACCCGTGTTCGGCGGGGTGGGCGTGCCCTGAGCGGGGTCCCGACGAGGCAGACGCAACGCACCCACGACGAGGAGAGACCCATGTGCCTGGCGGTACCCGGCAAGGTATTGGACATCGAGGAACGGGACGGCACCCGCATGGCCACCGTCGATTTCGGCGGGGTGGTCAAGGAGGTGTGCCTGGAGTACGTCCCCGATCTGCGGGTCGGCGAGTACGCCATCGTCCATGTCGGTTTCGCACTGCAGCGCCTGGACGAGGAATCCGCCCGGCACACCCTCGCCCTGTTCGAGGAACTGGGCCTGCTGCAGGAGGAGTTCGGCGACCCCTGGGAGGCGGCCGCGGCTTCCGGGGCAGGTGAGGGGGCGGTCGCCGGAGCCGGTGGCGCACCGGCCACGGCCCCCGGTGACGGAGCGACGGAGGCGATCCGGTGAAGTACATCGACGAGTTCCAGGACCCCGGGCTGGCCCGCCGGCTGCTCGACGAGATCCGGGCCACGGTGACCCGGCCCTGGGCCCTGATGGAGGTCTGCGGCGGCCAGACCCACACCATCATCCGCCATGGCATCGACCAACTGCTCCCGCAGAACGTCGAGTTGATCCACGGCCCGGGGTGTCCGGTGTGTGTGACGCCACTGGAGGTGATCGACAAGGCGCTGGAGATCGCCGCCCGCCCGGACGTGATCTTCTGTTCCTTCGGCGACATGCTCCGGGTCCCCGGCAGCGACCGCGATCTGTTCCAGGTGCGCAGTCACGGCGGCGACGTACGGGTCGTCTACTCCCCGCTCGACGCACTCAAGATCGCCCAGCAGAATCCGCACCGCCAAGTGGTGTTCTTCGGCATCGGCTTCGAAACCACCGCGCCCCCCAACGCCATGACGGTCCATCAGGCCCACAAGCTCGGCATCCCCAACTTCAGCCTGCTGGTCTCGCACGTCCGGGTGCCGCCCGCCATCGAGGCCATCATGCAGTCGCCCAGCTGCCGGGTGCAGGCCTTCCTGGCCGCCGGCCACGTGTGCAGCGTGATGGGCACCCGGGAGTACCCGGAGCTGGCCGAACGGTTCCGGGTGCCGATCGTGGTGACCGGCTTCGAACCGCTGGACATCCTGGAGGGCATCCGCCGCACCGTGCGCCAGCTGGAGCGCGGCGAACACACCGTCGACAACGCCTATCCGCGCGCCGTACGCCCCGAGGGCAACCCGGCGGCCCAGGCCATGCTCGCCGATGTCTTCGAGGTCACCGACCGCGCCTGGCGCGGTATCGGCACCATCCCGGCCAGCGGCTGGCGGCTGTCGGAGCGCTACCGCGACTACGACGCCGAGTACCGCTTCTCCGTCGAAGGCCTCACCACGCGCGAACCCGCCGCCTGCCGCAGCGGGGAGGTCCTCCAGGGGCTGATCAAGCCGCACGAGTGCGAGGCCTTCGGCACCGCCTGCACCCCGCGCACCCCGCTCGGCGCCACCATGGTCTCCAGCGAGGGCGCCTGCGCCGCCTACTACCTCTACCGCCGACTCGGCACCACGCCCACCCCGCAGGAGGCGAGCCCCGTTGCCTGACACCACCCACCCCGCCCACGGCGCCCCCACCCCGGCCGACCGCGGCCTGCCCACCGTCGACATCTCCGGCTGGACCTGCCCGGCTCCGGTCCGCGACCAGCCCCGGGTCGTCATGGGGCACGGCGGGGGCGGCGCGCTGTCCGCCGAACTCGTCCAGCAGATCTTCGCCCCGGCCTTCGGCGGCGAGATCCTCGCCCAGCTCGGCGACTCCGCGGCGGTCTCCCTCGGCGGCGTACGCCTGGCGTTCTCCACCGACTCCTATGTCGTGCGGCCGCTCTTCTTCCCGGGCGGCTGCATCGGCGATCTCGCCGTGAACGGCACGGTCAACGACCTTGCCATGAGCGGCGCCAGGGCCGCCTACCTCTCCTGCGGCTTCATTCTGGAGGAAGGCGTCGAGATGCCGGTGGTCGCCGGGGTCGCCGATGCCATGGGTGCGGCCGCGCGGGCGGCCGGCGTCGAGGTGGCCACCGGTGACACCAAGGTCGTCGAGGCCGGCCACGGTGACGGCGTCTATCTCAACACCGCCGGCATCGGGCTGATCCCGGCGGGCGTCGACCTGCGGCCGCAGCGCGTCGTCCCCGGCGATGTGGTGATCGTCAGCGGCGACATCGGCCTGCACGGCGTGGCGATCATGAGCGTGCGGGAGGGCCTGGAGTTCGGCGTCGAGATCGAGAGCGACTGCGCGGCACTCGGCGGCCTCGTCGAGAGCATGCTCGCCGTCACCCCCGATCTCCATGTGCTGCGCGACCCCACCCGGGGCGGACTGGCCGCGGCCCTGTGCGAGATCGCCACCGCGTCCTGCACCGGCATCGTCATCGAGGAACGCGCCATCCCCGTCCCGCCGGCCGTCGCCAACGCCTGCGCGATCCTCGGCCTGGACCCGATGTACGTCGCCAACGAGGGCAAGCTCGTGGCGTTCGTCCCCCGCGAGCACGCCGATGCCGTACTGGACGCGATGCGCGCGCACCCTCTGGGCGCCGGCGCCGCGGTCATCGGTGAGACCGTCGAGACCCACCCCGGCATGGTCGTTGCGCGCACCCCGCTGGGCGGTACCCGGGTGGTCGATCTGCCGCTGGGCGAGCAGCTGCCCCGGATCTGCTGACGGGCCGGTCGCGCGATGGCGGTGCCCCGGCGTCACAGGCGCCGGGGCACCGCCACCGCTCCGCTCAGACCTTCTCCAGCAGCCGGGAGCCGAACCAGTCGTCGGCGTCCCGTACCCCGGGCAGGATGAAGAAGTAGCCGCCGCCGAGGGGCGTGACGAACTCGGACAGCGGCTCGTGCTGGAGCCGCTGCTGCACCGTCGCGAACTGCCGCTCCGGGTCCTGCTGGTAGCCGCAGAAGACCAGTCCGAGGTCCATCTTCCCGCTGCGGTCGAAACCGGCGTCGTAGTTGTAACTACGGCGCAGGAAGCGGGAGTTGTCGGTCTTCTCGGTGCGGGGGTTGGCCAGCCGGATGTGCGAGTTGAGCGGGATCTTCGTCCCGTGCGGGTCGTCGCGGTACCTCGGTGCGTCCGTCTCCTGCTCGCCGTCGAGGGGGGCACCGCTCGCCTTGCGCCGGCCGAAGATCCTCTCCTGGCGGGCCACCGGCAGCTTGTCCCACTTCTCGATGTGAAAGCGGATCAGGCGCAGCACCTGGTAGCTGCCGCCCAGGGCCCACTCCGGTTCGCCGCAGGGCGGGGTCACCCACATCAGCCGGTCCATCTCCCGGTCCGATCCGGTGTCCGGATTGACGATCCCGTCCTTGAAGCCGATGAAGGTGCGGGGCGAGCCCGAGGGCCGCGAGGGGTTGAGGAAGGCGTCCGCGCGCCAGCGGGGCCGTAGCAGCCCCTCCGTCTCCCGCGTCAGATCGCGCAGGACGTGGACGATCGCGTCGGGGTGCTGGGCGCAGATCTGCAGCGACAGATCACCGTGGCAGCGGGGCGGCTCCAGCCGGTCGTCGGGGAAGGCCGGCATGGCCTTGAGGTGCCGGGGCTTGTGCCCGGAGAGCCCGAACCGGTCGTCGAACAGCGAGGCGCCGACCCCGAGGGTGATGGTCAGCGAGTCCGGCGTGGGCGTCTCCTTGGCGACCTGCTCGTCCTGCGGCTTCACCCCTGCCACCAGGATGCGTGACCGCTTGGTGAGCCGCTGGAACAGCTCGGTCAGGCCTTCCCGGTTCTCGGCCAGCACATCGAAGCCGACGAACCCGGCGAAGAGCTGCTGCGGCGTCACGATGCCGGACTGATGGTGACCGTGGAAGGGGATCTGGTCGGGCAGTTGCCGGTCCTCGCGCAGCCCCGCCGCCGTCCGGGACGCCGGGACGGCGGCGGCCTCCCCGCCGAGCCCCACGGCGGCTGCCGCACCCGCCATCCCCGCCGCACACTTCAGAAAGCCCCGGCGCCCCTCGTCCCGCGGAGGAACACGCTCGTCGTCGGCCTGGTCACGTCTCATCGTCCCGCCCTCCTGACTGCGTCGTCCGGCAGCCGCGCACCTGCACATACCTGGGCGCGATGCTCGTCGCCCGGGATGCGAGGACCGGGAGCAACACGGTCCCGGCGCCGGATATCACGCCTGGGACGGCGGCGGGGTCGTCCGAATGGCGCAGGCGGAGCGTCCTGCGCGCGACAGCGTCCGGGGGCGCTCGTAGCGTCGGGACGGTGACCTGCCCGTACGCGGCACAGCCCGACGCCGGGGCGGCCCGTCATGCGCCACGCACCGCCACCTAGCCCATGGACCCGCCACATGACCACATCCACCGACGCGAGCACCGTCGTAGGCGAGGCCGAACCCGTCGGCACGGTCGTTTCCACCGACGCGAGCCCCCGCAACGGCGCCGCCGCCCCCCTCGTGGAGCACGCACCCACCGGCGCGGGCCCGGTCACCGCTGGTGCGGGCGCGCCCGCCGTCGAGCGCACCGTCCGCACCGAGGCCCCGGCCGCCGGGGCGCCCACGGCCGACGACGCCCCGCCTGCCGACACCGCCTCGCCCTCCGACGGGTGCCCGGTGCCCGACGAGCCGCCCGAGTCCTGGCTGCGCATCGAGAGGGGCCGTGCCGGGCCGGAAGAGATCGCCGCCCTCAGCGTCGTGCTGTGCGCCCAGATCGCCGCGTTGCGCGCCCTCGCCGCGCCCGGCGAGGCCGGGGCACCAGCCCCTGTCCCGCTGCTCCACGGCCGACGCCGGCACGCCCACCGGTCCGCATGCTGGTCGGGCTGCTGGACCTGCTGACCGACCGGGGGCACGGCGGGGCACTCCGAGCGCTGCTGCCCCGGGCCGGCCGGCGGACGGTCAGCCGAAGAGGGCCAGCAGGACCGACGCCACGGTGACGACGGCGGCGCCGACGACGAAGCCGACGATCACCTTCTGCTGCCAGGGCGACAGTGAGCCGGCCCGCAGCGCGCTCCCCATCCGGCCGTACTGGTCGATCTCTCCCATCGGCGTCATCGGATCCGTCGACCCCTGCGGCATGCCCTGCGTCCAGTCGGGCCCGGCCTGCGGGTACCTGCGCCGCCAGTCCTCGTTCTCCCGCCACGGCAGTGTCATACGTCAGCTCCTTGCCTCGCTGGGGCAGTTGCGGCAGAGCGGGCATCCCCGTGTGCCGATGCGGCTTCCCCCGGCGACTCCTACCCGATCACGGTGAAACATGCGTGCGGATCGCGCGGGTGCGGGCGGCCGTCGGGCCCCCGCACGCGGGGCCTCCCGTACGCCGGGCCCCGGTCACGCCCGGTCGTGGGTGCCCGCCCGGCCGGTACCCGGGATCCAGCATGCGGAGAGCGCCGCCGCGGTGAGGAAGCCCGCGGCACCGATCAGCGCCGAGAGGTGCAGGCCCGGCACGAGCCGGGTGGCCACCAGCGTGCCGAAGAGCGCGACGCCGAGGGCGCTGCCGGTCTGGCGTGCGGTGTTGAACACCGCGGCCGCGACACCGCCGCGCTCGCCGGGCGCGGACTCCATGACCGCCGAGGTGGCGGCCGGCATGGTCAATGAGCTGCCGAAGCCGGCACAGGCCATGGGGGCCACCAGCACGGCCCAGGGCGTGTCCGGGCCCGCCGCCAGCCAGCCGAGCAGTCCGGCCGCGCCCATGACCAGCCCGGCCACCATGGGCAGCCGCGGCCCGGTGCGTGCCGTGAGCCGTCCGGCCAGCGCGGAGCCGAAGGCCGCCACGCCGACCGCCGGCAGCAGAGCACAGCCCGTGCGCAGCGCGCTGTAGTGGTGCACCTGCTGGAAGTACAGCGGGGCGAGGAACAGCAGGCCGTAGAAGCCCGCGTTGAGCATGACGCCGACGACCGCGGAGGCCGAGAAGGCGCGGACGCGGAAGAGGGCGAGCGGCAGCATCGGCGCCCGGGCGCGCCGCTCCAGGACCAGGAACGCGAGGGCTGCGCACACGAAGCCCGCGAAGCTGCCGAGAACGGCCGGATGGGTCCAGCCCAGCGTCCCGGCCTCGATGCACCCCGTGGTCAGACAGGCCAGGCTCACCGCCGCCGCGGTCTGCGCCGGGAGGTCCAGTCCGCGGCGGGTGCGGTCGGCGGGGGAGTCCGGTACGTGACGCACGGCGAGGAGCAGTGCGACGAGGCCGACGGGCAGGTTGAGGAGGAACACCGACCGCCAGCCGAGCACGGTGACCAGCACGCCGCCCAGCACCGGTCCGGCCCCGGCGGCCAGGCCCGCGACGGTGCCCCAGATGCCGAACGCACGGGCCCGCGCGGCCCGTTCGGGGTAGGCCGTCCGCAGCAGCGCCAGCGAAGCCGGCACCATCAGCGCCGCCCCCAGCCCCTGCACCAGCCGCGCCACGACCAGCACCGTGACGGTGGGGGCCAGGGCGCACCCCGCGGAGGCGACGGTGAACACCAGCAGCCCGCCCAGGAACACCGCCTTGCCGCCCAGCCGGTCGCCGAGCCCGCCGCAGAACAGCAGCAGGCCCGCGCACACCAGGGTGTAGCCGTCCACCACCCACTGGAGTCCGGTCACCCCCGCGTGCAGGGCGCTGCCGATCGCCGGGAGGGCCACCGTGACGACGGTGACGTCCAGGATGACCATGAAGTAGCCCAGGCAGAGGGCCACCAGCGGCAGCGGCGAGTTGCGGTTCGCGGTCCGTGGGGGCGCGGCGGGCGCGCAGGTCGTCGGCATACGGTCAGTGTCGGTCCGGATCGGTACGGTAACTGCCGAAACGTCCTCACCGTACGGGGCCGGGGCGGGAGAGAACGTTTCGCTGTCTGCCGAAGCGTGCTCGGCGTACCGTCGGGACCATGGATGCCCGGACCGAAACCGATGTGGCCCAGGTGGCCGCGGCGATCGGTGACCCCTCCCGGGCCAAGGTGCTGCTCGCGCTGGGCGGCGGCGGTGCGCTGCCGGCCAGCGCCCTGGCCGCCGAGGCCGGCGTCAGCAACTCCACCATCAGCGGACACCTCGCCAAGCTCCTCGACGCCCGGCTGCTGACCGTCGAACTCGACGGCCGTCACCGCTACTACCGGCTCGCCACGAAGGACGTAGCCCGCGCCCTGGAGCAGCTCGCGCTGATCGCCCGTCCGCTGCCCGTGCGCTCCCTGAACGCCGACACCCGAGCCAAGGCCCTGCTCCGCGCCCGCCTCTGCTACGACCACCTGGCGGGCCGGCTGGGCGTCGCCGTGATGAGCGCCCTCCAGGAGCAGGACGTCCTCGCCGCCGAGCCGGCGGGGACCGGCGACGGCGACGCCGTGTACGTCCTCACCCCGCACGGCCGCGCGGAGTTGACCGCCTTCGGCGTCGACATGGAACGGCTCCCGCGCCGCCGGTCGTCCGTCCGCTACTGCGTCGACTGGGCCGAGCGGCGCCACCACCTCGCCGGCCCGCTCGGTGCCGCGCTCACCGCCCGGATGTTCGCCCTGGAGTGGCTCCGTCACGGGAAGTACCGCCGCGTGGTCCATCTCACCGCGGCCGGCCGGGAGGGGCTGGCGGCGACCTTCGGCGTGCCGGCGGATCAGCTGGGGTGAGAGCCGCCGCGGTGTTACGCGTGCCGCTCGCCATATGAATTCTGTGTGTCGGCTGCGCCCTGCCCTTTCGTGCGCTCCCGCGCCCCGGTGCGTCCCCTCCCTGCCCGCCCGGCCCTGCGCTGCACGCTCCAGCGCCTCGCCGGTGCGCCGCGTGAAGGAACTGTCCGCCGGTAGAGCGGGAAATTTCTGTTCGCCGCAGGTCGAGTAGGGTCCGGCGAGCCGCAACAGTGAATCAAGGAGGGCGTTTTCCGTGACGGAGCGTCAGGTATCAGCGGGGGGCGAGGGCGCCGGCGCGCCACAAGTGCAGGTGCAGGAGCGCCGATTGCGTCGTGACCTGGGCTTCTGGGGGCTGACGGGCATCGGCTTCTCCAATATCGTCGGCTCCGGCTGGCTGTTCGCCGCCATGTATGCGGCACAGACGGCAGGACCCGCCGCACTGCTGTCCTGGGTGGGGGCCGGCGTGCTGTGCGCCCTGGTCGCCCTGGTGATGATCGAGCTCGGCGCGTCCCGGCCGGAGGGCGGCGGCACGGTCCGCTGGCCGCTGTTCGCCAGCGGCCGGCTCGTCGGCACCCTCATCGGCTGGTCGACGCTGCTGTCGGTGGGCGGCACCGCGGCCGAGATCAGCGCGATCATGCAGTACGCCGCGCACTACCTCCCGGGCATCTACAACGGCCACACCCTCACCGTCTCCGGGCTGGCCCTGGCCGCCGGTCTCAGCGTCCTGCTGACCGCGCTGAACTGGTTCGCGGTGCGGATGTTCGCCAGGCTCAACAACCTGGTCTCGGTGTTCAAGATCGTCGTCCCGGTGGTCACCGTGATCGCGCTGATAGCCTCCGGCTGGCACTCGGGCCGGCTGACGGACCACGGCGGATTCGCGCCGTACGGCTACGTCGCCTGCCTGACCGCGCTGGCCGGCGGCGGCATCGTCTACTCCGTCAACGGATTCCAGGCGCCGCTGGACTTCTCGGGCGAGACCCGCAACCCCCGCCGGACCATTCCCGTCGCCGTCCTCAGCGGTATCGGCCTCGCCGTCCTGATGTACCTGGCCCTGCAGCTGGCGTTCCTCTTCACCGTCCCCGAGAACCTGCTCGGCCACGGCTGGCAGGGGGTCTCCTTCGACTCGCCGTTCGGCCAGCTCGCCCTGATCCTCAACCTGCACTGGCTGTCCAGCCTGCTCTACGCGGACGCGGTGGTCTCGCCCGGCGGCTCGGCGTACGTGGGCGTGGCGATCGACGCCCGGCACACCTACGCGCTCGCCAAGAACGGCACCATCCCCCGGTACTTCATGAAGGTCAACGAGCGGTTCGGCATCCCGCGCCGGGCCCTGGTGGTCAACCTCATCGTCATCGTGGTCTTTCTGCTGCCGTTCGGCGGCTGGCAGGACATCGTCAGCGTCATGGGCGACATGTATCTGCTGATCTACGCCGCCTCCGCGGTCGCGGTCGCCGTGTTCCGCGCCGAGCCGGGCGGCCGCACCGCCGGCTGGGTCCCGGGGCTGGGCTGGATCGCGCCGGTCAGCTTCGTGGTGTCCAGCGAGTTCGTCTACTGGTCGGGCTGGCAGGACCTGCGCCTCGCGCTGCCTCTCGTCCTCGGCGGCCTGCTGATCTTCCTGGCCATGCGCCGCCCCGGCGCCCGCGGCGACCAGGCCGCCCTGGAGGCCGACGGCGCCGGCCCGAGCCGTCCGCTGGGTGCCGAACTCCGCACCGGCGCCTGGCTGGTGGTCTACCTCCTCGCCCTCACGGCGGTCTCCTGGCTGGGCACCTTCGAGGGCTCCGGCCGGCTGCCGGCCCCGTACGACTCGATCACCGTGGCCGCCCTCGCGCTCGCGGTCTTCTTCTGGGCCGTACGGTCCGGCGTCCGGCATCTGCAGGCGCCCCGCCCGGCGGCCGCCGCCTGAGTCCGGCCGCGGGACGGGCGGCGCGGCGGGTCCGGCCGGGCACGGAGGCGGGTGGGCTGCGTACGCTGCCGGGCCCGCGAGCAGCCCGGCCGGACGGTCGTCAAGCGGAAGTCACCCCGCAGAAATAAGATGAATCGGGAGAGGCGGGCTCCCCGGAGTCCCCATGAAGCCAGGTCGGACGGCCCACGCGGGGCAGGGCACGGAGCGTGGCCCCGCGTCGGCCCCCTCACCGACGCACCTTGGAGCGGTCCATGCTTCGGCGTCGTCCCCCGCGGTCCGCGAGCGCCGACGATCTGCTGACCACGCTCGGCCGGCTGACCGCCCAGGCGCGCGAAGGCGCCGAGACCCAGCGGGCCCGGGTGGAGCTGGCCGAGGCCCTGCAGCACGAGATGCTGCCGACCGTCCTGCCCGCGCTACCGGGCCTGCGTGCCGCCGCGACGTACGCACCCGCCCGGCACGGACTGGACATCGGGGGCGACTGGTACGACGGCTTCCCGCTGCCCGACGGGACGCTCGCCTTCTGCATCGGCGATGTGCAGGGCCATGACGTCGAGGCGGCCGCCTTCATGGGGCAGATCCGCTTCGGTCTGCGCGCCGTCGCCGTCCATGCGCCCGACCCGGGAGAGGTGCTGAGGCGGGCCAACGACCTGCTGCTCTCGGTCGACTGCGGGCTCTTCGCGACCTGCACCTTCGTCCGCTTCGACCCGGTCGCCTGGGAGCTGTCCAGCGCCCGGGCCGGTCATGTGCCCGGTATCTGGGCCACGACCGACGGCCGGCACGGTCTCGCCGACGACCCCGGGGGCCTGCCGCTCGGCATCGCCGCGGGGGAGAAGTACCCGGTGAGCCACCGGCGGTTCGCCACGGCGGGAGCGTTCGTCCTGCTCACCGACGGGGTCGTCGAGGGGCCGTCGTTCCCGATCGAAGCCGGACTGACGCAGGTGACCCGGCTGGTCAGCGCCAACGCCGGCGGCGATCCGGCGACGGTGGCCGACGCGGCGATGAGCGTGGCCGAGTTCACCGGGCACACCGACGACTCCGCGGTGCTCGTGCTGCGCTTCGACGCGGCGGCGCCCGGAGCCGGGTGAAGCGCGGACCGGGCGTGCGTGTCGCGGTCGGCGCCCGGCCGCCGGCGTTGTCTGATGGCTGCTGTGGTGCGCACCGAGGAACTCCGCCGTCTCGCACCAGCAGCCCTGACGATCCTCGTGCTCGCCGGCGTCTACTACGCCACCGCACGGATCGGCCTGCTGGAGCAGGTGGTGATCGCCGGCGCCCAGGTCACGCCGTTGTGGCCGCCCACGGGCATCGCGCTGAGCTGTCTGCTCCTGCTGGGCCTGCGGACCTGGCCCGGCATCGCCCTCGGCACCCTCCTCGTCGTCGCCTCGATCAGCGATCTGGACATCTCCGTCCTCGGGATCATGGCGGGCAACACCCTGGCTCCGGTGTGCGCCTACGGGATGCTCCGCAGGGTGGGATTCCGCGTCGAACTCGACCGGCTGCGCGACGGGGTGGCGCTGGTCGCACTCGGCGCGTTCGCCGGGATGCTGATCAGCGCGACGGTGGGCAGCGGGACGCTCTTCCTCAGCGGGGTGCTGCCGGCCGGCGGCTTCTGGAAGACCTGGGTCGCGTGGTGGGTGGGCGACGCGATGGGCATCCTCGTCATCACCCCGCTCATCCTCGCCTGCCGCGCGCTGCACCGGCCGCTCTGGGAGGTGCCCGGCTACCGGTGGGCCGAGGCGGCGGCGCTGCTGATCGTCTCGCTCCTGGTCTCGCTGGTGGCGGTCTCCAGCGAGCTCTCGCTGCTGTTCCTGGTCTTTCCGCTGATCGTGTGGGCGGCGCTGCGTTTCCAGCTGGCGGGGGCGGCCCCGATCGTGCTGTTGGTGTCCGTACTGGCCATCGCGGCGGCGCGCGGTCGCAAGGGACCGTTCCAGGGGCAGAGCCTGCTGGAGGCGATGATCAACCTGCAGGCCCTCAACATGTCCGCGGCGCTCACCGCGCTGCTGTTGTCGGCGATCATCGCCGAGCAGAACAGCATCCGCCGCAAGATCGAGCAGGCCTGCCGGGAGCTGTCGGAGGTGGTCGAGCGCCTTGCCCCGGGGGAGCCCCGGCGCCGCTGGCCTCCGGAGGGTGAGCGCTGAGGGGCCGACGCCCGGGAGGGGACGAGCCCGCTGACGCGGTCAGTCCCGCAGCAGCTGCCCCAGGTCGTAGTGCACCGGCTCCTCCAGCTGGTCGTAGCCGCAGCTCTCCGGCGTACGGTCCGGGCGCCAGCGGCGGAACTGGGCGGTATGACGGAATCTGCTGCCCTCCATGTGGTCGTAGGCGACCTCGCAGACCCGCTCCGGGCGCAGCGGTACCCACGACAGATCCTTGCCGCCACTCCAGCGGCTGGGCCCGCCGGGCATCCGACGCGCGGCGTGCGCCGCCTCGTCGGTCCACTCGCCCCACGGGTGGCCGGCGACGTCGTCCATCCGCAGCGGCGCCAGCTCCTCGACCAGCGCGCGCCGCCGGGCCATGGGGAACGAGGCGGACACCCCGACGTGCTGCAAGTGCCCGGCGGCATCGTAGAGGCCGAGCAACAGGGAGCCGACCACCGGCCCGCTCTTGTGCAGCCGGTACCCCGCGACGACACAGTCCGCGGTCCGGGCATGTTTGATCTTGAACATGGCGCGGTCTCCGGGCCGGTACGGCAGATCGAGCGGTTTGGCGACCACCCCGTCCAGCCCCGCGCCCTCGAACTGGGTGAACCAGCGGCGCGCCAGCTCCTGATCCGTGGTGGCGGGCGCGGTGTACACCGGTGCACGGGCCGGCCGCAGCGCCTCGACCAGGGCTTCCCGGCGCGCCGTCTGCGGCTCGTGCACCAGCGCGGCGGAGTCCAGGGCCAGCAGGTCGAAGGCGACGAGCGAGGCGGGGGTCCGCTCGGCGAGCGTACGGACCCGGGAGTCGGCCGGATGGATGCGCTCCAGCAGTTCCTCGAAGTGCAGCCGGCCGTCATGGGCGATGACGATCTCGCCGTCGAGGACACAGCGCCGCGGCAGCTCGGCCCGGGCCGCCGTGACCACTTCGGGGAAGTAACGGGTGAGCGATTTCGTGGTGCGGCTGGCGATCTCGACGTCGTCGCCGTCACGGAAGACGATGACGCGGAAGCCGTCCCACTTCGCCTCGTACTGCATGCCGGCGGGGATGGTGGTCACCAGCTTCGCGAGCATCGGGGAGACCGGGGGCATCACGGGCAGGTCCATGTTCCGATCCTGCGGGCCGGTGCCGCTTCCCGCGCGCCGGATGCGGGCCGGCCGCCGCTCTCCCGGCGCGCGGCGGCGCCGCACCGAACCTAACGTGGAGTCATGGCCGGAGGCGGAGCTGTCGAGCTGGATGTCGCGGGGCGCACGGTGCGCGTGTCGAACCCCGACAAGACGTATTACCCGGAGCGCGGCTTCACCAAGCTGGACGTCGCGCAGTACTACCTCGCCGTCGCCGACGGGGTGCTGCGGGGCCTGCGCGACCGGCCCACCACCATGCAGCGCTTCCCCGACGGCGTGGAGGGCGAGTTCTTCTACCAGAAGCGGGCGCCCAAGGGACTGCCCGACTGGCTGCCCACCGCCCGCATCGCCTTCCCCAGCGGACGGTTCGCCGACGAGATGTGCCCCACCGAGCCCGCGGCCGTGGTCTGGGCGGCCAATCTGGGGTGCCTGACGTTCCATCCGTGGCCCGTCCGCCGGGCCGACACCGAGCACCCCGACGAGCTGCGGATCGACCTCGACCCGCAGCCCGGCACCGACTTCGCCGACGCCGTCCGGGTCGCGCATGTCCTGCGGGAGCTGCTGGCGGAGCACGGGCTGCGCGGCTGGCCCAAGACGTCCGGTGGCCGCGGGGTGCACGTCTATGTGCCGATCCGCCCCCGCTGGACGTTCACCGAGGTCAGACGCGCCGCCATCACCGTGGCCCGGGAGCTGGAGCGCCGGATGCCGGACCGGGTGACCTCCGCCTGGTGGAAGGAGGAACGCGGCGAGAAGGTCTTCGTCGACTACAACCAGATGGCCCGGGACCGGACCATCGCCTCCGCCTACTCGCTGCGCGCCCGGCCGCGGGCGACCGTCTCCACCCCGCTGCGCTGGGACGAGCTGTCCGACGCCGCACCCGAGGACTTCGACCTGCGCACGGTGCCACCGCGGTTCGCGGAACTCGGCGATGTGCACGCCGACATGGCCGACCACGCCTTCGGCCTGGAATCCGTCCTGGAACTCGCGGACCGGCAGGAGGTGGACACCGGGCTGGGGGACATGCCCTATCCGCCCGACCATCCCAAGATGCCGGGGGAGCCCTCCAGGGTGCAGCCGAGCCGGGCCCGTAAGCGGTGAGGGCGGGGCCGGGACGGTCCGGCGGGTGCCGGGCGGACACCGGCTCCGGCGGTCGGCGGCCCGGCCGCACCCGGAGGCGACCGGCGGGCTGACCCGAACGGTGGTACCCGCCGCGGCTGCCACCGGACCGGACCGGCCTCCTCGTACGGCTGCCGACGGGCGAGCGGCCCCCGTCGCCCGGCGTGCGCCCACCCGGCCCGGACGGGAAAATTTCGCACGTGGCGCACGACAGGAACGCACCGGAGACGGACCGCCGGCGCGCGCCGGAGGCACAGCGGACGGCCGGGGCGGGAGCGGTGCACGAGACGCTCTCGCTCGCCGCCCTGCTCTTCGCGGTGTCGATGACCTTCATCGACCAGACGATGGTGTCCATCGCGGCGCCGCGGCTCACCGAGGAGCTGGGTCTGTCCGCCTCGGGCATCCGATGGGTCGTCAACGCCTATCTGCTCGCCCTGGCTGCGTGCTTCGCGCTGGGCGGGCGGCTGGCCGAGCTGCTCGGCCACCGCCGCGTCATGCTCCTGGGCACCGGGCTCTTCGTTTTCGCCGCCGCGCTGTGCGGCGCCGTGCCGACGGGGGACGTCGCGCAGCCCTGGCTGATCGTGTGCCGAGCCGTCCAGGGCATCGGCGCGGCCCTGATGTTCCCGGCGGCGCTCGCCGTCGTGGCCATGGTCATTCCGGTCGAGCGCCGGGGCCGGTCCCTGGCCCTGTTCTTCGGGCTCTCCGGCGCACTGATCGCCGTCGGACCGGTCCTCGGCGGCTGGCTCACCACCTGGACCTGGCGGGCCGTCTTCTGGGTCAATGTGCCGGTCGCGGTGGTCGCCGCCGTGCTGACACTGCTGGCGCACCTCCCCGACGACCGGCGACGCGGGAGCCTGGACCGGCGCGGTGCGCTGCTGCTCGCCACCGGTACGGTCCTGAGCGTGCTGGGTCTGCAGCAGGCCGCCACCTGGGGCTGGGCCGGCGCGGCCACCTGGGCGTGCACCCTCGGCGGGCTGCTGGTGCTGACCGTCTTCGTCCGCCTCGAACTGCGCACCCGTCACCCGCTGATCAGCCTGCGGGTGTTCGGCGACCGCGCCTTCGTCGCCGATGTCGCCGTGCTGTTCTTCGCGATGCTCGCGTTCGTCCCGGTGTTCTTCTTCGCCTCGGTCTACGCACAGGTCGCCCTGGGCTCGTCGCCGAACGAGGCGGGCCGCTACCTCCTGGTCTTCTTCGCGGGCTTCGGCGTCGCCGGGCAGCTCGGCGGCCGGATCCTCGACCGGCACGGTGCCCGGCCGGCGATCCGGCTCGGCACCGCGCTGGGCGCCGTGGGCTTCGCGCTGTGGGCGCACGAGATGACGGACCTGTCGCTGCGCGCCCAGTGGCCGTACATCGTGCTGGCCGGCGCCGGCATCGGCCTCCTGCTCGCGCCCGCCTCGACCGACGCCGTCAGCCGGGCGATCGGCGCGTCCTACGGCGAGGTCACCGGCGTCACCCAGACCGTCCGCAACTACGCCGCCGGCCTGGGCCTGGCCGTCCTGGGCACGGTGCTGGCCAACGTCACCACCGACCGGATCGTCGCGAGCCTCAAGGACCGCGGGCTGTCCACCGCCACCTCCCGCGAACTGGCCCACGGCCTCACCGATTCCCTCTCCGGCCAGGGCGGCCGGCCGCCGGCCGGCGAGGGCAGCTCGTCGCGGCTGCCGCCGGAGGTGCTGGAGGCGGTGCGGATGGACTTCGCCGAGGGCAACCGGGCGGTCTTCTACGGGATGGCCGCCGCGCTGGCCGTGGCGTTCCTCTGCGCCCACCTGCACCCGGGGACCCGGCCGGCCGAGGCCCCGCCGTCGGGTGCGGGCCGCAGATGAGCGGCTCCGCGATCGACTACGCGGCGGTGTTCCACGCACTGCCGGACGGAGTGCTGCTGCTCACGCCGCAGTTCGTGATCGTCGATGCGAACGAGGTCCTGCTACAGCGGTCCGGACGGGAACGCCACCAGCTGGTCGGCCGCGGGCTCTTCGACGTCTTCCCCGAGAATCCCGACACCTCCGACGCGTCCGGGGAGCGCAACCTCCGGGCGTCCCTGGAGCGTGTGCTGGCCACCGGCAGCCGCGACACCATGGGGCTGCAACGCTATGACGTCGAGGTGCCCGGCCAGCCGGGCGTGTTCGAGGAGCGGTACTGGAGCCCGGTCAACGCGCCGGTGCTCGGCCCCGACGGGCAGGTGCAGCTGATCGTGCACCGGGGCGAGGAGGTCACCGAGATCGTCCGGGCGGGCGCCGGGAACCACGGCGGTGACCAGGAGCGGATGAAGGCCAAGCTCTACAGCCGCGCCAAGGAACTCCAGGAGGTCAACGACCGGCTGCGGCGGGCCCACGCCCGGGAGCGGGAGGTGGTGCTCGCCCTCCAGGACGCGATGCTGCCCGCGCCCCGGCTCATGGGGCACCACCGGGCGGCGGTGCGCTACCGGCCGGCGGTCGGCGCGCTCAATGTCTGCGGCGACTGGTACGACCTGGCCGAACTGCCCGGCGACCGGGTGGCGTTGGCCGTCGGCGACGTCGTCGGCCACGGACTGGGCGCCGCCTGCGTCATGGGGCAGCTGCGCAGCGCGCTGAGCGCCGCCACCCAGGTCACCCGGGGCCCGGCCCAGGCGCTGGAGGTGCTCGGCATCTACGCCCGGTCGGTGGACGGCGCCGAGTCCACCACGGCGGTGCAGGCCATCGTCGACTGGACCACGCACACCCTCGCCTACAGCAGCGCCGGCCACCCGCCGCCGGCCCTGCTGCACCCGGACGGCAGGGTGGAACTGCTGGACCAGGCGACGGACCCGCCCCTGGGGGCGCGTCCCGAGCACGTGGCCCGCCCCGAGGCGGAGGTCGCCTTCGCCGACGGCGCCGTGCTGGTCCTGTACACCGACGGGCTGATCGAGCGCCGCCACGAGGACATCGACGTCGGGCTGGCACGGCTGGCGGCGGCGCTCACCCGGCACCTCGGCGCCGATGCCGAGGAGCTGGCCGACGCGCTGCTGGGGGAGCTGCTGCCGCCCAGCGGCGCCACCGACGACGCGGCCCTCGTCATCCTCCGGCTCTGACGGTGCGGTCGGTGGAACGCACCGGTCCGCTCGTTACCGCGACTGGAGCAATTTCCAGGGCCGTTGGAGTGGCTGTTCGCCGTGTCTGCGGGGTTTTGGGCGAGACGCGGTACTCATCGATTGTCCGATTTCCTGCCAAACAGGAGAAACGCAATGCGCAAGTTCATAGCTGCCGCGGCCATCGCCGCTGCCGCCGTCGTCCCGCTCGCCGGCCTGGCTCAGGCCGCTCCCCAGAATGACCACCATGGCCGCCACCACCGTCACCACGGGAACCACCGCGGTTTCGAGCGTGGCTTCGAGGGTCGTGAGGGTTTCGGTCGTGGCCGCTTCGGCCGTGGCGGATTCGGCCCGTTCGGCTTCTTCGGTCTGTTCGGCTTCCCGTTCGGTCTGTTCGGCATCCTCTGACGCTGACCGGCAGCAGAACAGGCGGGCCGTCGCGGCATCAGCCGCGGCGGCCCGTCACTGCGGTCATCCGGCGGTGCCGGCCTCCTGCTCGGCCTGCCGGCGCAGCTCCTTCTTGTCCGGCTTGCCGGCATCGGTCAGCGGCAGCGCGTCGACGAACGTGACCCGCGCGGGCTCGTACATCGCGCCGCGCTCCGTCCGCACCATCGCGCACAGCCGCGCGGCGTCGACGGTGCTGCCCGGCGCCCGGACGACCGCGGCGTGCACCCGCTCCATGCGGTCGGCGTCACGGACGCCGAACACGGCGCTCTGGAGTACCTGCGGGTGCGAGTTCAGCAGGTCCTCCAGCTCCGTGGTGTACACATGGCCGCCGACCACGACGATCATGTCCTTGAGCCGGTCGACGATGGTCAGGTACCCCTCGTCGTCGAGGAATCCGATGTCCCCGGTGTGCAGCCAGCCGTCCCGCAGGACCTCCGCGGTCAGCTCGGGCTGCTTCCAGTACCCCTGCATGATCATGTCGGAGCGCACACAGACCTCGCCGTGCTCACCGGCCGGCAGGTCGCGGCCCGACTCGTCGCGGATCGCCACCTCGACGTCCGGCAGCACCTTGCCCGCGGAGCGCAGCCGGTCGGGGCGCTCGGGGTCGTGGTCGTCCTGGGTGAGCACGCTGATGCCGCCGGCCTCGTTCTGCCCGTAGCCCTGCACCAGTACCGGGCCGAACGCCCGTACCGCGTCGGCTATACGGGCCGGAGACGCCTGGCAGCCGCCGTACGTCAGCAGCCGCAGGCTGGAGGTGTCGGTGTGCCGCGCGTCCGGATGGTCCATCAGCTGGTAGAGCAGCGGCGGCAACAGGAACAGGTCGGTGATGCGCTCGCGCTCGATGGCGGCGAGCGCGAGCGCGGGGTCGAAGTCGTCGAGCAGGACGACCGTGCCGCCCGCGTGCAGGGTGCTGTCGGCCATCACGCCCGCGGCGTGCGCGAGGGTGGTGCAGACCAGCTGCCGGCGCGCGAACTCCGGCTGCCGCGGGAGCACTCCGTGGAACCAGCGGGACTGCGCGAAGGTGGTGCAGATGCCCTTGGGGTGGCCGGTGGTGCCGCCGGTGTGGCGGATGGTGCACACATCGTCCGGCCGGGCGCGGCCGGCGAACGGCTCATCGGACTCGCCGGCCGCCAGCTCCAGCAGGTCCGCGCCCACCTTGGCCGGGCCGAGCACGAGGACGTCCGGCACCGGTGCCAGTCCGGTGAGCTCGGCGGCCCGTTCGGCCAGGCGCGGGTCGACGATCAGGGCACGGGTCTCGACATCGCGGACGATGGCGGCCTGCGACTCGGCGGACAGCTTGTTGTAGAGGAAGTTGACCCGGGCGCCGAGCAGATTGGCCGCGTAGCGGGCGGCGAGGGTCTCCGGGAGGTTGCCGCTCAGCAGCGTGACGGTCGCTCCGCGCTCGACGCCCCGGGTACGCAGGGCGCGGGCCAGGCGGTGGACGAGTGCGCGGAACTCACCCGCGGTGACGCGGCGGCCTTGGTGGACCAGGGCTTCGCGCGTCGGGTCGGCGCTAAGGGCATCGAGGTTCTCCTCCACGTAAGTACGGAATGTCGGGGCAGTGCTGGGCATGATGTCGGGCTTCCTCCTGACGCCGGCGGGCGGTCGCGAAGTTAGTTGCTGGAGGCAACCAAGAGATCTCAGCGTAGTCGCTGTAGATCAACAACTCCAAGTCGGCGGAGTGCCGCGCCCCGCCCTCGCGGGCCGTCGCCGTACGGAACGCGGCCGACGCCCGTCTCACCGCCGCCCAAACCCGGCCGGAAACATCGCTTCGAATATCGCTAACACGGTCGCCGACCTGGGAACGGCGTCGGATAATGCTCCCTCGCGCACGGGTCGCGGCTGCCCTGCGGATCCCGCTCTCCCTGCAGGTCCGTCCCGTGTCGAGAGATGATGGAGAGCAACGGAAGCACTGTGAGAATCGGCCGATGTACGGAGAGCGCCACGGCTGTCGGTTTGTGATGACCGGCGGAAGGAGTGCCTGGATGGGTGCGACCGACGCGTTCCCCGAGGGTGCCGCCCGCGTAGGGGCCGCACCGGGGCAGCCAGGCGGCCTGCTGGACCTGCTCGGCGTGGCCGCCGTGATGCTGGACGCGGACGGACGGATCACCCTGTGGAGCCCGCAGGCCGAGGCGCTGTTCGGCTGGAGCGCCCAGGAAGCGCTCGGCCGGCCCGCCGCGCAGCTGCTGGTCGGGCCGGAGCACTTCGATCTGGTGCTGGGCCTGTTCACCGAGGTCATGGCGGGCGGCGAGAGCTGGGCGGGGGTCTTCCCGGTCCAGCACAAGGACGGCAGCACCCGGCTCGTCGAATTCCGCAACATGCGGCTGCTGGACGAGCGCGGCGAGTCCTACGCCCTGGGCATCGCCACCGACCAGGCCGTGCTGCGGCGGGTGGAGCGCGATCTGGCGCTGTCCGTACGCCTCGTGGCCCAGTCGCCGATCGGCCTGGCGGTCCTGGACACGTCGCTGCGCTTCGTCATGGTCAACCCCGCACTGGAGCGCATCAACGGGCTGCCCGCCGACCAGCACATCGGCCGCGACGTCCGCGAGGCGCTGTCCTTCCTGGACACCGACACCATCGTGGCCGGCATGCGCGAGGTCCTCGACACCGGCAGGCCGATGCTCGACCAGTTCACCGTCGGGCGCACCGCCTCCGACCCGCATGCCGACAAGGCCTGGTCGGTGTCCTACTACCGGCTGGAGGACGCGCACGGCCGGGTGCTGGGGCTGGCCACCTCGGTCGTCGACGTCACCGAGCAGCACCGGGCCGCCACCGAGGCCGCCCGCGCCCGCCGGCGGCTGGCCGTCATCGCCGACGCCTCCGCGACCGTCGGCACCACCCTCGACGTCGACCAGACCGCACACGAACTGGCCGACGTCATCGTCCCCGAACTCGCGGACATGGCCGCGGTCGACGTCCTCGACGCCGTCCTGGACGGCCGGCGCCCGACCTCGCTGTCCCGCGGCGGCCCGGCCCGCTTCCGCGCGCTCGCCGTCTCCACGGCCTACTCCACCGAGGCCGTCCGCGCCGCCGACCCCACCGGCCAGATCGCCTCCTATGAGGCCGACCGGCTGATCACCCGGTGCGTGACCGAAGCCCGCCCGGTCCTCGTCGCCCAGGTGGGCGCGGAGGACCTGCCGCACATCGCCGCGGACCCGCAAGGGGCCGCCGTCCTGGACAAGGCGGGGCTGCACTCCTATCTGGCCGTACCGCTGATCGCCCGTGGCGAGGTCCTCGGTGCGCTGTCGCTGTACCGCGTGCGCAATCAGGAGCCGTTCGACGAGGACGACGCAGTGCTCGCCGTCGAGCTGGCCGCCCGCGCGGCGGTCTGCATCGACAACGCGCGTTCCTACCAGAGCGAACGCCGCACCGCGCTCACCCTCCAGCGCCATCTGATGAACCACCGGCCACCGCAGCCCACGGCCATGGAGATCGCCTACCGCTACCAGCCGGCCCAGGCGGCCAGCGAGGTCGGCGGCGACTGGTTCGACGCGATACCCGTGGCCGGGGACAAGACCGCGCTGGTCGTCGGCGACGTCATGGGCAGCGGCATCAACGCCGCCGCCACCATGGGTCAGCTGCGCACCACCGCCCGCGCCCTGGCCGACCTCGACCTCGATCCGGACGAGGTGCTGCGCCATCTCGACCACATCGCCGTCGGTCTCGACCCGGCCTTCGCGACCTGCCTGTACGTCGTGTACGACCCGCACAGCAGCCTGTGCCGGGTCGCCGTCGCCGGGCATCTGCCACCCATCGTGGTGCGGCCGGACCGGCCGCCCGAGCTGCTGGACCTGCCCACCGGCGCGCCACTCGGCGTCGGTGGCGTTCCCTTCGAGCAGACCACGGTCCCGCTCCGCGAGGGCGATCAGCTGGTGCTCTATACCGACGGGCTGATCGAAACCCGCGACCAGCCGATAGACGCCCGGCTGGACACCCTGCTGGAGCTGCTGTCGGAGCCCCAGCAGGATCTGGACGGGCTCTGCGACCGCCTGCTGGCCGCCCTGCGCGACGAGCACGACCACGACGACGTCGCGCTGCTGATCGCCCGCGTGCGGGCGATCAAGGAGTGACGGTACGGCGCTGATTCGCGGGGGCCACGACGGATTCGGCGGCGCCCGTGGGCATTCCGCATCGCCCCGCTCAACCGCGAAATCCGCTCTAATTCTCTAGACGGATCATGGATAAGCGTTCCATGTGGTGGGCAATGCTGCGGATTTCGTTGTCTCACACCGTTAACGAGGTCTTGACGGGAGTCGTCGGCAGGGGTTGTATTCGGTCACCAAAGCGGACCTGCGGATGTCCGGGTTCAGGCCGCTTTGCGGCGCACCTCCCCCACAGGCGCCACCTCTCTTGCCGCCAGTACCGATGGGATACGGATACCGATATGCCCGACACGCCTGTTGCCTCCGCAGCGCCTGAGCGGACCATCCGTGCGACGGAGGGGGACGCCGCGAGCACCCCCAAACTCACCCGGTCGATCGGCGTGGTCGGCGGCACCCTGCTCACGCTGTCCTGCCTGACCCCGGCGTCCTCGCTCTTCGTGATCGTTCCGGACTCCTTCGCGACCCTGGGCACGGGCACCGCGCTGACCATCGCCGTCGCGGCCCTGCTGTGTATCGGCGTGGCCTTCACCTACTCGGAGCTCGGCACGCTGATACCGAGCTCCGGCGGCGAGTACGCCATGGTCGGCACGCTCATGGGCCGGCTCGCCGGATGGCTGGTTTTCGTCCTCTCGCTGATCGTCGTCATGATCGTGCCGCCCATCATCGCCCTGGGCGCCGCCGACTATCTGGCCCCGATCGTGCATCTGGATCCGCAGTGGACCGCGGCTGCCGTGATGCTGCTGGCCACCGCCATGGGCCTGCTCGATCTGCGCGCCAACGCCTGGATCACCGGCATCTTCCTGGTGCTGGAGGTCGTCGCCTGTGCGGTCGTCGCCTTCCTCGGCTTCACCCACACCCAGCGGTCCGCCTCCGTCCTCGTCCACCCCGTCATCGACGCCGGGAACGGACACAGCGCCGCGGTCACCGGGGGCCTCATCGTCGCCGGACTGGCCACCGCGCTCTTCATCCTCCAGGGCTTCTCCACCGCCGTGTATCTGGCCGAGGAGATGGACAACCCCCGCCGCAACGTCTCCCGCACCGTGCTGTGGACCCTCGCCATCGGCGCGGCCGTCGTCCTGATCCCGGTCATCGCCATCACCCTGGGCGCCCCCGACCTGAAGACCCTCGGCGCCGGTGACGTCGCCGGCATGGTGCAGGACTGGAGCAACTCGGGCGTCGGCACCTTCGTCAGCCTCTGCATCGCCCTGGCGATCATCAACGCGGCGATCGTGATGGTGATCCAGAACTCCCGGGTGGTCTTCGCCTCGGCGCGCGACGCCGCCTGGCCGACCGCCGTCAACCGCGTCTTCTCGCACGTCGGCCGGCGCTTCGGTTCCCCCTGGGCGGCCACCCTGGCGGTCGGCGTGCCCGGAGCGGCCCTGTGCTTCGTCAACCTCGACACCCTGAGCGAGGTCACCGGCGTGGCCGTCGCCGCGATGTACGTCTTCGTCGCCCTGGGCGCCCTGGTCTCGCGCCGCGGCGAGCACAAGCACCGGCTGGCCTGGCGGATGCCGCTGTGGCCGGCGATCCCGGCGCTGCTGATCGTGGTGCTGGCGTGGGTGCTCTACCAGCAGAGCACCAAGAGCCTGGTCATCACCGGCGGGATCGTGGCGGGCGCCGCTGTGTACTGGGCGTGCTACCTGCGCCCCCGCCAGGAGACGCACTGGGTGATCTCGGTCCCCGAGGACGAGCAGGCTCCCGTGGAGCCGGTGCCCGCCGGCCCGCTGCCCGAGTAGGGCCCTGACGGCCCCAGAATCGCCCGCCCGGAGCGTCTGCCCGGGCGGGCCTTCTGCTTACTGACCGGAGTGCGCGGAGAGCGCGAGCGCGTCCAGCAGAAGGCATACGTGGTCGACGGCGTCCCGCCCGGCGGCGCTCTCGGCCACCGCTTCGTCGTCGAGCAGCCCGGCGGTCTCCCGCAGCAGCTTCAGCAGCCGCTCGTGCAGCCCGGCCGACGGCTCCGCGTGCTCCAGGGCGGACCGGATCTGCTCGCCCGTGAGCGGCAGACCGGTTTCGAGGAAGCGGTACAGCGCCACGGCGGCTCGCCGGTCGGCGTCATTCGGCTTCCACAGCCCGAGCGCGTGGTGGTCGATGAGCGCGGCCGCCTCGGCACGGATCTCCTCGGGAACATGCATGCCCACGAACGTCTCATACCGTCCGGACGCCCCTCCTACGGCAGGGGTGACCCCGGTGCCACCCCAGGGGCGGCTCCGTTCGCCTGGCGAGCGGGGCTGACCAGGCATATTGTGCTTAGGCCGGACTCGCGCGGGCGCCCGCCTCCGATCAGGCAAGCGTCCGGGCCTGTGGGAAGAGTTACATGAACCGTCCGACCTCTGGGCGATTTGTTCCCTCTGTGACGGCGCACTGCGGGCGCCGAGTATGTCCTCTTCGTCGAAGAGGTTCGCATATGCGTACCAGTAAAACCTACCCGGGAGACTTTCCGCCCTCTGGCGCCCGGACCCGGATCACGGGACGATCCTCTGACAGCCCGTGAGGCCGCCCGGCAGCAGCGCGGGCGCTCGCTGCTGCTGCGCTCCGCATCGCGCGGCTCGCCCACCGTATGCGGGAGGTGTAGAAAGAGGACATGGCCGGACGCTACGGCCGCCCGCGTTCGGTTCTCAGGATGCGAACTGTCGCAGGTCAGGTCTTTCTCCTGCAGGTGGCGATCGTGGTGTTGCTCGTCGCCGCCGCCATCGCAGCTCTCGTGCTGCAATCGCGGGCCGACGGAGACCGTGAGGCCCGCAACAGGTCGGTTGCGGTCGCCGAGGCCTTCGCGAATGCGCCGGGCATCGAAGCCGCCCTGCGGAGCGCCGATCCGACCTTGGTACTGCAGCCGCGGACGGAAGCCGCGCGCAAGCGCTCCGAGGTCGACTTCATCGTCGTGATGAACACGCAGGGCATCCGCTACACCCACCCCATCCCCAACCGCATCGGCAAGAAGTTCGTCGGCACGATCAAACCGGCACTGGCCGGCGGTGTCGTCACCGAGCGGATCACCGGCACCATCGGGCCCCTGGTACAGGCCGTGGTGCCGGTCTTCGGTCACAACGGCAAGGTCATCGGGCTGGTCTCGGCCGGTATCACCGTCAAACGTGTCAGCGGCGTCGTCGACAACCAGTTCCCGCTGCTGTTCGGCGCCGCGGCCGGCGTCCTCCTCGTCGCCACCGGCGGTACGGCACTGGTCAGCCGGCGCCTGCGGCGGCAGACCCACGGCCTGGGCCCGGCCGAGATGACCCGGATGTACGAGCACCACGACGCGGTTCTGCACGCCGTACGCGAGGGCGTGATCATCGTGGGCGGCGACGGCTGTCTGCTGCTCGCCAACGACGAGGCGCGCCGGCTGCTCGACCTGCCGCCCGAGGTCGAGGGGCGGCCGGTCGCCGAGCTCGGACTCGACCCCGCCACCGCCCAGCTGCTGGCCTCCGGCCGGGTCGTCACCGACGAGGTCCACCCGGTCGGCGACCGGCTGCTGGCCGTCAACCAGCGCTCGACGGACCAGGCCGGCGGACCACCGGGCAGCGTCACGACGCTGCGGGACACCACCGAGCTCCGGGCCCTCACCGGCCGCGCCGATGTGGCCCGCGGCCGCCTCAAGCTGCTCTACGACGCCGGCACGGAGATCGGCACCACCCTCGACGTGGTGCGCACCTGCGAGGAGCTCGCGGAGTTCGGCGCCACCCGCTTCGCCGACATCGTCACCGTCGATCTGGCCGAGGACGTGCTGATCGGCGAGGAGCCGACCGCCCCCACCAACGCGATCGTCGAGATGCGTCGCACGGCCCTCAGCGGCGCCCCGGTCGAGAGCGGCCTCTACCCCGTCGGCCGGCTGATCCGCTTCGAGCCGGCCACCGCCCTCGGCGCCAGCCTCCTGAGCGGGCAGGCGGCCCTGGAAGCGGACCTGACGGCGTTCACCGGCTGGCATCTGCAGAGCCCCGACCGGGCCAGAAAGATAGTCCAGCACGGCATCCACTCCAGGATCGCGGTGCCGTTGCGGGCCCGCGGCGTCATCCTGGGCGTCGCCATCTTCTGGCGCTCCAACGTGCCCGAGCCGTTCGAGGACGAGGACCTGTCCGTCGCCGAGGAGCTGGTCGCCCGCGCCGCGGTGAGCATCGACAACGCCCGCCGCTACACCCGCGAGCACACCATGGCCGTCACCCTGCAGCGCAGCCTGCTGCCGCGCGCTCTGCCGGAGCAGAACGCCGTCGAGGCGGCCTACCGCTATCTGCCCGCCCAGGCCGGGCGCGGCGGGCTCGGCGGCGTCGGCGGCGACTGGTTCGACATCATTCCGCTGCCCGGCGCCCGGGTGGCGCTGGTCGTCGGGGACGTCGTGGGGCACGGACTGCATGCCGCGGCCACCATGGGACGGCTGCGGACCGCGGTCCACAACTTCGCCAATCTGGACCTGCCGCCCGACGAAATCCTCTGGCACCTCGACGAACTCGTCACCCGTATCGATCAGGACGAGGGCGCCGAGGGCTCGGTCACCGGAGCCACCTGCCTCTACGCCATCTACGACCCGGCGTCCGGCAGCTGCACCATGGCGCGCGCCGGGCACGTCCAGCCCATGCTGCTGCGGCCCGACGGTACCGCCGAGATCGCCGACGTGCCCGGTGGCCCGCCGCTCGGACTCGGCGGTCTGCCCTTCGAGACCTGGCAGCAGCAGCTGCCCGAGGCGAGCCGGCTGGTGCTGTTCACCGACGGGCTCGTCGAGGACCGCAACCGCGACCTCGACGAGGGCATGGCGCTGCTGGGCCGTACCCTGTCCGACCACCCCGGCCGGACGCCCGAGGAGACCTGCGAGGCGGCGCTGAGCGCGCTGTTGCCGGAGCGCCCCACCGATGACATCGCCCTGCTCGTCGCCCGCACCCAGGTGCTGGACGCCGCGCACGTCGCCGAGTGGGACGTGCCGCCGGACCCCTCGGCGGTGGCCCACATACGCGCCACGGCGGTCCGCAAGCTGATCGAATGGGGCCTGGCGGACGCGGCGTTCACCGCCGAGCTGATCCTCAGCGAGCTGGTCACCAACTCCATCCGGTACGCGGCCGGCCCCATCCGCGTACGGCTGATCCGTGACACCTCCCTGATCTGTGAGGTCTCCGACCGCAGCAGCACCTCACCGCATCTGCGGCAGGCCGCCACCACGGACGAGGGCGGCCGCGGCCTCTTCCTCGTCGCCCAGTTGGCCGAACGCTGGGGGACCCGTTACACCACCAGCGGCAAGGTCATCTGGACGGAGCAGGCGCTGGCCGGCATCGATCTGGTAGCGCTGGACGTCGACCTCGACGATGCTTGAGGTGAGGGACGGATGAGCTCGGGGCCCCTGCGTCACGAGGAGGCCGTGATGGATTACCCGCTGCTCAACGCATTCTGGACGATGTGCCTGATCTTCCTGTGGGTCCTGTGGCTGATCCTGCTGTTCAGGATCATCGGCGACATCTTCCGGAGCCGTGACATCAACAACTGGGCCAAGACGGGCTGGCTCGTCCTGGTGATTCTGCTGCCCTTCCTGGGCGTCTTCATCTATGTGATCGCGCGCGGCCACGGCATGAGCGAGCGGGAGTTCGCGCAGGCGGAACGGCAGCAAAAGCAACTGCAGACCTACCTCCGGGACACCGTCGGAACCGGTGACGAGACGGCTCGGCACGCGGATTCGCTGGCAAAGCTCGCCGAACTGAAGAACCACGGGGACATCACCGACGAGGAGTTCCAGAAGGCCAAGGCGAAGGTACTCGCCTGACCACCCGAGGCTGCCCGCCGCTGTCTGCCCGACTGCTAACCTCGAATTGCGCGAAACACGCAACTTGAGTGGTGGCGCCCCCGCAAAGGCGCCGCGCGGTCGACGGCAGGCAGAGGCGGGCAGCGAAGTGACCAGTGGGGAACGCTCGGCCACCCGGCAGCGGCGCGAGCGGATGGTGCACCTGCTCGGTGCCGGGGACGTCAGCGTGCACGATCTCGCCGCCGAATTCGATGTCTCGCTGTCCACCGTCCGTCGCGATCTCGCCACGCTGGCCGCCCTCGGCCGGATCACGCGGACGTACGGCGGCGCGGTCGACCACCGGGCGGTGGAGCGCTCCCGGCACGACAAGGAGCGCGCGCAGCGGGGCGAGAAGGACGCCCTCGCCCGCGCCGCGGCCGGGCTGGTCCGCAGCGGCGACGTCGTGCTCCTCGACGCGGGCACCACCGTCGCCCGGCTGGCACACGAGCTGCGCGCCCGCGGCGATCTCACCGTCGTCACCAACGGCCTGTCCACGCTGGTCGAACTGGCCGACGCCGAGGTGGAGGTCGTGGTGCTCGGCGGCCGGCTGCGGCGCCCCAACGAGTCCCTGCTGGGCACCCGGACCGAACAGGCGCTGCGCCGGCTCACCCCGGACATCGCCTTCCTCGGCGTCGACGGTCTCGACCCCCGGCGCGGCATCAACTGCCCCGATCCCGAACAGGCCGCGCTGAAGGAGACCATGGCCGGGTGCGCCCGGGCCGCCTGGGTGCTCGCCGACCACTCCAAGCTCCGCGGGGGAGGGGGCTTTCCGTACTGGGCGGAGATGCCGGCGGGTACCGGGCTGATCTCCGGGGCCACGGAGCGGGAGCTGGCCGCGTTCTCGGACGGCGGATGGCGGGTGCGGCCGGTAGCGGACGGCACCGGGAGGCCTGCCGACGGGAGTGCCGCGCACAGCTCTTGACAGCCCGTTCGGCGAGTAGCCACCCTGAGTTGCGTGAATCGCGCAATCAACATTGCGCGATTCAGTCACTTCGGGGTCGCCGCCGCGACACCGGAGCCGACGGGAGGAGACCTCGTGGCCCAGGTGCTCGTCATCGGAGACGACCTCACCGGCAGCAATGCCACCGGTGCGCGCTATGCGCGACTGGGTCTGCGGGCCGTCACCGTCGGCGCGCTCGCCCAAGTCGAGCGCTATGCACACCGGGTGGACGTCCTCGTCGTCAACACCGCCTCCCGGCACTGGCCCCCCGCCCGCGCCTACGCGGCCGTGCGGACCGCGGTCGAGACGGCGGGCCGGGCACCCCTGACCGTCAAGCGCGTCGACACCACCCTGCGCGGCAACCCCGGCAGCGAACTCGACGCGGTGCTGGACGTCCTCGCCGCCCACGAGCCGTCGGCCCGGGTCCGGACGCTGGCCGTCCCCGCCTTCCCCGACGCCGGACGGACCACGGTGGGCGGCCTCCATCTCGTCGACGGCGTACCGCTGACCCGCACGGCCGTGGCCCGCGACCCGTTCGACCCCGTGCGGCACTCCCGGGTCGCGGCCGTGCTGGGCGCACAGAGCGGGCGCACCATGGGCGAGGTGGCGCTGGACGTCGTGGAGCGCGGCCCGGAGGCGGTGGCCGCGGCGCTGCGGGAGAGCCCGGCCGAGGTCGTGGTCTGCGACGCCACCGAGAACGCCCATCTGCGGACGGTCGCGGTGGCCGCCGCCCGGCTCGCCGCCGAGGACCACATCCGCTGGGTCGCGCTGGACTCGGGACCGTTCGGCGCCGCGCTCGCCACCGAACTCGGCCTGCGGCCCGAAGCCGGCGCACCCGCCCGCCTCCTCGCGGTCGTCGGCAGCGTCACGGACCGCACCCGCACCCAGCTCGCCCGCACCGAAACCGCGCTCGGCGCCCGCTGGACCACACTCGACCCCGCTGCCCCGGACCCCGACCGGACGCTGGCGGCGCTGCGCGCGGCAGCGGGGGAGGGCGCCACGCTGCTCGGCGTCCGGCTCGCCCCCGGACCGCCGGCCGCGCCCACCGGATCCGCCGCGGTGCTCGATCCCGGCACCGCCGGGCGCCTGCTGCGGGCTCTCGCCGAGGTCGCCCGCCGTGCGGTCACCGAACTGCGCCCCGGCGGCCTGTACGCCTCGGGCGGCGATGTCGCCGCGGCCGTCACCGCGGAGCTGGGCGCCGACGGCTTCGCCATCGAGACCGAGGTGCTGCCGCTGGCCATCGCCGGACAACTGGTGGGCGGCCCCCACGACGGGCTGCGCTTCGCCACGAAGGGCGGCCTGATCGGCGGCCCCGACGCCGCCTGCCACTGTCTGGAACATCTGCGCGCGGCCTGCGGCCGGCACACCCCCGGCCCCACCGTCGGCGCGAGATGACCACCCCACCGCACACCCCAGCCCCTCATCCGCGCACCGCACCCCGAAAGGCAGCTTGATGACGCACCCTCAGCAGACGGGCCCGGACGGGACGGCCGCCACCCGGCCGGCCTCCGACGGCCCGTCCGGCCCGTTGCCGCTTCTCGCCGTCACCCTCGGCGACCCCGCCGGGATCGGTCCCGAGATCACCGCCCGTACCCTCGCCGACCCGGCCGCCACCGCGCTGGGCCGCGGACTCGCGGTCGGCGATGCCGCCGTACTGCGCCGTGCGGTGGCCGTCTGCGGGCTGGACGTCGAGGTCCGTGCGGTCGCCGCGCCCGCCGAGGCGCGGTTCGAGCCCGGCACCATCGAGGTGCTCGACCTCGGTATCGCCCCCGGTGATCTCCCCTGGGGCACCGTCGACGCGGTGGCCGGCCGTTCCGCCGTGGCCGCGATCGAGGTCGCCACCCGCGCCGCACTGTCCGGCGAGGTCGACGCCCTCGTCACCTCACCGATCAACAAGGAGGCCATCTGGGCGGCCGGTTCGCCGCACCTCGGCCACACCGAGATGCTCGGTGAGCTCACCGGCGCGGCCCACTTCGACACCATGTTCGTGGTCCGCGGCCTCAAGATCTTCTTCACCACCCGGCATCTCGCCCTGCGCGCGGCGCTCGACCGGATCACCGAGGAGCGGGTCGCGGCGAGCATCCGGCACGCGGCCACCGCACTGCGCGTCTTCGGCCATGACACCCCCCGGCTCGCGGTCGCCGCGATCAACCCGCACGGCGGCGAGGGCGGCCACTTCGGCGACGAGGAGATCACCGTGCTGCGCCCGGCGGTGGAGAAGGCGGCCGCCGAGGGGCTCGGCGTGGTGGGGCCGGTCCCCGCCGACTCGGTCTTCCACCAGGGCCTCGAAGGCCGCTTCGACGGTGTGCTGTCCCACTTCCACGACCAGGGCCACATCCCCGCCAAGACAGTCGACTTCGACGGCACCGTGTCCGTCACGGTGGGCCTGCCGATCCTGCGCACCTCCGTCGACCACGGCACCGCCTTCGACATCGCAGGCAGTGGCCGTGCCTCGCACGGCACGATGGCCGCGGCCTTCCGCGCCGCCGCCGACTTCAGCCGCTTCACCGACCGGATCCGCGCCGCGTACGGAACGGCAGCGACCCGGTGACGGCCGACCGCCCCGACGCGATCCCGCAGCCCGCCGCGCCCGCGGTGCCCGCCAAGCGCTGGGCGTATGTCATCCCGGTCGCCGCGATCATGTACATGCTGGCGTATCTCGACCGGAACAACGTCTCCGTCATCCTCCCCTACATGCACGGCGATCTGGAGCTGTCCAACGCCGACAAGGGGCTGGTCGGCGGCGTCTTCTTCGTCGGCTACGTCTTCCTGCAGATCCCGGCCGCGCTCCTCGCCCAGCGCTGGAGCGCCCGTAAAACGGTCCTGCTGCTCATGGTGGCGTGGGGGCTGGCCGCGTCGCTGTCCGGTCTCGTGCAGACCAAGTCCCAGTTCTACGCGGCCCGCTTCGTGTTGGGCTTCTTCGAGGGCGGCGTCTGGCCCGCCGTCCTCATCCTGCTCGCCTCGTGGTTCCCGCTGCGGGAGCGGGCCCGCGCCAACGCCCTGTGGATGGCCTGTCTGCCGCTCTCCTCGGTCCTCATGGCACCGCTGTCGGGCTGGATGCTCGACCATGCCGGCTGGCGCTGGGTGCTGGTACTCCAGGGCGTTCCGCCCCTGGTGTGGGCGGTGGTCTGGTGGTTCACGGTCGCCGACCGGCCGGCGCAGGCCCGGTGGATCTCGCGCCAGGAGGCCGACCACGTGGAGCGCTCGCTCGCCGCCGACGAGGCCGCCAAACCGCCGGCCGGCAACGGCTCGTATCTCGACGCGGTCCGGCAGCGGCCGGTGCTCGTCCTCATCGGCGTCTACTTCTTCTGGATCACCGGCTTCTACGGCTTCAACCTGTGGCTGCCCGCCGTCATCAAGGAGCTGACGCACGACGGCTCGTCCACCGAGGTAGGGCTGCTCACCGCGATCCCGTTCACGGTCGCCCTGGCGGTGATGATCGCCAACGCCGCCTGGTCCGACCGCACCGGCAGACGGCGCCGGGCGGTGGCCGTCCCGCTCGTCGTGGGCATCGTCGCCCTGTTGCTGGGTCAGGTCGTGGACGGCGCTCTGCCCCGGATGCTGCTGCTGTGTGTGACCGCGGCCGCGGTCTATGCGCCGTACGGACCGTTCTGGGCGATCCCCGGGCAGCTGCTGCGCATCGAGGTGGTGGCCGTCGCGATGGGCCTGATCAACGCCCTGGGAAACCTCGGCGGCTTCGCGGGCCCCTATCTGGTCGGCTGGCTGACCGACGCCACCGGATCCAGCGTGACCGGCTTCGCGGTGCTGTCCGGCTTCCTCGCCGTGGCCGTGGCGCTGGTGACGCTGGGCCTGCGCCCGGGAAGCCCCGGTGCGCCGCGCGAGGGCACGGACCCCGGGGAGTCTGAGCCGATCAGGCGACTGACGGAAGAAGTCTGAGCCGATTCGGCGACTGACGGAACATCAATTCGGGGCGAGCGGACCGCTGTAATCGGACGCTCGCCCCGGAGTGGTGTCGCAGGCAGTGCTGTGACGTCAATGAGCCACCGGCCAAAGGGAGTTGGGTGATCGGCCTGCCGGAACGGAATCGGCCGGCGGACGCCGCGTCCGGGGGAGTCGCGAACGTAACGGAAGACACCGGTTACTCCGACTCGCGCAATTCGGGTTGTGTCATGTTTTAGGAGGTTCTGCGAAGGTGATCCCTGAAAAGGTCGATATACCCCTTTGATCCTCCAGAGGAGCAGACATGCGCATCCGCGCCGCGATCGCCGCCAGCGCCCTGGCCACCACCATCGTCATGGGTGGTGCGAGCGCCGCCCTGGCCTGCAACAAGGGCCACCACCACTTCAACCACCACCGGGGCCACGGCCACCACGCAGCCTGCTGGCTCTCGGCGGGCGTTCTGGAGCGCGTCGGCCCCGTCTTCAGCGAAGGCTGCGAGCGGAGCGGCTGGGGCTGGGACGGCGGCCGGAGGTAATCAAAGCTGACAGCCGGCGCCGGCCGACACGACCACGATCGTGTCGGCCGGCGCCGACGTGTGTCCGCGGCCGCGCGCCGTCCGGCAACGTGTCCTTCCCCGCGGCCGACGGAGCGGCCGCGGCCGCCCCGGACGCTCAGCTGTTGAGGAACGCCAGCAGATCGGCGTGCAAGTCGTCCTTGTACGAGCCGACCGCGAACAGCCCGTGCGGCGCCCCCGGGTAGATCTTCAGCGTGGCGTCCTTCACCAGCTTCGCCGACTTCTGGGCGGAGGCCATGAACGGCACGATCTGGTCGTCATCGCCGTGAATGATCAGGGTGGGGACGTCGAACCGCTTGAGGTCCTCGGTGAAGTCGGTCTCCGAGAACTCCTTGACGCAGTCGTACGCCCCCTTCACCCCCACCTGCATGCTCCAGAGCCAGAACGCCTCGCGCACCCCCGGCGAGACGGCCGAACCGTGCCGGTTGGCGCCGTAGAAGGTCTCGCTGAGGTCCTTGTAGAACTGCGACCGGTCGCCGGCCACACCGGCGCGGATCCCGTCGAAGACCGCGCGCGACAGCCCCTCCGGGTTGGCTTCCGTCTTGAGCATCAGCGGCGGTACGGCACTGAGCAGGACCACCTTGGCGACCCGGCCGGTGCCGTGACGGCCGATGTAGCGTGCCACCTCACCGCCGCCGGTGGAGTGCCCGACCAGCACCGCCTCCCGGAGGTCCAGCGCGTCCATCAGCTGCGCCAGGTCGTCCGCGTAGGTGTCCATGTCGTTGCCCTGCCACGGCTGGCCGGAGCGGCCGTGCCCACGGCGGTCGTGGGCGATCGCACGGAACCCGTGGGTGGCGACCAGGTGCAGCTGGTCGTCCCAGGCGTCGGCGTTGAGCGGCCATCCGTGGCTGAACACGACGGGGCGGCCCGTCCCCCAGTCCTTGTAGAAGATCTCCGTGCCGTCGGTGGTGGTGAGGGTCGCCATGCTGTGGTCGGTCCTTTCCTGCCGTTCACCGGTGTGCGCGACATGGGCCGCGGGGCCGGAAGGGGGTGCGGGCGGGGCGGTCAGCAGCGGTCCGTCGGCGGCGCGGAGTCCCGGCGCCGCCGTGCGCTCGCGATGAGCTCCGCGCCCGCGAGCACGGCAAGACCGGCCATCGTGCCCAGGCCCATGAAGACCAGCGGCTTGGTGGCCGCCGTTTCCGCAAGGGCAGGTCTCGCGGCGGCCGAACCGGTGAACACCCGGGCGGCGACGGGCCGTTGACCGGCGGCCGGTACGCGTACCGGGGTCCGGGGGGCGACGGCGGCGGCCTGCCCGGCGGCGCACCACAGTGCGAGGAGGGCCACGGCGAGGGCAAACCCGTGCCGGAACCGGCTCAGGGCGCCAGGGGCGGAAGCTGTGGCCATGCGCATCTCACTTCTCCGTCTCCGTCTGGAGGCTGCTGGATCGAGGACTGCCGGATCCCAGGGTTTCCGGCCTCCGCCGGAAGGGCGTGCCCACAGGGGCAGGCGGGTGAAGGCGGCACGCCATACGGGTGGCGGCCGGCCGTGCGAGGTGTCCGGCGGCGGGGTGGCCCGGGCCGCCTGATGGCCCCCGCGGGCGGGCTGGTCGGCCGGCGGGGCGGGCCTCAGTCGTCGCCCACCGGCGGCCGCCGCAGGACGTAGAGCCCGACGGCCACCGTGACCACGATGACGCAGGCGGAGAAGGTCAGGCCGGCGCCGCGCAGACCGAGGGTGAGGGTGAGCGCGCCGACGCCGACGACCGGCAGCGAGATGCCGAGATAGGCGATGAGGAAGAAGGCCGAGATGGTGCCGCCGCGGCGCTCGGCCGGTGCGGCCCGGCCCACCGCGGTCAGACCGGCGCGGAACGCCAGGCCCTGGCCGATGCCGCCGCACACCGCGCCGACAACCAGTACCGGCAGGGACGTCACGGCCAGCGAGGTGGCCACCAGCAAGAGGCCCACCACCAGTACCAGGCAGCCGAGGGGAAGGGCCCGGCGGCTACCGATCCGTTCCGTCAGGGACTGTCCGGCGGTGGAGCCCAGGAAGACCGTGAAGACGATCAACCCGGTGACGGCCAGGTTGTGCACGCCCAGGGTCTGGCCGACGAAGCTCGGCGCGACCGCGGTGAACAGCCCCAGCAGGGAAAACCCGGCGAACGCGGCAACGGCCGAGGGGGCGAAGACGCCCCGGACTTCGGGCGGTAGCTCCAGGCCCTGGGGTCGCGGTGTCCGGAGGCGGTGCGGATGCGCGACGGTCTCCGGCAGCAGCCAGGTCGCCACGGCCGCGACGGCCACCAGGGCGAGATGTACCAGGAACGGCAGCAGCAGCGGCCAGGGTGCGTACTGGGCCAGCAGGCCGGACAGCAACGGGCCGCAGCCGAGGCCGCCCATGTTCGCCGCGGTCGCGGCGAACCCCGCCTGCGCTTCCTGGCCGGGCCCCGCGAGCTCCAGCACCGCCGCCGTGGCGGCACCGCTGAACAACCCGGCGGCGAAGCCGGACAGCACCCGCCCGAGCAGCAGCATCGGCAGCCCGCCCTCGAAGACGAAGCACAGCGCGCTCGCCGCCGAAAACCCCAGCGCGACCAGCAACACCGGGCGCCGGCCCACCTCGTCGGAGACATTGCCCGCGAGCAGCAGCACGGTGATCACACCGAGGGCGTACACCGCGAAGACCACGGTCACCATCAGCTCGGAGAACCCGAGCTGTGCGCGGTAGAGCCCGTACAGCGGGGTGGGCAGCGTCGTGCCGGCCATGCCGACGGCGAACACGCCCGCCGCCACCGGGTAGCCGAGCCGCCGTGTCCCGCCCGCGCGATCAGGGATCATGGGCTCAAACGTAGACTTCGGCCGGCCGTGCCGCGAGGCCCACTGGAGGGACCGGAGCCCGACGCCGAGGTGCCCCCGCGGAGGGCGGGGGCACCACGCCGTGACCGGTCCGGAAGGATCAGTGCGTGCCGGAGGGCGAGTTGGCCGCCGTCACGTTCACGGCGGCCCAGGCCTTGTTCACCGTCTTGTACTCGGTGCTGGTGGCGCCGTACAGGTCCTTGGCCGCGTGCAGGGTCGCGGTCCGGGCGTCATGGAAGTCGGTCGTGGAGACCATGTACCGGGTGAGCGCCCGGTAGAAGATCGCCGTCGCCTTCGTCCGCCCGATGCCGGTCACCTTGGAGCCGTCGAAGGTGGGGGAGTCGTAGGCGACACCGCCGAGGGTCTTCTTCCCGCTGCCCTCGGCCAGCAGGTAGAAGGCGTGCGAGGAGATACCGGAACCGGCGTGCACCTCGGTGTCGTAGGCGGCCTTCGACCAGTAGTCGACGGTGCCCTCCAGCTTGTCCAGGGAGGGCTTGTCCAGGCGGCGCAGGAACTTCTGCTGGAGGCCGAGCTTCTCGCCCATCAGGTAGTTCGGCGGGTTCTTCGGGTTGTTGGTCGCGAACTCGACCGCGCTGCCGAAGATGTCCGCCATCGACTCGTTGAGCGCGCCGGGCTCGCCGTACTGGTTCCCCTCCTCGTCGACGCGGGTGGGCCGGAACTTGGCGGTCGCGTCGACCACGCCGTGTGTGAGCTCATGGCCCGTGACGTCCAGGACGACCAGGGGCTTGGCGAACGTCCTGCCGTCACCGTCGCCGTAGAGCATGCAGCCGCACTTGGAGGACCAGTACGCATTGCCGACCTTGTTGCCGAAGTGCACCAGGGCGTGCGCTCCGCGGCCGTCGTTCTTGATGCCCTTGCGGCCGAACGTCTTCTTGTAGAAGTCGAGGGTGCTGGTGATGCCGTACTGGGCGTCCACGGCGGCGGTGGCCCGGCTGCTCGTGGTGCCGTTGCCCCAGCGGTTGGTGGTGCTGGTGAACGCCTTGCCGCCGGAGAACTTCTCCAGCTCCTTGTTGCCGGCGTCCCGGGTCTCGGTGTTGCCGCGGGTGGAGTCCTTGAGCGTGAAGGACTTCTTCGCGGTCCGGGTGGTGGACAGCGGCACCTTGCCGACGAAGAGCGACGAACCGGTGCCCTTGGCCGCGGCCGGGTAGCCGGCGGTCGCCGCCGCCTCGCCGGTGACGGGCGCCTCGGGGGCGGCCAGTCCGGTCTCGGGGTTGAGCCGCTCGCCCCGTGCGCGCAGCTTCTTCTGCAGGGCGGGCGACAGGAAGGAGTCATTGGCCTGGACGTTGCTGAGCACCGCCCCGGTGGCCGCGTCGAGGATGACGGTACGGGCACCGTCGGCCTCGGCGGTACGGCTCTCGTCGACCTGCACCTGGTAGGCGAGCGTGGTCCGGTCGTCCCGGGCGTCCACGACCAGTTGGGCTTCACCGGCCCGGCCCTTGGCCACGGCGGCGGCCTTCGTCTGCGCCTCGCCGGCCGACAGCTTCGGGTCCGTGTCGGGCACGTCGACCTGGTGACGGTAGGCCCGAGTCACGCCCTCGTACGCCGACTTGGCCGTCAGGTGGATGACGAGGTCGCCGCCGAGCACCGGAAGCCCGCGATGGGTCCGGACGAAGCGGACGTGCTGCCTGCCGTCCGGGTCGACGAGGGTGTCCGTGGCTTCGAGGGCGTCCTTCTTGCCGACGCCGGTGGCCGCGGCATGCGCGAAGGCGGCGGTGCGGGCGGCATCGACGGCCTTCTGGAGGGAGGGAGTTGAGGAAGAGGCAGCGGCCGGTGCGGCATCGGTGGTCGCGGCGGCGGTGCCCGCCACTCCCGCGGTGAGCGTCGCGGCCGTCGTCACGGCGAGGGCGATCGCCAGACGGTTTCTGCGTATGTGGGGTCTACGCACAGCTATGGGTCCTTAGCGCTGTGGGGGCGGCCGACCGTGCCAACCGCCCGTACTCGCGGTGCTGTTGTGCACCACGGGGGCCGAGAGGCCCCGCGCAAACCCTGGTATGTCTGGCATGGGCATGTAAAGAGAAAAGATCAGATTGCGAGATTCGTTGGGGAAATTTGACAATTGATCAGCTTTAAGTAGCTGCAAGGTGACCAACTGTGCTCCCTTGAGGGAGACATCAGAAGGCGGGAAATGGTTGCTCCGCAGCCGGAGAGATCTGTGGGCCGCTATGCGGCGACTGCCGGTTGCCTGTCATTCATGGATGGATGGCGAGACGGTAACTTCGGTACAGGGAAAGGGAGTTACCTCGATCGAGAAGAGTGAGGGTTTCCTGGGTCCGAGGGCTGCCGCATCCTCGCGCGGACCGCACGGGAATCCCGTGCGGACGGCGCGGCACGGTACCGCGCGGCGCGGCATGGCACGGCGCGGAAGGGGGTGATCCGAGTACTGGGCCGCCGAACTCGATGCCCACCGTGGGTGGCCGTTCTGCGGTGCGTGGCGGTCACGAAGCCGGGGCGATGACATCCGGACGTGCTGCTCGCGTACATGCTGCCGGGGCTCGTCGGGGCTCGCTGGGCTTCGTCAGGGCGTGGCGCGACCGGGGTGCGAGAACCGGCGCGGGGAGGCCGGTGGACCCGTCACGGGCATCCCGGTCACTGCTGGAAAAGTTCCTCCAGCGAAGCCTCGGCCCGCTCGCCGCCGCGGGCGGCTTCGACGACGGCCTGGTGGAAGGAGCGGCTGGCTTCCTCGGAATCGCACGGGACGGGACTGCCCTCCATGGTGTACCAGTCCGTGGCCCCGGTGTACTGCACGGCTACGTGGGCCAGGTTGTCCGACCAGGTCGTATGGATGGTCAGGTCGCCGTTGATCACGCCGATCTCCGCGGTGCGAACCGCGCCGGGTAGGGCGTGTATCCCGACAGTGGTCCAAGATGCCCAGGTCATGGTGGTCCCCTCGGCGACAAGGGCCCCGGCTGGCGGCCGGGCGCGGTGACTTAAGTTTGGCACTTGAGGTCCGGCGGCGCACCGCATGCGGCAGCACGGATTCCGCTTGGCGCACCGGAGCCGGGCGGAACCCCGGCGGCCGACCGGAATCCAGCGCACCGGCGCCCTGCCGCCGCGGCGGCCCGGGACCGCTCCGGCCCCTGGCGGCCCGCTCAGCCGTCACCTGCCTCCGGTTGCTGTGCGCGCGCATCGGTCACCGTCCGTGCCCGGCGTGCGGGCAGCTCCGGCGACCGTGGAAGGGCCTCGGCTCCGGACCGCCCGCGCGGAGACCGGGCGGGCCGGAGTCGTACCGGGAGTCCGGGTTCGGAGCCGTACCGGGAGTCCGGGCGGCGGCGCGCCGCCCCCGGACCGGCGGCCGGGAATGCGCCCCGGTGGAATGTCGGTCGAGGACCGTCTGGACGTCAGTCGATGACCGTATGGAAGAAGGTGACGGCGGCGCCGAAGGCCGCGCCGCCGACGAGTGTCGCGGAAGCCGGGGTGCCGCCATTGCAAAAGGTGAGCACACCGGCGCCGACAGCGGTGAGGGCGCCAAGGAGGAAAATGACAGCGGCGCGCTGACTCAGCAGGGTTGATCTGTTGTTGGACACATCAACTCCGATCTGCGCGGGAGCGAGGAATCGCTCGGTGCGGATGCTGATGCTCCTACTGATCATCTCATCCCGCATCGAGGATTTCCGGTAGCACACGAGGGAATTCCGAAAAGCCCACGGAAAGCACTAACGCCCCGTCAGGGGTGTGGCGTGGCCCAGCGATTCGGCAGCCGTGAGCCCCTCGTCCCGCTTCCCGTCAGCGATCGGTGCCGTTCCCACCGGACCGGAGCGTCCGGCGGCCCTCTGCCTGCCGGCCGACCGCCAGGACCGCCATGTCGTCGTCGCGCGGCCCGCCGGTCCACCGCTCGACATCCCGCACCAGCACGTCGATCAGTTCCTCGGGGCCGCGGAACGGGCCGCGGCCGGCCAGCTGGACCGCCGGGTCATAGAACGTGCCGGCATCGTTGCGAGCCTCGGTCACCCCGTCGGTGATCAGCAGCAGCGTGCTGCCCGCCGGGAACGGCCAGTCGTCCGGTGCGGTCCGCGCCGCGCCCAGCATCCCGATGCCCAGGGGGAGACCCGGATCGCGGGACTCCAGGGCGCGTACCGCACCGCCATGGCAGAGGTAGGGCGCCGGATGGCCGCAGTCCAGCAGCCGCAGCCCGCTGCCGCCCGGGAGAACTTCGCAGATCAGGGCCGTGATGAAGCCCTCCAGACGGTCCTCCTCGGAGGTCTGCTCGCTCTCCCGCAGCAGGGCACGCTCCATCCGGTCGGCCACCGTCGTCAGGTCCGGTTCCTGCTCGGCCGCCTCGCGGAACGCACCCAGCAGCACGGACACCGCGCTCACCGCCCCCAGTCCCTTGCCACGTACGTCGGCGATCAGCAGCCGGACGCCGAACGGGGTCCGCTGGACGGCGTAGGCGTCCCCGCCGATCCGGGCCTCGCTCTGCGCGGCCTGGTACCGGGCGGCGATGGTCAGCGGGCCGATGCGTTGCGGGGGCGCGGGCAGCACGGCGCGCTGGGCGGCCTCCGCCACCGTGCGGACCACGTCCAGATGACGTCCGTGACGGGCGATCACCCGGTTGACGCCGACGCCCATGAGCGCGGCGAAGAAGGTGTTGAAGAGCTCCAGATGGCCCACCGCGTTGTCGGCGGTGCCGTCCTTCACCGTCAGCGCGAAGACGCCGACGATGATGGTGGCACCGATCGCCAGGGTGTGCCGCAGTGAGAGCAGGGCACCGGCCGTCACGCTCGCCGCGATGAGCATCGGGTCACCCCAGTAGTCCGCGGGCGAGAACACGTCCCAGGTGAGTCCGGCGGCGACCAGGACGGTCGGCGCGAACTCGACGTAGCGGGGCCACTGCGGCGAGGGAGGGGGCATGGGGTGTCCTGATCAGCCCTTCCTGGCACGTGGGCGCCCGCCGCACCGGCCCACCCCGGGCGCGGCGGTGCTCGGGGCCGGCGGTGTCCGGCCGGCGGCCGTATCCCGTTCGGTGCGCTGATGGCCCTCAGCCTTCGTCCCCCGGCCCCGCCCGGCCACCCGGACGGCCCGAACGTGTGTCACCCCGTTGCTGCCGGGCGGGCGTATGCCCGGACATCGGCGTCCGGGTCGTCGGCGACCGAGGCCAGGGCCCGGCGGGCGTCCGCGCGGCCGGCGTGGGCGCGCAGCGCGAGCACCGCGGCCTTGCGCACATCCGCGTGCGGGTCGCCCAGCGCGGTGGAGAGGGCGGCCACGGCGGTTGCGGAGCCGGCGGCCGCCAGGGCCGTGGCGGCACCGGCCCGGACCTGCCAGGCCGGGTCGCCGAGCGCCGCGACGGCCGCCGCGTCGTAGGGCGGCGGGCAGCCGGCCGTGGCCAGCGCCGCGAGCGCCGCGGCACGGACGAGGGGATCGTCGTCGGGCAGGAACGCCGCCAGCTCCTCGGGGCGGCCGACCGTACCGAGGCTCTGTGCGGCGGCCACCCGCACCTCACGGGAGTCGTCCTCGGCGGCCCGCCGCAGGTCGCGCGCGGCGTCGACGGAGACCAGGGCACGGACGGCCTGGAGGCGTACCTCCACGGCCGGGTCGGTCAGCGCGGTGGCGAACAGGTCCCGGTCGCCGAGGCCGAGCGCGCGCAGCACGTCCACGGCAGCCGAGCGGACGACGGCGTCGGGCCCGTGTGCGGCGGAGGCCAGCGGCGCGCGCAAGGCGGCCTCCGGGGGGAGGACTTCGACCAGTTCGCGCAGGGAGGCGCCGGCCGCGGCCCGTACGGCCGGGGCGGGATCGGTCAGGGCGGCGGCGAGGGCTTGGCCGGTGCCGGGCGGAACGCTCTCGGTGAGCGCGTCGACCGTGGCCCGGCGGACGGCCGGGTCGGGGTCGGCCAGGTAGGGGCGCAGCGCCGGGAGGTCCGGCTGCTCCCCCTCGGTGAGAGCGAGGAGTTCGAGGATGCGGGGGGACGGGGGAGTCACGGTGCCGTCCCCGGCGTCGGCGCCAGGCGTCCCGGGCGCCCCGGACGGGCCGCCGTCCGTCGCCGCGACAGCACCCGCCCCGGGGGACCCCACCGGTGGAGTGTCCCGCCGCCCCGCCGTCGCGACCTGCTCCGGACGGACCTCGCCGAGGAAGCGGGAGGCGCCGCCCACGGGGGCGTACCCGTCGACCGGGACGAGGTACGGGGCGACCGGGCGGGCGGTGAACTCCATGGCTCCCGTGGTCGATTTGCGCAGGTCGAGGTGGTGCAGCCAGTCGCGGTCGTTGCTCTTCGGGTGGTCGGTGCGCGCGTGGTAGAGGCCCCAGCGGGACTCGGTACGGGCCAGCGACGACCGGGCGGCCATCTCGGCGCAGTCGCGGATGAAGGTGACCTCGGCGCAGCGCATCAGCTCGTGCGGGGTGCGGGCACCCATGGCGGCGATGTCGGCGTGCATCCGGGTGAAGTGCTCCACGGCCAGCGACAGCCGGGCACCGCTCTTGGGCGGGGCGACATAGTCGTTGACGAAGCGGCGGAGCTTGTATTCGACCTGCGGCTGCGGCGGGCCGTCGGGAGAGCGCAGCGGCCGGTAGATCAGCTCATGGGCGGCGCGCACCTGGTCGTCGGGCAACTCGCCCTCGTACGCGCGGAATTGCGCGGCGTCCTCGCCCGCCAGGTCACCGAAGACGAACGCCCCGATCATGTAGTTGTGCGGGACACAGGCCAGGTCACCGGCCGCATACAGCCCCGGCACGGTCGTGCGGGCCCGGTCGTCGACGCGCACACCGGACGCCGAATGCCCGCCGCACAGGCCGATCTCGGAGATGTGCATCTCCACGTCGTGGGTGCGGTAGTCGTGGCCGCGCCCGGCGTGGAAGGTACCCCGGGTGGGGCGCTCGGTGGTGTGCAGGATCGTCTCCAGGGCGGCGACGGACTCCTCCGGGAGGTGACTGAGTTTCAGGTAGACCGGCCCGCGCGCGGAGGCGACCTCGGCCGCGAACTCCGCCATCATCTGCCCCGACCAGTAGTCGGATTCCACGAACCGCGCACCGTGCCGGTTGACCTGGTAGCCGCCGAACGGATTGGCGACATAGGCGCAGGCCGGGCCGTTGTAGTCCTTGATCAGCGGGTTGATCTGGAAGCATTCGATGCCGGTGAGTTCGGCGCCCGCGTGGTAGGCCATCGCATAGCCGTCGCCGGCGTTGGTGGGGTTCTCGTAGGTGCCGTAGAGATAGCCGGAGGCGGGCAGGCCGAGGCGGCCGCAGGCGCCGGTGGCGAGGATCACCGCCCCGGCGCGGACCGTGACGAACCGTCCCGTACGGGTGTGGAAGCCGGCCGCGCCGACCGCCCGGCCGCCGGACGTGAGTACCCGCACCGGCATGATGCGGTTCTCGATGCGGATCCGCTCGCGCATCTCGCGCCGCCGCAACTGCCGGTAGAGGACCTTCTTGACGTCCTTGCCCTCCGGCATCGGCAGCACGTACGAGCCGGAGCGGTGCACCCGCCGGACCGCGTACGCGCCGTGTTCGTCCTTCTCGAACTTCACGCCGTACGACTCCAGCCGCCGTACCATCGCGAAGCCGCGGGTCGCGGTCCGGCGGACGGTGGACTGGTCGACGATGCCGTCGTTGGCGCGGGTGATCTCGGCGACGTAGTCATCGGGTTCCGCGCGGCCCGGGATGACGGCGTTGTTGACCCCGTCCATGCCCATGGCGAGCGCACCGGAGTGCCGGACGTGCGCCTTCTCCAGCAGCAGGACGGACGCGCCGTGCTCGGCGGCGGTGAGCGCGGCCATGGTCCCGGCGGTCCCGCCGCCGATGACGAGGACGTCGCAGGACAGTTCCTCGGCGGTGTCGGGGGAGGGGATCTCCATGGCTTCCGTGGTCTCCATGGCGGTGCCTTTCGGTCGCCGGTCACGTCGGAGGACGTGACCGGTCACGGGGTCAGGGGCGGGTTCACGCCGTGCGCCGGACGCCCGGTCGGCCCTCGGTCCGGCCGTCCAGGGAGGCCAGGACCTCGCGGCGCAGGGCGGCCGTCGCCGGCTCGGCGTGCGCCGCGCGCACCCGTGGCCGCGGGACGTCCAGCACCCGGCCGGTGCCCAGCAGCGCGACCCGGTCCCCCAGGAACAGCGCCTCGTCCACGTCATGGGTGACGAAGACGACGGTGGCGCGGGTCCCGGTCAGCACCGTCACCAGCAACTGCTGCATTCCGGCCCGGGTCTGCGCGTCGAGTGCGCCGAAGGGTTCGTCCATCAGCACCGCGCGCGGCCGCCCCGCCAGTGCGCGCGCCAGCTGGGCGCGCTGCCGCTGGCCGCCGGAGACCTGGTGCGGCAGGCGGGTGGCGTGTGCGGTGAGGCCGACCCGGGCCACCCAGTCGTCGGCCCGCGCACGGCGCTGCGCGCGGGCCACGCCCCGGATGGCCAGCGGGAGTTCGACATTGGCCCGCAGGGTGCGCCAGGGCAGCAGCGCATCCTCCTGGAAGATCAGCGCACGGTCCGCGGCGGGGCCCTCGACGGGCTCGCCGTCCTGGCTCAGCCGGCCGTCGAGCAGCGGCAGCAGACCGGCCAGCGTGCGCAGCAGGGTGGATTTTCCGCAGCCGGACGGGCCGACGACGGTGAGGATCTCGCCCGCGGCGACGTCGAGGTCCAGACCGTGCAGCACGGGGGCGCCGAGCCGGCCGAGCACGGCATCGGTGAGTGTCAGCCGGAGACCCGGGGCAGCGCCCTGCGCCGGGGCCGCCGGGGTGATCTCGGTGTCGGTCATGAGGATCCCCCCGGCACCGCGCGGGCCCGCCGCCACCGCACCCGCGCGCCCGCGGGCGGGCCCGGCCCGTCCGCCGTCCGCGGCAGCCACCGGGTCAGGCGCCGCCCCAGCAGCTCCACCCCCGTGGAGGTGAGCCGGCCGAGCAGGCCGATGGTGGCCATCCCGACGAAGACTCCCGGATAGTCGAGGACGGTGTAGTCCTGCCACGTGCGATAGCCCACGCCGTACTCACCGGAGATCATCTCGGCGGAGATCACACAGATCCACGAGACCCCGACCCCGACCGACAGCCCGCCGAGGATGCCGGGCAGCGCCCCCGGCAGTACCACCGACCACAGCACCCGCCACCGGCCCGCGCCCATGGTGCGGACCGCTTCCTCCCAGACCGGCGTCAGCGCCCGCACCGCATGCCGGGTGGAGACCGTGACCGGGAAGAACGCCGCGGCGAAGGTGATGAAGACGATGCCCTGTTCATTGCTGGGGAACAGCAGGATCGCCACCGGCACCAGCGCGATCGCCGGTATCGGGCGCAGCACTTCGAGGAGCGGGCCGAGCAGGTCGAAGGCCAGGGCGGAGCGGGCGAGCGCGGTTCCGACGGCGACGCCCAGTACGGCCGCGAGGGCGAAGCCGCCGACGATCCGGGTCAGGCTTTCGGACACGTCCTGCCAGTAGGCGCCGGTGCCGAGCCGGCGGGCGAACTCCCGGGCCGTCTCGGTGACCGTCGGGAACTGGGAGAACCGCAGCCACAGGTGCACCCGGAACTGAGCGAGCAGCTGCCACAGGGCGAGCGCCGCGAGGACCGCTGCCGTACGCCGGACGTGCCGGGTCCAGGGCGCCGGACGCGGGCCCGTCCGCGGGGCCGTGCCGGCCGTGGTGGCGGGCGCGTTCACCGGGCCAGCTCCAGCGCGGCGGCGTAGCTGACGGTGCGGGCCCCGCGGTGCCGGTGCGTCCACGCGTCGGCGGTGGCCCGGGCGGTGAAGGGCAGCAGCCGGTTTCCGTCGTGCACCCAGACCGACTTGTCGGCGAACCAGCGGCTGCCGGTCGTCGTATCGGCTGTGTACGCGGCCCGCACCGTGCCGTGGTGGGCGGCGACGAACCGCAGCAGCGCGGCCGGCCCGGCGAAGGTGTGGGTACGGTCCTCGCCGCGCAGCCACACCTCGTCCGGCGACGGATGCGCGGTGCTGCGCACGGCCTTGGCGTAGCCGCTGCCGTAACTCTGCCTGAGGTAGCGGTCGTCGACGAAGGAGTCCACATCGACCGGCCCGGTCAGCTTCGCCGCGCGCAGCACCGGTACGTCCTTCTTCAGTGCGGCGAGCAGTTGTGGCTTGAGGGTGGGATCGAAGGTGGCGATGCCGCCGGAGCCGTTGTAGAGGTAGACCACCTCGGGCGGCAGCCCGGTGGCCGAGGCGACCTTCTGGGCGGCGTCGACCGGATGGGCCTGCAGATAGCGCGTCGCGTCCCGCTGTGCGGTCAGGAACGCGCGCACCAGCGCGGGGTGCCGTTCGGCGAAGGCGTTCCGCACCGTCACGCCGTGGAAGGTGGGCAGGCCGAGCGCGCCCCCGTCGTAGAGCGCCTGCGCCTTGCCCTGGAAGGCGAGCAGCCCAGGCCAGGCGACGAACTGGGAGAGGGCGTCCGCGCTGCCCGACCGCAGCGCCGAAGCCCCCACGGCCGGCTGCTGGTTGAGCTTGTGGATGCCCTGCTCCGGGTCGATCCCGGCCCGCTGCAGCGCCCGGACGAGCGTGCCGTCGGAGGCCGAGCCGACGCTGCTGGAGACGTTCTTGCCGCGCAGGTCCGCCAGCGAGCGCAGCGGCGAACCGGGCCTGGTGACAATGGTGTTGAGCGCGCCGCGCAGGTTGTAGCCGGTGACGGAGACCAGGCGGGTCGGGGCGTGCAGCTGCGTGCCGCGGGCGGCGTTGATGAGCAGCGGGAAGTCGCCCATCGAGCCGATGTCGACCTTCCCCGCGACCATCTGCGCGGTGATCGGCGCACCGGTCGCATAGTCCTGCCACCGCACCTTGTACGTCCTGCCGTCGCGCCTGCCCTGGGCGCGCAGCGCACGTTCGAAGGAGCCCAGCGAGCGGAGCAGGGTTCCGGCGGTGACGGTGTTGATGGTCTTGGACTGGTAGCCGACGGTCACGGTGACGGTCTTGTCGTCCGAGGCGTCCGCGGTGCTGCCGCAGCCGCTGAGCGAGCTCATCAGCAGGGTGGACGACAGCGCCGCCACCAGTATGCGACGGCCGGCCGGACGCCGGGCGGCGGAACTGGGGGCGGGAGCGGACCCGGCGGGGGAGGTGTTGGGGAACGGAGTGGACGGGGAGCCCGGGAGTCGGGAGCTCATGGACGGAGGCCTCTCATCGCAACAGATAGGGCATGTTGACCGTGACCGCACCGGTGGGACAGCGCGCGGCGCACGGGCCGCAGTACCAGCACTCGTCGACGTGCATGTAGGCCTTGTTGCTCGCCGGGTCGATGGCGAGCGAGTCCAGCGGGCACATGTCGACGCACAGCGTGCAGCCGTCGATGCACCGGGACTCGTCGATGGTCACGGGCACATCGCCGCGTTGGGGCACAAGAGGCATGGCGGTCTCCGGGCAGGCGGGCGGGAGCGGATGAGGAAGGGAGGGAAGGGAGGAGAAGGGAGCGGAGGGGAGGAGCGGGCGGCGGGGCTCAGAGCGTGCGGTGCAACAGGCCCCGCATGGTGAGGCGGTCCCCGCGGAAGCGGATGAACTCCAGGTCGACGGGGGAGCCGTCGGCGAGATGGGTGAGCCGTTCGAGCATCAGCAGGGCCGTGCCGCGGGGAGCCTCCAGCACGGCAGCCGAGTGGGCATCGGCGTTGACGGCCTCCAGGCTGATCTCGGCGGTGCCCAGCGGCTGTCCGGCGGCCTCCTCGATCAGCCGGAACACGTCGTTGTTCTCCAGGTCGGCGTCGAGCAGCGACAGACCGAGGCCCATCGGGACATAGGTGAGGTCCAGGGACAGCGGCAGACCGTCCAGCCTGCGCAGCCGCTCCACGTACAGCACCTCGCCGCGCGGCGGGATCCGCAGCCGGTCCGCCACCGGGGCCGGTGCGGCGACCGGGTTGATGGTGCGTACCTCATTGGTGACCCTGCCGTGCGCGTGCAGGGTCTCGGCGAGACCCCGCAACCGGTCCAGGGCATGCGGGTACTTGCGGCACACCACGACCGTGCCCACACCCGGCTGGCGTTCCACGAGCTGTTCGGCACGCAGCAGGTCCAGAGCCTGGCGCACGGTGTTGCGCGACGCGCCGTAATCCGCGCCGATCACCTCCTCGTGCGGCAGTACGCCGTCGGGGAAGCGGCCCGCGAGCACCTGATGGCGCAGCAGGTCGGCGAGCTGCCGGGCGCGGTCCGCGCGGAGCCGGCGACGGCGGGCGGCCGCTACCGGAGTGGTGTGCTGGCGGGTGCGTTCGGCTGGCATGCGGTGGACCATACCGACGGGATCCGGCCAATGGTGTTGCCGCAACATTGCGCCACCTGCCGCCCTCCGGCCGAGGGCTGTGACCTGCGCGTTCGACGCCGCCGGGGGCAAGATCTGCCACCCCGTACGCGGCCGGACGGCACGTCGGACAGCGCCGGACGGCCCCCGGATACGGCCGGATGCGCACTCCGGATACGCCCCTCCGGAGCCCGGCACGCGGCCCGCGGTGCCCCGGAGGCAGCCGTCCGGATCGGCGAATGGGGCCGTCCGGCGCCCGTGTCGCCGGGGGTCCGCGCCGGCCTGCCGATAGCGTCGGATCCCACCACGGCGCCACCCCCGCCCCGCCCCACGACCGGCGCGGGACCCGCCCGGTGCCCGGGGGCCGACGAGGAGGTGGGCGCGTGTCCGCATGGCCGTCCGTGCTGTTCGCGCTGCTCGCGGCGGCCAGCAACGCACTGGCCACGGTGCTGCAGCGGCGCGCGGCCCGTACCGTCCCGCTGTCCGCCGGATTGCGGCTGGGGCTGCTCGTCGATCTGCTGCACCGTGCCGTCTGGCTCGGCGGGATGCTGGCGGTCGTCGCCGCGGCGTGCTTCCAGGCGCTGGCACTGTCGCAGGGGGCGCTGTCGGTGGTGCAGCCGCTCTTCGTCCTGGAACTGCCGCTCGCGCTGCTCATCGGGCGGGTGCTCCTCGGCGGCCGGATCTCCCGCAGCGGCTGGGTGGGAGTGGTGCTGCTGGTCGTCGGACTCGGCTCCGCCCTCGCCGCCGCCGCGCCCACCATCGGCACCGACCACGCCCCGTTCGGCCGCTGGGTGCCCGCCCTCGTGGTCTGCGCCGCGGTGATCGCCACGGCCGTCGGTGCCGCGCTCCGCCGCGGTGCGGGCGGAATGCGGGCGGCCTGCTTCGCCGGGGCCACGGCCGTCTCCTACGCACTCACCGCGGCCCTGATGAAGGACGCGACCCACACCTGGCAGGCCGGCGGCCCCGGCGCGTTCTTCACCGCATGGCAGACCTACGGCTTCGCCGCGGTCGGGATCCTGGCCATCTTCCTCCTGGAGAACGCCATGCAATCGGGCCCGCTGACCGCCTCGCAGCCGGTGCTCACCCTCGGGGACGCACTGGTCAGCCTGTCGCTGGGCGTCACCCTCTACGACGAGCGGGTACGGGCCGGCTGGTGGCTGCTGCCCGAGGCCCTGGGCGTCGCGCTGGTCCTGTGGGGCGCGGTGCTGCTCTCCCGCGTCGCCCTGGCCCGGGACCTGACGGGCGCACCGGGCACCGCCCCCGCGACGCCCGGCGGGACCGCCGCCGAAGCCGGACCGCCGTGACCTGGGATCAGCGCGCCGCGCCCCGGAGGTCGGCGCGTATCCGGTCGGCGAACCAGCCGACCGCGGCCTCCCGGCGGGACAGCGGACCCGGCTCGAAGCCCGGCGTGCCGAGGCCCCTTTGCACCCGGGACACCAAGGCGACGTCCTCGTCATTGGTGAGCCAGCCGATGTGGATGTTGAGCCGTCGGGCGAGCCGGGTGCGGGCACTGGCCCCGCGGCGGGTGTAGAAGGCGCCGGGGACGGCGACCCGGTCGACCGCCGTCGGGATGGCGGTCCAGGCGAGTACGTGGTCGGGGTAGAAGTCGAGGAGCGTGTTGGGGTAGATCACCGCGTACCGCCAGACCCGCCGGTCCGCCTCGGTCAGCCCGGGCATGGGGGAGGCGAGCCGCTGGTAGAGCCGCTCGGCCCGGTTCGAGGACGGCTTGTCCCGCAGCGGTGAGGCGAAGAGCGCATACGCCTCGGCGGTCTCGCAGGTGTAGCGCCGGTAGTCGAGCAGGCGCATCAGCCCGGGGTGGGCGACCGGGATGTGATAGCCCTCCAGGTAATTGTCGACCGTGACCTTCCAGTTGGCCTGCTGCACCTCGGCGCCGGCCAGATCGTGGATGCGGCCGCGGCCCACCGGTACCAGGTCGGCGCCCGCGTAGTGGCCGACGGCCGCGGCCAGTTGGGCGCACTGCTCCGCCAGCGGCACCGCGTCCGGGTCGAGGTTGGCGAACACGAACCCGAGGAACGACTCGACCCGGACCGGGAAGAGACCGAGCGCCGGCTTGTCCAGACAGGGGATCTGGCGTGCCTCGGGCGCGCCGACCAGCCGTCCGTCGAGCTTGTACGTCCAGCCGTGATACGGGCACCGGATGGCCTTGCCGGACGGTTCGGGCGCGGAGACCAGACGGGTGCCGCGGTGCCGGCACACATTGAGGTGTCCGGCGAGGGTGCCGTCCCCGGTGCGCACGACCAGCACCTCGCGGTCCGCGACGGTGGCGGCGAGCCGCGCGCCGGGGCCGGGGAGATCGGATTCATGGCACACGAGCTGCCAGGACCTGGCGAAGATGTGCCGTGTCTCGGCGGGGACCAGAGCCGGGTCGGTGTAGTAGCGGGCGGGCAGTGCCTGCCCGGGGACGTCCTGTTCCGGGACCGTGGTGGTGGCTTCAGGGCGCATCGAATCACTCCTCCGTGCCGCACGGGCGGGTCGAGACGGTGCCGGGCGCCGTGCCGGGCCCCGTACCGGCCTGCCGGGATCTGCGCTGAGCCATTGGCCGGTCGTCGGCACACCGGCGGGTTCAGCGACGTCAGGGTTGTGTCCTGACTAACTGATTAGTTAGTGTAGTGGAGGTGCCGCTCCGGTGCTCCGTCGCAGGGGGCCCGGACGCGGCCGGACACCCTGCGCCCGGAGGCACTCATGAGCCGTCGTCGGAGCCTGGTCTGGCTCGGACTCACCCCCGAACCGGAGCGGGAACTGCCCACCACCGTCGCGGCCCTGCGCACCGCCGTACGGGACATGGCCCACACCCCCGCCGAAGCGGCGCGGGCCGAGCGGCACCGCGTCGAGCGGCTGATCCTGCGCGGCACCCAGCAGCGCTGGCTGCGCTATCTCGCCGAGGTGACCGGGCTGGTGACGGCCGTCGCCGGCGGCCGCCCCGGCGACCGGCGAGCCGCACTCCGGGCGGCCGAGGTCGTGCTCGACCACCACCGCATGCTGATCGGCCTGCCCGGAACCGGGTACGGCCGGACGGCCGCCGACCGCCGAGCCCTGGAAAGCGCGGTGCGGACCCTGCGCACCGCCCCACCGGAGGGAGACCGGGCATGACCGGGATCGAAGGTTGGGCATGACCGGGATCGTCTCTCTGACGCCCCGGGGGACGCCCGGGGTGCTCGGTGCCGCGCCGGGGGTGACCGAGGACGCCGAGGCGTACGCCGCCGTCGGCGGCTACCGCGAGACGACCGCGGCGGCCGAGCTCCTCGCCGGTATCGACGCCGCCGGTCTGCGCGGCCGCGGCGGCGCCGGCTCCCCCACCGCCGCCGAACTGCGGGCGGTCCGTGATGCCGGAGACCGCCACACCGTCGTCGTGGCCAACGGCCAGGAGGGCGAGCCCGGTTCCGTCAAGGATCGCTGGCTGCTGCGGGCCCGGCCGCATCTGGTTCTGGACGGGCTGTTGCGGGCCGCGGAGATCACCGGTGCGCGGCGCGGCGCTGTGTACCTCTCCGACGCCGCGGCCGGCGAACGGGTGCGCCGCGCGCTCGCCGAGCGGCCGCCGCGGCTGCCGGTGGAGGTCGTCGAGACCCGGTATGCCCATGTCGCCGGGGAGGAGTCCGCGGTGGTGTCCGCGGTGGTCCGGCGGGGCAACGGCGGACCCGCTCTCGCCGCCGCCGAACCGCCCAGCCCCCACGGGGAGGGCGTCGGCGGCGCCCCCACCCTCGTCGCCAATGTCGAGACCCTGGCCCGTATCGCGCTCCTCGCCGCCCGGCCGGACGGTGGCCGCCACACCGCGCGCAGCACGCTGGTGACCCTCGCCGGGGGCGGCGCGGATCCGCTGCTCGCCGAGGTGCCCTACGGCTGCACCCTGCGGACCCTGGCCCGGGCCCAGGGCACCCCCGAGCCGGCCGGCGCCCTCGTGGGCGGGCGGTTCGGCGGGCTGATCGGGCCCCACTTCCTCGACCTCGCACTGGGCCCCGACACCCTCGCGGCCGCGGGCACGGAGCTGGGCTGCGGGGCGATCCGCTTCCTCGGCCCCGAGGAGTGCCCGGTCTCCCTCGCCTCCGCCGTCGTCGCCCACCTCGCCGCCGAGAGCGCACGGCGGTGCGGCGGCTGCGTCGCGGGCACCGGCGCGATCCGCGACGACGTCGGTTCGCTGACGACCGGCACGGCCGCCCCCGGCCTCGTCTCCCGGCTGCACCGCCGGGCCACCGCACTGCCCGGCCGCGGCGATTGCGGGCTGCTGGACGCCGCCGTGCGTACGGCCGGCAGCCTCCTGCGGGCCTTTCCGCACCTCGTCCGGTCCCACCTCGACGCCCCCTGCCCTGCCTGCCCGGCGCCCGCCGGGCCGCTCACCGTGGCCGTCCCCCGCGTCGCCGGCCGCCCCGTCCACCGCCCGTGCTCCGCCCCCTGCCCCGGCTGAAACCGGCCGTGATCCGCGTACCCGGCCCCGGCTTCGAGGCCGCCGTCGTATCGCCACCGGGGCGCACCGGCCGCGGGCGACCGGGAAAGGCGATGCGGGAAGATGGCACGGGACGGGCCCGCCGCGCCCGCGAGGATTTCGACACCGACCCGGGGAGCACTCACGTGGCCAAGGCTGGACGCACTCTCGAAACGCGGGAACGGATTCTTGCCGCCGCGTGCGAAGTGATCGCCGAGGTCGGCTTCGAGAAGATCCGGATGCGGATGGTCGCGGAACACGCCGGGGTGTCGACGGCCCTGCTCCACTACCACTTCGAGAACCGTGAGCGGCTCTTCGCCGAGGCGATGACCCATTCCTTCGGGCAGACCGGCACCGATCTCGAACGCGACGCCGACACCGTGCCGGCCGCGGTGGTCCTGGCCCGCATTCTGCACACCATGCTGCCCACGGACCCGGAGCTGCGGCAGGACTGGCGGCTGTGGCAGGAACTGTGGGTCAGGGCCCTGCGCGACGAGACCGCCCAGCAACTCGCCGTCGATCTCTACGACCAGTTGCACATCTGGCTCGCCCGAGCCATCCGGCGGGGCATCGAGGCGGGCGAATTCCGCGACTGCGACGTCGACGCGACCAGCTCGCTGCTGCTCGCGCTGAGCGACGGATTCGGCATCCGGCTGATGCTGGGCGACCCCAGGATCGACCTCGCGGCCGCCCAGGCGGCCATCTGGCGGGCCGTCGCGGGGACGCTCGGCGTCCCCGACGCCTTCCCCGAGATCTGATACCGCCGGCCGGAACGACCCTGGCCACCACGCCGCCGACCGGCACGCTCCCGGCCACCGGCGGCGCCGCGGGACGGGGGAGCCGGGCCCGCCGGCGCCATGTCCGAAGCGGCGGCGCCACGGTCCGACGAGGCGGCCGCTGGGAATTTCCCCGGATGGCCGGTGGCGGTGCGACGTGGCCGGATCCGGACGCTATGCTTGCTGGATACAAGCAATGTATTCAGCCGACCGACGGCTTCACCGCGAAGGATCACGACGATGAGCAAGGGCACGGTCCACACCTGCGACCGGGCTGCCGAGCAGGTCACCGCCTCGTCAAGGCTGGAGGACGCCGCCGCCGGGCTGGGGACGGAGATCGTCCGCTTCTCCCGGCTGATGGCGGCATGGAAGCAGCGCGCCAAGACGGACGGCGGCGCGGCCGACCGGGTACTGCTGGCCAGGCTGGTGGTCGGCGGGGACCAGCGGGCGACGGACCTGGCCGCCGACGCCTTCCTCGACCTGTCGACCGTCAGCCGTCAGGTGCGTTCGCTGGTCGAACGGGGCCTGGTCGCCCGTCGCCCCGATCCGGAGGACCGCCGTGGGTCGCTGCTGGCCGCGACGGAGGCCGGGCGTGCCGCTTTCGCCCAGTACCGCCGTCAGCGCGACGCCGAACTGGCCGAGCTCCTCGAACCGTGGTCGCCCCAGGACCGGGCCGATCTGATCCGGCTGCTGGGCCGCCTCAACGAGGACATGGCAGAACGACAACACACACGGCTGGGTCCCGGGGGAGACCAGGGCGCCGCCGTGGAGCAGGGAGACATACGTACATGAGCACAGCCACCTCTCCGCCCGAGGCGGGAGCCGAGGCGATACCCGCCCCAGGCTTCCTGAGCCACCGTCAGATCCTCACCATCCTCAGCGGCTTGATGCTGGGGATGTTCCTGGCCGCCCTCGACCAGACGATCGTCAGCACCTCGATCCGGACCATCGCCGACGATCTGCACGGCCTCAGCCAGCAAGCCTGGGCGACCACCGCCTATCTGATCACCTCGACGATCGCCACCCCGCTGTACGGCAAGCTGTCCGACCTGCACGGCCGCAAGCCCTACTACCTGGCCGCGATCACGATCTTCGTCGCGGGCTCGGTGCTGTGCACCTTCTCCACCTCGATGACCGAACTCGCCGCGTTCCGGGCCGTACAGGGCCTGGGTGCCGGCGGTCTGATGTCGCTGGCGCTGGCGATCCTCGGTGACATCGTCCCGCCCCGCGAACGCGCCCGGTACCAGGGCTACATGCTCGGCACCTTCGCCACCTCCAGCGTGGCCGGGCCGCTGATCGGCGGAGCCCTGGCCGGCCAGGACCAGCTGCTGGGCCTCACCGGCTGGCGCTGGGTCTTCCTGGTCAACGTACCGATCGGCATCATCGCGCTGTTCGTGGTCGCCAAGGTCCTCAACATCCCGCACACCAGGCGCGATCACCGCATCGACTGGTGGGGCGCGGTCACCATCTCGCTCGGTGTCGTGCCGCTGCTGCTCGTCGCGGAGCAGGGCCGGGAGTGGGGCTGGGACTCGTCCCGGTCGATCGCCTGTTATGCCATCGGCGTGGTCGGCATCATCGCCTGGATCCTGGTCGAGCGGCGGATGGGGGACGACGCCCTCATCCCGATGCGGCTGTTCCGCAACGGCACCTTCAGCAAGACCAGCGTCATGTCCGTGCTGATCGGTATGGGCATGTTCGGCGGGCTGCTGATGATCCCGCAGTACCTCCAGATCGTGAAGGGCGCCAGCCCCACCAAGTCGGGTCTGGAGATGCTGCCGCTGATGGCGGGCATGCTGATCGCGTCGGTCGCGTCCGGCCAGATCACCGGCAAGACCGGCCGCTACAAGATCTTCCCGATCATCGGCACCGTGCTGATGTGCGCGGCGATGCTGCTCTTCCACTTCCGCGTCCAGTGGGACACCCCGCTGTGGCAGACCATGATCTACATGCTGCTCTTCGGTCTCGGCCTGGGCGGCTGCATGCAGACCCTGGTGCTGTCCGTACAGAACGCGGTGCCGCCGCGGGACATGGGCGTGGCGACCTCGTCGGCCACGTTCTTCCGGCAGATGGGCGCCACCGCCGGTACCGCGATCTTCCTGTCGGTGCTGTTCAGCACGGTCGGCGAGAAGATTTCCGGGGCGTTCAAGGACGCCGTGTCCACCGAGTGGTTCCAGGCCGCACTGCACGACCCCGCGGTGCTGCACAACCTCGCCAACAAGCCAGTGCTGGACATGCTCAAGCACCCCGGCAACGGTGGCTCCTCGGACGTGCTCAGCGACTCGTCGTTCATCCAGCAGCTGGACCCGCGGCTGGCGGAGCCGTTCAAGCGCGGCTTCGCGGACTCGATGCACACCGTGTTCCTCATGGGCGCGGTCGTCGTCGCCCTCGCCTTCGTGCTGATGTGGTTCATCAAGGAGATGCCGCTGCGGCAGCTGTCCGGTCTCCAGGCACGGGCCCAGGCGGAGGCGGAGGCCGACGCGGCGGCGAAGTCCGCTGAGGGCGCGCCGGACGACGCCTCGGGTGCCGCGTACGGGGCGGAGGGCGCCGGGAACGAGGCCGGGGCGGACGGCGCCGGTTCGCCCGCTCCGGCCGAAGGTGCCGACCCTGCTGAACGTGCCCGACCGGCAGGTGTCCCGGCGGACGAGCCCGTACCGGCCCTCGCCGCACCGCCCGCGGGCTCCGTGACAGGCGCGACCGGTCCCGCGATCCGGGGCACGGTGCGGGACGGCGACGGCAGGCCGGTGGACCGGGCCGCGGTCACCCTGATCAGTGTCGGCGGCCGGCAGCTCGGCCGTACCTCGACCGGCGCCGACGGCGGCTTCTCCCTGCCCACGACGGGGGCCGGCACCTATGTGCTGATCGGCTCCGCGGGGGCGCGTCAGCCACAGGCCGCGACCGTCGTGGTGGGCGCGGAGCCGGTGTCGTTCGATCTGACCCTCAGCGGTGCCGCGGGCCTGTCGGGCGAGGTCCGTGCGGAGAAGGGCGACGACCCGCTGCCCGGCGCGCTCGTCGTGGCCACCGATGTCCGCGGCGAGGTCGTGGCGTCGGGTGTGGCCGGCCAGGACGGCGGCTTCGCCTTCGGTGAACTGAGCCCGGGCAGCTACACGCTGGCCGTCAGCGCCGCGCACCACCGCCCGTCCGCGCTCCAGGTAGAGGTCGCTTCCGGCGCCCGTAACTGGTACGAGGTCCGGCTGACGCCCGGCGCCCAGGTCCGGGGCACCGTCCGCACGGCGCACGGCAGTCCGGTGGACGACGCCCGGGTGACCCTGCTGGACCCGGCGGGCAACGTCGTGGGGACCGCCACCAGTGGCCGGGACGGTGAGTACGTCTTCACCGACCTCGACAGCGGCGAGTACACCCTGATCGCCAGCGGCTACCCGCCGGTGGCGACCCCGCTGTCCGTGGGGGCCGCCGGGCACGGCGAGTGCGACATCGAGCTGGGTCATGACCCGGTGACGTGACGGCCGTGACATGACGGCGGGCGAGTGAGGCGGAGCCGACGGGCCCGGTGCGGACGAGCACCGGGCCCGTCGGCCATGAGCGGGCCCGGCCGTGCTCGTCGGAGGCAGGCCCGCGCGGGTCGGCACGGCGTCGGCGTGACGCGTCCGTTCGCCGCCGCCAGGAGGCCTCCGACCACCGCTTACCCACCCACCGGGTTTGGCGCCGCCGCCCCCGTCTACGTACAGTTCCGCCGAAGCTTGAATAGAACACACGATCCCAGGGGAAGCGGCAGCGGCGATGACGGTGACCGAAACAGGCATGGCCGAGGGCGCGGGTATCGACGCGGAACGGATGGCGGTCTGCCTCAGCGTGCTGGAGGAGCTCGACGCGCTGCCCGTCGACCACCCCGACGCCGTCGCCATACGGCGCGCCACCGCCGGGATCTACCGCAAGGTGAAGCAGCGGCGCCGGCAGGAGCGCCGGGCGGCCAAGACCGCCAACGACCGGGCGGTGACCGCGGCCACCGCCACCGGCGCCCCCGACCGGATCGATGACGAGACGCAGGGGCTGGCCCTCAGCAGCTCCGTGACGACCGAGATCGCCGGCATCCTGGAGCGGCCCCGGTCCTGCTACACCTGCAAAAGCCGCTACGTCCAGGTCGACGCCTTCTACCACCAGCTCTGCCCGCCCTGCGCCAAGGAGAACCGGGCGCGCCGCGACGCCCGTACGGACCTCACCGGCCGCCGCGCGCTGCTCACCGGCGGCCGGGCGAAGATCGGCATGTACATCGCGCTGCGGCTGCTGCGCGACGGCGCGCACACCACCGTCACGACCCGTTTCCCGAACGACGCCATCCGCCGCTTCAAGGCGATGCCGGACAGCGCGGAGTGGCTGCACCGGCTGAAGATCGTCGGGATCGATCTCCGGGACCCGGCGCAGGTCCTCGCGCTCGCCGATGCGGTGAGCGCCGAAGGCCCGCTGGACATTCTGATCAACAACGCCGCCCAGACCGTCCGCCGGTCGCCCGACGCCTACGGACAGTTGATCGCCGCCGAATCCGCGCCGCTGCCCGCCGGGGAGCTGCCCGCCTCGGTCGTCCTCGGCCACTTCGGCAGCGGTGCCCCCGCCGCCCTCCCCGCCGCCGCGGCCGGCTCCGGCGGCCTGACCGCCGAGGACATCACCGCGCTCGCCCTCACCACCGGCTCCGCCTCGCCGGCCCGGATCGAGGCGGGCACCGCGATCGACGCCGGCGGGCTCGTCCCCGATCTGCACGCGACCAACAGCTGGATCCAGAAGGTGGACGAGGTCGACCCGGTCGAGCTGCTGGAAGTCCAGCTGTGCAATATGACCGCGCCGTTCCTGCTGGTGAGCAGGCTGCGCCCGGCGATGGCAGCGGCCCCCGCGCGCCGTAAGTACGTGGTCAACGTCTCGGCGATGGAAGGCCAGTTCAGCCGCGGCTACAAGGGCGCCGGGCACCCGCACACCAATATGGCCAAGGCGGCGCTGAACATGCTCACCCGCACCAGCGCCAGGGAGATGCTGGAGACCGACGGCATCCTCATGACCGCCGTCGACACCGGCTGGATCACCGACGAGCGCCCGCACCCCGACAAGATGCGCCTGGCGGACGAGGGCTTCCACGCCCCGCTCGACCTGGTTGACGGCGCTGCCCGGGTGTACGACCCGATCGTCCGCGGCGAGCTCGGTGAGGACCTGTTCGGCTGCTTCCTGAAGGACTACGCCCCCGCGGCCTGGTGAACGGCTGCTTCCTGACGGACTACGCCCCGGCGGTCTGGTGAACGGCCGTTTCCGTAAGGACTACGCCCCCCCCGCGGTCGGTGATCCGTCCGCTGGCCGTCGAGGGCCTCAGCCGGCCGGCCGCACGCGCGCTCCGGACGGCTGCTGGCGGCGCGGACGCGGTGCCGGGGACGGTTCCTGGGTCTCCTCCGGGGGCGCGGCGTCGGCTCCCGGGACGGGCAGCGTGCCGCGCAGCCGCGCCAGCAGGGCCCTGGCCGCGGGGGCGGCGGGCCCGTCCGTCCGCCAGGTCAGGGCGACCCGGCCGCGCGGCTGCGGTGCGGCGAGCGCCAGCGTCCGCAGCCCGGCCGAGGCCCCGTCCGCCGGCGGCGGGATGACGGCCACGCCGAGGCCCCGGGCGGCGAGCCGCTCCAGCACCGGCGGAGCGGCTGCCTCGAAGGCGATCCGGGGCCGGAACCCTGCCTCCGCACAGGCGCGTTCGAGCACCCCGCGCAGACCGGTACCGCGCGGCAGGCTGATCAACGCGCGGTCGCGGAGCGCGGCCAGCGGGATGCTCCCACCGGCCGGGTACGTCCCGAGCAGGGGGTCGTCGGCCGCGACGGCGGCGACCAGGGGCTCGTCCACCACGAGCCGTACGGAAATGCCCGGCGGCGGTTCCTCCGCCACGAGGCCGGTCACGGCGAGGTCGAGTTCGCCGCGGTGCAGCGCGTCGAGCATCCGCTCCGAGGTGTCCTCCGTGAGGGAGATCTCGACCTGCGGATGGGCGTCGTGGAAGTCGGCCAGCAGGGATGCCATGTCGAACCTGCGGGTGCTCGCGCCCGAGACCAGACCGACCCGGACCCGCCCCCGCAGCAGCCCGCTGAACTCGTCCACGCTCTGCCGGATCCCCTCGGCGGCGGCGAGCGCGGCCCGCGCGTAGGGGAGGACGGCGCGCCCCACCTCTGTCACGGTCACCGTCCGGCCGCCGCGGTCGAGGAGCGGCTGCCCCAGCTCCCTTTCGAGCTGCCGTATCTGGGCGCTCACCCCGGGCTGCGCCAGATGCAAACGAGCCGCGGCCCGGGTGAAGTTGCCCTCCTCCACCACCGTGACGAAGTACCGCAGCTGTCGAAGCTCCATAACTGATGATTCTAGTGAGCAGAAACAGCAGCTCTTGGACTTATGGCGAGCGCTCCAAGATCCTTGAGACCGGAGGCAGTTGGAGAGGGGATGCACCGATGGACATCAAGGCGGAGATCGCGGCCGAACGACGGGAGCTGGCGGCCGTACTGGACGGCCTGTCGGACGGACAGTGGCAGGCACCCACGCTGTGCGCGGGGTGGAGAGTCCGGGAGCTGGCGGCCCACATGTCGTTGGGGTTCCGCTACTCGCTCCCCAGGACGGTCGCCGAACTCGTCCGGTCGGGCGGCCGCCTCCACCGGATGACCGACCGGTGCGCCCGCAGGGACGCCGCTGCCGCGTCGACCGGGGAGCTCGCCGGTTTCCTCCGGGACAATGCGACGCACCCCTGGACCCCGCCGGTCGGCGGGCCGGCGTCGGCGCTCGGGCACGACGTGGTCCACGGCCTGGACTTCACCGTCCCCCTCGGCCTCGACCGCCAGGTCCCCGCCGCCCGCCTACGCTTCCTCCTGGAGCAGATCACCCCCAGGACCGCCCGGTTCTTCGGGGCCGACCTCAGCGGTATCGCACTCCGCGCCGAGGACCTCGACTGGTCCCTGGGCACCGGAGCCCCCCTCTACGGCACCGCCCAGGACCTGCTGCTGGTCGCATACGGCCGCAAGCTCCCGCCGGGCCGTCTCCAGGGGGAGCCGCAGCACCGCTTCGTGGCCGGCTGAGGCCGGCGGCGGGAGGCCGCTCCTATACGGGCGGGGCGGCCGCCGACCGTGCTCGCGGAGCGGCCGCCGGCCGTGCGCCGACGGCCCGCGGTCCCGCGGCCGGGACGCTCAGCCGTCCAGCCCGTGGCGTGCCAGCAGCGGCTCGATCTGCGCATCGCGTCCGACCACCGCGCGGAACGCCCCGAGCGGATCGACGCTGCCGCCCTTGCTCAGCAGCTCCCGGCGGAAGATCTCTCCGCTCTCGCGGACCGTCTTCCCGTTCTCCCGGAACCAGCGCACGGTGTCGGCGTCCAGGACCTCTGCCCAGCGGTAGCCGTAGTACCCGGCCGCGTAGCCGCCGTGGAAGACATGGGAGAAGTAGCCGGTGCGGTAACGCGGTGGGATCGCGGCCATCGCGAGCCCGGAGCGCTGGAGGGCGGCCGTCTCGAACGCCTCGGCGGCGCCCTCCTCCGGCACCTGGTCGGCGGAGAGGCTGTGCCAGGCCCAGTCGAGCACCGCGGCCGCCTGGTGCTCCACCATCCGGAACCCCGCACCGAAGGTCTCCGCCTCGCGCAGCCGGGCAGGCAGTTCGGGCGGCATCGGCTCGCCGGTGACGTGGTGTCGGGCGTAATGCGCCAGCACCTCCGGCCAGTCCGCCCACACCTCGTTGACCTGGGACGGGAACTCGACGAAGTCGCGCGGCACCTGGGTGCCCGACAGCAGGGGGTAGCGAACGTCCGAGAACAGACCGTGCAGCGCATGCCCGAACTCGTGGAACAGCGTGTGGACCTCACTCCACGTCAGCAGCACCGGTTCGCCCGCCGGCGGCTTCGCGACATTGAGATGGTTGACCACCACCGGCTGGTGCCCGAGCAGACGGGACTGCGGCACCAGCGCGTCCATCCAGGCACCGCCCCGCTTCGACTCACGGGCGTGGAAGTCGCCGACGTACAGGCCCAGTTGACTGCCGTCGGCGTCGTGCACCTCGTAGATGCGGGCGTCCGGGTGGTGCGGCACCAGATCGGGGCGCGGGGTGAAGCTGATCCCGTAGACCAGCCCGGCGGCATGAAAGACACCGTCGTGCAGCACGGTCTCCAGCTCCAGATACGGCCGCAGCGCCGCCGCGTCGAGGTCGAAGCGCTCCTTGCGCACCCGCTCGGAGTAGTACTGCCAGTCCGCCGCGCCGATCTCGGCAACTCCGGCCGCCTCGGCCAGGGCGGCGCCCTCCCGCTCGGCGTTGGCGACGGCGGGCGCGACCAGCCGGCCGAGCAGGTCCTCGACGGCCTCGGTGGTGCCGGCGGTCCGGTCCGCGACCTCCCAGGCGGCGTGGCTGGGGTAGCCGAGCAGAGCGGCGCGCTCGGCGCGCAGCCCGGCCAGGGCGACGGCGACCGAGCCGTTGCTGTCGATGCCGCGCCCCAGGGAGGCGGCCAGCAGCCGCTCGCGCAGGGCGGGATCGTCGAGCGCGGCGAGCTCCGGCTGGTTCGAGAAGTTCTTCAGGCTGAGCACGAACTTGCCCTCGTGCCCGAGCGCATGGGCGTTCCGGGCGGCGGCCGCGATCTGGTCCGCGGAGAGCCCGGCCAGCTCCTCGGCACGGTCCAGGACCAGCGCGGCGGCCGCGTCGGCGGTGCGCAGGTTCTGCCCGAACTCGGTGCACCGGGCGGCGATTTCGGTGTTCAGCTCGCGCAGCCGCTGCTGCTGTTCCGGGGCGAGCCGCGCACCGGCGCGGACCCGGCGGGTGTGATGGCGTTCCAGCAGCATCAGCTGTTCCGCGTCCAGCCCGAGCTGCTCGCGCCGCCCGTGGAGCGCGTCGAGCCGGGCGAACAGGGCGGGGTCGAGCAGCAGCGCATCGTCATGGGCGGCCAGCCGGGGGGTGATCTCGGCTTCGAGCGCCTGGATCTCGTCATCGGTGTCGCAGGCCGCCTTGTTGAAGAACACCCGGCTCACCCGGTCCAGCACCGCGCCGCTGCGCTCCAGCGCCTCGACGGTGTTCTCGAAGGTCGCCGGCCCGGCACCGGCGCTGATCGCCGCCACCTCGGCCAGTTGCTCGTCCATGCCGCGTACGAAGGCGGGCAGAAAGTGCTCGTTACGGATCCGCGCGAAGGGCGGCAGCTCGTAGGGCAGATCGCTCGGCGCAAAGAAGGGATTCGACGTCACAGCGGTCGACACTACGCCGGAGGCGCGGTCCGGGTACGGCAGTCGCGGCAGGAGAACAGCTTGTGCGCGCCGGTAGTTGAGAACCGAAATGTGTGGGTGTCCGGGCCCGCTCCCGGGAAGCGACGACGGACCATTCGTGATGTGATCGAAGGCAAGGCGAACCACACTCCTGAGGCAGGAGGAATCATGGCCAGCAAGCTGCGGGCGCGGGACATCATGTCCGGCGGAGCACACTGTGTGGGGGCGCACGACACCTTGAAGGACGCCGCGAAGATGATGCGGGATCTGGATGTCGGCTGCCTGCCCATCTGCGGTGACAACAACAAGCTGACCGGGTTGATCACCGATCGTGACATCGTGATCTCCTGTTGTGCCGAAGGGATCGATCCGGCGACGGTACAGGCCGGTTCGATGGGCGGCAGGCTGCACTGGATCGACGCCGACGCGGACGCCAGTGAGGTGCTGCGGACCATGGAGCAGCAGCACATCAAGCGCCTGCCGGTGATCGATGTCAAAGGCGGCCACCAACTGGTGGGAATGATCACCGAGGCCAATCTCGCCAAGAACCTCAGCGACAAACAGATCGCGGAGTTCGCAAGCCACGTCTACGCCACCGCCTGACCCCGGAACGGCTCCGTTCGTTCAACACCCGCCAGGCGCGCCACCGTGTGGAATTCCCCGCACGCGAAAGCGCCTGACGGTGGCTCGTCCGTCCGGACGAGCCACCGTGCCGTGCAGGGGCGGAGCATCAGCGGATTTCCCTGAACAGGGCGGGAAAACCCGGGGATTGCGGACCGTGCTCAGTGCCCCGCGGAACGCGGCACGACCAGTCGCATGCCGGGGAAAATGAGGTTCGGATTCGCTCCGATCACCTTTCGGTTCAGCCGGTAGAATTCCTGCCAGCCGCATCCGTGCGCATACGCGAGGCCGCTCACCGTGTCCCCGGTGTTGACGACGAGCGACCTGCCGGTACTCCGATGACGTCCGTCTTTGTGGCGCTTCTCATGGGTCTGCGGATGCCGCACCCGGCCGCGGGCCGGCGCACCGGCGTGCCGCTGCGGGGCGGCGTGCGCGGTGGTGGAGCGTGGCGCGCTGTGCCGGGTGGCCGAGTTGAGCCCCAGGGAGGCCGAGCAGGCCGGCCAGGCGCCCCAGCCCTGACGGGCCAGCACCCGTTCCGCGACCCGGATCTGCTGCGCCCGGGTCGCCCGCCCGGCCCGTGACGCGTAGGCGCCGCCGCCGAACGAGTGCCAGGTGGAGTGGGCGAGCTGCAGCCCTCCGGAGAAGCCGTTCCCCGTGTCGGTACGCCAGTTCCCTCCGCTCTCGCATCCGGCGAGGCGGTCCCAGGCGGCGCCTCCCCGGGCCTCGGCCGGCGCTCCGGACGCGAGGTTCAGCACACCGGCCGCCAACAGGACGGCCGCCGCCGTGATGCTCCGGACCCCGTGGCCCCGAAATTCATTGCGGGCCGTCGATTCCGATGCCTGACGAAATTCCATGCGGGTACTCCCGTCGCCCGCCGCGCAGTTGCCTGGCGGCATTTCAGAAACCCGGCGCCTTAACGGTGTGCGTGTTCGAACGATGCTCGAACCGCATTTCCGTACGGCGCCGTGAATTTGACGGGGAAGAGACAACCATGCTCCGACTTCCCCCCGGCAGAGCGCGCGGTAGCGCCATCGCCGTCCGCCCTGCCCCCTTGCCGTCGGTGCGCGACCGTGCCTGTCCACGGCGCACCTGATCAGAACGGCAGGGGCGCACCGTTCCTGGCCGAGGCGCATGACACCCATGGGCCCCGCGATCACCTGCCCGGCCCCGGGGTGTCCGCCGAGCGCATCCGGCGCACGTGTTGCATGCGCTGCACAGGTCCGCACGCACCGCGCACGGGCGCCGGCGCGGTGCAACGCCCCCGGCCGGCCGGGTACGGCAAGGGGCCGCCCCCCCCGAAGCCCGAGTCCGCCTTCACCTGCACTTTCACCGGCATCCGCACCCGGCGGGGACCCCTGCGTGAGGGGCATGTATCACTAAACCGGGCTGAAATGGACAGGTGTCCCGCCCTGTGGTGCATTGGAAAGGAGTGCGTCTGCGCACCGGAGGCAGCGCAGGAGGCAGTGCGGAAGGCGGCGCAGGAGGCGGGCGGAGGAGGCAGCCGGGGAGGCGGCAGTGACCGACGTGGAGGTGCTGGTCGCGGGGGCCGGGCCGGTCGGCCTGACGGCGGCCTGCGAACTGCGGCGCCGCGGGATCGGGTGCCGCGTCGTCGACAGGCTCCCCGCGCGGCAGCCGTACGCCAAGGCGGTGGGCATCCAGCCCCGGACGCTGGAGATCTGGGACCGCATGGGGGTGGTCCGCGAGGTCCTGGCGGCCGCGGTGCCGCTGCGGGGGCAGTTGCTCTACGTCAATGGCGCCCAGCAGGCGCGGATGGAGCTGACGCTGCCGCCGGAGGTGCCGTACCGCTTCGCCGCGCTACCGCAGAACGAGACCGAGCGGATCCTGGAGGAACAACTCGTGCGCGGCGGGGGCCGGGTCGAACGCGGCACCGAGCTGGTGGACTTCGAGCAGGACGCCGACGCGGTCCGGGCCGATCTCGCGCTGCCCTCCGGCACCCGGGAACGGATCAGCGCCGGCTACCTCCTCGGATGCGACGGCGCCCACAGCATCGTCCGCAAGGTTCTCGGGTTCGGCTTCCAGGGCGCCGCTCTCCCCGAGGAGTACATGCTGGGGGACGTCGAGGTCGACTGGAACCTGCCGCCCGGCTATGCGGTCCGGTCCATGCACCAGCGCGACGGGCACACCGACGATCTGCTGGTGTGCATCCCGCTGCCCGGCCGCCACCGCTACCGGCTGTCCATGCTCGTCCCGCCCGAACTCTCCCGGGCTCAACTCCCTGGCGGCGAGGGTGTGTTGAACGGTCTGGAGGGCGGTGGCCCCGCTCCCGGTCTGGAACACATCCAGGCGGTCCTGGACCGGCTCGCCCCGCAGCCCGCCACCGCCTCCCGGCTGCGCTGGTCCTCGGTCTTCCGGATCAGCCACCGCCTGGTGGACCAGTACGGAGCGGACCGGGTGTTCCTGGCGGGGGACGCCGCCCACATCCATCCGCCCACGGGCGCCCAGGGCATGAACACCGGCATCCAGGACGCCTGCAACCTCGCCTGGAAGGTGGCCATGGCGGTGCGGTCGACGGCGAGTGCCCAGCTTTTGCTCAGCTACCACGCGGAACGCCGCCCCGTGGGAGAGGAGGTGGTGCGGCGGACGGTGCGGCACGCCGCTGAGGGCGTCCAGGCGGATCCGGACGACCCGTCGACGGTGATCCGGCGCGAGGCCCAGCTCCTCGTCGGCTACCGGGGCAGCCCGATCGTCGCGCCGGACCGGCCGCCGCACCAGGGCCCCGCACCCGGGGACCGGGCCCCGGACTGCGGCGGTCTCCGCTTCGACCTCACCGCCTTCCCGTCCCGGCTGTTCGACCTCCTGCGCGGCCAGGAGCACACCGTGCTGCTCTATGCGGACCGCCCGGAGCAACTGCCGCCGTACGGCGAGCTGGTGGCGTCGGCCCGGAGTGCGGCGCACGGGCAGCTGGACGTCTGGGTGATCGTGGCCCCGCACACCGCGACGGACGGCCTGCTGCTGCCCGTCGTCCGGGACGCGCTGGACGAGTTCCGGCGGAGCTACGGCGCGGCCGGGGGTGCGGGGTTCGTCATCCGCCCCGACGGCTACCTGGGGATGCGCTCCGCGCGGGTGAGCGGTCCGGAGCTGGTGTCGTATCTCGCGGCGACCTTCCGGGCGTGAGGGCCGGGCGCCGCTCTCCCTGCGGAGCGGCCGTGCGCGGACGTCGCCGCCGACGGCTACTCGCTGACGGCGGCCTGCCAGGCCTCGACCATCAGCCGGCCCTTTCCCTCGCGGTCCAGTGCGGTGAACGCCGCGTCCGCCTGGGCGGCCGAGTAGCCCGCCGCCCGGTGCAGCGCCGCGAAGTCCTCCCGGCTGACCACGCCGTCCCCGTCGGTGTCGGCCAGCGCGATGGTCGCGGCGACCGACGGTCCCACGACCGAGCCCATGGCTCCCGACGTGCCGGCGCGGCTGAACGCCTTGATGAACTGCTCCAGGCTCAGGCGTCCCATACGGTCCACGTCGGCCAGGTCGGCGAGCTGCTCGAAGGTGTGGCGCATCCCCTCCTGCAGCGCCTGAGCCTTGGCCGAGTCCGCCGGCTCACCCACCGCGTCCGCCAGCACGCGGGCCCGCTCGGTGAAGTCCTGGGCGGTCAGGTAGCCGTCGCCGTCGGTGTCGTACGTGGAGAAGCGCTGCTCGTACTCCGCGCGCAGGGCTTTGGGGATCATGGGCATTCCTTCCGGACGGGGTGCTCCTGGCGGAGCCTGGCGGCGGCTCTTCGCGGGCGCCACGAAGAGCCGCCATGAGCACACTAAGTGGCCGACTTCTTGCGGACGGTCATCGACGGGTGTGTCCGGCGTGGCTCACGGGTGCCGGGAGGACGGTCGGCGCTTCCCGAATAAGCATTCGGTTCGGCCGGGAAGGTCACGTATGATCCCGAGTCAAACCGAATATCTGTCGCAGTCGCCCGCACAGACGGACATCTCCGTCGTCTCGGACCAGGGGGCTGCGCAGGGGGGAAGGAAATCCGATGAAGTCATCCCGTCTCCGGCGTCGTCTCGCCGGAACCGCGGCCGTCACCGTCCTGGTGGGCGCCGGTGCGCTCGCCGGGGCACCGGCCGCGTCCGCCAAGGCCAACCTCCTGGCGATCAACAAGGTCGCCCTGCACGCGCCGGGCCTGCAGATGAAGGTCACCTACTCCTGCGACCCCGGCATGAACCATCAGCTGGTGGCCAACGTGTTCGGTGCCTCGCCCCGTCCTGTCGGCTCGGAGGCCGCCGGGACGATCAAGAAGGACAAGCTCATCTGCGACTACGCCGACCACACGGCGCTGGTGAACCTCCGGGTGGGCGAGGGTTCGTACTTCGCCAAGGGCGACAAGGTGAAGGCCACCGTCTTCTACTTCGACGACGACGGGTTCAGCTACGCGCACGAGGAGACCGCCGCGGTGCTCTGAGCGTCGCGGCCGCC